>PHBH01000036.1 GCA_002840535.1 Deltaproteobacteria bacterium HGW-Deltaproteobacteria-15 | reverse complement strand
GAAAATGGCAGCTTGAGGCCAACCATGCTACTGACAAATTCACTCGGCAGTTAACTGTCAGATTGACTCGGCTGTAACACCTGGAAATGCACGGCGGCCGGAGGCTACTGCCCGCTGAAGAATCCGATGCTCTTCATGGCGCATTGAATGATCCCCTAACACTTGAACCAGGGTATCGACGCAGTCAGGGCAGAGTTGGGTGCCTCGTGCATCGTAAAGGACATCCAGCGCATCATCAAGGCTCAATCCCTGGCGGTAAGGACGATCGCTGGTAAGGGCGTGGTAGGTGTCGGCAACGGCAGCCATTCGGGCCCACAGCGTGATTCTCTCTCCCTTGAGCCCGTCGGGATAGCCTTTGCCGTCGAACCGTTCATGATGGTGAAGGATGACCGGAATGAGAGGCCTGATGCTGGGAATGGGTCCCAGAATTGCCGCCCCGATTACCGGGTGCTCCTTGATGATGGCATATTCCTCTTCACTGAGAGGCCCCGGTTTCAGGAGAATACTGTCGGGGACGCCGATCTTTCCCAGGTCATGGAGTCTTCCTGCAATGCCGAGAGACTCCAGCTCCTCCTGAGAAACATTCATTCGGGAGCCCATTTCTGCGAGAAGCGTTGCCACCGCCTCGGAATGTCCCTTTGTGTAAGAGTCACGTGCTTCCAGGGCTGCAATGAGACTGGTGATGCTGGCCAGCATCATCTTGCGTTCGGAATCGAGCCGTTCCCTTTCCTTGAGAAGAATGAGAAAGTGATCCGAAAGCAGTCTCTCGACCGTTATCACAAGCTGTTCGAGATTGAACGGTTTGACCAGGTAGCTGGCCGCTCCCAACTCCACCAGACGGCGCATGACCGCACGGTCGCTGTTGACACTCATGACGACAAAGGGGATGGAGGAAAGGGCAGGGTCGGCCTGGACCTTTCGACAGAGGTCGATACCATTCATCTCATCCATTTCGATGTCGCTGAGAATGATGTCCGGCCTCTGGTCTCGAATCTTCGACATCGCCTCCTTTCCGTTCCCTGCAGTCACAACGCGAAAGCCTGCCCCTTCGAGTGCTTCGGATACCAGGTGGCGAATGGTCATGGAATCGTCCACCACCAGCACCTGTTGCCTGCGATGAAATCTCGATCTTTCGAGCAGCCTTTCTATGGTTTCGGGAAGAATTTCCCGGGCCTCCGACTTGGACACGTAAGCATCCGCGCCTGACTTGAAACCCCTGTCAATATGCCTGTCGGAGTCGAGAGTGCTGAGGAGAATGACCGGGATGCTTCGTGTACACGCACTTCCCTTCAGCTTCTCGCAGAAGGCAAAGCCGTCCAGGTTAGGCATTTCAATGTCTGATATGATGAGATCAAAATCGGAAGAAAGGGCCTTATCCATTGCCTGTTGGCCGTCTTCGGCGTCTGTAACCTCGGCCCCGAACTTCTCGAGTTGTTTCGATAAGACTCTCCTGACAATGGAGCTGTCATCCACAACAAGGATTTTGGGCGGAGGATCCATGAAAGGGCTCCTTCTGAGCTTTTCTTTAGATCCTTATCGGCAGGAGAGGGTTTTTTCCTTAGCTGGATAAGAGGGATTCATCACTTTTCAGGCGCCGGTCCAGAAGGGCCCGGCTTTGATGCACCCCAGGGGGTGAAGTTTGTGGCTCTTGTCACCGGAACAATGGAATGATGGAATGGTGGAATGGTGGGGAAGAACAACCGGAGAGTGGTCATTCCCCAAGATGTTGCTTTGAACCCATTATTCCATTATTCCATCATTCCAAAGGACACTTTTACGGCCAAGCCGATTGTCTCTGACCTGGCTCACAGGACCAGGGTTTCCGCGATGCAAAAAATCGCTTACAAACTTCGCTGGGGGGGAGAAGGGCTGGTTGTTTTTTGTCTTCGCTGCGTACTGCTTACTGTTTACTGCTTACTTGTTCTCCCTTTGTCCGAGGGTGACAGTGCAGAAGCAAAAGGATGGAATTCGAAGCGGGAAATGGATATGTCTACCGGAGTTTGTTTTCCGCTGTTCCCGAACACAAGGGAAAACTCTTTGATCCCGTGCAAAGCCGGTGTCGCGGGAAGAACGATTTCCATTTCCTTTTCTCCTCCATTTGTGGCTTCGAAGCGGGTGAATATCTCGATTGGTATGGCTAGTTTTGGAAATGGATCATCCTTTGCTCTCTTGAGGGAAAGAAGAGCATCCTCCACTGGTTTCCTGGTGCGGTACCGTATCCGCAGTGTTCCATTGGACAAGCTTATTCCGCGGTCCTCCGGCACCTCGAATTTGATTCCGCAGGTCCCTGCAAGCAGAGCCTGGAATCGGCATCCTCCTTTTTGTCTCTTGAAGTGAATCGTTTTATGGTCTGCAATCCAGGGCGTCACCTGATTTCTCGGTGAAAACAAATCCAGAGGGCCACCCGGTTCATAGAGGTTTTCAAGTCGGCCGGTCAGTCCCTTCAGAGTGAGGTACCGGTTCATATTATCCTGCGCGGATCCTATTCCCCCCAGAATCAGAGACAGGGTATGAGCCGTCGTCTGGTATGCGATGGGCTCGCGGGTGGATGTATTGTAACCTTCCCATGGGCCATGGGAGGTGAGCAGCCCTGAGATCATCGGCCAGTGGCTGGCCAGAAAACCTTCGATCCTCTCAGGGGCTACCATGTATGCGACGCCGAGTGTGTAAAGCGAGGGGGCATGGGAGATGAGGGGCTTATCGGTGACTGCGATATCCGGAATTCCGATGTACCCTGTGTATTCGGCGCCATTGCCGCTGTATGATTCGGATAAGAAACCGGGCAGGTTCTTCCTGCCTGAATAGTCCAGTTCTGTTTCCACAATGTTCTCGAGACTTTTTGTCCACCCTGAATTCAGGTGTTCCTGCATGAAAAGAGAGAGTCCAAGCAACTGGAATGCTGAGCCCTCCCATGCGGCAAGCGCGTGGATATCTCTGCCGTCGATTTTTTTATAGGGTTTGATTTTGAATCCTGCGTTTCGAATGGAGGCTTCGGGCAAGCCGTATCTCAGCACGGTAAATATCCACGGACCGCGGAACTCGTTGATGAAATAATTCATCTGACCGCCCACCCAGTTTCCCTGCCCGTCATCCCATCCGACCATGCGGTCCGTTGTCGCATTCCATCCGAAGCAGAACGTGCCGGTCTGGGGATCGAACAGATGTTCATACCCGCTTTTCTGAGCGTCGATAAAACTCTCCATCTCCCCTCTCAAGGCGGAAACCTGCGGATGATCCCTGATCTCAGGTTTCATGAGCGCTCCCACGGATTTCGCCAGAGAGGCTGTCAGATTGACGTTGTCTCCGAATATGACGAGCACTACCCGTTGATCGAGAATCCCCATGATGCTGGATTTTAGGGGCTCTTGCGCGAAGGGTGCAAGCACGCCGTCAAAGTGAACGGCGCCATACTGTTCACTTCTTTTGATCCTTCCTCTTTGTCCCTGTCGCTCGGGCAGGATCCATCCCTTTTCCACGAGGGCCTGCCAGATGGCGCTGCCTTCCTTCTCTCCAAAGGTTTCGATAAATTCGCGCTTTTCTATGTCTTCCTGGAGGGGCCCTGTTCTCTTCGCCCCATCAATAGAGATAAAGTTAACCAGAAGTCCTCTCGCTGAGAGGGAGGGGTTTTTCTGATCCGCACGCAGGCTCTTCATGACAAGGGAAATGTTCGACAGGGCTGACTCTCTTGAGATGTAAGGATTGTCTGCGTAGCCGGCGGCAATATTCGCCAGGAGTTCGATCCACTTGCCGATGGCCGTGAGCTGCGTGAAGGTGCGAAGAGGCGGATTCCATCCTTCGGCCGGGTATCCGGAAACATGGTCTGCAATGCCGTGAACCGGATCTACATAGCGGACGGCGTTTTCGAGCAGCAATCGCATATGTTCATGGGCAGGGTTGAGCTCTGGAAATCTGAAGTCGCGATTCGCGCCGCGCTCTTCAGCGCAGGAGAGAGTCTCGTGCACAAATCCCGGCACAAGCACAAATACAAAAAAAACGAGGAGAGAAACGGAAAGTCGAGCGAAAAACGGGTTCATTTTAATGTGAAGTGGAAATCTCAGGGACGACGGCTCAGCCAGTAAACCATTTCCTGGAAAAATTGGAATATTGGAATATTGGAATAATGGAATGATGGAATGATGGGTTTCAAAGCGATAAAGCCGTCTTGCGGCACACTCATCTCCAGGCTTTTGGTTGTTGTTCTTCCTCAATATTCCACTATTCCAACATTCCAATATTCCGGTCTGTCCGCACCACAAACTTCGCCCCTCCGGGGTGCATCAAAGCCGGCCCCTGTGGGGTCGGAACTTTTACTCCTGTTTGGCGCGATTATAGGAACGCATATTGCTCAGCGGACATCGAGCACCTCATAAAGGGTGTGTCTGCTGCTCTTGCCTTTCAGTTCCAGAGGTGCGAGGGGGCGCACCGTGACAAGAGGAGCAACCTCCCGAAGCAGATCCTCGGAGATGAGGATTTCCGTCCACACCCGCATTCCTTGCAGCGTCCAAAATGGTGACTCCCGGGGCCGCATCAACGGTTTTGTCATCCGGCAAGAAATGAATCCTTGGCATATCTTCACCGTGCGCTCGTATGAGGGACAACAAGTGATCGTCTCACATGAGCAGCGGGACTTTATCACATCTTTGTCGGTTTGTCTTGCAGGACTATTTTTCGGGTTCAGAGCCGTGCTCCTTGTCGCTGAACGAAAATGCGAAACCCGCAAGAGCCAGGACACTCAGACCGCTGATGAAAAGGTACACCCAGTTCAGACCGGTGAAGGCAAGGACGGAAGTTCCTATGATCGGTCCCATGGCATTTCCCGCGAATCTTCCGGAGTTCAGAAATCCTATGACCTTTCCACTGAGATCGGATGCGAAGAGAGAAATGATCAATGGAAGAACAGAGGCAATCAGTGCCGTTTGAACAACCCGGATGACAACAAAAGAGGATATACCCGGACTCACGCTCAGAAGGGATTGCATGAGGATTCCGAGTGTGCCGGCGCAAATGATCAGCTTCACGCTCCCGATTTTAGGGGCAAGCCTGCACAGCAAATAGGTTCCTATCATCGCTGTCGCCGTGTAGGACATGACAAACGCCCCGGACCAGCGCAATGCAATATCCGGCTCTATTCCGAATGTGCCAAAGACGTTCGGGAGCACGCCGGGCAGGAACATCAGCTGGACGGTGGCTGCGAAGCAGACTCCCCAGGCAAAGAGGGTCTTTGTGCTGAGCGCCTGCTTTCCCTGCTCGCTTCTCTGGCCGGGCTTTTGAGGAACCTCTGCCACATAGAGAGCGCAGAATACGAGGGTTATGAAAACCAGTGCGGAAGCACTGACAAACGTACCTTTGTAGCCAAGCATGGAGGCGGCAAAGGCTCCAACCGGCGGACCGAGCAACTGCCCCATGGTAATGGAGTTCTGGAAGAATCCCATATCTGCAGTTGCCGATTCCCGGGATGAGGAGGAAGAGACAATGATAAGACCGACCGTGGAAATCCCTCCCAATGCCCCCTGCAGTATTCGGATTGCCAGAAGCAAAGGAAGGTTGGTCACGAACGCCATCAACAGGATGAGAACGGCATGGGAGAGCAGTCCCCTCATATAAATCTTCTTGGGCGTGAAACGGGAGGCCAGGGATCCCCAGAACGTGGAGGTGACAGCGGCCATGAAGCTCGCGGACCCCATAATGAGTCCAACCCATATGAGGGTTTCCCGGGGCGAGTAGGGGCTGATGGAATGGATATAGAAAGGGATGAAAACCATCAAAAAATTGAACGAGAAGGCCATCCCCAGCTGAGAGAGCGAAATAAAGAGGATGTTCCTGGCATTTCTTTGATTCATGGAGACCAAAATCCTGTCTTGAAGCGCAGCGGCTGAGCATTCGTTGCTGAGCAGCCTGTACAAACGGCAGCGATGAGCCCACTAATTACCAATGCAATTCGGCATTGCATTCGTATCGCCGTTTTACGATAAAAATCGGGACAACTGCGGGTGCTGCGTTGTCCCTGGCAAAGACTCTACACCATGCAGGAAAACAATGGAACATAACTTTAAGGATATGCGGACGCTTGATCGGGCACATCGATCCGTGGCATGATGAGGAAAATGCAAATCCTTTTTCAAGGAGGAGGCCCATGCAAAAAATCGAGTTCGGAGCCGACCGGCTCCACTACCCCATGCCTTGCTCGCTGGTTGGGGCAAGTGTGGAAGGAAGACCGACCTACCTCACGGTGGCCTGGTTCGGCATGGCCAATCCAAAGCCGCCCCACGTCATGGTCGCGATGAACAAAGCCCATTATACGAACGCGGGGGTGAAGGCGAATGGCACCTTCAGCGTCAACATTCCTTCCGTGGAATTGATTGAAAAGGTGGACTATTGCGGTCTGGTGTCGGGCCGCAAGGTCGACAAATCAGGAGTGTTCGAAACTTTTTACGGGAAGCTCAAAACGGCGCCCATGATCCAGGAGTGCGCCTTCAATGCGGAGTGCAGGCTGGTGCAGACAGTGGACCTGCCCATGGAGGAGATCTTTATCGGGGAAATCGTCGGCACATACTGCGAAGAGAGATATCTTTCAAACGGCATTCCCGACATGAGGAAGATAAATCCCCTGCTGCTGAACATGTCTCAGAAGATGTATGCGGTTCTGGGACCTGACGTGGCCCCGGCCTGGGGGGCAGGCAAGAAGCTGATGAAATAGGGGGACCCGGAAAGAGGGGTGAAACAAAGCCCTGCCGCACAGGTATGCTGGCAGGGCTTTGTCCACCACCGTCGATCTATCTCAGGTCCGGGAATCCACCCACCCTCATCCCCTTCCGATAAAGGGCATCTTGGTCGCCATGATGGTCATGAACTGCACATTCGTACTCAATGGCAGACCGGCCATATACACCACGGCCTTGGCAACATCCTCCACATCCATGATCGGCTCTACATCCACGGTGCCATTGGCCTGCAGGATACCCTTTTTCATGGCAGTGGTGATTTCGGTCCCTGCGTTGCCGATGTCGATCTGGCTGCAGGCGATATCGTATTTGCGTCCATCGAGGGCCGTGGCTTTGGTCAAACCGGTAATTGCGTGTTTGGTGGATGTGTAGGGAGCGGAGTTGGGGCGAGGTGAATGGGCAGATATGGAACCATTGTTAATGATGCGCCCACCACGGGGGTTCTGGCTTTTCATGAGTTTGAATGCCTCCTGCGTGCACAGGAAGGCTCCTGTGAGATTGACACCGACAGCAGCCTGCCACTGCTCGAAGGCCAGATCTTCCAGGAGGACGGACGGCGGAAATATCCCGGCATTGTTGAACAGCAGGTCGAGCCGTCCGAAGATCTCTCGCGTTTTCGCGAACAAGGTACGGACTTCAACCGGATTGGACACGTCAGTAGGAACCGCCAGGGCCTCTGTACCGCTTTGCCCCGCGTCCTTTACAACCCGCTGCAGCATCTCACCCCGGCGGCCGGCCAGCGCAACGCAATATCCTTCCCGCAGGAGTGCAAGCGCCGTAGATCTTCCGATACCCGTTCCCGCTCCTGTGACGATTGCAATCTTTTGTGAGCTGCTCATGATCTCTCCTTATATTTTACGCCAAGAATGATGGGGTTTCGCTTCGTCCTCCGCTAAAGCTGGTGCAGTAGCTCACCGGGTACTCGCCATCTCGACTCCCGCGACTCGTCTGGGATAAACTGCGTGAGAGATCATCGACTCATACGAGAGCCAGATTTCTCACTCCGTTCGAAATAACACCGTGGTGACCTATTCCTGAGACACTATCCCAAAGAGGACGGATTGCTCACGACCCGGCGCGCGCCACAGCGCCCCTGTAAGAGCGTATGCTGCAGGTGCGCAACGGCTGCTGGGCCATCCTGCAAGCTGCGGGGTAATGGCCATGTTTAAATGAGATTGGAGGAGAATTCAAGGGAAATGAGCGGATCAGGCTGAAGAGGGGAGGGTACTTCGTCGGGTTTTATTGCCTCCTTCTCCTTTGGCGATTTACTCAAGGCGGTTCTGCGTTTCTTGTATTCGAGCCGCTGTCACCCGCGCCTGCAGCGAGCCCTTTTTTTATCAACTCCAGATAATGGATGTGATTGTTGAGTCCCTGGTTCTTGTCCGACACGGCGATGGCCTGTTTCACAAGACCCATCTCTTCCTCCAGGGTCCAGATATCGCTGAACTCGACCGACACGTCAAAATCCGGCTTGATGTATTCAAAGCGCCATTGGATCCCCTCCGGGGTGGAGAAGAAATGACCGGGCGGGTCAAGCCAGCGAATGGCGCCGGCCCCCCGGGGATGACGAAGGGTGACAGAGGCCTTTTCAATGACATCATGCCAGCCCGCCCCGGTCACCATGATGTAGCCGGTGGAATAGCTGATCATGCCGTCGATGACGCGCTGCACCTCCACCGGTCGCTTCGTGCCCGCCTCCTTTTCGATCCGGTCGAGGAACTGCCGGTAGGGCGTAATGATATAGTCGTGATTCTTCCTCGGCTTTACCCTGTAGGTGACCTTGAGCGAGCTCTTCTCGTCCGGGGCGAAGCGCATATCCCACAAGGTCCAATGATAGGTGGCGGGGTCCTTGTCCGGGTCAAGGATCTCCCGCTCCGCTGCGTTCCTCGTCTTTACCGTAATTCCGTTCCGCCGGACCAGCAGCTCCTTCACCTCGTCCTCATAACCTGTGGGGAAGCCCACCTCCATGGCCGCCGGCCGAAGCGAGCGGTTGTGGAGAAGAAAATCGGCTTCCACCCTGCACCAGTCGCTCCCAAGGCGGATGACCACATCCTGGGAGACCATCTGGACCAAACTCTCTCTTCTCGCCGGGGTCATACCCTTGTAAAGCGGATCAGGGGCCACGTCGGCCTGCACCGGTCCAACCGGCGTCAACAGGGAAAGAACCAGAAAGAATTTTATTGCCTTCCACATCATGCGATCACTCCCTGCCCGGACGATATGCCGGAGGCTGGACCGTTTCCGTTCAGGAAACAGCTGTCTCTTTTCGAGCGGTCGGTTCAATGACCGTTACCTCGAGGGGGCGCGACACTATTCTCCCTCTTGCAGGAGCCGTGCGGTCTCCCCATGGTTGTTGCGCAGGGCCAGAGACAATGCGGTCTCTCCCCGGTCGTGGCCGGAGAATACACGCGCCTTTCGGTCCGCGCCTGCGGCCAGCAACACCCGGACCACCTCGCTGTTGCCCCGGGTTGCCGCTCCCATGAGGGCGGTAATGCCGCTGTCGTTGGCTCCATTGACCTCGGCGCCGTCGGCCAGCAGCAACTTCACGGTCTCTGCAGAGCCGCCGCCCTCATACAAGACCCCGGTGCTCGCCAGGATCAGGGCCGTATTGCCCATTTCGTCGATAGCGTCGACGCGTGCGCCGCCTGTCAACAGGACCTCGACCGTACCTGCGTGACCCCTCAGGGCCGCAGCCATGAGCGCGGTTTCTCCAATATCGTTGGCCCAATCCGCTGCCGCGCCCATGTCCAGCAGCCGCTGCACAATTTCCGGACGGCCGCCGGCAGCCGCGGCCATGAGGGCGGTGTCGTTCCGCAGGGACTTCGCGTGAATATCCGCCCCTCCGGCTATCAGCAGCGCGGCAATGTCCGGATGGCCGTTCGCTGCGGCCATCATCAATGCGGTGCGGTTCTCGCTGTCCCCGGCATGGACATCCGCGCCGCCGGCGAGGAGCGCCTCGACGACCGCCTTGTGCCCCTTGCTCGCCGCCCACATCAGGGGGGAATATCCCATCCTGGTGAGCTGCCCGTTGGTTTCGCGCACATTGGCATTCGCGCCCTTTTTGAGCAGGCTGAGGACCTTGGCGACATCACCCTGCTTGGCAGCCTCGATCAACTGCCGGTCACGGTATCCTGCGGACAAGCGGGGGGCGGGAAGCAGAAGCGACTTCAGCAAATCGGCCCGCTCCGGCGTCTGCTCGCAGTTGGAGAGATATTTCGTCAGCCAGGCCCTGATTCGAGAATTGTCGCCGGATGCGAGCAGGGAGATCTCCGAGATATTGAAACGGAGGAAATCCCCGCATGTCAGTCCGCCGATGGTGCAGACCGTCCGGATTTCATCCTTGGATATTCCCGATTCCAGGGCCGAGAGACTGAAATCCCGGGACCTTCCGCCCCGGACATAGGTTGCCCGCTGTTGCCGGACGAACAGCTCCAATTCCGCGAAAGCTTTGCCGTCGATGAGGAACTCGTCGCCGCTATATGCAAACCTGAAATCCACGCGGATCCGATTGTCGTCGGAATCTTCCTTCATGACATGCGATTGGAAGGTTCGGCAAAGGGAAAGGGCGTCACCGCACTCGTGGCCCCTTGCGGGCAGAGTCAGAACTTCCCGCATGCCCGAGGGCGCAATCTCGTACCACCGTTCGTAGAACAGGGAAACACCGGTTCCCGAGACCGCCTGCGCTGTCATGACAAGGTAGCGCGTTTCTCCGATCGTCTCTCCCCTGCATGCCGGCATATCGTAAGGGGCGAAATCGTGGTCTGCGTGTCCGATGAACCGCCACTCCGACCGGCCCATGGCTGCGCTTCGAATCGGCCTGAAGAGGAGAAACCTGCAGAGTCCCCACCGTTGGCGGATTGTCAGAACGACCTCCCCATCCGGGTCGCCCTCCACCGCTAAAGGACAGATTTCGGCCTCACACTCCTTGCATTCATCGAAGGTCGCGGGCGCAACCGGCTCCATGCCGACCCGCGAATAGACCGTATCGAGCTTCGCTGAAATCCCCAGGGTTTGCCACAGGCCGGCGACATCGAAATCGGGATTCCCGGCGATGCACCGCCGGATCTCGTAGGGATCAACCCGAACAGGAGCGGTCTGCGCATAGATGTGGCCTGTTGCGCATAACACAACCATTGCCGATGTCACGAAGAACCGGTTCAGGAACATCTTCTAAAACCCTTTGGTCCTGACAACCTGGGTGATCGCACCGGACTCGAGATCGACCCGGAAAAAGCGGTCATGGCCGAGCTTTCCTCCGGTCATGCCGCGCGGGGGCGGCGGATTGAGCGTCCGGTCCAGGGCCGGGCTCTCTTGAACCGTGGGAATCGTGACCAATACCCTGCGAAACGCATCCTTGCTCTTTGCGCGCAGATATCGTTGATAGTCGTCATCGGGCGCTTCGCTTGCCCGCCCCTCCGGACTCTTGAGCCAGTCTGCGAAGGTCAGGATGTTCCACCCGGAGACCTGGATAAAGGTATAAGGCCCCGGACTCCACTGCGGCCCCTGGCGCAGCCAGAAAGCGCCTTTTTCACAGAGCGCCAACCGCTCCCCATCCGAACGGGTATGGAGAACCAGCACCGAGTTGTCGACCACCTGTTTCCCGTTGGAATAGAAAAACAGACCGTCATTGGCAAAGATGGCTGCCCAGACCGGTGCTGCCATCAGGCCGAACAGGACGAGTAGGAACCGGACGTTTTTCATAATTTCCCTTGCTGCGAAAGGGTTCATCTTTCCTTTGCCGGGGAGTCGGCAAAAGCCCGGACGGCACGAACACGCCAATTGGGATACTTATTGGCATAATGCTGGTCACCGGTGGTGAAATTGTGTCCCCAGGCGTGGCGGCCATTACCGGTTTCAGACGAGCTCCAGTAATAGTTGCCGGCGAGCCCGCCAACACCTGGTTTACGCAAATTTATGTACATTGCGTGCAGTTCATCTTTTGATGGTAAAAACCAATCGCTTTTTCCACCACCACGATAAGAAGCACATTTCCGCGCAGCGATATCCGGTTCGGCACATTCCTTTAAGATGGCTTTTGTATTCGTGATACCGGCGCCAATCTCACTGTATCGAGCCTTTGGTGTCGATTTCCCGTTACAGCCCCATTTTGCCCAGCCCTGATCTTCGGGGGCAGCCTCTAAATATCTCCAGCCATCGGAATTATTCCCTTTATCGAAGAATATCCAGCCACCGGCCGGCCCCCTGTCGCCTGGGCTGTAAGGCCCATGGCTCTTTATAATGACCGGTTCCATCCCTGGAGCACAGGACGCCAAAACAAGCGACCATGCAAGTAGTGATGCCCACAACAGCAATTTTGGCATGGCTTTCTTTGTCATTGAACCTCCCGCGAGTCTTCCCCGTAGTCTCGTTCTCATCCTTTTCATAGAGATCAAGGGAGACCATTTTCATCAATTCAATCATGCGAACCCCTTCAATCGCTAATCCAGCACCCGGCCTTTGGCGGGCGGTGTATCGACCGGTTGCGCTTCGTCCGCGGTTCCCTGCTGCGGCACCCGGAGCTCGGGCGGAGCGGTGACGGGCTCGATCAGGCTGCCGGTCAGGTCCGGGTAAGGCTGAACCGAGCGCTGCACCACCTTGGGAGTCGGAAGCTTGGATTCCTCCATCTTCAGAATGTAGGCCAGCTTCTTGCGGTCGGCATAGAGCGGGAGCCAGTAGCCTGGATACCCGACGATGATTGCCGATATATCTGCTTCATGATCATGAATCAGGCCGTTCAGCTTCATGATATGGTCATATGCCTGATCCGGGGACTGCGTAGCGGCGAGGGACACGGCCTCCAGCGCAACGGCCCTCTTGATTTTCTCTTCCCAGTAGAGATCCGCGGGATACTCTTTTTGAATTTGCCGGATCCTGTCTGCGGCCTGTTTTGCCAGATAGGGATGTCCTGCTTGGACTGCAAACATTGCGTAATTCGTCAGCCTGCGCAAAGCAGCCAGGAGAAGCTCCTCATCGGAGACTCCCTTCACGGTTCCTAACCGGGCATCAAACCTGCGCGAATCCCGCAGAACGGTTATCCCGGCTTCAACGCCGGCTGCCGAAGTTTTGAAGGAAATATCCTCCATCCTTTTTACCGGGTTTCCGTTGAAACCGACGATGGCGTCCCCCTTCCTTACGCCGGCGCGCCACGCCGGAGACCCCGCCGTTACCCATGATACTCTGACGCTCTCTTTTTCCTGCTTCAACCCCCAGCCCGGCTTGTTTTCTTCTGTTGCGGCCTTGAGCTGCTCGGCAACATAAGACAGGAGCAGGTCGCCGATATATTTGAGAGGGACATTTTTTTCTTCGAGTCTCACATAAAAGTCAGTGCTGTTCATCAGGGTCGTAAGCGGGTACCGGTGAACCGCCTGCTTGAGTTTTCTTATCCCCTCCTCATGGAACCCGGCCTTCAGGAGCTCGACCCCTTCCGCTGTCAGCACCCCGGCGTCTTTCATCTCATGGGTTGCTGTTTTCAGTTTGAAGATCTCCCCGTTTCGAAATGCGTACCAAACGTTTGCAGGAGCTACGTATACGGCTTTTGCACCTTGTGTATCCTCGTAGTGCCTCTGTATCGGCATGAGTTTGCCGTCTTTCAGGATGCACTCCTCAAAGGCGTTGTTCCAGATGCGAACCAGCTTGTGATCCATGCCGAAGGCTACACCGTACCCGCCCGCCTGATTTGTCTGCCCGATCTCGTTCCACCCGGATGTGTCGATCAATTTTGTTCCCGACTTATCCCGAAGGGCAAGGAGCGTACCATCCTGACTGGAGTCAAGGCATTCGGAGCCGTACCATGACTTGAGCGTTTCCAGTTTGGCCGTATCGAAAACATAACATGTGGTGGTATTATGCCTCTCAACATTTTCCTGAACCGCAATGTATCTGTTTTGATGATCGTAGAGGATCTTATCGGGCGAGTTCTTGTAGTCCACCTTTTGACTCCTGACCGGAACACCGGTGGATGTCGAGTAGACCTGAACATGCCAGAACACATGGGATTGCCTGATCAGTGCGGCCTCCGAACCATCGCTGTTGAGTGCAACGAAAACGGTCTGAGTCCCGGTCAGCCTGTTTGTGCTGTTCAACCATAGAACGGGGATCCTCTTCTCACGATTTTTTTTGATCACCTCCAGAAAATGTGCATCCGGCTGGCTGTGAAGAAGCACGGTCAAAGCGTCCTTTGAAAGGTCGAAGGAGATACCCAACTTGTTCACCGCCGTGCGGACAGAGAACCAGCTCCTCACGAACGTCTGTTTGGATTCATCGTATCTCCACAGGCTGAAATCAACCTCTTTTTTGTCTGCGCTGACCGCCCTGGTGAGGATAAAACCACCGTTTTTCGATCCCCTCACATCCGTAACGGTCAAGGAGTTGCTCTTCAGGTAATCCTCAAGCGTGAATGTTCCCTCTTCGGGTTTGCCGATCCCATAACCGTGCTGATCATAAAGCCCCTGGATCTGCTGCAATGCGTTCTTATTTCCGCCGTCGATCGCCTTTCTAAGCCACCGGGCCGCTTCGACATGGCTTTTGGCAACCCCGCGACCATTCTTATAGAATATGCCCAGGTTGGATTGTGCAGTGGCCTGCCCCTGCTCGGCGGCCAGCCGGTAATACTTTGCAGCCTCCGCGTCATCTTTCGAAACGCCCCGCCCGGTATCATACATATAGCCAAGCATGTGCTGCCCGTACGCATATCCCTGTTCCGCTGCCTTGCGATACCATCGCACGGCCGTGGAATCGCTCTTTTCAACACCCCTGTCCTCTGCATACATAAATCCGAGGGCGGCCTGGGCCGGCGCATAGCCCTGGTCGGCCGCCAACCGATACCATTTTGCCGATTCCCTGTCGCTTTTCGGTACGCCTCGACCGAATAGATACATATACCCCAGACCCCATTGCCCCCTGGCATCCCCCTGTTCTGCGGCTTTGCGGAAAAGTGCAAGCGCTTCGGGGAAGCTTTTCGTCGCGCCCCTTCCCTTTTCAATCATGTAACCCAGCCCGCTCTGACCGGACGCATCGCCCTGTTCTGCCGCCAACCGGTACCATTTCACCGCCTCGGCATCATCCTGGGCCGCCCCTTTGCCGGTTTCATGCAGATATCCCATTTTCCCCTGGGCCGGGGCGTACCCCTGCCTGGCGGCCAGACCATACCACTTCGTCGCTTCAGCAAGACTCTGCCTGGTTCCTTTCCCGTTTTCGTACATTTCTCCGACGGCAAACTGCGAAGACGCGTCTCCGGTTGATGCCGTATGAAGGATTTCCTTGAACGCTCCTTCACCTTTTACGGCCGCTTTCCCGTTCGTTGAACTCAGCGGCTGCACCGTCTTGCATCCGAAGGAAAACATCAGCATGACCCCGCATATTGCAAGAAGGGCCTTGTTCCTGATCCAAAACACCGCCGAATTCCTTCCGGATCCTTTCCCCTGCAATTCGTCTCTCAACATCTCTTCTCCTCCGTCCTCCTCCCGATAAGTTATCTTCCCAGCAATCCCTCTACGCCGGGCCCATAGGTGACAAGCGGTACGTCCCGCAGCCGGGCGCCCGTAATCCCGCCCGAATCGCGCGTGGTTGTTGCAAACCTGGTGCCGCCACAATTCCCTCCCCGGTTGATGTTGTCCACGATCCGCTGAGCCTCTCTCTGATCCAATGTCCCATATGCCTTCACCGACGCGAGGTAATGTCCTGCCGCTGCCGGATTCGGCTGCGAGAGACCGGTGGCGGGGGGGCGATTGCCGGTTACGATCCGGCCCCGGCACGATTCAAAAAAATCGTTCCCCCGCTTGACCAGTGTGGTCGATACCACCGCCCAGTAGATGGTTTTCGGTTTGTTCTTCTCCTTGAATGCAGAGACCTGCGCGCGGGAGATCAAGCCGTACGAGGAGAGCTCACTGATCATTTTCTCGGCACAGTCGCCGCCGGCGTTCGCCTGCATCAGGCTGTTATAAACCGTCGCCGCAACCTTCTTCTCCTGCTCGGTAGTAAAACCGGCCAGCCGGTAGGTGTCCATCCTGGCAAGCTCGCTGTAGTTCACCGAAGACTTCAGGAGGATTTGACGCGCTTTTTCATACGCCTGGGGCGAAGCCGTCCTGTAGCAGGAATGGATGGTTTTATTCAAGATGTCCTTGGCAATTCTTTCCCATCGCTCCCGACCGATCTTTTCATAATCCGCGCCAGTCGGTGATGAGGGTCTCGGGCGGGCAGGACCTTTCTCAATCCCGGAATGGTTGGGCGGAGTGTAGGCGGGCGCCGGAGCCGGCGTCTGCGGTACGTAGAGCTGCGCGGCTGGTCCCGGTGGTGCTGCCGGGGATGGAGCGGCAGCGATTTTCTCTGCCGGCAGGATCAGGACCTTGGCCTGGGCAGAAGCGGTTCTTCCTTCGGCATCGGTAACCGCTACCCTCAGATCTCCCATTTCGACCGACTCCATGGCGATGCCGCCGACCGTCCCCTGCAGGGAGCCGGGGGTATGGCCGACACTCAATCCTCGGCCCCCGGCGTGGACATCGACTTTGAAGGGGGCCTTGAAGCTTTTCGGCGCTGTGATGGAAAACGGACGGTTCTCACCGGAATTCAAGGTTTCCGGCAGACTCAGGACGAGGCGGTAGGGTTCTTTCCGAAAGGTGGTATGGGCTGTATGCTGTTTGCCGTCGTCGGTAACAATGGAAGCCTCGAACCTGATTTCAGCACTGATCGGGACCTTACTGTTCGGAACGGCCAAACCCACCCTGTAGGGAGCGGTTTCGCCCGGACGCGGGCGCTCCACGGAATGCGTCTCGATCACCCGGCCGCCGGCTTCTTTGGCCGCCAGGGTCACGGTGGCCTTTTTCACCCCCTGTCCGAGGCTGTAGTGGGCGTAGAACAGGGGTTCCTGGTCTGGAGAAAGCAGCGGCTTGTGCGTTTGATCCTCGGGGTTGTCCGTAACCAGCACCCGGTCGATCCGGACCGATTGAGAGAGCCGGAACCGGGAAGCGGCCTGGGTCCTGATGTTCGGATCCGCGCTGAACAGATGGGTGAGCCCCACCACATATTCACCGTCGGCCAGATCCTCCAGCTGGAATTTGAAACGGTGGTTTTTTGTTCCTCCCGATTCATAGATCTGCTCCTGTTTGCCCAGTTCCTTCACCGGTTTTCCCGCCGCGTCATAGACCTGCCAGAAAATCTGCGCCGGCTGCGGCTCCCCCTCCGGGTGTTTGATGTCGGCCTGAAAGGCGAGGATGTCTCCATTCTGGACCGTTGCGGGCAGGGGCGGGCCGGCATAATCGGTGAGCGCTGCCCGGATCGTGAACGGATCCAATTTGGACGCCAGGGCGCCGAGGCGGATCTCGAGACTCTGGTGGGCGACGATCTTGCGCGTTGAACCGCCGGTATCGATCAAGCGGACCGCAACGGGATAGGCGCCGGTCTTCATGCCTGTGGAATCAAAGCGCAGCAGATGGGCCTTGGGATCTATTCCGGTCACGGTTTTGTAATTCCGGCCGTCGACCAGCCACTGCACCTCGTGCTTCTCCGTCCAGTTTCCGATGCGGCTCACATCAAAGGCGAGGACGTCGCCGGGACGGACCGGCACCGCCTGCCGGGCCCCGCCCGCACTGAATAGCGGGACCCCTCCCTGGTCGAGAAAATGGTCCTTGCAAGCGGTGATGGCACCGATGCCGATTCTGCCGGAGACCGTGAAGGTTGCCTCGCGGTAGTCCACCTGCGCGTAGGTTCCTCGTTCAAAAATCCGGATGGTCACGGTATGCGGGCCGGGAGGAAACCCTTCGGATACGGTGAAGCGGATCCGGTTTGCCTCGGGATCATCCGCGCCCTGGCCGTAATTCATCACCGAGGTCTGTCCCCCGGGCATGGTCATTTCCCAGCGAACGGAGTAAGCGTCGGTCCATCGATCGTTTTTCTGCACCACAAATGCGATGGTTTCACCCACCTCCACCTCGCCCGCCAGGGGGCCGCTGTCAAAACCGCCGCGCCGGCCGAAGAGACCGCCCAGGTCAAACTGCTGGGCCCGGGCATGGGAACCGTGTTTCATCTCAGCCAGCAGCCGCTGCTGTTCCGCATGGCTGAACTCGGCCAGGAAATTGTTGGTCACGTCTCTCACCATCTTGCCGCCCTCGACCAGGGCCTGACCGCCGGCCGCGAGAGGGTCGAGGGTCATCGAAGCGACTGTTTCCGCGGTGACCGTGGAGACCACGGCGAACATGACGAAAGACGGATGGGTCTTCCAGTCCGTTTCTCCACGCTTGACCATGTCCTCTACGTATGCTTTGGCCTGCTCATCGACCCGCCAGCCCCGCTCCAGGGCATCGATGACGGGGATAGGGATCAGCTCGGTGGCCGCGATCATGGCGGTTTTCATCGCGGTGGTGAGAGCCGAGTCCTTTTTGTCGAAATTCCAGATGAGGTGGCTGCCCTGCCGGGCCTCCTCGAGACGCTGGTCGATGGAGAGCACGTCGCCGGCCCAGCCCGCGATCCTGCCTGCGTTTTGGAGCCGCGTGGAGGGACGGGGCGGAGGTCCGGATTTTTTGGCCCACTTCAGCGATTCGGTCTGGCCCTTAAGGTTGTCGGCAAATTCAATCGGCGAGCGGAACCCGTGCTCCTGGAGATTGCGGATGACACCATCCACATCGGTCCGGCTGGTGCCGTTCACGGCCTTGACGATCTCCGAGGCCTGTTGAAAGTTTTTCGGCAGGTCCCCGACGTGGTAGCCCTGCTTCTGATAGGAGGAGCGCACCGTCTCCAGGGTCTCCACCCCTTTTTTCATCTGGGCCAGCCCCTCAGCCGTGTGCATCCTGCGCAGGTCGTCCAGACGGAGACGCTCGGCAGGAGAAAGGGAAGTGCTCCTCAGTTGATTCTCAATGGCCTGGGCCGCGCTCAGTTCGGCCCAACCCTTTTGGAAATACATCTGGGACATGGACTCCGGATTGAGCAGGAGCCCCTTTCCTGCTTTGACCCGGACCACGTTGGGGGTCGATTCGATCCTGATCCGCCCCGGCCAGCCGTCCATCACCCTGATGTTGGAATCCGCGGCCATCCTGCGTTTGAACCCGCCCCGGCCGTCCGGTTCATAGGTCAGGGTCCGGGTCTGGTCGGTGTAGTCGTGGCTCGCCTCCACGTGGAAGCGGTCGGTCGGCATCTGACGGAATTTCGACGCATGATCGCGCAGCGCTGCCGCGTCGGCCGGATCGCCGGCATACCCGGTGCGGTTGGCGAATTCGCGGTAATAGACCTTCTCCCACTTCCGGGTGGGGACCTCGACCCAGCGGTTGGGCTCCACCTCCACCAGGACCCGGACATCGCGGTCGGTGTTGACCGAAACCCCCTGGGTCCCGGGGGTGCGGAAATCGTGGGTGATTACCCTCTTGCCCTGGTATTCGGGGAGGGACTCCACATGACGAACCACCTTCTGATCCGCCGGACGGTAAACATTCATGTCGAGCGTGTCCATGAAGGTCTTTTGCTCGGCGGCGGTGGAGTTGTACTTGACGTCCCGTGTCAGGCGGGAATCCGCAAAGGTTCGGAGCACCTCGTTCAGGTCGGTAAAATCAGCGGCAGAGGCCGTGATACCGTCCATGCAGAAGAGGGCCGCGAGCAGGAAGGGGACCAGGCCGGACAAATGGATGACAATCTTTCTCATCGCCCTGCCTCCCTGTCCCAGGAACCCTTCAAAGCGCGGGCATATCGGCGCAGCTCCGGGCCGGCCTCGGCCGAGGAAGCCAGGTTCGCCAGGATCTCCCCGGCCCGGCCGGGTTCTCCCGAATGTTTGAGCAGAACGGCCCGGCCGACGGCCACGGCGGGATGGCCCGGATGCTCGGCGGCCAGGCGATCAAAATAGAGGACCCCGGCCCGGATCCGGTTGTCCAGGATGTAACAGAGGGCCAGGGGGGCCGTGTTCATCGGCGTGATCATGGCCTTGCTTTTGACAAACAGGCTCTGGTACTGCTCGATGGCGGACCAGAAGCGGCCCTGGTTCATCAACACCTGGGCCAGGAGCAGTTGGGCCGGACCGTTTGCGGGGTTGATATCGATCGCCTCGATGAGGAGTTCGGCGGCGAGCTCAAGGGTTTCCTTGTCTCCGGTAAAGCGGGAGTAGATCATGCCCAGCAGCATCCGGGGCCGATCCCATTGGGGGCTCAGCTCCGCGGCCGAGGCAGCGTAGAAGATCGCCTGCTGCAGATCGACACTCTTGCCGGAAGCCTGCCACCTCTCATAACAGGTTGCCGCATGGCGGGCCCGGACCCCGGCCAGCTCGGCTTGGAGCAGCGGCGAAGATTCCTTTTCCATTCTCTCCAGGATGGCGGCCTCTTCGGGAAAAGGAGCCGTCATATCCGTACGGGCGGCCGCGGGATTTGCCAAAGCCAGTACGGTCAAACCGGCTATTGCCATGATTATGTTCTTCATCACCATCTGTGGTCGCTCCTCGATTGCGATTTACATACCCTCAACCCTCCAACGGGCCTTTGGGTTGGGCGATTTTTGAACAATCGTGTCAGTCGGGGTCTTTTTTGTGTATCGACCATTTGCCGTTTTTCCTTAATCGTCCTCCGCGCGCCGGCCCGGCATAGACGAACGGGGCATGGCTCAGCTGCATTTTTTCCAACAATAGGGATCCGAGAGAGGAGAGTTGCGGCGGGTTTTCCAACGCATGAACGGAGAAAAAAACACCACGCGAAAAATATCAGGACGGCCGGCGCCAAAACACCTTTCACCGCTTGCCTCCTTTTGCAAGGTGTCAATCGGTTGCCGGCCTTCAGGATCAACCGCTCCGGCGGTGTCAGGACTACAGGCGATGAAAGCACACCTTTGAAATAGGGATCAAGATGAGACGATGCTTTCTGGAGGTGTGTGGCAAAAAACTGCTTGTTTGTCAAGAAATAGCCGCACATGGAGCAAGGCAGAAACGTCATGGAAAGGGAGTCCCATGCGAAGCAGGCTGGTAAGAAGGGAACGAGGATGGCGCGCCAGGGGGGCGGTTCAGGAGAAGCGTGCTTTCTCAGTGCCTGGGCGAACGCTCCTCCGAGAAGTCCCAGAGTGTGCCTTCCCAATTGCTGATGTAGCCGCCGTCGTGGCACTCCGGGCACCACCACACAATTTCACCCGTCGCGGGATCCATAAAGGATTCGATGGTTCCTGGACACGGCTTTCGCTTCGGCCTCCGGCGGCAGCGCACCTTTGGAAAGGATATCTCCTCCCCAAGATCTGCGGTGATCTCCGCTACAATCGATGTAAGATGCTTTGCAAGTCTCAGCGCGGGACCCGAACGCGGCTCGATCGAGCCCTCGGGGGAGAGTAAATGCTTCAAATCGGTGATCCACAACATGCTGGGCATAGGCGCTTGCGAATGAATAAAATTTTAACTGGTACCTGACACACCAGGCGATATGACAGGAACTGTTTTTTTATATTATATGGACCGGAAGTATGAAAGGCAAGATGGGGGTTCGGAGAAAAGCCGGACCCATTATTGCATCGAGGAAAACCTGGCCCCGCCGGCCAGGTCGGAGACAAATGGCTTGGCCGTAAAAAGTCCTCTTGGAATGTTGGAATAATGGAATTGTGGAATAATGGGCTTTAAAGAAAAGCCAAATCTTGCGGCACACAACATCTCCCAGTTTTGGTTGTTGTTCCCAACATTCCACTGTTTCATCATTCCATTATTCCGGCACTCGTTCCGATGCTGAAAACTCCACCCCTCCGGGGTGCATCAAAGCTGGCCCCTCGGAGCCGGATCTTTACTCTTCTCCTCTTGTCTGCGAGTCCGGTGGCAGGCATACTACCAGAGTGGTGGTATTCTTGCCGAGGCGGATGTCGATTTTGCCCTTCATGATCCCGATGATGCGGTGGGTGATGTAGAGCCCTCTTCCCCTTCCTTCCCCCTCCAGGAGCCGAAGTCTTTCCTCTTCGGAGATCAGTCCTGAATTGGTGATCTCGGCGCAGGCCCATTTGTCGTCAAGGAATGTCTTGATTTGAAGGATTCCTCCCTGAGGGGGTATGGCGTTCGTGGCATTGTTGAGCAGGTTGTCCAGAATCCTCTCCAGGTGAAGGGGATAGCATCGAACATGCAAGGAATCATCGAAGGGTCCTTCCTTGAGCTCGATGTCCTGCTTCATGAGCTCTTTGATGGCTTCCTTGTTGATCTCGAAACGGTTCTTCAGCATCCGGGTCAGGTTGACGGTCTGCTGCTTCCCCCGCTGATAGAGGCTGAGCGCCATTTCCTGGAGACGGGTGGTTTCCTCCAGCAGGATATCCAGGTACTTCCTGACAGTAGGGTCGTCCTGTTTGAGGTCCCCCTGCTCCAGCTTGGCTTTCAACCTGCGCGCAAACCCTGCAGTGGCAAGAGCGGGGTTCTTGAAGTCGTGCAGGATGTCATCGAGCCTTTCCATTCTCTGCGCCTTCATCAGCTCCCTTCCAAGAAAGAGAAAGATATCGATCTCATCTTCTGTGTAGCGCTTCCGCTGGTCCAGGGCGTCGAATGTCATGAAATGGGTGATCTCCTCGCCAACGTTGAGGGGGATATAGAGAATGGAGTTGATGTTGTGAGAGGCGGCGAATTGTCTCAGGTTCTTCGAGATGACGAGGCTTTTCTGGGGATCCCTTACCAGCACATAGGAGGGGGTGATGACCTCAAACGGGGAGTCCTCCCCGTAGAATCTCCTATTCAGAACTATCTCGAATACCGGCTCGCTTGTTACCGGGAAGCTCTTGCCGACCCCGTGATACCCCGCATAATCCGGGTACCCGGCCTCGAGCACCACGTGCTCCATGTCTTCTGAAACCGAGAACAGGGCGCAGCTCTGCACATTGACAATGTCTGCAAGCTCCGGCATTACGCGGTTGAAGACATCTCTCATCTTCACGCCTTCGCGCATGCCGAGTGTAAGGAAGATCTTGCGGACTATGGCCTCTTTCTTATCGTTCACTTTGAAGAGCGAGAGGATCTTCTTGCGCGCAATGGCAAAGCTGAGCCTCCTGGCCAAGAGCCCTGCCGCCTGCACTTCCAGGGATGCAAAGACGCGGTTGTCTTCCGGATAGTAAATCTGGATCACCCCGACCGTGTCCCGCTCATGGGGATAGAAGCGGGGAATGGAACAGGGAATGGCCATGAGGGATCTGGCCCCCTTCTTCTCGATCACGCTCTTGTCGAGGTAGAGAGGCTCTCTGCTGATGCTCGGAACGAAGTAGGGCTGCTGAGACTTGATCACCTCCCCGGCAATGCTTTTCTCGATGGGGATGAATGCTTCTCTCCGGTCATCCTGGGGAGGATAGGAACCGAACGAGAGCAATCGGCCCGTTTCAGGGTCATAAATCCTTACGGAAGCGGAGAGCGCGCCCAGGAAATCGACCATGTATCGGGTGGCCTTTGTGAGGATCTGACGCTCGGGCAGGTCAGGGTCGATCTCCACAATGGAGTCGACCTGACTGACAACCTCTGCCAAGAAAGCGGGGAACACATCCTGCTTGATCCAGTCGACGAGGTGAGTCAGAAACTCTTCCGTCATGGGACATTGTGCCGCCCATGACTGAGACTGAATCGTGTTCTTGAATTTCTCAGCGTTTTTCCACATCTCCGGATTCCAGGTCTTTGACCCCTTGCAGGATCAGATCGAAGAGCTCCCGGATATCGTGCTTGTCAACGCAGGAAAATGCGACGCGAAGGTCATGTTTGCCGAGTGAGATCAGCCCCACTCCGTATCTCTGCAGCAGGTGCATCCTCAGGGGTTCCGCCTCAACGGTCTTGAGCTGAAGGCACATGAAATACCCCGAGTTAAAAGGGTAGTACTCCCACGCCTTCTCAAACTTCGGGTTGGCGAGGACCCTCTTCACCTCCAGGGCTCTTTCCTGCATGATCTGGAACTTGGCTTCTTTTTCGGTCTTGTAGCCCGGAGCCTGGAGAGACTTGCAGACGATAGACTGGCTCAGTTGCGAAGCGTTCGAAATCGATCCCCTCACTGCACCGGCCGTCTTTCTTTCCAGGGCATTATAGACACGGTCATGGTCCTTTGCAAGGCAGCCGCCATAGGTGATGAACCCCACCCTCAGACCCCAAACGAAATTCTCTTTGGTTGCCGCATCGAGCTTCACGGCAAAGAGTCTCTCGTGCCTGTCCAGGAGGCGAGTGAACAGCGATTCCTTGAGGACGTTCTCCTCGTAGAAGAGTCCGAAGTAGGCATCGTCCAGAACAGCCAGGATGTTCGTCCCGCGGCCGGCCATTTCGGTGAGCATGTCGGCGATCCGGTCCCCCTCCGCGGGAGAAATGGTGTACCCGGTCGGGTTGTTCGGAAAATTGAGAATGATTACCAGCTTGCCGTTCTTGGCCGCCTCCCTCTCCAGACACTGTCTGAAGCCTTCCAGATCGAACCCCTTAGCGGCGTTGAACAGGGGGTATTGAGCGACCCTCGCCCCCCTCCGGACCGAAAAGATCAGGCTGTAATTTCCCCAGAGTTTATCCGGCAGGATGATGACATCGCCGGGGTCAACCCACATATCCGCGATGACGCTCAGGCCATGCGTGATGGCCTGGCTCACGATGGGAAGGCTGAATTTCTTTCCGGAAAGTGAAGGGTTCTTCTCTGCGATCGCTTCCTTCCACACTGTCCGCAAAGGCATGGTTCCGAAGGAAGGGGCATAGGTGAGGGCCTCTTCGGGCTTGAATCCCCCGATCAGCGACATGACGGAAGGAAGGAACATTGTTCTTCCCTCTTCGGTAGCCATGCCGATGGTTGCATTAAACTTGTGGGCCTTCTCCTTGGCCTCGGCGCTCTGCGACAGAATGCCCTTTGGAAAGTAGAGATCCTTCCCGACCTGAGAGAGCATCTCATAAATATGGATGTTTTCATTGACAATGATTTCGTTCAGCTCTTCGGCAAGTGGGTTCATGGATTTTCCTCACAAAGATGTGGCTGCTCCAAAGGGAGCATGAAGCCGGATGATACCTCGGCCAGCCTGAACTCTATTGAAAACGGTCGGCAAATGCAAGGGAAATGGGGTGAGTTTATCTTCTTGATTAGAGAAGGCTGAATCGATATATTCTTTTTTTGTTCGATACCGTTCGGTTTGAAAGGAGAAGGCATGAGAGAAGTGGTGATAACCAGCGCGTGCAGGACTCCCCTTGGGGACTTCGGAGGCTCTCTCAGCACTGTGCCGGCTACGGATCTTGGGGCGCTCGTGATCAAAGAGGCGATCAGGCGATCGAAGATCAGACCGGAGGATGTGTCCGAGGTCATCATGGGGTGCGTTCTTCCTCACGGGCTTGGTCAGAATCCGGGAAGACAGGCTATGGTCAAGGCCGGACTCCCATGGGGCGTCGGCGCCATCACCGTAAACAAAGTCTGCGGGTCCGGGTTGAAGGCCGTGATGCTGGCGGCCCAGGCTATCCAATGCGGGGATGCCGACGTGGTCGTTGCCGGCGGCTTTGAAAATATGAATCTCTGTCCCTACATGCTCGACAAGGCCCGGACAGGGTACCGGATGAACACCGGAAAGGTCATAGACGGCATGGTCCATGACGGTCTCTGGGACCATGTGAACGATTTCCACATGGGCATGAGCGCGGAGCTCGTGGCGGATAAATACTCCATCAGCCGCGAGGACATGGACCGGTTCTCCTTTGAATCCTATCAGAAGGCCTGGAATGCCATAGAGGACGGAAAGTTCAGTGAGGAGATCGTTCCCGTCGAGGTCAAGGGAAGAAAGGGCGAGGTCAAGGTCTTTGACACGGATGAGGTCCCGCTGCGTAAGCCCAGAACCACGTTCGAGGCGCTTTCCAAGCTCCCTTCGGCCTTTAAAAAGGGTGGGACGGTTACCGCCGGAAACGCCTCCAAGATCAGCGACGGCGCATCTGCGCTTGTCCTGATGTCCAGGGACAAAGCCAGGGAGCTTGGGTGCAAGCCCATGGTTCGCGTGGGTGCGCAAGGCGCCGCCGGGCTGGATATGAAGTATGTGCTCGTGGCTCCTATCCTCTCCATACCCAAGGTTCTGGGAAAGGCGGGGCTCAAGGTGGAAGAGATCGATCTGCACGAGATCAACGAGGCCTTCAGTTCCTCATCCTTGGCAATCAACAGAGAACTGGGCATAGATCCTTCAAAGGTGAATGTGCATGGCGGCTCCGTCGCCCTCGGGCATCCCATCGGTGCGAGCGGCGCAAGGGTGTTGACCACCCTCATCTACGCAATGAAAGCTCGCGGAGCCGCAGTAGGGGAGGCCTCTCTATGCCTGGGCGGGGGTGAGGCTGTGACCCTGGTGGTCTACAACGAATAAGGACGTTTCGAGATTTGCGTTGCGAGCAGTTGTGAAAGCTCAATTCCATGCTCGCCGGCCGCAAAAGAATTGAAACCGAAAAGGAGAGACAGTTATGGATAATGTTGTGATTGTTGCTGGTGCGAGGACCCCGGTGGGGTCTTTTGGTGGGACGTTGAAGAGTACGCCCGTGGTGGAGCTTGGCGCTCTGGTTTTAAAGGAAGCGCTGAAAAGGGCAGGCTTGAGACCTGTAGCCACGGAAGATGTGACCCGATTCGAGCCGGATCTGCTCAAGGGCAAGGGCATGGTGGATCTGGAGAAGAAGGCTTATGACTATGGGCAGTCCCTGAGAGCGGTGCGTGTGGACGAGGTGATCATGGGCAATGTGGTCGGGGCCGGCCAGGGCCAGAATGTGGCCAGACAGGCATCCATCAAGGCCGGCATTGCAAAGGAGACCAACGCGTTCACGATCAACAAGGTCTGCGCATCAGGCATGAAGGCAATAGCCCTCGCCGCTCAGTCGATCCGTGCCGGGGATGCCGAGGTGGTGCTGGCAGGGGGAATGGAGAACATGAGTCTCATTCCTTTCAGCCTGCCGGCCGCAAGATGGGGTGCGCGGATGAACAACACGGACCTGGTGGATCTCATGGTTTTTGACGGCCTTTTCGAGATCTTCTATGGTTACCACATGGGCATCACGGCCGAGAACATCGCTGCGCTTTATGGTATTTCCAGGAAAGAGCAGGACGAGCTCGGCGCCCTCAGTCACCAGAGGGCCAGGAAGGCGATTGCCGACGGCCTCTTCAAGGAGGAGATCGTGCCGGTGATCATTCCGCAGAGAAAGGGCGATCCGATCGTGTTCGATACGGACGAGCGTCCGATGGACACCACGGTAGAGAAGATGGGGAAGATCCCGCCCGCCTTCAAGAAGGACGGGACCGTAACGGCCGGAAATGCCTCGGGCATCAACGACGCTGCTGCAGCCCTTCTCGTCATGTCTGAAAAGAAGGCGAAGGAATACGGGTTGAAGCCTCTGGTGAAGATCCGGGCCTATGCAACAGGAGGTGTCGATCCAGCCTACATGGGGATCGGGCCGGTTCCCGCGGTAAGAAAGATCCTGCAGCGGGAGAAGCTCTCGATGAACGATTTCGGGACCGTCGAGCTGAACGAAGCGTTTGCATCGCAGGCGATTGCCTGCATACGGGAGCTCAAATGCGACCCGGAGAAGACGAATCTCCTCGGAAGCGGCATATCTATCGGGCATCCGATCGGCTGCTCAGGTGCGAGACTCGTGGTGACCCTGACCCATGAGATGATCCGGAAGGGACACGCCCTGGGGCTTGCCTGCCTGTGCATCGGAGGCGGTCAGGGAATGGCCATGGTGCTGGAGCAAGCGTAGGGAAGAGGTCGATGATCGGTGGCCGGTTCTGATTGTCGACACAGGTGCCGGCCACCTGAACGATCACGAAAATGACCTCTAGTTTCATACAAGACGCTGTTTGATCAAAATCATGGTTTCCTAAAGCAAAGGAGCTTGGATATGGCTTACGAGAATATCATCTACCAGGCAGAGGGGGGGGTGGCTGTCATCAAGTTCAACCGTCCCAAGGCGCTCAATGCACTCAATCCGGCGCTGATGGACGAGTTTGGACAGGCCCTGGATCAGGTGAAATTCGATTCATCCATCAAGGTCCTGATCCTGACCGGAGAAGGCGACAGGGCCTTTGTTGCGGGGGCCGACATCGGGTACATGGTAAATCTCTCTCCTCTGGAGGCGAGGAATTGGTCTGCGAAAGGACATGAGATGATCTCCCGGCTCAACAGCCTTCCCATCCCGGTGATCGCTTGCGTGAACGGGTTTGCCCTCGGCGGGGGCACGGAAATGGCCATGGCCTGCGACTTCATCTATGCGTCCGAGAATGCCAAATTCGGCCAGCCCGAGATCAACCTGGGGATTATCCCCGGGTTCGGCGGCACCCAGAATCTTCCCAGGCTGGTGGGCAAAGGGATGGCCAAAGAGATCTGCATGACCGGTGGAATGATCAGCGCCCAGGAGGCAAAGGAGATCGGCCTGGTGAACAGGGTTTTTCCGGCAGACCGGCTCTGGGAAGAGACCATGAAGACCGCGAAGCTGATCGCAACCAAGGGAAAGGTGGCCCTCCGGGCCATCAAACAGTGTATCGACAGGGGATATGACGTGGATCTGCGAAGCGGCGGCTACATGGAGGTGGATGCCTTCAGCCTCTGCATATCCGGGCCGGATGCAAAGGAAGGGATGTCCGCGTTCCTGGAGAAGAGAAAGCCCAGCTTCAAGGGAGAACTGGTCTAAGGGAGACTCGATGGGGGGGATATGGACTTCAAGCTGAGTAAGGAACAGGAAGCTATTCAGAAAGCTGCAAGGGATTTTGCAAAGGGGGAGTTCGACAAGGATATCGCCCTGGAGCATGAAAGAGCCCACAAGTTTCCCAAAGAGATCTGGAAAAAAGCGTGCGGCCTTGGTTTTATCGGGATACACTTTCCCGAGAAATTCGGGGGACAGGAATACGGGATTTTCGAGAACGCGCTCATCGTGGAGGAGTTCTGCAGGAGGGATTCCGGTTTGGGAATCGCCCTGACCCTTTCTGATTTTGCATCCGAGATCATCCTTCGATTCGGCACTGAAGAGCAGAAGGAGAAATATCTCACCCCGATCACCAGAGGGGAGGCGATTTCCAGCGGCGGATTCACCGAGCCGGACCACGGAAGCGATATCACGCTCATGAATACCACTGCCGTAAAAAGCGGAAGCGAGTATGTCATCAATGGTGGGAAAACGTTCATCACGAACGGCACCATCAGCGACTTCACCGTGGTTCTCTGCCAGACCGACGAGCAGGCAAAGCCGAGTTACAGGGGACAGTCCGTCATTCTGGTGGAAAGAGGGACGCCGGGATTCACAAGCGCTGATGTGGGCGAGAAGATGGGCATCAAGATGACCGCCACTGCCGAACTTTCGTTCAATAACGTGAAGGTGCCGGTCACAAACCTGGTTGGAAAGGAAAACAGGGGATTCTACCAGGTGCTGGAATTCTTCGACGAGAGCCGTATCGAGATCGCCGCTCAGGCCCTGGGGGTCGCTCAGGGCGCATTCGATCGCGCTCTGGCCTACACCAAGGAAAGGAGCCAGTTCAACAAGAAACTCTCCGAGTTTCAGGTAACCCAGCACAAGCTCGCAGACATGGCCACAAAGATCGAGACCGCCAGGCTCATCGTCCATAAGGCGGGATGGAATTACGATCAGGGAATCATCGATCCCAAGCTGACCTCCATGGCAAAGATGTACGCGGGAAAGGTGGCTGTGGAAGTGGCGGATGAAGCCATTCAACTCCACGGGGGCTACGGGTATATGCTCGAGTATGAGGTGGAGCGGTTCTACCGCGATGCCAAGATCATGGAGATCTATGAAGGCACGCGAGAGATACAAAAAAATACAATCGCCGGCGCATTGCTCGGCAAGGGATAAGGACTTTCGGCAACAGACCCGTGGATTTTGAACCAACAGCAGAACAGAGGGAATTTGGCGAGAGGGCCCGCGGGTTTGCACAAGAGGTGGTCAGATCCCGTCGGAGCCACGCCGAGGAAGCAAGGATTCCTGCGGATATCATCCGGCAGCTCGGGGAATTGCAGATGATGTCCGCTGCGGTGCCGGCGGAGGACGGGGGCGGTGGAAAAGGCCATGTCGGCTATGCTCTCGCGTTGATGGAAATATCAAAGGCCTGTGCTTCGT
Organism: Deltaproteobacteria bacterium HGW-Deltaproteobacteria-15; assembly: GCA_002840535.1. GTDB lineage: Bacteria > Desulfobacterota > DSM-4660 > Desulfatiglandales > HGW-15 > HGW-15. The sequence continues at coordinate 38,625 of PHBH01000036.1, read as the reverse complement.
TGGGCGCGGCCGTGTTCGTAAACAATTCTCTCTACTGTCATTCACTCCTGGAATTCGAAAAAAAGGGACAAAGAAAAAAGTACCTCCGACCCTGCGCCTTGGGGGAAGGAATCGGCTCGGTGGTGTTGAACCATCCTGTTTCGGAGCCGGGCCATGTGCGGATCCGCGCGCTGCGATCCGGGTCAGGGTGGATTCTCAACGGGCATCAGGATCTGATGGGCAACGGTGTTCTCCCCTCCCACTGCATACTTCCGGCGGAAACCGGGGAGGGCTCCGGCTCCGGGGAAATCAGCCTCTTTGTGCTCGATCTTCGGCATACCTCCGGAATTCGGCTGGTCCCTGAAGAGGGACCGGGCTATGCAGAGACAATAAAGCTGCATCTGGAAAATTGCCCGGTGGACGGAGACGGGCTCCTGGGCGAACCCGGACAAGGATTGAAGTGCCTGATCAATACCAGGCCGAAGAACTGGATCGGTCTGGCCGCACGCTCGGTAGGAGTAGGGCGGGCATTCCTGGAGGGGGCCCTGGATTTCGCCGCAAAGCCGGGACCGTCGGGAAGAGCCCTCTTCTCCTCGCAAGCGGTGCAGTGGGCGCTGACGGACGCGGCCGTGTTACTCGATGCCTCGGAACTGCTGACCCTGAAGGCGGCCTGGCTGGCGGATCGGCACAAGCCATTTGAAAAGGAAGCTGCCATGGCTAAGCTCTACAGTGCGGATGGAGCGATGAAGGCGGCTTTGGAAGGCGCCCAGATCATGGGAGAAGAGGGGTTCGAGCGCTCCAACCCGTTCTGGGACCTGATGCGGCATGCAAAGAGGTGCCAGATTGAGCAGGAAAGCAACTTGCGTCTACGAGGTTTTATTACAGGCCACCTTGTCAGAGCTCTGAAAGGAAGCATATAAGAGAGAAAGCGCTCCTCGCTTTTGAAAAAAGACCCCATGCCCAAACCTCACTCAACCGGATGTTTCATAGAGCTAAAGTGTTACAGAATATCGAACCCGAGTTCGATATGGACCATTTGACATTGGTTATTCCGCGGTTCATTCTTGAACTCTTTACAGGGGTGCTGCTATGTCCTTGACTTACAATGATGAATTGTTCAGGGATTTGAGGGAGGCCTACAAGAGGTGGGAGCAGAACCTGAAGGAGGTTCTGGCCGGCGCGCCGGAGCGGCTCGAGAGATTCGCCACTGTCTCGGACCGCGAAGTCAAGCCCATCTACACGCCCGAGGATGTGGGAAACCAGGATTTTGAAAAGAGAATCGGATTTCCCGGTGAGTACCCTTTTACCAGGGGCATCCAGCCGTCCATGTACCGCGGGCGGTTGTGGACGATGCGCATGTTTGCCGGGCTCGGCACTGCGAAAGACACGAACAGACGTTTTCATCATCTCGTGAAAGAAGGCCAGACCGGTCTTTCCACCGCTTTTGATATGCCGACGCTGATGGGGTACGACTCCGATTCACCCAGGGCAAGGGGGGAATGCGGCAAGTGCGGTGTCGCCATCGATTCTCTTGCGGACATGGAGGAACTGTTCGAAGGTCTTCCTATCGAAAAACTCACCACCTCCATGACCATCAACCCTCCTGCATCGGTGCTCTGGGCAATGTATATTGCCATGGCCGAGAAGCGGGGAATTCCGAGGCGCGATCTCGGGGGAACCATCCAGAATGACATGCTGAAGGAATTCATTGCCCAGAAAACCTTCATGTGCCCGCCTAAACCCTCGCTCCGCGTGATCACCGATACGGTCGAGTTCGGGACCGGGGAAGTCCCCCGGTGGAATACCATCAGCATCAGCGGCTATCATATCCGGGAGGCCGGCTCAACAGCAGTCCAGGAACTGGCCTTCACCCTCGCAGACGGGATAGCTTACACACAGGCGGCGATAGAGCGCGGGCTCGAAGTCGATGACTTCGCGCCTCGGTTTTCCTTTTTTTTCAATTCCCATATGGATTTTTTCGAGGAGATCGCTAAATTCAGGGCCGCCAGACGCATGTGGTCAGTGATCATGAGGGAGCGATTCAAGGCACGCAATCCAAGGTCGTGGTGGATGCGTTTTCATACGCAGACAGCGGGCTGCTCCCTGACCGCACAGCAGCCGTATAACAATGTGGTGCGAACTGCCATCGAGGCCCTGGCAGCGGTTTTGGGAGGGACCCAGTCCCTTCACACCAATTCCCTCGACGAAGTGCTTGCCATTCCGACGGAAGAAGCCGCCACCATCGCTCTCAGGACACAGCAGATCATTGCCGACGAATCGGGTGTGGCAAACACCATCGATCCTTTGGGCGGCTCTTTTTTCGTAGAGGCCCTGACCAACGAGATGGAGGAGGAGGCCTTCGCGATCATCAAGAGGATCGATGACCTGGGCGGTATGCTTGCGGCTATCGAGAAAAACTACCCGCAGCAGGAGATCGCGGACGCAGCCTACCATTTTCAGAATCAGGTCGATGAAAAGAAGAGGATCGTTGTGGGGGTGAACCGGTACGCGACCGAGGAAAGCCTGCCTGTGGAACTGCTTGAACTGGACGAGGAACTGGAGCGGTTCCAAATTGAAAAGACGAACAGGATCAAGGAACAGAGGAACAACGGCAGAGTACGGGAGTGTCTGTCTCGTCTGGAGGATGCATGCTCCGGCGGGCGGAATGTGATGGAGCCGATTATCGATGCAGTCAGAGAGTACGCTACGCTCCAGGAGGTGTGCGACGTGTTCAGGAAGGTTTTCGGGGAGTACAGGGACCCGGGGATTTACTGATCATTTAGCACTTGTCAGCGGACATCTGCCATCGGAAAATCTAATTGATTTTTGGATCATAACCTATCTTGTTGAAGTGAAAGTTAATAGTTATCAGTTAATCGTTAATAGTTAAAAATAACAAACCTTCTTAACTGATAACCATTAACCATTAACTCTTACTGCTTTGGTGCGGGGGCGAATAGTGAAAGGGAGAAAGCTCAGGGTGATGGTGGCAAAGCCGGGACTGGACGGCCATGACCGCGGTGCGAGGATCATCGCCCGCGCATTTCGGGATGCGGGCTTCGAGGTGGTATACACGGGTCTCCATCAGACACCGGAAGAGATCGTCAAGGCCGCTATACAGGAAGACGTGGACATGGTCGGACTCTCCAGTCTTGCAGGCGCACATATGTATCTATTCCCCCGTGTGGTGGAGCTCCTTCATGGCCAGGGAGCTGCGGGTGTCGTGGTGTGCGGCGGGGGAATCATCCCTGACGACGATATCCCGAAACTGAAAGCCCTTGGTGTAAAAGGGATTTTCACTCCCGGATCCACACTGAAGGAGATCGTGGGCTGGGTTCAGGAAAACGTCAGGCCTAGAGGCTTATAGCAATGTCGAGCGTAGTGGAGAACATCCTTGCGGGCGACGTGAGGACCGTCGCACGAATTATTCGCGATATCGATGACGGGCTGCCCGGGGTTCGGGAGGTGCTCAAGGCGCTTTATCCTCACACCGGCAAGGCTTACGTCATTGGGATCACAGGGGCTCCCGGAGTAGGAAAGAGCACCCTGGTCGATCAGATGATCAACCACTTGAGGAAGCAGGGCAGGACTGTTGGAGTTCTTGCGGTGGATCCCACGAGTCCTTTCAGCGGAGGCGCCATTCTGGGGGACCGGGTGCGGATGCAGCGTCACAGCCTGGACGAGGGTGTTTTCATTCGTTCCATGGCAACGCGCGGCTACTTCGGCGGTCTTACCCTCTCCACTCGAAGTGCAATCGACGTGCTGGATGCGATGGGCAAGGATGTCATCATAGTGGAAACGGTCGGGGTGGGGCAGGACGAAGTGGACGTGGTGAAGACGGCTCAGACCACAGTGATCGTGACTATTCCCGGCATGGGCGACGACATTCAGGCGATCAAGGCCGGGATACTTGAAACCGGGGATATCTTTGTCATCAACAAGGCGGACAGGGAAGGGGCTGAGAAGACTCTCGCCGACCTGCGTCTCATGATCGACATGGATCAGAAGAAACACGAGCAGGGGGGCTGGGTTCCGCCCATTCTGAAAGTTGAAGCCGTGTTCGACAAGGGGGTGGCCGAATTCCTGGAGGAGATTGAAAAACACAGGCGATACCTCTCCGAGTCGGTGGCCACGTTGCGTTTCGGTCGCAAAACAAAAATGTTGCGTGAAGAGCTTGCCGACATGGTCAGGAACCGGATCGTCCAGGAGGTATTCGATCGGCTGGAGAGCAGCGGCGAGTTCGAAGAGGCGGTCGCCGCAGTTCTGAGCGGGGAGATCGATCCATACTCGGCCTGTGACAATCTCGTGCTTTCCAAGCTTCGGCTGGAACGGGATGTGCCGGTCAAAGAGGATGTTCGAGTTTCCCGTGAGGAAAAGGCGGAGTGATTTCTTCACAGGTCCAGGGAGTGAATGCAGAACCCCGAAGATCTGATGTGGTGTTGTGGTGGCTGGGCAGGATCGTCCTGACCCTCTGCGGCTGCTTCTTCATCCTTTTCGGGATTCATGTTCTGGTTTCGTCCTTTTATCTCACGGATCCCGCCCTGTTCATAATGTCTTTTATCGCGTCCACCATGATCATCCTCTTCAGTGCTGCGATTGTGGCCGGCCTCATAGCACAGATGATCAGGGCTCTACGCCCAGGGAACGACAGGCAGAGCAAGGAAATGAATGGAGATCATTGAGAGGTGAATTCTATGGCAGGCAAGTCCGTTTCACAGCCCTTTGCGAAAAGGGTCATGAAGTTGAGAAAAGAGAGGAACATGACCCTCCTTCATCTGGCCAACGAGACAGGCTTGAGCCCGGCCTTTCTGGCTCAGATCGAAAAGGGAGAGGTCATTCCCCCGGTCTCCGCCATATTGCAGATCTCGCGGGCACTGGAAATCGACTCAGGAGTCCTGCTGAAGGAAGAAAAAGAGAAGGCCGGAAGTCGCTCGGCCGAAGACTACGAGAAGAGGACCGAGGCATACAGCTACCAGAACCTGACGCCTGAGGCCAAACACAAGCACCTCAAGGCATTCAAGATCCACGTTGAGCCCAAATCCCTTCACAAGGGGGTGAGCTACCAGCACCAGGGTGAGGAATTCGTTTATGTGCTCAAGGGGAAGATGGAGGTGATGGTCGGGGAGAACAAAAATATCCTCTCACCCGGCCAGAGTCTTCACTTCAATTCTACTATTGTCCATAAAATGAGAAATATCAGCAGCGTGAAAGCTGAACTTCTCGTTGTGCTTTATACTCCTTAAAGGGGAACACATGCCTTTCGAGCTGACTGAAGAGCACAAGATGATCCGGGCCATGGTCAGGGATTTCGCCAGGGCGGAAATCCTGCCCACTGCCTCGGAGCGCGACCGAAAAGGAGAATTTCCCGGCGAGATTCTGAGCAAAATGGGCGACCTCGGTCTCATGGGAATGAGTGTGCCGGCTGAATACGGCGGCGCAGGAGTGGATACGATCAGCTACTCTCTGGCACTTCAGGAGGTCGCATATGCGTGCGCCTCAACAGCCGTGATCATGTCCGTGCACAACTCAGTGGCATGCGGTCCCATCTTTCTTTTCGGCTCGGATTTCCTCAAGGATCGTTATCTCAGAAAACTCTCCGCAGGAAAGATAATCGGATCCTTCGCGCTCACAGAGGCAAGCGCAGGCTCCGATCCGGCCGGGCAGAGATCCACGGCGATCAGGGACGGCGACAGCTATGTGATCAACGGCACCAAGACTTTTATCACATCGGGAAAGAACTCGGGCGTCACTGTCGTAACCGCCTATTCGGACCGTGCAAGAAAGCATCGCGGAATCAGCGCCTTTGTTGTAGAGAAGGGGACCCCGGGCTTTTCCGTGGGCAAGGTCGAGGAAAAAATGGGATTGCGCGGTTCGGACACCGTGGAACTGGTTTTCGAAGATTGCAGAATCCCCAGGGAGAACCTCTTGGGAAACGAGGGCGAGGGATTCGTCATTGCCATGGCCTCCCTGGACGGCGGTAGAATCGGCATTGCTTCCCAGTCCGTCGGCTTGGGACAGGCATGTTTGGACGCGGCCGTGAGCTATGCAAGGGAGCGTATTCAGTTCAACAAGCCAATTGGACAGTTTCAGGGGATCCGGTGGATGATTGCAGATATGGCCACCAGCATCGAGGCGGCAAGGCTGCTCACCTTGAATGCCGCGGCCATGAAGGACAGAGGGGAAAACTTTTCCAAGGCCGCTTCGATGGCCAAGGTCTTTGCCTCCGAGATGGCAAACAAGGTTGCCTATCATGCCCTGCAGATCCACGGCGGTTATGGGTATATGAAGGATTTTCCTGTGGAGAGATATTATCGGGACGCAAGGGTTTTCACTCTCTATGAAGGGACATCCGAGATTCAAAGGAAGGTCATTTCCGATATTGTCATGGGAAAATGAGCACGCATCGAACGGAAAATCTCGATGCTTTTGATAAGTATCGTGACATCATCCCTGATTTCGGCCTGTTTTTGGACAGTCTGAAACAATCCCTTCCCACCCATCTTCGAGTCAACTCCATCAAATGCGATCCTTCCCTCGTCATGGAAAAGCTCCTGTCCCGGCAGATTCATGTGGAGGGAGTGAGAGAAGGGGACAACACGCTGATCGCTGCACCGGGACTCGAGAACCCCGGGAAGTTGCTGGAGTATGCATTAGGGTACATTCATCCCCAGGCCCTGACCTCCTGTCTCGCATCCATTGCGCTCGGAGTGAAAGCTGAGTCCTTTGTGCTCGATCTCTGTGCCTCTCCGGGCGGAAAGACTTCCCACCTGGCACAGCTGATGGACAATACCGGTCTTGTCATTGCCAACGAGCTTTATTCGGGAAGGCGCATACCCCTTGGGCATACCCTTGCCAGGCTGGGGGTTATGAATACGGTCATCACGGGTTATCCTGCGCAGGAATTCCCTTTAAGGCATTCCTTTGACTACGTGCTCGCAGATGTGCCTTGCTCAGGGGAGGGGAGAGTTCGACTGGGGAGCCCCTTTTCGTACTACGAGGAGAGAGGTTTCAGGCCGAGGCTTCTGAATCTCCAGAAGAGGGCCATTCTTCGCGGCTTCGACCTTCTGAAAGAGGGCGGGGAGATGGTGTACTCGACCTGCACCTACGACCCCGCGGAGAATGAGGCCGTGGTTCAGCACCTGCTGGAAAACAGGAATGCCGATCTTCTCCCGATTCATCTGGGATTCCCTCATGAGCCGGGGCTTCGCTCATGGAAAGGAGAGAACTATGACCCCCGAATGGAAAGCACCGCCAGGTTCTACCCCCACAGAGTCGATTCAGTGGGATTCTTCGTGGCCAGGCTTCGCAAAGGATGAGGATCGCGTCGCGCTGCTCCGTTATCTTGAGGAAAGATTCGGTATCGCGCCGTCAGTTTTCGCTGGATACGAAATGCTGGAAACAGGCCAGAGCTGGTGGCTGATCAAGAGATCGTCACACCTGGGACTCGCCGCTGCCTTCAAGGTATTTGCCTGCGGCATAAAAGCGTTTCAGAGGGTAGGCCGATTTGTAAAACCCACCACGCGGTTGATGCAGCTCTTCGGCCCAAAGGCGACCGGCTCCATCATGGAGCTGACCGTAGAAGAATTTCGATCTCTCGCGAAAGGGGAGGGCATCCCCTCCAATCTGCAGATTGAGGATGGGTACGTGCTCCTCAGATTAAACCGAAAATACGACCTTGGCCTGGGGCTGCTGGTGCGAGGAGTCGTGCGATCTCAGATAAGGAAAAGCGATATTCAACAAATCTCCATTTAATTCCCTCCGGCTGTAAAATCCCACTGTGAGAACCTGCTGAACAGGTCCGGATGGCTGCCTCCGACGAATCTGCTTCATTCGTCGGGAGAACTTTCCGCCTCCGAACGATTTCAAGCGGAACGCGAGGTGTACGGTAGGAGTATTAGACAGTTTAGACATCATAATAAGACAGTATAGAAATGATTATACTGTCTATTTTTTTGCTTGACATCAATGTTTAAATAAGGTTAGAAGCTCAACTTAATGTTCATTTATTCCTCATGCCTAAGACAATAAACAGTATCAATTAGACAGTATAAGCATACCGAAATTCATGGATTCACAGGCCCAGCCTCCAGAGAACTGGATCAGCAGCAAGGAGATTCTCGAACGAACCGGGATATCGAGGGCGACTCTGAACAACTATATTCGCCTCGGCATCCTTCCAAAGCCCGTGGTCCAAAGACCTAAGGAGAGGGCAGGGGGAATCAAAAAGATCGGATATTTCCCAAACAGTGTTCTCGAGAGAATCGAATTCGTTCAGCGGCTGAAAAGGGAAGGCAAGAGCATAGGGGAGATCTCGGAGATGCTCCGGGTGGAGTCCGTGGAACCCTATACGCCCGGCCCGGCAGCTGAAACCACAGTGAAGCGACAACCTTTTCCGGATGAACCCAGAGAAGATCGTCTGCGCACAGCAGAGTTGAGACTCGCCTTTGAGGAGATCTCCTTTCCCTCCTATTTCCTGAATTACGACTTCGACCTGGCATGGGTCAACAGGGAAGCCGAAGTCAAGCTGTTCAAAGGAATCATAAAACATGCGGAATCCGCAATTTTCCATAATATCTTTCATCTGCTTTTTCACTGGGAATTCCACCGGCAGGTATCGAATTGGAAGGATCTGATTCAACTGCACATGGCCTACGCAAAGCTGGTGAAGCCCGGAAAGACCTGGATTGGACGGCTATATCGGGGCATCTCTGAAGGAGAAATAGGTGTCCTCGAGAAGACATACGACCATGTCAACCCGGTGCATCCCCAAACGATCAGGGAAACGTACGTGAGTCTCCTCTCAAGAGAGGGTTCGAGCGATCTTTTCAAGGTGACTTCTATTTTTGCGAAGAACGGCATCCTTTTTATCTATGCCCAGGAGCAATCGCCGCTGTGAAATGCACAGAAATCTGTGCTTTGTGCACCCCATTTTGTGCAACTCTTTAAGAATGATCAGGTGGTAATCGTCTGCGAAAGTGACCTTGTTCGATAAGTATCGGATACCTCTAGGACTACTTTATGTTTTCTGTGAAGCCCCAAGATGGCACGAATCTTGTGATAGGAACGGTCAAAAGGGAAGAAGCGAGATATCGACGTCATCTTGAATCTCACTAGTACAACGAAGTGGAATTAGGCCTGTACCTTATTTTCTTACAGAGAATATCTCATGTAAAACTTCATTGTATGAAGCGGTCTTGGCAGATCAAAGGCAAATACTTACTTGAAGGGGGGCAACATGGATACGGATGCAGCGAGAATCCTGCAGAGGAAAGTCGGATCCGTTCGACAGATGTCTGAAAGAGCGGGGTGGCTTCCGCCTTGGCTGTTCAAACACCATAACCTCATGCACGCTCTGGAAGATGCAAAAACAGTCAGCAGGGATTCCCTGACCAATCTTCTGAATCATGCTCACTTCACGGACGGTATTGTGCTGGTACTCCTGCAGGACACCCGTTTTGAAGAGAGCATCCTTGTCAGGGCTCATCCCGAACCATCTCTCGGCCAGACTCTCTTTTGCCGTTGGGCTGAACCGGAGAGATTTGATCACGGTTTCGAACACTACAGTGTCCTCTATCTGATCCTCGATGACGGTCGATCCATGATATTGCTGCCTGCTGAACTCGAGGGAATGAGCAAAGAAGGGATCTCCATCGTACTGCCGACTTCCGGGTATGCGGTTGGTCAACGCCGTTCAAGACGATATTCCTGCCAGGGAATCGACGCAGAGTTGATTCAGAGCGGCTTTGTGGCAAAAGGAAACCTTGTTGATTTCAGCCCCAGGGGATTTCGCCTGCACGTAAAGCCTCAAGCCTCGTGTTCTTTCAGATGGTTCAATCAGTCGGAGCCCTTCACGGTTCACTTGAACTATGACGGCCAAATGGTCTTTTCAGGCGCTTGCCGGCATGTCCGAAGCAATTTCAGCAACGGCGATGGAGAGGTGGTCGTCTGCCCCTCGCAGGAGATTTTCAGGCGATTCAAAAACAAACAGATCCGCAATACGAGACAGAAACTGGTTCCTTCTCCCACCCTGAGTTTTATGCACCCCCTGCTGCGAAGGAGGGTGTTCATGCAGGTGGAAAACATCTCGTCTTCGGGGTTTTCCGTTCGAGAGAAGACGGAAGACAGGATGCTGATCCCCGGCATGATGATCCCGGAATTGGTGGTGACTTTCGCGGGGGCGCTGAACATCAAGTGTTCCGCCCAGGTGATCTATCAGATGGAAGAAGAGGAAGGTGTCCGGTGCGGCCTGGCTATCCTGGATATGGGCATACAGGCTTACAGCCTGCTGACCCATATTCTGACCAGCGCCATCGATTCCAACGCATACATCTCCAGTGAAGTGGATATGGATGCTCTGTGGGAGTTCTTCTTCACAGCAGGATTCATCTACCCGAAGAAGTACCGGCTCATTCAATCCTACAGGGATGAATTCCGAAAGACTTACGAGAAGCTTTATCTTGAAAATCCCGAAATCGCAAGGCATTTCACCTACCAGAGCAACGGTCGTATCTACGGGCATATTTCGATGGTCCGGGCTTACGAAAGAGCCTGGATGATTCATCACCATGCCGCTCAATCCATGAACAGCAAGCGTACCGGCTTCATGGTGTTGAAGCAGATCATGCATTATCTCAATGACATGCATCGGCTGCCCTCTGCAAATATGGACTATGTCATGTCCTACTTCCGTCCTGAAAATGCCTTCCCGGACAGAGTGTTCGGCGGGTTTGCCAGAGAACTGAATAACCCGAAGGGTTGTTCCACAGATCTTTTCTGCTACCTGCCCTATACGGCGCATTCCGTGACCACACAGCTTCCGGAGGAGTGGTCCCTTGAGGAATGCAGCCCTTTTCACATGTGGGAATTCAGCCGGGTCTATGATCACGTCTCCGGCGGGCTGCTCCTTGACGGCCTCGGGCTGATGCGAGGCGGAGGGGACCAGCCGGGCGACGAGCACCTGAGCCAGGTCTATGAGAAGGTGGGTCTCAGAAGGGCTTGGCAAACATTCTCCCTGACATACCAAGGCGCACTCAAGGCCATTCTTCTCTGCAATCACTCTGATCTGGGCTTCAACCTTTCGGAACTTCTAAATGGCATGACGGTCCTTGTGGCCGATCAGGAAGGCCTTCCATGGAATGTGCTTTCCACAGCCATCTCCATCCTGGGAGGCAGATATCGGACCGATAAAGTGCCTGTACTTTCCTTTCCTGTCGATTATGTCAAGGAAAGAGGGATACCTTATGAGAAGCTGTATCAGCTATGGATTCTGAATGTGCAGTATGGGAACGAATACCTTGAGTATATGCAGAAGAAATTCAGGATCAGCTACCGGTAAAAACTTGAAATTCTGTAGGATTGATATATGCTTCTGAGTATTGTCGAGACAGAGGTCAGGGGTTTCGGGAGGAGAGTCGGGTGGCGGGAAAAACAGGTTTTGAGCAAGGGCCGATCAGACCCCCCAGCGAGGCGCAGAGCCTTTTGCTCCGAATTACCCGGAATTGTCCCTGGAACCAATGTCTTTTCTGCCCCGTATACAAGGGCAGGAAATTTTCCCTGAGAACGGTCGAAGAGATCAAGAGAGACATTGAGACGGCAAAGGATATTGCCGACGACATCAAAGCCCTCTCCTGGAAACTGGGCCAAAGCGGCCGGGTCAACAACCACGTAATCAGCACAATCTTTTCCTCCTCCGTTTACAGCGACGGGTACCGAAGCATTGCCGGTTGGCTCTACTACGGAACGGGTTCCTGTTTTCTTCAGGATGCAGATAATCTCATCATGCCGCCGGATGACCTGGTGGAGGTCTTGGAGTTCCTTCGGCAGAAGTTCCCTGAGATATCGAGAGTGACCACCTATTCCCGTTCCAGAACGATCGTACGGAGGTCGGTGGATGCCCTCAGGAGAATCAGGGAAGCAGGGCTGAACAGAATCCACGTAGGTTTGGAGACCGGGTACGATCCCCTCCTGAAGCTGGTAAAAAAGGGGGTGAGCGCTACCCAACAGGTCGAAGCGGGGAAAAAGGTCCTGGAAGCGGGAATGGAGCTTTCCGAGTACGTCATGCCGGGGCTCGGCGGAAAAGAACTGTGGGAAGCCCACGCTCTGGCCACCGCGGATGTGCTCAACCAAATCAATCCCCATTTCATTCGTATCAGGAGCCTGCGCGTTCCCGAGAGGGTGCTCCTTTATGAAAAGATCAGGAGCGGGGAGTTCCACATGCAATCCGATGACAATATTGCAGAGGAACTGCGCGTGTTCATCGAGCGCTTGGAAAGAATCTCCAGCATGGTCACGAGCGACCATATCATGAACCTGTTGGAGGAGGTCACTGGAAAGCTGCCCGAAGACAAAGGCAAAATGCTCGAGGTGATCCGAAGATATCAGGAACTTCCGGACAAGGAACGGCTGATCTACCGTGTCGGAAGAAGAGGGGGGGCCTATCGTTCCACCGACGACCTTCAAAGGGATCGGGCGACATATGAAAAACTGCAGAGGCTGATCGAGGAACTGATGGCAAAGGGCGGCCTCCCGGAAGTGGAGAGATTTATTACGGAGATCGTGGATCAGTACATTTGAGTCCGCCCCGGCTCCATCCCCATTCCGTTTTCAGCTTCATCTGCAAACACGGGAATCGCATAGAGTGGTGCGAGTTCCATCGTTTCGACTCCGGCAACAGCCGGGAAAGAAATCCTGGGAGCGCAGGAGAAGAATTGGCGCGATTCTCACGAGAACATCAACATTCGATCCCGGAAACCATTTATGCGTTATTATCCTGCCTTTTTGGATCTTCATGGAAAAAAGGTCTTGATCGTTGGCGGGGGCGCAGTGGCCCAGCGCAAGATCGAGACGCTCTTCGAGTACGGAGCGATCATTGATGTGGCTGCAAGGGACCTCACTCCTGCACTGAAGGAGTTTGAAACGGAAGGCAGGATCCGCTTTGTTGGAAGCGAATTTCGTGAAGACCAGATGGATCGGGCTTTTCTCGTGATCGCGGCCACGGACGACCCGGAGATGAACAGGAAGGTAAGTCTCGCCGCCGGGGAGAGGAACATTCCGGTCAACGCAGTCGATCAGCCGTCCGATTGCACCTTCATCGTTCCTTCCATCCTCAGGAGGGGAGACCTGGTCATCGCGATTTCCACTTCAGGAAAAAGTCCCGCATTGGCCCGACGGTTGCGGGAGCAACTCGAAGGGATGTACGGGGAGGAATATGGAGCCTATGTCCGGCTGATGGGCAAAGCCAGGGAGATTGTCCTGTCGGGCGGCTTTCCTCCCGAACGGAAAGGAGACATTCTCCGTGAGCTGATCGATTCCGATCTTCTGGGTGCAATCCGTCTCGGAGATCGAAGCCGTGTTGCATCCACCCTGGAAAGAATCCTGCGAACCGAGTTGAACGAGGAAATCCGGGAGCTTATTCAAAACATGTGAAACCATGGGCGAAATCCTGACAAAGATCTCATTGTTCCTGATTCTGCTGGCTACAGGCGGCTTCATTGTCTACATCCTCCGGCAGCAGAAAGCCATATACCAGTGGTCCTACAGGATCCTTCTTGCCGGGTTTGCAGCACTCACGCTGCAGTTGCTCCACGGCTACGTTGTTCTGGGCGCAATGCCTGTACTGACGCTCAAATCGGCACTGGCCTTTTTTGCCTGGACGATCCTGGGCGCCTATCTTCTCTTCCACGCGAAATTCAGACTCATGATCCTGGGCTCTTTCATTTCGCCGCTTGCCGCGATACTGATGATTCTCTCATCGACCATTCCCGGAGGGGGCGTCACAGTTCATCCGATGTTCAAGAGCGCGTGGTTCCCGATTCATGTCTGGACCGCCTTTATGGGGAATGGCATATTTACGGTCGCCTTTGCCGCGGCCGTCATGTATCTGATCCAGGAAAGCCAGATCAAACGAAAGAAATTCGGATCCCTCTTCAACCGGTTGCCTTCGCTTCAAACCCTGGACTCCATCAATTATTATTCGCTGATCTACGGGTTTCCCTTTCTCACCGTGGGGATGATCACGGGCGCCATTTATGCGCAGTATGCCCTGGGAAGCTACTGGCGCTGGGATCCCAAGGAGGTGTGGTCCCTGATCACGTGGTTCTTCTATGCAGCCCTCCTGCACGAAAGGATTGCCGTGGGATGGCGCGGGCGCAAGGCGGCAATCATGTCCATTGTCTGCTTCTGCGTGCTTCTCTTCACGTTTCTCGGCGCAAACCTGTGGTTGAGCGATTACCACAGCTTCAAGAGCCTGGGCGGCCGGGAGGGGTGATGTTGAAGATACTCGACATAGGCATGAATCACGAAACCGCACCGGTGGAGATCCGGGAGTGTCTGGTCAAGGAGCCGGGCAATGTCGGGAAGGCCCTGGCCGCGCTCCGTGAGTCGCCCTTCATCCATGAGGGGCTTTTCCTCTCCACCTGCAATCGCGTGGAAGCGTTTGTTGTGACCGAGAACCCGCAGGAGGCAAGAAGATCGATCGTCTCCCTGATGTCCTCCCTGGGCAGCATCGAGGATGTTCGCTTCATCCCGAACCTTTTCACCTTTGAAGACAACGAGGCGGTAAGGCATATTTTCAGGGTCTCGTGCAGTCTGGATTCCATGGTCATGGGGGAACCGCAGATCCTCGGTCAGGTCAAGGATGCCTATTCCCAGGCTTCCAAGGCGAAAACCTCGGGCGTGGTCCTGAACAGGCTGATGCACCGTGCCTTCCATGTGGCAAAGAGGGTGAGAACCGAGACCGGGATCTCGGACTCGGCGGTCTCCATCAGTTATGCCGCCGTGGAATTGGCCAGGAAGATCTTTCACGATCTTGACGGGAAGAAAGTGCTGCTGGTAGGGGCCGGTGAAATGGCAGAACTTGCCGCAAGGCATCTCGTCAGACAGGGGTGCGCTCTCTTCGTCTCGAACAGGACACTGAACCGCGCCGTGGACCTGGCCCGGCTCTTCGGAGGGAAACCGGTCGCCTTCGATGAAATGGAAAGCCTTCTTCTGGAAATGGACATCGTCATTACTTCGACGTCCGCACCCGGGTTCGTGATCGGCCACGATCAGGTGAAGAGTGTGCTCAGGAAAAGACGCAGCCGGCCTCTGTTCTTCATCGATATCGCAGTGCCCAGGGATGTGGAGCCGAAAGTGAATGACCTCGGTAATGTCTATGTATACGACATCGACGATCTGAAAGGGGTAGTGGAGGTCAACAAGGCGCAGCGCCGGCAGGAAGCGCTCAAGGCGGAGCGCATCGTGGAGGAGGAGGTGATCCGGTTCGAGAAGTGGCTGAAGACCCTCCAGGTGGTGCCCACCATCGTCTCCCTCAAGGAGAAGGCGGAAACGATCAGACAGGCGGAGGTCAAGAGAAGCCTCGCCAATCTGGGGGATCTCACTCCCGAACAGGTGAACCGGCTGGAGATCCTGACACGATCCATCGCTGAGAAGATCATGCATGACCCCATTCTGTATCTGAAGAGAAAGGCGGGCCGCCCCACCAGGGATGCGTGTGTTGACATGACCAGAAAATTGTTCAATCTGGATTCCGAATTGGAGGAGGAAGAAGAGTATGGACTTTCCAGGGATGATAGCGGCCCTAAGAGAGCATCCTGAAGCCCGAAAAATGGGAATGATCGCCTCGCACCTGGGAGTGGTTCGCGGCTCATCCAGGGACGGCCGGTTGGTGACCGGGATCGAGGTGATGTACGATCATGATCGCCTGGGAAAGATTGTGGATGAGATGAAGCGGCTTCCCGGAATTGTGGACATTCGTGTGGAAATCCGGGAAGGGTTGCTCGAGGTGGGGGATGAAATCCTCGCGGTAGCCGTAGGCGGAGATATCCGTGAGAACGTGTTTGATGCGCTGATCAAAACCGTGGACCGGATCAAGGCTGAGGCAAGCAAAAAGCGGGAATCGTTTGCATAGCGACTCGTACGCCGTTTCAACATTAGTGGTCACCAAACCTCGCGGGGAGACCAACTCGGCCGATCCAGGAGAGTAAAGCCAGGTGTAAACAAACCGGAATATTGGAATGTTGGAATAATGGAATATTGGGAAAGAACAACAACCACAAACCCGGAGGATAGGGGCGCGAGATCACTTTTTGCTTTGATACCCAGTATTCCATCATTCCATTATTCCAATTTTCCAGAACATGTTTTCCCGGCTGAGCCAATTCTCTCTGACTTGGTCCAGAGGGCCAGGTTTTCCAGGTGACACTAAAATGGAGTGGAAAAATAATATGGGTATGATAGACGTAACCGAGAAACCCGTGGTCCGCCGTCTTGCTGAAGCTTCCGGAAAGATTTTTCTTTCACCGGGAACTCTCAAGGAGATCAGGGAAGGGAGGGTCAGAAAAGGAGACCCCTTTCCTGTGGCGGAAGTGGCGGCCATGAACGCGGCGAAGCAGACTCACCTTCTCATCCCGCACTGTCATCAGATACCGCTCGATGCGGTTTCCGCGACATTTGAAATGCGCGCCGATCACGTGAAGGCGACATGCGCGGTGAAGGCCCGGGCCAGGACGGGCGTCGAGATGGAGGCGATCACAGGAGTCACCGCGGCTCTGAACACGATTTGGGACATGGTCAAGTACCTTGAAAAGAACGAACAGGGGCAGTATCCGGATACGCGGATCAGCGATATCAGGGTCGTGCGAAAGGAAAAGGAAGGGGAGAAAGAACGATGACCGATCTCATGAGCATCATTAAAGGAAGGCGCAGCATTCGAAGATATCAGGACAAGGAAGTTCCGCAGGAAATCGTTGAGCGGCTCCTGGACTCCATCCGATGGTCTCCCTCATGGGCCAACACGCAGTGCTGGGAGATAGTCATCGTGAAAGATCCGGCAACCAAGGAAAAGCTGAAAGAGACCATCGGGTCGACGAATCCCTCCTCCAAGGGCATCGTGGAGGCCCCGCTGGTTTTCGCCATTTGCGGCAAAGTGAAGAGTTCAGGGTATTACAAGGGGCAGACGACCACCAAGTTCGGCGACTGGCTTCTGTTCGATCTTGGAATCGCAACCCAGAGCCTGTGTCTCGCTGCTTTCGATGCGGGTCTCGGCACCGTGATCATCGGCATGCTGGACCATGACAAGGCAAAGGAGGTCCTTGGGGTAGAGGAGGAGTATGAAGTGGTCGCCCTCATCCCAGTGGGCTATCCTGCAAAGGAATCCGCTGCTCCCAAGCGCAGGGAGATCGGAGAGTTCACTCATTACGGCAAGTTTTAGGATTCCTCTCGCCCGATCGCCCTGGCGGGCTTTGCCAGAGACGCAGAGAAGAAAATCTTGGCCCGAATGTTGTCCGAATTCAGGGGGACAACATCCAGGCCAATTCTCATCTTGCTCTCAGTTGACTCTGTGCTCTCTGTGAGAGACACTTTCGGCGGGCTTCTGTTTTTCGATCGAAAATTCGAAGCGCCTTTCCTCCATGCTGTCCTGATCCGGCTTGAAGGTCCGATCCAGAAAAACGACATGATCGTCGTTTCCAACGAAGATCAGGGTGGAGGAACGCGTGCCGTATACGGGGCTGCGGATGAAAATGGGAGACAGCATCCTCTCCATTTCCAGAGTCACGCCGGTAGAGGGCAGCATCCTGTCTGCGGCCGTCCTTTCATCCCTCAACATACGGAACAGTTCATCCGGGGAAGGCTTTTTCTCGGAGACGATCGTGGCCAGCATTTCCTTCCCCCTTGACACTTTCGGCCAGTCCGTATCCAGCAATCGATTGCTGATGCCGAAAATACCGGGTGAAAACTTCAGAGGCGAGCCGCTCCGATTCGAGTACCAGAACAACCCTTCCCTGTCTCCGATCAGGAGATTGAATCCGTTGTATTTCTCCGCCTGATTTTGAACCTGCAGCAGGTATTCCCGCGGGGGCTGCTCCCCCATCAGGTAATCCCGGACCAGTCTTCCCCTCGAAGGGGAGTTCTTCATCACCGAGGCAGGGTCGCGGTAATTCGTGACCGCAGCAAGCCTTCCGGTTTTGGTGATGCCCAGCCACGTGCCTCCTGCAACGAGATCCCTGCCTGCGAGCAGATGTGGCGCCTCGCTCCAGAAAGCGGGTGGGGCCGAAGGTCTTGCATGGTATTCATCCCGATTTGCAGCCAGGATAAACCGGAATGAGGGGTGGGTCCGGTAGGAAAAAAGAATCAGGCACATGGCCGCAGGCATCCTTGTCTGGCGCTCTTATTTCATGAGGCTGGAGCACCTCCTTTCTAATAGGGGAGTCGCGGCGTCATGTCAATACACCCTTGATTTTATCATGCGGATTGACGCTCGGGACCCTTTTCTTTCTGAGATCCATCAATCGGGCGGGCTGTGGCAGGGTTCCGTTCCGCGGTCCATGCATAGGAGGGTTCGTTCTCTCCAGCCCGCCTCATCGTCCCCTGGATGGAATTTCCGACGATGCGGCCTTCGAACTTCCCGGCGACCACTTTTCCGTCGGCCCTCTGCTCGACTGTGAATTCAAGAATTTCCCCCTTTACCCTGCCGTTTTTCAACAGCTTCTGGGACGATCCGGATAGTGCCAGCCCTTCTATCTCCTGAAAGTTTTGGTGGATGATGAACGAATAACGGCTTGAACCTTTCTCCGAATTCATGGTCAGATTCCATATGCCTGAAAAATTTGCCGGGACCACCCAATAATAAATGTGGCTGTTTCCGATGACCGACACGTTGTCGGGCTCCCATTCCTTCATGTCGAAATCATGTGAAACGACTCTGGATCCCGGTTTCATTTGAGTGAGAATCCTCGGTCGGAGCGCCAGATTCACCTGGGGGAGAAGATACAGGGTCAATACGGTTGCCTCGCTGAAATCGGTTTCGAAGAGATCCTGTTGGATGAAGGTTACCCGGTCCTTCACCTTTGCTTTGGTTGCGTTCTCATTGCTCTCGATGATTCGCGCGGGATTCAGGTCAATGCCGACGCCCCTGGCGCCTCTTTCTTTCGCAGCCGTTATGATGAGCCGTCCGTCTCCGCATCCGAGGTCGTACACGATATCCGCAGAACCGACCTGTGCCATGTCGAGCATCCTATCCACCACTCCTTTCGGTGTGGGGACGTAGGGGACATCGAGGATTCTCTCCGTCGGCGAAGAGGGGTGTGCGGACGACTGCTCGCGCTGCGTCAGGCGGTCGGGCGAATCTGACCGATTGCACGCGGCGATTTGCGCCAGCAAAAGAGCGACAAGAACAAGCATCGAAGGCATCCGGAAGATCCTTTTCATAAGTCACCTTTCCTTTCCGTGGAAGGGGTTCTTTGTGCTCGAAGAAGCAGAAAAGGCAGACCCGCCAGCAGAACGGCCAGCCCCAGCAGAGCGCCCTTTCCGGCGTACACGAGACTGGAGTAAAACATGAATACGCAGACTGCGGAGAAGAGGATAGGGGTCAGAGGATATAGTGGAACCCGAAAAGGACGAAGAGAGGAGGGTTCCTTCAAGCGCAGGACAACGATCGAAATCCCGACGAGCAGGAAAAAGAGCCAGAAAACGGGTGCAGTGTACTCCACCATCATGACAAACCCGCTTCGATTCCCCGTACCGACCAACACCAGAAAAAGTGCGATCATGCCCTGCGCGATCAAGGCATTGACGGGTGTTTCCGTGCCCTGCTGCCACCGTGCCAGAAAAGAGAACTGTCTAAAATCCCGGCCGAGTGCATAGCAGGTGCGCGCTCCGGTGACGATCGTGCCGTTCACTGTGCTCAAGCAGGCGAGTACGATGAGAATACTGATGAAAGTAGCACCATGCCCGCCGGCGACAAGGCGCATCAGATCAGCGGCAACCGCTTCGGAACCGGATACGCCGGAAAGCCCGAGCCCTCTCAGGAAGACATAGTTCACCAGGAGGTAGGTGCCGGTGATGATGCCGATACTGTAGATCAGAACGCGGGGCATGTTGCGGCGATTGTCCCGGATTTCCGCAGAAAGATACGCCGCCTCATTCCAGCCGCCGTACGTGAGAAGCACGAAAATCATGGCCTTGCCGAATAGACCGTCTTCGAGAGGAAGAGGGTTGTGAGGCGACGGCAGGGGATCAATCTTTTCAGCCATGCTGAAACCCGCGACGATGAGCAATGCGAGTCCCAGGAAATAGGCGGCGATCAAAACTCTTTGGAGGCGCTTGCCCGGATGTATGCCCGCAACGTTCACCAATGTCAGGGAGACGATGACTGCGGCAGCGTAGCAGGAAACCGAGTACTTTCCCAACCGGAGCACTTCCGATGCATAGTCTCCGACCAGAAAAGCGAGCATGGCTATGGAGCCGGGCTGAATGACGGTCAACCGGGACCATGCAAATACAAATGCCGGCGCCTTTCCGTATGCGCGGCTCAGGTAGTGGTAGTCCCCTCCTTTGTGGGGAAAGGCCGAACCCAGTTCTGCATAGCATAAGGAACCCACAAGAGAAATCACCCCCCCCATCCCCCACATAAAGAGCGCCGCCCATTCTGCTCCTGCACTGGCAGCGACAAGCGAGGGTGTTTTGAATATTCCCGCCCCGAGCACGATCCCCACAATGAAGGTCATCGCATCCGGTACGGAGAGGGATTTGATTGAACTCATGGCTGCACCACCCCTCTGAATTTGGATGAAGATCATCAGGGTCCCGCTTTGACCATGCCGCAGTATTGCCCGATATATCGTCCTCTGCAACCTCCATCAGCTGGAATAGGGTGGTCGTATGATTCTGGCGCACCGGGGGGTGTAATTTTCTGGAGAGAACCCCTGCCGGTCGAATGAAGGAAGGAGGGCCGGATTAAATTCCGCATCAGGAAAACCATTTCCTGGAAAAAGGGGGAATATTGGAATAATGGAATGATGGGTTTCAAAGCGATAAAGCCATCTTGAGGCACACTCATCTCCAGGCTTTTGGTTGCTGTTCTTCCCCAATATTCCACTATTCCAACATTTCAATATTCCGGTCTGTCAGCGCCACAAACTTCACCCGTCCGGTGTGCACCAAAACCGGTCCCTCTGGGGTCGATTTTTACTGTTGAACATTTGGATTTCGGTATTGTTTCGGATTTCGGATTTCGATATTCGGATTTCGCGGCAATCCCCGCTCCTGTTGAATTGCCAGAACCAAGGATATGGGACAGCGCACCAGGAAGAACACGAAGAGCGCGTTCTTTCATCTGATCATGTATTGGAACTCTTCAAGGAAGGACGCGGAAGGGACCGCAAAACCTACGCCGGCAACAGGGGTTCCGTTTATCAGGAGAACCTTCATGCTCACCACACCGATTACCTGTCCCTGCAGGTCCAGCAGCGGCCCTCCGCTGTTGCCCTGGTTGACGGGCGCCGAGAACTGAATCCATCTTTCCTCTGCCCGTCCGATTTTCCTGAAACCGGTAAAGACCCCGTCCGTGACGGTGGACTGAAGCCCTAATGAGGTGCCAATGGCAAAGAGACGGTCGCCGGGCGCCATGTCTTCAGCGTCTCTCAGGGAAAGAAACGGGAGGCCGGCAGGCCCGAGAACCTGAACAAGGGCGAGATCATACTTCTGGCTGGTTGCAATGACGTGGAGAGGAAACTCGGTCTGATCGTGCAGAACAGCCGTGGGAGCCTGGATCTCCTCGACCACGTGCCTGCAAGTCGCGGCAAGGCCGGTCGAGGTCAGGAGGAATCCTGTTCCGATTTTGCCGGTGCTCCTGATGGTGAATGTGCAGTTCGCCGCATGTTCAATGGGGCTTCTAGCCCCACTCGTTTGTTTTGCCGGCTCAGGCGGCGGGTTGGTTTTCGGGGACTCTTCCAGGTCCCTTTCCTCGACTCCGCCGGTGATCTTCTCAGGATCTTCCGGTCTTCGGTCAGAGAAGTGGACCACCCCTTTCTCGTCGGTCCACTTGTACAACTTCCCTCCATGAGAGGAAACGGGGACCACAAGGACGATCAGGAGCAGGAGCGGAATATATACGGCTTTTCTCATCTCTTCATGCCGCCGGCATGACCCTTTGCTCCTCAGGTCGTGCATCCCGATCGCTTGGTTTCTTCAGCAGCCTTGGTCAGTCGCTCCAGAAAACGTCTCCACCAGCCTTTTCGATCCTTGGTGCGACTCTTCCGGGGGGATCTCTCATCCATGGGTCGTTATCCTCCTTTCTCACCACATACCCTGCAGCATTATACACTGCAGCCCGGTTTTATCTCCAGGAAATATCTTTGACGGGGCCGGGCTCCTGATATAAAATACAACTTTTTCAAACGTGAACAAGGCAGGAGAAAGAGATGGGCGAGAAAGATCTCCTCAACGACAAGGTTATCCTCATCGTTGACGATGAGCCGGATGTTCTCGAAACCGTTGCCGATGAGCTGGACACCTCCATTGTCCACAAGGCCGGGGATTTCGGCACGGCCAAGGAGTACATCCTGGGTTACACCTATGACGTGGTGATCCTCGATATCATGGGAGTCAACGGGTTCGAGCTTTTGAAGATTTCCGTTTCCAGGGGATTTCCCACAGTCATGCTTACAGCTCATGCGCTCACGCCGGAAGCGCTCAAGAAATCCATCAAACTCGGGGCTGTTTCCTTCCTGCCCAAGGAGAGGATCTCGGACCTGCGGGGATTTCTGGAAGAGGTGGTCATGAACGGGGACAAGCCCCTGTGGATCAGGTTCTTCGATCAATTGAGCGGCTACTTCAACAAGAGATTCGGCCCGGATTGGAAAGAGAAGGACAAGTTCTTCCAGGAATTCGAGGACTCCCTCAGAAAAAGCGAGCAGGGAAGCTCCAGCTGATACAAGCGCTACTCTTCGGCCGCGTCACCCGAGCCGGCGCCGTTCCCTCCGTTGATTTCCGAAAGGATTCTGAAACGATCCCCTAAAGGCTCGCCGTCGAGTTTGCGGATCACGGGTTCCGGATTCGCCTGTTCATGATTGCGGAGGGCCTTCTCCCATTTGGCCTTCACCTTCTCTTCGAGACTTGACCACCCCAATCTTCCTCTGCACTTTGGAAAAGCCGAACAACTGAGCCATGGTCCTCGTGCGCCCCTTCTCAGGTTGAGAGGAGTGCCGCATTTGGGGCAGGGAATGTCCGTGAGGATGGGTGGGATCTTGGGAGGGGTGACAAAGCCTTTGGCATCCACGTTCAGAATCCCTTCACACTCGGGGTAGCGCATGCAGCTCAAGAAATCGCCGAAACGCCCCTTGCGCAGGATCATGGGGGACTGGCACTTGGGGCATGCGATATTTGTCTTTGCCGGTTCAACGGGACGCCCTTCTGCATCGATAGGCGCTGCGAATCGGCATTTGGGGTACCTCGCACAGCTGAGAAATCGCCCCTTCTTTCCGAAGCGGTACACGGTCGCGCCCCCGCACTGAGGACAGGTGTGGGGGGCGGGCTCGGTTTCCGCCTTTGCGTGCACCATGCCCTGGTAGGCTGCCTGGAGACTCTCCTTGAACGGCCCGTAAAAGCGGTGGAGCATCTCCATCCAGTTGGCCTGCTTCTCTTCGATATCGTCGAGGTCCTGCTCCATTTCCCTGGTGTAGCCCACCTCCATGATTTCCGGGAAGGCCTCCACCAGCTTGTCGGTCACGACCTTGCCGAGATCCGTGGCATGGAACCGGCCTCGCATCTTCTGAACGTACTTGCGGTGCTGAATGACCTGAATGATCTGCGCATAGGTGCTGGGACGGCCGATTCCTTCAGCCTCAAGTTTCTTCACGAGCGAGGCCTCGGTGAACCTCGGTGGCGGCGAGGTGAAGTACTGAGCAGGATCGATTTGCAGCATGTGGAGAGGGTCCCCCTCGCCGACCCTTGGGATCACCGGTTCATCGGACACGTTCGGCACTCCTGAAACCTTGTAGTGTCCGTCGAAGACCAATACCCTTCCCGTGGCTCTGAACACCAGTTCACCTTTCGGGTCGGAGCCCGAGATCAGCAAGGTGGTGGAGTCCCACTGCGCGTCGCTCATCTGGGATGCGATAAACCTTTCCCAGATCAGTTTGTAAAGCTTGTAGTGACGTTCCGGAAGGGACTTGCGGACTCTCTCCGGGTCAAGGCCGACTTCCGTGGGTCGAATGGCTTCGTGCGCTTCCTGTGCCGATTTGTTGGAAGAAGAAAAAAGATTCGGGTTTTGTGGAACGTAGTCCCGGCCGAACCTTTGAAGAATGTAATCGCGTGCCGCCTTGACCGCCTCGGGCGAAAGGTGCGTGGAATCGGTTCGCATATAGGTGATGAGACCGACCGCTCCCATATCCTTGATCGGCATGCCCTCATAGAGGGCCTGGGCCACGCTCATGGTCTGATGAGCCGTGAAATCGAGCTGATTGGCTGCAGCCTGCTGAAGAGTGCTGGTGATGAATGGTGCGCCGGGGTGGCTCTTCGTCCTCTTGGTCTGTATGGATTTGACGGTCCACGGCGGCCCATCCGAGCGATGACCGATCAACCGTACCGATTCCTTTGCAGGACCTTTACCCTTTTCGTTCCGGGTAACCAGCCTTTCGTCCAGGTGAAACCCGGCCCGCTCCGAAGCCTTCAGGGCCTCTTGCGCGCTTCGGGGTTCGAACTTTTTTCCGTCCACCTCGACCAGTTCCGCGGAAAGGCTGTCATATTCGGCAAGCCACCGATTCTTCTCGGCAATGGTTCGGCCGGCGCTCTTTCGCGCTGCCGGGTTATCCGCGGATTCGGAAAGCCACTTCATCCATTCCTGAGAGAGGGATTCAACCCGATCTCCATTCGTGGTAAACAGCCCTGTGATCCTCCAGTATTCTTCAGGAATGAAGTTCTCAATATCCCTTTCTCTCTGGACGATCAGACGGACCGCCACGGACTGGACGCGGCCTGCGCTCAATCCGCCGGCAACCTTTCTCCACAGGAGGGGAGATACCTGGTATCCCACGATTCGGTCGAGGATTCGGCGGGCCTGCTGGGCGTTCACCTTCCCCATGTCGATTTTGCGGGGGTGTTTAAAGGCCCGCTCGATTTCGCTCTTGGTGATTGCGTTGAAAACAACGCGTTTCCCGTCCTCGGGTTCGATCCCAAGCGCCTCTGCGAGGTGCCAGGCAATGGCCTCGCCTTCGCGGTCGAGGTCTGTGGCGAGCCATATTCCCGCTGCATCGCGGGCCGCTTTCTTGAGGTCGCCGACCGTCTTTGCTTTTTTCTTAATGACCTGGTAGGTCGGCCTGAAATTGTTTTCGAGATCAACCCCAGGCACCGGGTCCTTGACACCCTTTGGGTTTCTGTCCGGCAGGTCGCGAACATGCCCGACCGAGGCCATTACAACGAATTCGGGCCCGAGATATTTGTTGAGGGTTCCCGCTTTCGCAGGCGACTCGACAATGACCAGTTGCTTGCCCTCCACGTTCGAGGTAGGGGATTTCTTTTCTTTTCGCTTGGGTTCTCTCTTTGCCGCCATAGCCTTCACTTGCGCCGGATACGCGCTATCGGATAAACATTTTCCCCGGGAGCTGCCGGATGATGCCTCTCAGCTCCATCTTCATGAGAATGGAAGAAACCTCCCCCGCAGGCAATTTCCCTTGTCTGACGATGACATCGATGTGAAGAGGGTAGTTGCTCAACATATCATAAATCGCTCTTTCACTTTCTGCCAGGGGAGGAAACGGAATTCCTTGTGGTTTGCCCTTTCCGACATCCCGCGGTTTGCCGATGGACATTTCTTCGAGGATGTCATCGGCGTTTACCACCAGCCTTGCCCCCTGCTTGATAAGAAAGTGACAGCCGGTGCTCTTGAAGGAATCGATGCTTCCAGGTACTGCAAACACTTCGCGGCCCTGTTCAAGAGCAAGGGATGCAGTAATCAGGGACCCGCTCTTCATTGTGGCCTCCACTACGACTACAGCCTTGCTGATGCCGCTGATTATCCTGTTGCGACTGGGAAAATTCCACGGTTCAGGGGGTGTACCCGGAACAAATTCGCTTACCACCGCACCTTTTTCAATGAGCTTCTCGTGAAGCTTCTTATTGGATTCGGGATAGATGAGATCGATCCCGGTACCCAGAACGGCAAGTGGAAAGCCGTTTTGTTCCATTGACCCCCAATGGGCGGCCGAGTCTATGCCCGTGGCCATTCCGCTCACGATGCCCACCCCCCGGACCGCAAGCCCTTTTCCGATCACCTCTGCAGCCCTGGTCCCGTAGGAGGTAGGGTTTCGGGATCCAACCACGGCAATAAAAGGCAGCGTCGGAGGGATTTCCCTGCCTCGAGCATACAGAAGCAGGGGTGGATCATGAATCTCCCTGAGCGAGGACGGATACTCCGGATCTGTAAGTCGGATTATCCTGGCGCCGGTCCGCTCAACAGCCCTCAGAATCCTTTCGGCATTTGCAGTGGATTTCTTCCTTAAAATCTTTGCTGCGACATCTTCCCGCACACCTTCCACACCGGCAAGCTCTCCGGGACCCGCCCTGAAAACGGACTCGGCACTGCCGAAACGGACTATGAGATTCTTGCATCCCACACGGCCGAGACCAGGGACGAGCTGAAGAGTGAGCCACTCCAGTATGTTGTCAGGCCTGGACGTCGCCATCGCAATTCGTTCCGTCCTGTGAGGATGGCGGGAATAAAGCAGACAGGTCAGAGCGAGTCAAGCTTTTTTCTCGGGGCCCCCACCCCGAGAACTATTGTTGAGCAGGGCAGGAGGGGAAGGATGCCGGTGATCCGGCCGGGTCCTTCCAGGATGAGGAACCGCGGAAGAACGTTCCGACCATAAGGCTCTCATTGGTGGAGAGAACCAGCGCGGTCGCTGTTTCAGGTCCTGCATCGAGTACGATCATACGGCCGACCATCTTTTCATACGCAAGGGACTCTTCAGGGTGGGGTACATTCATGAACCTCACGAGCTCGAGCATGCTGCCGGGAAGGAGCCCCTTGTCCGTGCCGCTATCCAGATAAACGATGGAATTTCGGCCAAAGAGTGTACGCTGCTGCTCGCTCGCAACCACGACGCCTCGAAGTCCGGGGTCGGAAGGCAGGGGCATAATGCAGGAAGGCATCGGCTTAAACGGCAAAACAAGATCGCCCATACTCATATCCAGATAGCTCTCCTGAATCTCGGCGCGAAATACGTTCCGGACGGTTTTCTCACGGAGGATCACCTTTGCCCGGGGCGAATACAGGATTCCCTGCTCCTCTCCGGTAATGACATGCCTGACCCCGAAAAGGGGTCTGAATACTGTGAATTCGTCCCCTGTCTTTATCCCGTCCCTCGCGGCGAAATCGAGAAAGAGAATGTCTCCTTTTGCAAGGAGGAGTTTAGCGCTTTCGGTTGCGTCGACTATACTCCAGGGCGTCTCCTCCACTTTCGACAGGAATCCACGAGCGTTGAGCGTCGTGAGGCCGCCCACCTGGATGCCTGTGGGCTTTTTCTCGGCAACCTTAATGGCCTGTGCAACCGATACAATCTCTTTTGGCTTCGGCTTCAGGGCTACACGTTCCAGAATGCCGATCCGGATCAGATCTCCCGGTTTGAGAAGGTGAGGGTTGGTGACAAAGGGATTCATCTCCCATACTTTCGGCCAGAGCTCCGGGTTGCCGAAGTATTTCTGGCTGATGGAGTAAAGCGTATCCCCTTTTTTTACTGTATGGGTCAGGGGCTGCGCAGCAGCTTCGGAAAAAGCGGAAATGAAGACGACAAACGCCGCCAGATGCAATGCCCAGAACATTCTTCTGCCGCAAAGGAATCTCCATCTCATAACCATTCCCCTGTAATGACAAAGGTTAGACGAAACTGGGAGCCTCGCTCCGGATTATCACTAAAGTTCTGCCTTTTCCCACTCATCGGCAAATGATATCGAAAGCTGAAGATCCCACTACAATCCTTATGCCGTTTTCAAGCTCCACGACGTAGAAGCCGAAGCGAGATTCGCTTCTGCCGATGATTGCCCCCTCTGCACCTCTGTACCCTTTTGTCATTCGAACTCTTGTTCCTTCCTCGTACATTGCCTTCTCCTCTGCCGCCCTGTTGAACCCGCGTTCCGAGGGATGCGAGTCGTCATCCGGATGGCAGAGATTATCCGAACTGTGGGATGAGTTCAACAGGAAAACGGGTTTTCGTCAAGATCCTCAATTCTTGGAGCAGTGGATAAGCGCCGGCAGAGCTATTTGACGAATACTCCAGGTTTGCCTATAGTGCCGGAAGAGGAGTGCCGGGATAAACATGAGAAGCATGGCAAGGGATTATTCAAAATTGGACAGGTCTGAGATCCTCCGTTTTCTTTTTCACCCCCGCCCTGAATTACGTTACACCCGTTCTCCGGAAGCGGAGGATGTCATGATCGGGGTCGAATCCGGAGTGGCGCTGGGCGCGAGCTTTTTCTTGGCCGATGCCGAAGGTCCAAACCTTCTCTTTTTTCACGGGAATGGAGAGATCGTAGCCGACTATGACGATATGGGTCGAATCTACCGGGGAATGGGGATCAATTTCTTTCCCGTCGATTACCGAGGATATGGACGCTCCTCA
Organism: Deltaproteobacteria bacterium HGW-Deltaproteobacteria-15; assembly: GCA_002840535.1. GTDB lineage: Bacteria > Desulfobacterota > DSM-4660 > Desulfatiglandales > HGW-15 > HGW-15. Next base: position 10,255 of record PHBH01000036.1, on the reverse strand, counting down.
GGCGTGCCTACGATCAGTGCTATGATGCGCGACTGTCATGCTGTGTTCGATTACTTCCGTCGGATGCTCGCCGACAGGGGACAGAAGGGCGCCCTACTTGTGATGGGTAGATCCCTTGGAAGCGCATCGGCGCTTGAACTTGCCTCGGCTTTCCCGAGACTGATAGACGGACTGATCGTCGAGAGCGGCTTTGCCCGGATCTCCACACTGCTTCAATTATTTGGGTTGGATATGCCCTCCCTCGGACTTACGGAGGAGGACTTCGGCAATCTCCGGAAAATCAGTAGCTTTAAAAGGAATACCTTGATCATTCACGGCGAAGAGGACGAACTGATCCCTGTGGAGGAAGGTCGCGCGCTCTATGAGGCTTCGGGGGCATCTGAAAAGACGCTTCTTATAGTGCAAGCTGCGGGACACAACGATCTCTTCATGAGGGGATTTCAGGAATACCTGAATGCCGTACGGATGCTTGCAGACAAGACGAATGCTTCCAGGAAATCGAACCCCGGCCTGTCCTGAATCAATCGAGAAACACTCTATCCGCCATACTTTCTCACGATAGCCATGATGAAGGTGAAGAGGACGAGAAGAACGCCCGCGGATACGACGACCCATCGGACAATCTTGAGAGCCTTGGTCTTGGCGCTGTTTTCCTGAATGTTTTCCTGAATAATAGTGGTTTGCTCGGCCATGAAGTGTCCTTTCTACGAGGCGGCATGCCCGCTTGGAAGGAGGTTTCGGGGAGCGTCAAATAAGCGTATGTTAACTTACATATAGAAATAAGGCAGAGGATTTTCCTTGTCAAGGGTTTTCGATCCGCCCTCGCCTCGAAAAGCCAGGCGCACCGTTTTTGGCAGGGGGTATTTTTCACGCCCCGGCTTCGGCTGAAATGACAATGTCGATTTGCAGAAGGCGGGAATGCACCCGAAGGGATCAGGCCATCGCCGCCCTTCCAGCCGGAAGACTCTGACTGTTCACAGGAATCCGGAGCGCAACCTGGTTTACAACAAGGCCTCTGTCGCTTATACTGCAATCAGGGTGCTCATCCCCTGGAGATCTCTCCGGAGCAGCAAGGAGGTTTGGCTCCGGACAAACCGAATTTGAGAGGAGATGAAGAATGGCGGTTGTGACCATAAGCAGGCAGTTTGGAGCAGGGGGTTGGACATTAGGGGAGAGACTGAGTAAAAAATTTGGTTTCCATCTCGTGGACAAGGCAGTCATCGATGAGATTGCGCGGCGCGAGAAGATGACACCGGGCTGGCTCAATGCGATCGAAAAGGAGGCGAGCAGTAAAATTCTGGATGTTCTCTCAAAGTTTGTTTCCAGCGGGATTTTCTACAAGGCTCCCGGCGGCCAGGAAGATCAGGAATTCCAGAGGAAGAAATACGTGGATTTCCTCGACAGGGTCATGAAGCCGATGGCCGAAAAGGGAGGCTACGTGATCGTGGGGCGTGGAGCGCAGTTTGTCCTCCGGAGACACCCCAGTGTGATCCATGTAATGCTGGTTGGCGAGTTCGAAAAGAGGGTGGATTTTCTTATCGATCACTACAAACTTTCACGCTCCGATGCGGAGAACATGGTAAGGGAAAGGGAAAAACAGCGCGCCGCCCTGGCCACCAATGTGTTCGATTCGGACATCGATGATCCTTCTCTCTATGACATTGTGCTGAATACGTGCAAGATCTCCTTTGAATGGGCCGTTGAAGCAGTGTCCAGTCTTCTTGAGTTGCAGATCCGGCAGGAGGAGGGCGGGGACATTGTTAGGATTCAATCCTGAATGTTGCGGAGCCCCATTGATAAGCCCCGGATGACCAAAGGTTAAAGGAGACGGGGTGGGGTTGTCTTCAACTCTTCTTTCCCGGACTTGCGTTTCGAGGTGAGTGCCATGAGGGCTGCTACCGAACCGATCAGCAGGATCAATGCGATCAGCTGCGTGACGCTCATCTCCGTTCCCGGAATTGTACCTCTGTGATCCGCACGGAAGCGTTCCACCAATAGACTGCCGGTGCTGTGGAGGATCAGAAACCAGAGGAGAATCCGCCCCTCGAAGCTTTTTCGTTTGTGAAGAACGAGCAGGATGGCCGCGGTCAGGAGCCCGCCCAAGGCTGAATAGAGCTGCGTGGGGTGAAGGGAGATATCCAGTGGGGCAAGCGAACCGGGATCTGTGAAGATCACGCCCCAGGGAGCGTCCACGGGCTTTCCGTAACAGCAGCCGGCCATGAAACATCCGATCCTGCCGAGAGATTGCCCGAGCGCGACCCCGGGGGCCCACAAATCCCCTATCCGTAAGAAAGAAATGCCATGCCGCCTGGAATAGCAAAACAAGGCGCCCGCAACCGCGACGAGTCCACCCGAGAACACCAGCCCCCCTTCCCATATTTTGAATATCTCCAAGGGGCGCGCGAAGAAGTGCGACGGATTGATCAGCACGAATAAGAGCCTCGAACCGACAACTCCTGCGACGATCGCGATAAACCCCGTATCCACAACCTGCTGGAACCCAAAGCCGCAGGCGGAGGAAAGCCGAAGCGTCAGCGCAAAAGCCGCCGCGAAGCCTAGGGCGACCAGGAGACCATAGGTGTGAATGGCCAAGGGGCCGATGGAGAGGAGATCAGGAAGCATGGATTGAATTCCTATTTCGAAGACTTCTCGCCTTTGGGGCCGCTGGAGAAGAAGATGGTCAGGGCCAGCCAGAAGACGCCCAACGTAATTGCTGAATCTGCAACGTTGAATGCGGGCCAGTGAAGGGTTCCGACATGAACATCAAGGAAATCGACGACCTCGCCCATCCTGATCCGGTCGATGAGGTTTCCCAGAGCTCCCCCGATCACCAGCGCAAGTCCGTAGGCGGTCTTTCGCTCTCCCGCACCGAGACGGCTGAACCAGAAGAAGAGAAGAAAGATCGCCGCGAGTGTCACCAGTGTGAGAATGTAGATGGTGATCTGGCTGCCGCCCGGTCTGTTCATGATACCAAATGCGATGCCTCGATTCCTTACGTGGACGATGTTGAAGAAGCCCTCGATAACGGGGTAACTTCCATACAGGGGAATGGATTTCAATACGACCCACTTGGTGATCTGGTCCAGGATGATCACCGCAGGGGAAATCAGGAGGAATAGACGATAGGATTTTCTCACCTTGTCAGCGACCCCGTCTCTTTCAGGTAACAAAAGATCCCCATGGCTGACCCTGCTTTCCCCTGGTTCGTTTTCATAAACTGTCACTCCTTCAGGGCCTCCCGGCATCTCGCGCAAAGTCCCGGCGGTTCCGCCTCTTGACCTGCCGATGCATCGTGCACCCAGCACCGCTCGCACTTTGGCTCACGGGAAGACTCCACCTGGATCCTGACCCCTGCCATCTCCTCGCTTTCGACTCCCCCGGGGACCTCTTCCGCCGGCTTCATATCGACAGAAGAAACGATGAAAAGGTATTTGAGCATTTCCCGGTAGGGCTGAAAAAATTGCATCTGCTCGGGCGGAAGGCCTATTGTCAGGGAAGCGTCCAGAGAGTGTCCTATCTTTCGTTCCTTTCGCGCTGTCTCGAGCGCTTTGGTGACTTCCTTGCGAACCTTCAGGATGCTCTCCCAACGTTCGGAAAGGGGGGGATCTCTGAATTCCTGTTTCACGGGAACAAAGAGATCCGTGTGAACGTTGGATTTACCCTGGTCTTTTCTCATGTGGGTCCAGATTTCATCCGCGGTAAATGAAAGGATGGGGGCCATGAGACGGACCAACACTTCCAGGATCTCCCTCATGGCGGTCTGAGCCGACCTCCTTGAACGGGATTTCGGCGGAGAGACATAGAGCCGGTCCTTAAGCACATCCAGGTAGAAGGAGGAAAGATCGAGAACGCAGAAATTGTGTAGAGCCTGATAGATTGCGTGGAACTCAAAGCCCTCATAAGCCATGAGAACCCGCTCGCTCAGATCCTGAAGCTTGTGGAGCGCCCATCGGTCCAGTTCTTCCATCTCTTCGTAACGCACACCATCTTGGGATGGATCGAAGTCGTAGAGATTTCCGAGAAGAAAGCGGCAGGTATTTCTGATGCGCCGGTACGCCTCTGTCAGACGCTGGAGGATTTCCTCGGAGAGGCGGATGTTATCCCGGTAATCTTCGGCCGCTACCCACAACCGGATGATCTCCGCTCCGTATTTCTTGATGAGATCCTCGGGCGCGACCACATTCCCGGCTGATTTGTGCATGGCCTTTCCCGTGCCGTCCACGACGAATCCGTGGGTCAGAACATTCTTATAAGGCGCTCTGCCCCTTGTGCCCACCGAGCAGAGGAGCGAACTGTGAAACCATCCCCTGTGCTGATCGCTTCCTTCCAGGTAGAGATCGGAGGGACTTTCGAGATAATCCCTCGCCTCCATGACCGCCGCATAACTGACTCCCGAGTCAAACCAGACATCGAGGATGTCGGTCTCTTTCCTGAACCGGGCAGAGCCGCAATCCGGGCAGGTGGTACCCGGCGGCAGGAGTTTTTCCTCCGGTTCGGCAAACCAGACATCCGCCCCCGATTTTTCCACGAGCCGCACCACGTGATCGAAGATTTCCGGGCTGGAGAGAATTCGGTTGCATTTTTCGCAGTAGAATATGGTGATGGGGACCCCCCACGATCGTTGTCTGGAAATGCACCAGTCCGGCCGGTTTTCGATGAGGCCGTAGATCCTGTCCTGCCCCCACCTGGGTATCCATGAGACCTCCTGGATCGCGCGGAGAGCGTTCTGCCGGAGGGAGGTTTTCTCCATGGAGATAAACCACTGCTCAGTGGACCGGAAGATCACCGGCTTCTTGCATCGCCAGCAATGAGGATACTCGTGGGAAATGGCCTGCTCCTTCAGGAGCAGACCCTTTTCCGAAAGCTTTTTATTCACCGATGCATTGGCCTGGAAGACCTCCTGTCCTGCAAAGAAGAGCACATCCTCGGTGAAGCGCCCCGAATCATCAACGGGTGAATACACATCCAGGCCGTACGCCAAGCCCGTCTCATAATCCTCACGGCCATGTCCGGGCGCCGTATGGACGCATCCGGTGCCTGCCTCGAGGGTCACGTAGGGGGCCAGCACGATCAGCGATTCTCTTTCATAAAGAGGGTGCTTGGCCTTGAGTCGTTCCAACTCGCTTGCTTCGAATTCCCTCACGATTCTGTAATCGCGGATCCCGAAAACGTCCATGCAGACGTGCACCAGCCCCTTGGCCAAAATCCAGATCTCGTTGTTTCCAGGGTCCACGGCCACATACTCCAGATCAGGGTGGAGCGCTACGGCAAGATTGGCCGGTATGGTCCAGGGGGTTGTAGTCCAGATGAGGATGTAGACCTGCTTATCCCGGAGCTCGGGATGATCTTTGCTGATATCCGAGACCATGGGGAATTTCACGAAAATGGAGGGCGAGGTGTGTTGTTCATATTCAACCTCGGCCTCGGCCAGCGCGGTCTTGCAGGATATGCACCAGTATATCGGCTTCTTGCTCTTGTAGAGACTTCCATTCAAGGCGAATTTTCCGAATTCCCGCACAATGGTCGCCTCATAATCATAGCTCATGGTCAGGTAAGGCCGGTCCCATTCTCCGAACACCCCAAGTCTCTTGAACTCGTTCCGCTGGATATCCACGAATTTCTCGGCGTATTTGCGGCAATATTTTCGCACCTCGACCTGCGACATGGATTTCTTCCTGCCGCCCAGTTCCTGATCGACCTTGTGTTCGATGGGAAGCCCATGACAGTCCCAGCCCGGCACATAGGGTGCATCGAAACCCGACATCTGCTTGGATTTGATGATGATGTCCTTCAGAATCTTGTTGAAGGCGGTGCCCATGTGGATGTTCCCGTTCGCATACGGCGGGCCGTCATGAAGGGTATAGCGCTTCCGACCTTTGGATGATTCACGAATCCTCTGGTACAGCTTGTCCTTCTCCCACCCGGCGATCATCTCAGGCTCTTTCTTGACCAGATTCGCCTTCATTGGGAAATCCGTTCTGGGCAGGTTGAGTGTGTCCTTATAATCCATCAGGTCCGCCTCCGTATCCATAGTATGCTATGCCGGAAATACCACTAGTTCCGGATGATTGCAGAAACAAAACAATATAACAGGCCGGGCTTTTCCCGTCAACCGACAAAAGAATTTCCATTCTGCGGTTCTTCAGCTCTTTACTCCCAGTCTCTCAAGGAGGCGGTCGGCATATTCCATGGCGAAATGAACCTGCCGGGTGGTGGCATACCCGCTGCACGAACATTTCATGCTGTTGAGGGTTCGCACAAAGAACTCGCACCTGACCCAATCCCGACCGAGTTCGACCGCAAATACGTGTGGTCCGCACCCCTTGTGAAGAAGCTGAATCTCACTCAGCATGTTCTCCGGGATCTCTACCCAGAACAGCTTTTCCAGCCCCGACCTGTTGGCCGATTTCTCCATCTCGCTTCTGATCCTTTCCATTTCGCTGGAGGGGATCTCATCTATCAGATAGGATTTCATAACGTTCCTTTTCTATGAATTTGGAGCAGGGTTGGCCATGGGAGTCTCTTTTTCAAAACGAAAAGACACTCCGGTGTATGTGTTACCAATTTTTCTGGTGGATTGTCATTCCCCAACAACAGGATTATGATTATTGTCTTATGGCCTTTCCGTGGGATCACGAGAAGAGCGGCCGGATTACCCTCCAATGGTTAGCGGCAAATCGATTCAGGGGCAGAAGAAGATGAATGATCCGAAAACTCGTTTCCATGTCAATATTCCCTTCCGGATGCTCTTTGCCGGGTATCTCCCCAAGTTTATCGCGCGCCGGATGAATCCTGAAATCGGATTTGACGCGGAAGCGCTGGAGCTCCATTCCCATGAAGAGTTCCGAAGTGTCTCCCGACAACTCCGCGACCATGGTCTGGAGATCACATTCCACTTCCCCTACCTGGATCTCTCACCGGGATCTCCGGACCGTGAGGTAAGGAAGTTGACCGTTCGACGATTTGAGCAGATGTTGCCTCTGGTTTCCCTGTTCAAGCCGAAGACGGCGGTCTGCCATACGGGTTACGATTCCGTGAGGTACGGCTTCATGGGAGATGCGTGGCTTCGGAACAGCTTGCCCATTTGGGCCGACCTGGCCAGGAAAGTTGCGGAAGAGGGAAGCGTGCTCGTGCTCGAGAATGTATACGAGAACGGCCCTTCGGAGATTCTGAATTTGGTTGAAGCCCTTCAGGAATACGGAGTGGGGTTCTGTCTGGACACCGGGCATCAGGCGGTCTTCGGAAAAGCATCCCTCCTTGAATGGATCGTTGCTATGTCGCCATACCTTCGTCAGGTCCACCTGCATGACAATTTCGGGAAAAAGGACGACCACCTGGCCCCTGGAAAGGGATCCATCGACTTTGACCTGCTTTTCAAGGAAATGAAGAACAGGCTCTCGGTTCCGCCGGTTTTGACCCTCGAGCCCCACACGGAAGAGGACGTGGTTCCAAGCCTTCAGTACCTCGAGAGGGCATGGCCATGGTGAGAGCCGGACCGCTCCGATTCGCATTGAATTTGCATGCCTGTACGAAAAGTCGCTTTATTCTACTGACGGGGACAGCCCCCTTTCAATATGAGGCATTGACGCCATGGCTCCGGGCACCACGGTGAAGCAGGAAAAGCCGATCCTCATGGATCACCCATTTCCCAAGTCGACTTCTTCCATCGAGAAATGCAAGAGGCTGTTCGAAACGGTCTCGCCCGAGGACACCCTGGCGATACTGATCAATGCGGATCCGGATGCGATCGCCAGCGCTCTTGCCTTGACTCGACTGCTTTGGAGAAGGATCAAAAGAACCCTTGTCTTTCATGTCAACATAATCAAGCGCGCCGACAATCTGGCAATGATCAAGTTGTTGAAGATCCAACAGCAGCACATCCGCAAACTGAATCCCGCGGAAATCACGCGGTGGGCTTTGGTGGACAGCCAGCCGAGCCATCACGAGCTGCTGTCCAAGTATAAGTACGATATCATTATCGATCATCACCCCTTTGTTTCGTCCACTTCGGCGCAGTTCCTGGATGTCAAAGAGGATTACGGCGCCAACTCCACCATCATGACCGAATACCTGAGGGCGACCAAGGTGAAACCCTCTCCAAGACTCGCGACCGCCCTTTTCTATGGCATCAAGACGGACACCGATAATTTTGTAAGGCCGTCCATCCAGAGCGACATCAATGCCTTCCGGTACCTTTATCCGTTCGCCAATCTCAATCTCATCAAGAAAATCGAATCTTCCGAAATGACCAGGCAGACGCTCGCCGGCTTCCGTGCGGCGATGGAGAATCTGACTTTCCTGAAGGACAAGGCGTTCATTCACATGGGACGGGTGAATGATCCCGATATTCTCGTGATCATAGCCGATTTTTTCCTGAAGATGGTCGAGGCCACCTGGTGCATTGTTTCAGGAGTTTACGGCCAAAAACTCATCGTGATTTTCAGAAACGCCGGTTTTCGCCTGAATGCAGGAAGTACTGCCCAGAGCCTGTTCGGGCAATGGGGATCAGCGGGAGGACATACGAGCACGGCTAGGGCCGAGATCCCGCTTCAGGAGATTGAATCGGATGTGAAAGAATCGGACCTGAGGGAGTGGATTCTGGAAAAGCTGAAAACCATCTGAGGAGGTCGAGACCCGGCGATGTCCGTTGCTTTGACTGAAAAACTGATTGAAGACGTGAGGCTCCTCATCAAGGATCAGGACAGAGACACTCTCGGCAAACTGATCTTTGAAATGCAGCCCGCGGATGTGGCAGACCTCGCGGAGCAGCTGGAACATGAGGAGCGGCTGTATATTATAGAGCTCCTGATGCCGGAAGAGGCGGGGGAAGTCCTGCTCGAGATGGAACCGCCTGTCCAGGAGCGGATTCTGGACAGCCTCGATGCCGAAGCCATAACGAAAATCGTACAGGAGCTCGACTCGGACGATGCCGCCGACCTGGTAGGCGACCTGCCTGCGGAGCGTGTGAAAGAGATTATCGACTCCGTGCAAACCGAGGTGAGAGAAGAGCTGCAGAAGCTGCTTCCCTTTCCGGAAGACACGGCCGGCGGTTTGATGGCCCTGGAGTATGTTGCGGTCAATGCAAACGCCACGGTTCAGGAGGCCATTGAAAAACTGCGCAAGAAACGGGAAGAGGTGGAGAACCTCTATTCTGTTTTTGTGGTGGACGATTACAGCAGACTCTCAGGAGCCGTTTCCCTGAAAGACCTCGTGCTCGAGCCCCCTGACCGAAAGATCAAGGACATCATGAATCCGGAGATCCTCTCGGTCGATGTGGATACGGATCAGGAAGAGGTTGCCCGGCTGTTCCAGAAATATGACCTGGTGAGCGTACCGGTCGTGGACGATCAGCATCGTCTTATCGGCCGGATCACCCATGACGACATCATGGACGTCATCGAAGAGGAAGCGGATGAGGACATGTCGATGATGGCGGGCGTGATGCATCAGGAGATTGGAGAAGAATCGCCCCTGCGCATCTCACGGGCGCGGTTGCCGTGGCTCATCGTGGGACTCTTTGGCGGCATTCTGGCCGCAGTCGTGATCAACCAGTTTGAATCGTCCCTCGAGAAGGTGATCGCCCTCTCTTTCTTTTTCCCTGTCATCATGGCCATGGGAGGAAATACCGGCATACAGGCGGCAACCGTTGCGGTAAGGGGGCTGGCCACCGGCGACATCAGCCTGGTCGGCTTTGGAAGGAGAATCGTGGTCGAGATGAAGGTAGCTTTCCTCAATGGACTGGTCTGCGCCGTGATCCTCGGCTTAGTCGTGAGCATCTGGCTGGCGGATATCCTGATCGGATCCGTGGTAGCTCTTTCTCTGATCCTCATCATTTTGAACGCCTGTTTCATCGGTGCATCCGTGCCGCTGGTCCTCAAAAGGCTTAACATCGACCCTGCCCTCGCAACCGGTCCTTTTGTGACCACTACAAACGACATCATCAGTCTTTTTATTTATCTCCTGCTTATGTCCGGCCTCTTCAGGTTTTCGGCATGAGCGGATGAAGGAACAGTGGCGGGGGGGAAATAGACCGAGAAGGTAGTTGCGACCGAGCGGTGGCAACCCTCGGTTGTGGAGCAGTGGGAACACTCGCTGATCCTGCCCGGGCAGGTTTGATCTTCCCGAGGGATGAAAGGGCACCGGGTGGATGTCACGTTGATCCGGAAATGGTACCGTTCCGAGAAAATCTTCATCCGGAGCAGATCCGCCCCTTTCCCTCCGGCCATGAAGTCAAACGGTCTCTTGGAAGAGTAGG
>PHBH01000035.1 GCA_002840535.1 Deltaproteobacteria bacterium HGW-Deltaproteobacteria-15 | reverse complement strand
GAGTGTTGGAGGATGCAAAACGATTCGTCAGTAGAAGGTGAAACAGGAAAAACGGGGCGTGGCGCAGACTGGTAGCGCACCTGCTTTGGGAGCAGGGTGTCGGAGGTTCAAATCCTCTCGCCCCGACCAGTTAAAACAAGGGCTTACGGTGGATACGGGGTCCTTTTTTTATGGCTTTTTCTGCCGGGGTACACAACGGGGTACACAGTCCGAAGCCACTTGAGGGGAAAAGAAAAACCCGGCCCAAAAAAGCCAGGTTCGATTTCCTATCATCTACCGATCAGACAAGACGATAACGTCTCTTGACCTTCAGTGGAATAGTACGAGCTGTTCTGACTATGCCGGTTGCTTGTTTCAGGTCTTCTTCCGATAATGCCCCGAGATAAATCTCAGTATCATTGACGAAAATGTTTTCGAGTTCGTCTAATCTCCTCTCGTAAAGCCTGCTGCAGTCGGCATAGGAATCATGGTCGAGGTACGGTCTGCCATTGGCGCGGAGAGCCAATTGAAATGACCTGAGGTAATCGCTCCCAGGGGGAGCGGTGTTTATGAAGATAATCGCGGCCATCTTGTCCGCCGCGCTCAGCGCAATCACGATGAATCGTTTGACCTTGGGGGGATGTGTTTCTCTCGCGAATAACTGGAAGACCCCTCCGGGTATTAAGAGGCGAGCACAGAAGTCTTTACGGTACTTTTCAGGGAAGCGGCTTGCCAGATCGGCGCTCATTCATCAAGGAGCCTTTCATTTTCGGAAACCTCGCGAATGTAACTCAGCATCGATGAATTAGCGCCTCCGACCTTTGCCATTTCATTGAAAGAGATTTTGTCGTCTTTGGCGGCTTTGCAGTATGCGGTGTCGTGAGATTTATTCTTGAGCGTACCGAAGGAGAGAAGCCTATTCTCTTTGATCGATTCATCGAGACATTCAAGATCGCTCTCGGAGAGCAAGTCTAAGTCTGGCTGCTGCTTTGGGTGGACATTATGTCCCTGTACCTCAAAGAGTTCCCTGTATTCCTTATCATCTCCAAACAGACTTTCGCCTCTCACCAACTTCAGAATGTCGTAAATGGAAGAAGGCACCGGTCCATGCTCCATGGCCACGTAGTAATCTCCACTGATCGGGCGCCCATACCTTGCCAAATGTTTTTGATCGGCAAAGTAAAGAACTTTGAAAATTTTGTGAAATCCCGGCTTGGAGTTGTAATTCCGGCTTTCGAGAAGCCTATGGCAGACATAGAGGACCGCAGCAATTGCCTTCTCTTCGTCGAACCTGAATCTGATCATGGCTTGCCTTCTCTACGGCGTTGACGTGGACTGCTTTTGTTAGGTTTTGTCTGAATTATCGGCACGATGTTCAAAAAGTCAAGGAAAAAGGGTTTCACGGGCAGGGCACAGGGAAAGCCTTTTCCCTCTGCAGAAGGTAGCCCGTGAATCTGAATGTTCGGTTTCCTCTGTCCTGTGATCGAATTCCATAGCCGCAACTTCCAAATCAAGCGCTACAGGGCCGATCTCCCCCACCCTTGATGATGAATTGGCCAAGGGAAGGGCTTCACCCTGCACATAGGTAGCCCCGTGAAAGAGTGTCATGCCTTCGCCGTCTCTTCTTCCTTCCCTGCCTGTTTCTTCTCGATCTCTGCAATCAATTCCTTCGCTGCGCCAATGGCCGCGTTCAGAAGCCCCTTATCAAGGCACTCGATAAGAGTAGAGAGAGAAGGACAGTCCACGTCTTCCTCTCTTTCGCGCATATCCAGAAAGAAGCCCACTGGCAGGTTGTCATCATACCAGGGATACCCCTTGTTCAGGGCATGGACATCGATCCCTCCCAGTCTCTCTTTCGCCAACTTCCGAAGGGCGTCCAATTTCCTCGATGCATCCGAAACCACAATGCGGAAAATGGTTCCCATACCCTGCATTTCTGCGGTCTCTTCCGTCATGTTGAAAAGGTTTGAAAGCGCCGCAAGTACCTGAGCGTCAAGGTAGTCGAAAAGATCCTCCGAATAGGCCCCGTACTCGTTGCCGTAGCCGTCCGCGTAAACCGGATTGCTCTTGTCATCCTTCACCAGCTTGAAACCTTCTTCGATCTTCTTCATGACTGCACCTCCTGCTGCCCGCCCTTCCCAAGGCACAGGTTGGTACCACGATCCGAAAGGCTCTCGATCTCTTTACCCATATCCTCGATCATCCAACCCAACCCAAACCGTTCACTCTCGTTAAGAACCATACTGGATTCAGCCTCACCCTGAATCAGTAGCCCAAGGGTCTTGAGCTTTGATCCCATCCTACTGAGTTTCCCTTCAAAAAGATCCTGTACTTCCCTCTTCGCTTTCTCTTCCATAACATCCCTCCCCCAAAAGGAAAGCGCCTGGATTTCTCCCGGCACAGGTGCCGCCCGATCCTTGCGAAACCGGGAATCCAAGCGCTCTATTGTTCCGTTTCCCATGACTGCCTGTTTTTGGAGGGTTGACTCTTGCTACTTCGCTACTACAAGCCTTTCGGCTATCGTTTCGGCTTTGCCGGCCGGATTGTCATTCTCGGAACAAGACTGAGCTGCTCCCCGCCGATGAACTTCTTCAGGTGCGCCTGATAGGTAGCAAAGCGGGGTTGCACCTCTGCGCGCACTAGGTTTCCATGGTACAGGTCCTTGTTGCACGTGCCGCATATCAGCCATGTGTCATGAAGACCGCTCCAGGCTCTGCTTGAGAAATGGTCCACCTCCGGATTCTCAAGGGCGCCCATGCAACAGGGGCATTTCCCGCCATAGACCGCCTTGACCATGGAGTGGTGGGTGTTGACCACCCGGGCCTTTGGCTTTTGCCGCTTCTCTGTTCTCTCCTCGAGGGTAGCCAGGCGCTTTCCATGGCTTTGAAGCTCTACAGTCAACCGTTTCAGGTCAACCTGCAGATCCTGGCCAGCAGAGGCAGGCTCTTTCCATAGCCCGGCAGGGAACAGCGGGTTTTTTTTCATCTGCCTGGATCGGATGTCTCTGAGATCACCCATTTGCAAATACTACTTTGCCCCCTACATCCAAATAGAAGCTTTATAAGGCCATGGCAAACAATAGCAAACAATATACATACCCACGCACTATGATGCAAGAAAAAAGATTGTCCAATACGCAAAAACTACGTAGAATCCTCGCCCATGAGAAACCCTCCCGTGAACATCCGAATGCCCGCAGGGATGAAAAAAGCCCTTGAAGAGATCGCAGCCAAGGAATTCCGTTCACTCAACAGCGTGATACTCCAGTTCTTGGATGAACAGCTCCGGCTGAAGGGAATCAACTGGCAAGAGCCTGAGAAGAAATCCAAGAAGTAAATGTCGTTCGGTGTGGCTTCTTACCTTGAAACCCTCTCAAAATGGAGATGCCGTATGAAAAAGATGCTCTGCTGTCTATCCTTGATTGTCGCGTTTCTTTTTGCCGTCTCCGCATTCGCCCAGGGGAATCTGAGCAAGAACCACTACTCTCCCAACTCGAGCGGAAACAGGTTCGGAGCAGGCAGCCCGTACAACGCGGACAGCATCAACAACCCTTACGGTCGGTATGGAAGTCCGTACAGTTCTCAGTCGGCCAACAATCCTTACACGACAAATGCTCCTAGACTTTACGACCAGCAGGGGAATTACCGGGGTAGGCTGAGCAGTAACCCCTATGACCCGGATTCCACATCGAACCCCTATGGCAGATATGGCAGCCCGTATTCCCCAGACAGCATCAACAATCCATATGGAGCAGGCAGTCCATATCGCCATGACAGCCCAAACAACCCGTACGGAACCGGATGGCGCATTATCGGAGAATAGGCTGAAGACGCGGTGAACTCTCTGCCAGAAGGAATGCTATCGTGACATCTGCCCCATGACCAAAAGGAGGACGGGCATGAGACTGATAACGCTTCTGGTTTTGGTTCTGGTTCTCGTGGGGTGCGGTGCGTCGTATAGAACTCAGGGGTTGGACGCCTACAAAAAGGGCGACATGACGACCGCTGAAAAGTGTTTCAGCGCCTGCTACACCGAAGATCCGGTATGCGCGAATGACCTTGGCGTAGTCTACTGGAAAACGGGACGAAAGCAGGCAGCCATAGACCTCTGGAATTACGCTGCGAGACAGGGGGAGAGTAGCGCAAGGGGGAACCTTTTGAACGCGGCAAAGATGGATCCTCCTCCTGTTGATCCGTACTACTCGCAAGGCAGGCAAGGGGATCGTTACACCTTCTGGGAAGCCCTTCTTCTTGGAGGTGCCGCGGAATCGATCGGTTACGCCATAGGCGCGTGGTGGGGGTCACGGTAACAGCAGTTAGGAAATCGGGCGGATAAACCCGGACCGCACCAAGAACACTGAATCTCCTGAACGGGAGAATTGTCCTCAGAGCTCAGGCTCGGCAGACTCCTCACTTCAGGATAGTAGGTTCTGAAAGCCTTCTACCACATCGCCATTATGGACGAGAAATGCCCGATCCTCAGCGAATCTCCCCCTTCTTGCCACGGACCATTGATGAAGCCCTGGAGACTCTGCTTGAAAAGATGGACCTGAAAGCAAGAACCAAGCTTGGAAGGATGACCGAGAAGGATTTGATTTATCTTCATCCTGATCTGGGTGCATACATCCGGGACCGATTTGAGCTCTCCCTTGGGAACGTTGCCTTGATGAATTCCTGCCGTAAGACTGCCGGAAAAGATCTGGATGCAGACAGCGCTTCCTTCCTGATCATTAGGAAACTATGGGAGAAGCTGAAACTCACTTATTCACTCCGGGTGGTGGAATAGAATGGCATGGGCAACAAAGAGCTATAACTTCGCAACGGCAAACCCTAATCTTCTGAAAGAATGGCACCCGACGAAGAACGGAAAGCTGAAACCTCAAGACATCGCTCCCTATTCCCCCAAAATGGTCTGGTGGTTATGTGAGTCTGGGCATGAATGGCAGACAAGGGCTTATACCAGAACTCGCGGGGCAGGATGCCCTTTTTGTGCTGGGAAGAGAATAGATGAATTGCCTCTTCACGAATGGCTCTCAAAGAACAGCAAAATTGGTTTTGGTAAGGTATTTCGAAAAGTCCAAGATGCCCCCTTTGGGAATGTTCTGGTTGAGATGCCCCGTGAGGCATGGCATAACCTATCCATTCTGACCTTGGCCCCTGAAGATCTCGGGAAACTTATTCGAGAATACAGAAGAAGGCAGGGATTGACCCAGGTGCAATTTGCAGAACTCGTGGGGCATCATCGGAATTGCATAGGGCTGATTGAGCAGGGGAAAGAGGATAGAATCACCTTCAACATTTACAGGGATATCGTCTCAGTCATACTGAAATGAGGTGCTGCCATGATCGATCCATGGGTGGGAGAAATTCGAAAGGTTGCTATCAAGAGAGCTGTAACCCTGCTCGGCTGCATGGTAGTAAGTGGGGGGATACTTATCACGTTGGTTTTGTAGGCCATGAAGGTGGACACGGGTAAAAAGCAAAGAGCGGTTCTTCTTCTGGTTTCCTTCATCCTCGTGGTCCTGATTGCGGCCCCGGGGCATGCCGGCCAATTCAAAGTCACCAGAGTTTATGACGGAGACACCGTAAAGGTTGAAGGGCATGACGTTGAAACCAAGGTCCGCCTGGTTGGCATCGATGCCCCTGAAGCCTCTCGGAAGAAGAGAGAGCCCGGACAGCCTTTCAGCCAGCAGGCGACGAAGCACCTTGCCAGGTTGGTCCTGAACAAGGTCGTTGACGTCAAGGGATATGGAATCGATCGGTACGGCCGGATCCTCGGGGTGATCTCCCTCGAAGGCAAGAACATCAACCTGGAAGTGGTCAGAGCTGGTCTCGCGGAGGTTTACCGGGGAAAGCCTCCCTATGGTTTTGATTCTTCGCCTTTCCAGCAGGCTGAAGAGGAAGCACGGCAGGCAATGCGGGGGATGTGGGCGCAGGGAGGCAAGTATGTGAGTCCTAGGGAGTGGAGAAAACTTGAAACCCGTGAAATGGATGAGAGACAGTGACCGACAGAATAGTTGAGGCATACCTGACAGAAATGACGGAAATCCGGGGAACAAGGGCAAATGTCCCCGAGACCTCGTTTTATCCTGCCCTGGAACGGCTTTTGACGAATGTCGGAAAGAGCCTCTCGCCGAGGGTCCGTTGCGTCATCAACCTGGCCAATCGCGGCGCGGGGCTCCCGGATGGTGGTCTGTTTTCCGCCGAGCAGTTTCAGAGGAAGACAAGCGCGGCCGACGCTGAGGAAAACCCCTTTACATCGCAGAGCCCCTCTCGAGGGGTGATCGAGGCCAAGCCGCTGCGCGGGGAACTCGAAGCGATCTCCGGGACAAAGCAGGTTGAACGATACTGGAAACGGTACGGGGTAGTCTTGGTTACAAACTTCCGGTCCTTCGCCCTCATCGGCAAAGGCACAAACGGGCAACCTGTGGCCCTTGAATCGTTTTCGATTGCCGATTCAGAAAAGGCATTCTGGCTTTTGGCCTTCCACCCCCGGAAGACCGCTTCGGAAAAGGGTGAGCGTCTCCTTGAGTACCTGAAGCGCGTGCTTCTGCACAATGCCCCCCTCACCGCACCCCAGGACGTGGCCGGAATCCTCGCTTCCTACGCGCACGATGCGCGGCTTCGCATAGAAAGCGTGGATCTCCCTGCACTGAACAGTCTCAGGGAGGCACTGGAAGAGGCCCTAGGATTGCGCTTCGAAGGCGAGAAGGGCGAGCATTTCTTTCGGTCTACGCTCATTCAGACCCTCTTCTATGGCGTCTTTTCAGCATGGGTCTTGTGGGCACGTCGTCGCGACGCCAAACCCAACGGAGCAGCTGATTTCGGGCGAGCTCTCCGCAAAGCTGCAGCACGCTATCCCGTGACCGGGAATTTCGACTGGAGATCTGCCGATTGGCTCTTGCGTGTTCCCATGCTTCGCGCCCTCTTCCATCAAGTGGCGGATCCCACTCGCCTCGGGGCCTTGGGTCTGATCGAAGTCCTGGACTGGGCTGCCGGGGCCCTGAATCGGGTGGACCGGGCCGAATTCTTCAAGTCCTACGATGAGGGGCACGCCGTCCAATACTTTTACGAGCCCTTCCTCCATGCGTTCGACCCTGCACTGCGGAAGGAACTGGGCGTCTGGTACACTCCCGAGGAGATCGTTAACTACCAGGTCGAGCGCGTTGATGCGGTACTCCGCTCTGAGCTCGACCTCCCCGACGGGCTCGCCGATCCGAAGGTGATTGTACTTGATCCCTGTTGCGGGACTGGGGCCTACCTGCGGGCAGTGCTTCGGCGCATTGCCTGCACTCTCCATGACAAGGGTGGCGACGCGCTGGTCGCGAACGATCTCAAAACGGCCGCAATGGAACGAGTCTTCGGCTTTGAGATCCTGCCGGCGCCGTTCGTCATTGCACATCTCCAGCTTGGCCTTGAACTCGAAAAGCTGGGCGCGCCATTGAGTGACAGAGAGGACCCGTCCGAGCGTGTCGGTGTTTATCTCACAAACGCCCTCAGCGGATGGGAACCGCCCAAGGAAAAGCCCAAACAGATCGCCTTTCCTGGCTTCGAGGATGAACGGGATGCCGCCGGAAAGGTGAAGAATGAAAAACCCATCCTCGTGATCCTCGGAAATCCGCCGTACAACGCTTTCGCTGGCATAAGTCCCAAGGATGAGAACCGCCTTGTAGAACCCTACAAGGAGGGACTCATATCCGAGTGGGGGATCAAGAAATTCAATCTTGACGATCTGTACATCCGTTTCTTCCGCCTTGCGGAAAAGCGTATCGCCGAGCATGGCGGCCGGGGCTTGGTGTCCTTTATCTCGAATTTCTCGTATATTGGAGACCCCTCCTTCGTTGTCGCTCGCCGGAGATTCCTCGATGGGTTCGATGCTATTTGGATTGACTGCATGAATGGCGACAGTAGAGAGACCGGCAAACTTACTCCTGATGGAAAGCCAGACCCCTCCGTGTTCTCAACTGAATGGAACCGAGAAGGTATTCGGGTCGGCACAGCAATCGGCTTGTTCGCGAAAAGAGGCCGGACACGGAAAGGAGAAGCAACGGTCAGGTTCCGACACTTCTGGGGTGCAACAAAGCGGGCCGATCTCCTGGCCAGCATCGAAGAAGAGGACATCGACTCACAATACGAACTTGCCAACCCCCGAAAAGACAACCGCTGGAGTCTCCGCCCGGCAGAAATAGCCACTGCTTACCTCAGATGGCCGACAGCAGTTCAGCTCTGCGCAGTAAGTCCGGTGAGCGGGTTACAGGAAATGCGCAAAGGCGCTCTGATGGCTTTGGACGCAGCTTCCCTAGAAGGGCGGATGAAAAGATACTTTGATGCTGGGATTGATTGGAAAGATCTGTGCTCAGTTGGTCTCTGTGAGGATGCCGGAAGATTTCGAGCACAAGAGGCGAGAACCAGGCTTTTGAAGACTACTTCTTACGATGATGGTAGCATTCGAAAATATGCCCTCTATCCGTACGACCAAAGGTGGTGCTATTACACAAATGTACGTCCTTTGTGGAACGAACCACGCCCTTCACTGGTGGCCCAGGGCTGGGATGGTAACAGATTCTTTGTCACCCGTATGATGGCTGAACGTCCGAACGAGGGTGCCGTTGTTTTACTAACGAAATCAATACCTGATTACCATCTGTTGCGTCCAAACGCAGTAGCAATTCCGCTCCGCCTCAAAGCAGGTCAGACTGGGAGAAATTCCCGAACTTTCGGAGAGCGTTTGCTGCCAGGGATGGAAATTGAGGCCAACAGGATTACCGCCAACCTCTCCCCCGCTTCCCGAACGTATCTGAGGTCTCTTGATTTGCCTGATCCTGATACGGACCAAAACACTGCTGAACTGATTTGGTATCATGCATTGGCTATTGGCTACGCGCCCGCTTATCTTACCGAAAATTCGGACGGCATTCGCCAGGACTGGCCACGGATCCCGCTTCCAAGGATGAAAGAAGAACTGCTCACGTCAGCAGATCTTGGGCGACAAGTGGCGGCCCTACTAGACACGGAAACGCCTGTTCCCGGATTGACAATCGGGAAGATCCGGGACGAACTGAAGCCCATTGCACTCTTTCAGCGCGTGGACGGCAAACCCGCGAAACCCGAAGCCGGGAACCTTGACCTCACAGCCGGCTGGGGGCATGGGGGTAAGGGCGGGGTCACAATGCCCGGCAAAGGGAAGATGGTCCGCCGTGAAGATGGGGGATGGGACATCTTCCTCAACGAAGTCGCATGTTGGAGAAATGTTCCTGAAGCCGTATGGGACTACACGATCGGAGGCTATCAGGTCATCAAGAAGTGGCTCTCATACCGGGAAAAGGCGCTTCTCGGTCGCGGGCTCACATCTGATGAAGTGCGATATGTAACCGAGGTTGCACGCCGCCTTTCAGCTCTGGTGGCTTTGAAGCCGCAACTGGATGAGAACTATAAGCGAACCACAACTGACACCTACGCCTGGACTAACAGGAAGGACGATCTGCTGTGATGGGACAATAAGTTCTTATTGTCGCTGACGTTGAATTCTCATCCTGGAGGGGCCGATGCCCACCGAACCCGTGAAAGAGAACCTGTCTCAGCTCAACCTTCTGGCAAAGAAGCTCCTGAAAAAAGCAGGGGAGGACCCGAGTCCGGATTCCCTGTACTGCCTGCAACTGGCGATGTGGGGACTGGAGAGCGGGAACCTGGAAAGCGACCAGCCCGGACTGAGGGAAAACCTCGAAAGCCTTCTGTATCTGCAAGAGCCGAAAAAGGCACTGAAGTTTCTGGAGGGGCCGGATCAACACGACCTCCTGAGAGACCTTCCAAAAGAGGAGAGGAACAATCCCTTGAGTCTTGCCCTGGTGGTCCTGGAACAACTGCACAGCCGCCTGAGCGCGGAACTGCCGGGGTATCCGAGGCCGAGGGACTTGCCGGCGAACTTCAGATAGCGAGGAGTTTGAAATGTCCATGAACCCGCTGACACTGGAAGGAAGAGAGAAGGAGCGCCGGAAGATGATCAGGGAGGCGCTGCAGGAGAAGAATCCCCAACTGTTCCGGCAACTGAGAAAGAGCGCCCAGCTGGAGGAGTTCGTCAGGGATCGGGAAAAAGAGATGATGCTGGCGTACAGCGAGGGGTGGAACAAGGCGCTGTACCAGCAGATAGACGAGAAGAACGCGAAGGAGAACCCACTCGAGCAGGTGAAGGAGTTCGAGGCGAGTCTCCGGAGCCTGTGGGAAGAGACACTGGCAACGTACCTGGAGTTCTAGCCGGACCATCCTTTCACTCGCAACTGATTAAATTGGCAAAGAGCAATGGCGGTATAAAAATGGCAAATCTTCAAAAACCCCGTCATCTCGTCTTGGTTTCGGTAAACGGTAAGCCTCCGGACCCCTACCGCCCGCCCAGAGAGTGCGAATTTCTACCACCGGAAACCTTCGCCGGTCCGGAAGTGCCTTATGGGGTTCAACGGCCGTTGCGAGCTTCGGTTCTCCCATTCAGTAAAGAGAATCGAAAGAGCTCCACTGTGGCTCTGTCCGAAATACAAAGGTGGACCGCGCCGAAGCATCCAGCAGAGGACTTCTTGCGCGAGACAAGGGAAGAACGGGCTTCCGAATTGGCAAAGATGCCTCGGACAACCTCTATACCGGATACCGTGCAGGGAAGATCTCCGAACCGATCCTCGCAGGATGGATCAACAGAGGATTGACAAGGGTTTCAGATTTAGAAGAACCAACCTGAACGCCTTCACGCATACTCCACCGCTCCCCACCTCGCCACATGAACAGCATCCGCCTCGTTGTCGTCAATTTGCCTCTCCTTCAAAACAGGGACGTATGCGTATTTTCTTTTGCGAAATTGGCTGACGGGTAGTTTCCCCCGCGGGCAGCCAAAACTTTCAGCGTAGCTCAAAAAAACCATGGAAAAAGTCCATGTTTTTTAACCAAAGAGGATGGTTTCCACGAGTGCCCTTTTTCGCTTCTCCGCAATGTCCCCGGATCCACCCTTGGAGTCCGGCCGTCGACCCATCCGATAGGGATAGAACCGACATCCCCTGTTCGGACACTCCCTGACTGCTTTAACTGGTTTCGATCCCTGGCCGTTAAAGCCCTGGCACTCAAAGCAATGCTCGCGCACGACTTGAAGAAGGCTCATCAGTTGTAGATCCTCCGCTTGTCCATGCCGTGCCTATGCGCCTTCACTGGTGACTTTTCAATCTGCATCGTGATTGCCTGCTTTGGATTCATCCCGGGCCGCCGATGTCGGAGGAAGGTCCTTCAACGTGTTGCCGCCCTGTCCGGACTGTCGCACGGCCCAGGATTCGGCTTTTCACGCATACTCGCCGGCCGTCCCAACCCTGACACTCAAGCCGATGATCCCGGACCTCGAGAAGTGGTGATTTCCTCGCGTTGGGGGTGCGTACTTTGCTGCGTACTTCGCTCGCGTTGGGGGTGCGCACTTCACTGCGCACTTTCTTCTGGGCCTGTTCAGAGATCACCCCTGCATTGCTGGCCCTTCTGAAGCTGAACCTCACGGGCACAGAGAATCCGTGCATATCTTGGGATCCCTTTCAGACTCCACAAACTTCATGAGTATTTCCTCTGATTCCTTGGGTATCTGAAGGTTAACGTTTCGCCTATTAAACACTCCTCCAAAATCTCGCACGATTGACGACACCATCTCAAAAAGTACCTTATCGTCTCCGGCTTCGGCCTTGAGCGCCCGCATCTTGATCACGATCCCCCTGGCGATCAGCGACGCTTTACGCTGTATCTCGAGGTTTGTGGGGAAATCCGTCCCTCGCATAAGAGCAGTCAATTGCTTCAACTCACGTTTACACTCTGTTTTGAGCTCTATCCTATTGACCATGTCGGCCTCCTCTTTGAGACCGGATTTCGGTGTCTTGAATCGATTGCGCTTCACTTCACACACCTCCTTCAATGATGATGGCTGCCGTATTTCACTTGATTGAAGCCCTTCCAAGGTGTAGATTCGTTTATGTCCGCGAAATTTTCCTTCGTGCCCTTTCTATCTGCATAAACCCCCGTAATAATTAAGAAGCACCTCAACAAACGAGCTCTGAAAGGTAAGTGGTTTTTTCGGGATTTCGAATTTTTCATTTCCCGTTGAAAGGCCGCAACACCGAAAGCCAATGGATCTGAACACTTTATTGTCATGGCAAAGGCAAGAAAGAGGATGAAGAGTTTCACTTGAAGCCTTGTCCCGCTCCCATTCTACCTTACTTCCAATGCCTCCAGGCGTTCCTTGATCTGCTGCAAGGCTGCGTCGTGAATTGAGATCATGGCGCCCAAACTCCGTCCTTCTTCCGTGTAGGTCTCCACTGTTTGTGGTTCCCGGTAAAATGTTCCGGTTTCATCATCGAAATGGCAGCCCTTCTTGAGTCGCCACTTGGTTACCGGCTTTGTCTCATAGACCGGAGCCCGTATCTCTTTGACTTCCCCCCCCTCCAGTTTGAAGGTTGGCTTACCGCTGTAGCCGATTATCTTTGGCTTCAGCTTCCCTTCTCTTTCCACGAGAACGGGTTCCTCTGCCTGATAGGACTCGATCGCCTCTTCTTTGGAAAGCGGCGTTTTTGGACCGACAATGATTCTTTTGCGTTGGCTATTCGCTTTGGCAAAGGTCGGAAGGGTGCTGTGGTCAATCTGGCCATCCTTTGACTTGATGAGCGAGATTTCCTTGAGTGCGTCTGCGCCAGTGTAGGCTGGTGTCCGATCCGTAAACGAAAGAGCGGAAACATCACCTACAAACCAGGCGCTGCTATCAGAGGAGAACCTTGCAAGTTCGATCAGGGCATTGTCGGCCCTTATCGTGAAGGAAAGATATGAGTCAGTGTTCGGATTGGTAGTCCAGTCAGAGTCTTTTCCTACGGCAATTGTTGCCGCGGTTCTTAATGCCGGAGTTGCCCCTCCAAACATTAGTTGATACGTTAAATTAACAGTTTGCGTGGTCTCACCGCCCGCCGGTTGATCTGCATTAGTCAGAATGCCCGCAGTCACATTGGTTTCGGAGGTATTATATCCCTGGACAGATGTTCCCCTAACCCCGCCTTCCACGTCAAACGCTGCGCTTGGGACTTTCCCGATACCCACACTAGTCCCGTCGGTATAAAGAGGACTGTCGGCCAACCCTGTCGCATCGGCCACATGATAGGGGACGTAGCCAT
Organism: Deltaproteobacteria bacterium HGW-Deltaproteobacteria-15; assembly: GCA_002840535.1. Taxonomy (GTDB): domain Bacteria; phylum Desulfobacterota; class DSM-4660; order Desulfatiglandales; family HGW-15; genus HGW-15. The sequence continues at coordinate 55,263 of PHBH01000035.1, read as the reverse complement.
CAGTCAAGCCGGAGAGCTTCGCTGTTACGAAGGTCGGGCTCGCCCCGGTATGGATATCCTGCGGAGCGCTCAAAGTGATATCGCTCGCATTGTGCGTAACAGTGATCTGATTCGACGTCCCCTGAATGGTCGCCCACTCGAGCCCCGTACTCTGCCCACTGTCGGCCCGGAGGATCTTGTTATTTGCCCCGACCGTCAACTCGCCGATTGCGCCTGCCCCAGTAGCCGCAGCGAGAGACCCCTTGGCGGACATGTCGAGGACAAGCGCCTGAACTCCTCCCTGTTGCAGGAGTGTCGCGTTGACCGTCCCGCCCGAGATCGACACATTATCCGCATCCTGAGAGCCCATGGCGCCGTTCGCGCACCTCTTCAGTGCACCTGGAAACTTCTCCCGAATTGCTCTCCTATATCTCCCTGGGCATGCTGAGCGAACTGTCCTATCTGGCCCCTGGTCATTCTGCCTGCAGGGGCAACATTCTCGACATACCTGCCTACAGCAACCCCAACGACAGCCTTGAGCTGGCCTTCAGTGATCTTCACTTGACTCACATCGATCAGATGCCCAAGGATTTCGTTTGATCCGTGGAGGAGGACCGAAAGGGGGAAACGGATACCGTTCTCCGCTCCTTCCGTCTCAATGGCTCTCACTATGTAGAAAAGAGCATTTCCGAGGTCGTAAATACTCGCATTTCCCTTGAGCTTGCCTTCAAGCCCGTGGACCATCTTAACCCCCTGGGCAACGAAAATATCATAGAGGTTCTGACCTTCGTTTCCCTGATCGGGCTGTTTCATTTCAGTCTTTTGCTTCTGGTTTTGCATTCTGCATTCCTCCCCCTATGAGCCCGCCTTGCGGAATCTCCCATTTCGGCCTGTCCATAAACCCGCTGATTGAAGGAAGCGGGGATTTGAGCTCCAGAAGTTCGAGCCCCTTTATCTTCTGGGCGTCACGGTCCAGCCGATCCCGCTCCATGTAGTACTCGAGCTTTTTTTCTTCCGCCTTCTCTTTACCTCTAGATTCGAGCATCCCCTCTGCCCCGCCGGCGAGCGTCCGCCCGGCTATCTCAGCCGCATTCCCTTTAACCCACCCCAAAAGCCCTTTTTCTGCGGCCTCTTTGCCGGCGCCCGCGCCAACCCCTCCTGCACCTGCGGCCGGTGGGGGTGTCGTAACCGTAGGAGGTGGCACACTGGGAGGAGGTGCTTTGGGCATGGCCGCAGCAGTTTTCCCCGCTTCCTCGGCCGCTGTGCCCCCTGCCTCGAGTCCCGTTGTCGCAGTGGCTCCCGCTTCCTCTGCGGCCGTAAGCCCCGCTTCTCCTGCTTTCACCGCTGCCGTCCCCGCTTGTGCCGGAGCCATGGCAATGCTTACGCCCTTCATCACGCCGGCTGTGGCTGCCCCCATTGCGGCACCTTTCAGCGCTCCCTTGAGGATGTTCTCGCCCGTTATGGCTGAGGTTGCAGCGCCCACTACGGCCCCTACCACTGCACCATAAAAGGCCGCGGTAGCCAAAGCGCCCAGCGTCCCGCCGCCCACCGCCGTTCCAATGGCCGCCCCTGCCGCTACTATTCCTGAATATACTGCACCCGCCGCTGCTATTACTGGAGGCATGTCAAGCTCCTTTCGTTAATCCGTTGATGTGTTGCTTCACGCCTTTCACCTCTGCCTGTGGTTTCTGAGTTCATTTCAATTCCCGCGCTACTCTTATTTCCTGTGGCTCGCCCAATCGAAAACGACTGTCACGCCGCCGCCTTCTCTTAGCCTGTCAAGAATTCGTTCGCCGAGATGTTCCGTCAGTTCTGCTTGCGTGAGATTGCCGATAATGATGCAAGGTTTCATGGCCTCATATCGCCCGTTCATCACCTGATAAAACAAGATCCGCTGTGCACTGGAATCGAATGCAAGCCCTATTTCATCTATGATCAGAAGATCAGGCTGAAGGTATTCCCTGATTACCTGGTCTTCGGATCGCTCAGAATCCTCGTTCCAAGTCCCTTTGATAGCCTTGGTCATCTTGTATTCGCTGGTGTACTTCACGGAATGCCCGGCCCTCATGAGCTCCAGGCCGATCGCGCATGCAGCGTGAGTCTTTCCGGTTCCCACGTTCCCAATGAAAACTAGAGAGGGTCCCCGTTCTTGGAAGTTTTGAACGAATCCCTTGCATACCTTCCGGACATGAACGATACCCGGCGAACTGCCGGCCAGCCCGTCAATGCTGCATCCCTTGAAACGGAGAGGAATGTCGCTGCAGGAAAGAAGGGTCTTGCACCGTCTCTGCCTCTCTTCCTCTTCTGCCCTCTCCCGATTCTCCTGCATACACTTCGGGCAAAGTCCCCGGTGCTTCAGCGTCTCAATCCCATTGACCGTGATCGCCTGACTTTCATAGGGTCCATGCTTCGGGCACTCTTTAGCGACTAAGGAATCCGATTTGATCTGCAGGGGTTCCAGTTCCGAAGTCTTTTCTACTAATCTTTCCATCGTCATTCCCTCGAGGTTTTTCGCCGTTGCCGTTCATCAACAAAAGCAGTTTGCTAAACTTTTCCCGGAGAGCTTCAGTTGACTGAACATGAGGTCTCCAAAATGAGTTCGATTGACACCAGTGAATGACTGCTCGGATCTCTTCAGGGGTCCGGTCGTCTATCCTGAGAAGCGCGTCCATTTTCTGGGCCCACTTCTGCAGGTTGGGCTTTTTGAATTTGGGGTCATTTTTCAGGATGCAGGAAAAGAGATTCTCTGAAAGCTGGTACGGAAGAGAATCAGGACTGAATATCTTTTCTTTCTTTTGAAGAGTTTCTTTCTTTTCTTTTGAGTCCGCCCCATCGGGTAACTTTTTGTAGCCCGATCGGGTAACTCTGTTACCTGAAGGGGTAACTTTATGAGAAGTTGCCCCCCTAGGTAACTGTCTCCAGCCTTGATAATCCTTGCTGAAGCCGATTTTGTTACCCGATCGGGTAACTATCCCTCTTTCAATCAACTCCCCTATCGCCCGTGAAACATGAGCCTTATGGATCCCGGTCAATCCGACGATCTGACTCACGGGAATATGGTCCTCCTTCTTTCCGAAGCCGTAGGTCTTCCGGAGAATCACAAAAAGAACCCGCGCCTGATAAGCTGAGAGATTTGTCCTTGCAAGGGCTTCAAGTATCTCGTTCGCTATCCGGGTGTATCCGTTTTCAAGCTGTGGATTTGCCAACTCTCTGCCCCTGGTTGTGTGCGTCTGCCCGGAGAACATGAGCCCAGGGGCAGCCAGACTCAGAGGTTCTCCGTTTGGACGCGCGTTTGTATGAATTCGCCCCGCCTGAGTGATCGAGGAGGCGGTCTCCGCTGTATCCTTGAACGATCATGTTGAAGGAGTCCATCACCGAGGGAATGAGTTCCCGGCCAGGGGTCGATCGATGTCGGCCACAAGGAAGACCTTCAGGTTCGCCAGCGAGTGTGAAGGTCAGGGTTGCTCTCAGTTTTCGTCCGGCTGCGGTCATTGCGCCGCGGCCTCCCCGAGCGCTCTTTCCGATGCGCGATCTGCAAGCCACCCGTCGACTTCGGACTTCAACCATCCGACAGAGTTCCCGCCGAGCTGGATCCGCTTGGGAAAACGACCCAGCTTTTCCATTCGCCAAATGGTAGCGTCGGACAGCCCGATTCGGGACAGCAGTTCTGTTTTTCGGACCACTCTTTCCTGCTCTTCTTTCATTGCGCCGCGGCCTCCTGCTGCCCCTTCAGCCATTCCTTGATTGCCTGCAGGGAAAATCTGCAGTACTTACGTCCCACGCGGACCGTCGGTATCTCTCCAGTTCTTGTTTTCCCGTAAACGAAGGACTTGGGCACAGAGAGGTAGTCCGCAATCTCCTGCACAGTTAGAAGTCTGTCTTCGTCCATGTTTCCTCCTTTATGAAGTGTTTGAATCATGGACGTGAGTTTACTATTTTATTAAGTGTTGTCAAAAGGTTAGGGCAGGAAGTATTCAGGCAAAATGCAGGAAATTTGCGGGAAAAAAGCGGGAAGTTTTAATGCAGAAATAAGAAAATTCTAGGGTAACTATTTGGGAAGGCTTTTCGGCCCACGATTCTTGCTGTGCGAGTCGCGCCATTCGTTAAGTTTCTCCGGATATGCGTACACTCCTCCTTGATCCTGTTTCAGCACAGGCAACCCCATCAAACGGTAGTAGTCTTTTACCCTTCTAACGGATTTTCCAAGGAAGGCAGCTATATCTTTCCATCCGGAGATAGGCTTTGAGGAAGAAGGGGGTTTCCTTTCGGGTTCCTTGTGTTCGTTGGGGTTCTTTCTATCTTCCAGCGTTTCCTCCGCTTCGCCGGCAGGCTGTGGCTGCTCTTCCGATTTCTCTCTAACCCCAACTTCCTCCCGCTTTTCCTTCGGGAACAAGCTTTCCGGCAGAGGCAGGTTGTGATTTCGGAAGTACTCCTTTACATCGGCCAACTTGAGAAGGGCCGAATCGATCTGTGAATTGAAACCGAACGATACGAGTTCGGCAGAGCCCTTGCTCTTCTTGTACAGAGGCAGAATGTTGTCGTCCTGAACTCCCTGGCACGCCTTTTCAAGGATGCAGCCCCAGATGAGAAACCTGTAGGTGAAACTGTCCAGCGGGAGGGGAGGCTTTGCGAACAGGTTCCCCATAAGAGATCGGACCTCTCTCCATCGCCGTTTGAAATCTTCTTCGTGTACCTCATCGGCAAGTATGTATGCGAGGTCTTTCAGCGGGAGGTATCCCTTGTCCAATGCCGTTTCGATTGGATCGTGACTTATTCCTCGACCTTCCTGGAGTTGAACAAGGTCATCGCTGACTTTTCCTCCACCGCATTTCAGCCAATCCTTGTGCCGCCGTATCGCCTCTTCATAGGTCGGGCAATGTCTCTTTGGCCCCGAGAGCCAACACCTCAAAACGTCTCCGATGGGGGCCTGAAGGGTTTCCTCCTTTCCGTTTCGAATAACGACCACAGGGACCACTTTGCGGGCGTCGGTATCGTAAAGGAGAATATAGGCGTCTTTATTTACTTCCTTGACCTCGTGACCGTCCAACGGCACACCGTTAACCGACACAATGACGTCACCGCGTCTTATTGGGGATCCAGGTTGCTCTTGGAGTTTACGTTGGATGGACTTGAAATGTTCATCAGCATCGAAAGACTTATCAGTTTTCTTCTTGTCTGACATGATCCGCTCCCTCCGCGGCCCTGAAAAGGTGGGATCCGGGGAAAACGCCCAGGGTCGGCGTCTTATCGGGTCGCGATCCCTATCCCCGGAATCGATGATTATCTCCCCTTCGCAAGGCGTTTCTTCGCAAGTGGGATTACCTTCCCGGTTGGGGCAGGTATCCCCACGATCTGCTTCAGTCGCTTTTCCCAAAGCTCGAGTGCCTGACGCTTCTCTTCGTCATAGGAGTAACGGTTGTAGATCGCCAAAACCCCTTGGAGTTTGTGTCCGAGAACCTTCTCGGCAACAATGTCCTCAATTCCCAATTCTGCAAGCCTGGTCCTGAGTGTTCGCCGTAGATCATGGGGAGTGAAATGATTTGGAATGCCTATCTCGGCCCTGTGCCGGCGGATCGCATTCGAAAGGGCTCTGACTGTTAACGGTCCTTTCCTGCGTTCGCCCTTTTCGCCCTTCTGGTCATGGGAGGAAGCGAAGACGAAAGGCGTATCACCCGAGTAGGTCCGCGCCTCTTCGATCGCTGCCGAGGTCATGGGAAGAATGGGAACTCGGTTTCCTTCGCCGGTTTTGTAAACCTCCTCCGGGATCGTCCACCATTCCTTGTCAAGCTGATCCCACCTCATGGCCGCAACCTCTCCGGGCCTCTGGCCGGTCAGGAGGATCATCTTCAAGGCAAGTTTCGTTGGCCTGTAGATGTCGATGTCCTTCCGCTCCAGGTCCAGGGCATTCCATAGGGACTTGATCTCCTCATCGGTGAGGACCCGGGCGCGCGCCTTTTCCTTCTTTCGCTTCATACCGGAAAGGGGAGAATGATCGATGACACCGCGTTCGGCCGCGAAATTGAACATCCTGACAAGGATCCCCAGCAGGCGGTTCGCCCCCACGGGGGCACGCTTTCGGACTCCATCCAAGAGAAGAACGGCATCCCGCCTGGTGATCGAGGAGACTTTCCTTCTCCCCCAAGTCTTGATCACGTCTTTTTCCACCAGCCGCCTGCGTTCCTTCCCTGAAGGCTGAGCATGGAGCTCCATCTTCCAGAACTCCTCGAGCAGGTCTTCGAAGGTTGGCGCCGCTTTCATCTTGGCCTTGGCTTGGGCGGCCTTCAATCCCGGGTCAATGCCTTGCTGCAGGTCCTGCATGGCCTCCGCATGCTTCGTCCTGGCGTCGGCCAGACCCACCCCAGGGTAGCTCCCGAGGCTCATGCGCCGGGGGATACCCTGGAAACGGTAGCGATAGACCCAGGTCTTTGCCCCTTTCGGGGTCACCCGGATGAAAAGCCCCTTGCCACCATCGGGCACTTCAAAACGGCTTTCTCGGGGTACAAGTTTTCTGACTTGAAGGTCTGAAAGGGCCATCTGGCGCACCTCCCGGAGTTTTCACGGTCTAAAGTCGGGGTACACAATAGGGTACACAAAACGCCTTGATAATGGTGAAAAGGGATGCAAAGAACTGAAGAGCAAATTAGGGAGTTTTTATCGGTATGTCAAGAACTTTTGCAATGATATGAGGAGAGCTGAAAAGGGGTGAAATCTACTCGAATTTGCTTTGGGAGCAGGGTGTCGGAGGTTCAAATCCTCTCGCCCCGACCAGAAATCAAAGAGGCGGTCAATCCATTCTCAGGATCGGCCGCCATCTTTTTTCAGATTTGCATTCAGGGTGGAAAAGGGGTGCTACGCCTTCTTGCTCTTCGAATCCCCGAGGATCTTCCTTCCGATGATGACCTTTTCGATCTCTTTGCTGCCTTCGAAGATCTCGAGGACTTTGGCGTTGCGCCAGTAGTGGGCCACGTCGTACTCTTCGAGGATTCCATACCCCCCGTGAAGTTGAATGGCCTCGTCCGCGACCTTGACCGCAATTTCCGCACTGTACCATTTGGCCATGGAGCTGAGGCCGGGATCGGCGGTTCCCGAGTCGAGTTTCGAGGCTGCGCGATAACAGATCGAGCGCGCCGCTTCCGTCATGGTGGCCATCTCCGCGATCTTCCCCTGGACCAGCTGAAAGGAGGCGAGGGGGCTCCCGAACTGGTGGCGGCGGCGCACGTGGGCCACTGCCTTGTCCAATGCCCCCTGGGCGGTGCCCACGCCCAATGCGGCCACCTGAACCCTGGTGCGGTTGAAGAACTCCATGATGTTATAGAATCCCCGCCCCGGACTTCCCAGCAGATTCCCTGCCGGGACACGGACGTCGTGAAAGGCCACTTCTCCCGTATTCGACGGCCGCAGGGAAAGCTTTCCATGGAACGTATTCGCCTCGTACCCGGGCCGGTTCGTTTCCACGATGATGGTGCTGAGTCGCTCGTGTTTTCTGGGGTGATCGGGTTCCGTGACGCACACCACGATCAGGAAATCGGCCAGGGTGCAGTTCGTGATGAAGATCTTGTTTCCCCTGATCACGTACTCCCCGCCCTCGCGGACAGCCTCCGTCTGAATGGAGACGACGTCGCTGCCGGCATCCGGCTCTGTAACCGCCACCCCCATCCTCAGCTTTCCACTGCACACGGCGGGCAGGTATTTCTGCTTCTGTTCCTCCGTTCCGGCCAGCATGATGAGCTGCGTCCCGAAAAAACTGGACTCGATCGCATGGGTTATCCCGAGGTCCACACGAGCGAATTCCTCGATAATGAGACATTGCTCCAGGTACCCCATCCCCGCTCCGCCGTACTTCTCGTCCACGAATACGCCCAGAAACCCCAGATCCGCTGCCTTTTTCCACAGCCGGTCATCAAACATCTCTTTGGCGTCCAATTCTCGCCTGATTTCACGGAACTCCTTTTCGGCGAATTCCCTGGCCGCCTTTCGGATATCGATCTGCTCTTTGTTCAAGTCGAATGACATGCTCCCAGACCTCCTATCGGACCGTCCCACCGCCGACCCCACCTGCGGGTAGGTTCCCATTTTTCCGTGGGGGTGTCTTGAGTTTCACGGATAAACCGGGCCACCCCCACCTGTCCTCCCCCGTCAAGGGGGAGGAACCCTTTGGAGGGGCTGGGGAAAGGAAAAGACGAAAATTGTCATCTGCACAAGAGGACTAAAGTTCCCAGGGCTTCAGATCACCGGAAGCGAACTTGCGGGGCATCTTGAAGTACCCGGCATCCACCGCCTTCTTTACCCGCTTGGTGACTTCACTCATGCCCATTTCATTCATAAGCGTGAAAGGCCCTTTTGGCCATGCCAGGGCCGTGCAGACACCAAGTTCGAGGTCCTTCACCGACACCACTCCCTTCTCGACCAGATGGGTAGAGATGCAGAAGATGGAGCCCAGCAGGCTGTCACCGACGACGCTCCGCTCTGCTGCGTCTTTAAGAACGGGGCCGTTGAGATCCCACAGTTTGCCCCCTTCAAACATCGTCTTCAACAGTCCCGGAACCGGCGGAAACCCGATGTCCGACTTCGCCAGGTATTCGACCATGGAAGCGCCGGCATGATAGGCGGTGCCGAGCCCTGAGCCGTTTTGCACCCACATGATGCCGTATTTCACTCCGAGGGTTTCTTGTGAGATGCTTTCCAGCGTCGCAGCGTTGTATTTGTCGCCACAAAAAGAGTTGAGAACCAGGTAGCTGGAGATGAAGATCGGGTTTATGGCGAATCCCGGGAAATCCTTGACCGTGATCGGCACCTTCTTGTTCTGCTTGGAGAAGGCCATCAGCGCGTTATACGTTTCATCGCTCGTGTTCTTCTGGCGGATTACTTCGACCAGCCGATTGACGTTGGCCGGGAAAAAGTAGTGCAGACCCGCGGTCCTTGCAGGGCTTGCCACTTTCTCCATGAGCTTTTCAATGAGAAAGGTCGATGTGTTGCTCACGATGAGGGTGTCCTTGGGGCACGCATCGGAGAGTTCTCCGAAGATTTTTATCTTCAGATCCATCTTTTCGATGGCCGCTTCGATGATCAAATCGCACGCGGCCAGCTCGTCATAAGTCGTGGTTCCTTTGATCGATCCGCAGATTTTGTCCATATCGGCCTGGGTCATCTTCCCGAGCCCCACCCTCTTGGCCAGGGCCTTGGCCACAAACTTGTCATACATGGATTTGACCAGGTCATCGTTGAGCTCTTTGTATACAACCTTGTAACCATTTGCTGCGGCATTGAGCCCGATGGCTGCACCCATAACACCAAAACCGATGATTCCAACCGTTTTCACATCTTTCATGCTATTCCTCCAAGTTATCGAATCAGTCTTGAACTCCTCACCTTTTCAGTTGTACCTTCTCAGCGGTTGATGTCCTCCCCCCCAAAAAACACTTCCCGTCCTTGAGGTCCGGGTGGTCAAGGATTTCATCAAGCTACAAAAACATTGAATCCTTGATCTTCAGGGCGATGGACGGTGGATATGCCGACAGGACCTTCCCTTTCAAATAGCACTTCGTTTGTCATACGTCATCTCCAAAAATCAGGGACTCCCAATCCGGGTCTCCGGATTGGGAGTCTATTCTCATCACGTACCCCAGGGGTTGCTGGTCAGGGGTTTGAGGCGGGCGCAGTTTCGCTGGTCGCGCTCGGGGCCGTACTGGGCCAGGGGAAGCTTCGCAGATACCGAGCAAGTCATCCGGTGGTTGAGCCTTCAGCTCTCCCGACTGTCAGCACTCGGAGTTTTCCGGATGCCGGAGGAATCAGCCGACCCCAAGAAGTCTTGGATCCCATAACCGGCGAAACTGCAGACAAGGCCTACCGCCGCTCTATCAGCCTGAGGAGGTTTCCCCCCAGGATCATCTCCTTTTCGGCCTTGGACAAACCGATGGCATCGATCTGCTCCAGCGTCTCCTTCATCCACAGCTCGCCCTGCTGGGGGCCGAAGGGGTAGTCGGTCGCCATGACAATCTGTTCGGCGCCGAAGAACTTGTAACCGGATTCGAAGGCGTGAACAGTACCGCATAGCATGCTGTCGGCATAAAACTTCTTGAAATAGTAAAGTGGATCCCTGGGGAGGGTGACAAGATTGGTCCCGGGGTACATGTGGCGCGCATCGTAGAAGCCCTTCAGCCTGCCCGTGTTGTGGGGCACCATCGCGCCCATGTGATGGGGGATGATCCTGAGGTCGGGATACTCTTCCATGATGCCCGAGAATACGAGCTGGGCAAGGGTAATGCTTGTCTCGTAGAGCCAGCCGAATATTTTATCCAGCGCGAACTCTTCCGACCACCCGGCAACGAGCTGCGGATGAATCCAGATGGGCGTCTTTGTGGCATTGGCCTTGGCCCAGAAAGCCCGGTACTGAGGTTCGTGGAGCCGTTTGCCTCCAATGTTCGTGAGAATTTGAATTCCTGCCATCCCCAGATCATTGATGCACCGGTCGAATTCGGACAGATACTCTTCCGTGGGAACCGGGATGGTCCCTGTCCCGATAAGACGATCCGGGAACTGCTTCGCCAGGGCCGCAACCGTATCGTTACCGAGGCGCATCATACCCTCAACCGATGCCGAAGGGATGCCGATCCAGGTGCTGGGCCGGGCAAGCGTGAGGACCTGCTTGTCAATGCCGAATTTGTCGAGTACGCGGACGCGGTTTTCCATGTCCCCAAAATAGGTGTGTTTTGCCAGCTTCCGCAACTCGTCAGTCGGGTGAGCCTCCATGAGCCCTTCGGCAAATGGTTTGGGCATAACGTGCGCGAATCCATCGATTACTATTCCCATAACTCCTCCTTTTGTTTGTTAAACCTGTCACTGTACTCCAAGGCAACGCGGCTAAAGAGAAACACCGGCTTTCATCGCTCGGGACCGTCTGGCCTGAATAATGATGAGCATGACCAGGAGACCGCTGCCCGGCAAAATGAGTTCGGCCGATGGCGCAATCAGGAGGATCGCTGCCACCCCTGCGATCACCCTTTCCCAAACCTTGAGTGTACAGAAGAGATAACCGGACAAAGCAACTGCCAGGGCAGTGACGCCGACCATGGCCGTGGTGACGGTGAGAACAATCTCCCAAACCGGGCCGACCAGAAGAATAGACGGCCCGTATGCGAACATGAAAGGCACTATGAATCCCGCAATTCCAAGACGGAAGGCCGTCCAACCGGTTTTCCAGATGTTTGCCTGAGCGATGGCGGCGGCGGCATAAGCACTTATGGCGACCGGAGGCGTAATAAGGGAGAGGCAGGCGAAGTAGAATGCGAACATATGAGCGACGAACGGCTGTAATCCCATGAAGATGAGGGCCGGTATCACTGTGGCGGCCTGGATGATGTACGCCGCGCTGGTAGGCATGCCCATGCCGAGTATGATGGAAAGAATCATCGTGAGTACGAGCGCCGGCAGAAGCAGACCTCCGGACAGGGCAAGCAGGCCTGCGCCTAACCGCTGCCCGAGTCCCGTCAAATCGACGACCCCCACTATCATGCCGGCCGCTGCGGTTGCGATGGCCACCATCAAAAGGTTTTTCGATCCTTCCTCCAGTGCCTCAAGCATATCGGCGATGGAGAGCCTCGTCGTCTTTCTCAGTTGGGCCATGAAAAGGGCGGTAACCGTGGCTACGCCTGCCGAGAGGCGGGGTGTATAGCCAATGATCATGAACACGATCAAGAGCACGATGGGAATAACCATATGGCCGTAGTCTTTGGCCGTTTGACGCAATGAACCTTCCGGTGTTATGCCGGTGAGATCATACCGGACCGCTTCAAGGTGAATCATGACGAGCAGGGCCGTATAATAAAGGACTGCAGGGAAAAGCGCGTACAGGATTATGGTGATATACGGTATCCCGGTAAAGGCGGACATCACGAAGGCCGCAGCGCCCATAACTGGAGGCATGATCTGCCCGCCCGTTGAGGCAACTGCCTCTACGGCGCCTGCGAAATGAGGCTGGTACCCCGCCCTTTTCATCATGGGTATGGTGATACTGCCCGTGGCGACCACATTTGCCGTACCGCTCCCGGTAATCGTTCCCATGAGAGAGCTTGCAATTACGGCGATTTTTGCAGGCCCTCCCCGGTATTTGCCTGTCAGTGCAACTGCGAAATCATTGAGAAGGATAGCGATCCCGGTCCGTGTAATGATCGAGGAGAAGATGATGAACAAGGCTATTTCATTAGCCGAAACACCGAGAGGGATGCCGAAGATTCCGGCTGTGCCGAGGTATTGAAAATCGAGCAGCTCCCTTAATCCTATCGGCGCGGAGTGGAGTATGCCGGGCAGAAATGGACCGGCCAGGGGATAGAGGAGAAAGCATATCACTACTACGACGAGACCCATGCCCACGATCCGTCGCGCGGCCTCCAGAACCAGAAGGATGGTCAGCACAGCGAGGACTGCTTCCAGGGAACTCACGGGGCTGATGAGAGCAAACCGTTCAGCAGTGATCCAGTCGTAGCGTACAAAAATATAGAAGATGCTCCCGAGACATATGACAACAGCGGTTATGTCCAGGTACCGTGTCCAGCTCTTTTTGCTTTTCAGAACAGGACGGGCGAGAAAAACAATGAGCAGGGCGAGGCCCAAATGGATGGTCCGTTGTGCCAGGGCATCAAAGCTTCCGAACAGGCCGGTGTAGATTTGAAAGAGGGCAAGCACGATGCCCAGCAGGGCAAGAAGGCTTTTCGTGCCTTTCTTTTGCCGCATATACTCACGAAACGTTTGCTTCATGGCCCACCCACGTCGATAGCCGACCTATACCCTGGTTCTTTTTCCGTCCCCGGGTCCCACTCCACTACCCGGTCTTCACCGGACGGTACACAACCATTTATTTGAACAGGTTTTTATCTGCGGACAGCAAAGCGGTTGAAGCCGGCGGTGTGGACCGCCGGCCGAGAAGGAATTACTTGATCCAGCCCTTCTCTTTATAGTATTTGGCTGCGCCGGGATGAAGGGGAATGCCGACGTCTTTGGCCATATCCTCAATTTTCGCGTAGGTCATCGATTTGAGCGCCACCGGGTAACGTGAATAGTTGGTGGCTATGGTCTTGACGATGGCATAGGCAACGTCGTCAGGCATTTTCTCTCCGACGACCAGATGCGCTCTTACGGCGATGCCCTTTACCGGGTAATCGACCCCTTTGTACAGGTTGGGAGGAAGCGTAAAGGGCTCCACGCCGCGGAATTTTGCCAACTCGGCTATCTTATCATCCGGTATGGAAAGGAGCCGTATCTCTCCCTGCGACGAAACATTGATCACTGCGGCAAAGGGAAAAGGCAGGGTAATGAAGAGCAGGGCGTCCAGGTGACCGTCGATGAACTGGTTCGCAGCATCTTCAAAGCTGAGGAACTGCACCTTCATATCGTCATAGCTCATGCCATAGAGCTTGAGCAGTCTCTGGGCTTCGAGGTCGTTGGAGAGCCCCTTTGCGCCAGGGCTGACGCGCTTTCCCTTCAGGTCCTCGATGCTTTTGATAGGGGATTTTGCCCAGACGACAATCTGCGTGGCCTGAGGATAAAAAGCGGCCAGAGACCGAATATTCTTGATCGGGCCTGCTTTGAAAAACCCCTTGCCCTCCCATGCATCGGCAGTTGCGTCGGTCAGGCTGAACCCGATATTGTACTTGCCTTGTCCCAAGCCCATAAGGGTAGCCGTGGGTGTGCTGGGAACGGTAGATCCGGTTATGTTCGGGTTGGCCTTCTTCACGTCCTCGAGCATGGCGCTGCCAAGGATTTGCCATGCACCACCGGCCACAATGGTCCCCCACCGGAGTTCATAGTTGTTTGCACTCTGAGAGAGCGCAACAGGCGCCTGAGCGAGAAAAAGAACCATGATTACGGAAACGACGATGCCGACCTTGCCAAATCTTCTTTCCATAATACCCTCCTTGCTCAAATGTTGTAATGGTCATGCGGTGGCGGAACCATCGATAGCCACTTCGCTTAACGGCACCTGTGGGACTCCTGTTAGTAAGCGTTTCAGAGTACTATTGGACGAAGATCGCCGAATTCCATTACAAGTAGTCTTCCCGTTTTATTTTCCCAAGATTGATCGGCTTTATGCGCTCAAACTGCAGCCTGCCTTCAGGCTCGGAGACGGGCGGCTTTGTCGCATCGATGCCCATCTTCGAACCCAACCTCGACCAGCCAAGGGGACTGCCCGGCTTCACAACCTCCACAGCTGTGGGGTCCATGGGGTGGATGCGCGTTTCATTCACAATGAAGACATCCGCCGCGGGGTTTACCCTCGTATTCATGGCCCAGAGAATCTCCGCGGGATTGAAAATATCGACATCCTCGTCCACTGCGATCACCACTTTGGGGTGGAGGTACTGCGTGGAAAGCGCTCCCATGAGAACGTTTTTTGCCTCTCCCCTGAAACGCTGCTTTATCTGGACCACAGCGGCAAAAATACCCGGCAGGATCATTACGTTCAGAAGATCGGTAAAACCGCCCACCGTCTGCAGCCGCTCGTATATCGCCGTTGACATGGGAATCTTATGGTAGACGCATCCCTCCACCTCCGACCCGTTCTGTATTTCTTTGTAAATCGGCTCCTTCCGGGTCATGACCCTGTCGACCTGAATCACCGGGTTCATTCCCGTCCCGGCGACGTAGTAGTCCTGAAACTCGGAAAAAGGCCCTTCCTCTTCTCTGACACCAGGCAGGATCTGCCCCTCGAAGCAGACCTCGGCATATGCGGGGACGTGAAGATCGTTGGTCGCACACTTCAGCACCTGGACCGGTTCCTCGAGCAGTGCACCGGCAAGTTCAAGCTCATCGAGATCAGCAGGCCCGGTGTAAGCAGCCGCAAAATAGAACATAGGATGATGTCCGATCATCACAGAGATGGGCGTAGGTTTATTCCTGGCCTCGTTCTTCTGGTGAATCAGATAGAGATGGCGAGGCACCAGAAGCAACCCCAGTTTGCGGGGGCCCTTGATCTGCATCCGGTGAAAAGACATGTTAAGAATTCCTGTGTCCGGGTCGCGGGCGATGACGAGTCCTGAGGTGATGAAGCGGCCCCCATCGCGTTCTCCCGCAACATGCGCAGGAAACCGGGTCACATCGACCTCGTCGCCGTTGCTGACCACTTCCGCAACCGGACCATCGTCCACGACCACCGGTTTGTGGAGTTTCTTCCCCCGCCTCGAGAATTCCTTGATCAGCCCCTCAAGAGGCACGCCAAACGCCAGTGCCGCCTGCCTCAGGTTGGCAGGCGCCATTCCCAGCCCCCTCCAGCCGGGAAAACCCTTCAGCTCTTTAAAGAACAGAGCCTTGTCCCTCGATCCGTAGAGCAAGGCTCCCATTTCGGTGCTAGGATCGACCGGCTTTGAAAGCGTTAGAAGCTCGCCTGCTTTCTCAAGCGTCTCGATCCAGTCTCTCATATCCGGATTTCTTTTCATGGGTACTCCTGCCTCCCCTCAGTGTGTTTCTTCCGTTCGTTTGTAGGCGCGGTAGATATCGAGAATGTCCTTCTCCATCTCCGCTTGCGCTCGCGGCTCATCATCTTTCTCAATGGCATCCAGAATAGAAAGATGTGCCTTGCATGCCCTTTTCATGGTCCGTATGTCGATCTTCAGGACGCTATGAAAATGGGCCACTACGGTCATCAACGATTCCATGAGAATAATGTAGACATGGTTCCCGGTCGCTTCGGCCAGCAGCTTGTGAAAACTGATATTGCCTTCAAACTCATCGGAGCCCTGCTTCAGTTTCTTTTCCGTCTGCTCAAGGATCTGCCTGATCTGGGCGATCTTCGTTCGGTCCTTCACCTCGAAGACGTTCCTCAGTACGATCCTTTCGATATCAAGGCGGGCCCTTGTCAACTCCTCCGTGGTCACCTTTTTTACGAGGAATGCATCGAGGAAAAGATCATTCATGGAATTGAGGATTGTGTCGACAACGACTGGTCCTCCGGACGCGCCTTTTTGCGTGGCTATGAAGCCGGAAGCTTCCAATCGTCGGAGCGCTTCACGTACCGTCTGACGGCTGACACCGAACTGGCCGGCCAGGTGAAGTTCTGAAGGGAGGATATCCCCCGGCTTGAGAACACCCGAAAAGATTATCCGCTTTATTTCCGCCGAAATCTGCTCGAAGGCCCTTTTCGCCTGGAGGCGCGCAAAAACTACGGAGGCCTTCTTTGGTGGGGAAACTTTATTGTCGGTCGCTCGCTTGCCGGCCAATTTTTACACCTTTGGGATAGAATGGAGAATAGTTCATCTGTCAGACATTATGTTATGCGATTTTCAGGTGAGCCTGTCAAACAAAACTTGATTGGAAGCTATGCATTACCAGAGAGTCGGATAGGCATCTCAAGACAAGATCTCCCCCTCTTCGATGAGGAATTCCCTGTGAGAAAACCGAAAGTCTCTATCAAGAAGGGGAGGTTACTATCCGACGAATGGCGGGTAATGAGGGTGCGGGGATTCTCAAATATTTCGGGGGAACGGCGTAAACGCCGTTCCCCCGAAGAAAAACCATTCTGAAGCGCCGAAATCCAGGTTCTCACACGTCTACGAAACCACATTGGTGGGTTGATTTGCAAAGCACCGGTCTTCCGGACAGAACAGCCGCATCCACAATGATTCGGACTCCTTGTCGCGAGCACAAATCACATGGAGAGCAATCTTTCCTTCTTCTATCACGCAATCCCTGTCTGGGCAGTTGACTTCAAGCCATACCCCGCCTCTGGTCTCTTTAATATGTTCCCTGCCTTCTTCCGGGATATTCGCCACCTCTTCGGCAGTGAGATTCCTGGCATTGGGAACAAACACCTTCAATCTGTCGGTTGCATGAGAGGTTTGAGGGTTTTCCATATCTTTTTACCCCCTTTCATTCTTTTATTATGAAACAATATGGCCCTAATCCGGGATGTCAAGCATTCCGAGCCCGGGCTGAGGTTGCGGACTTGTCGAAGATCCCGCTCAGGCGGGGATCCGGAACCCGGTCCTTTCAATCCACCTCAGGACATACTTCACGGTATGTTCAACTTAAGCAGCGGGTATTCTTCCGCCGAATTCACTTGAAATGGGCGATCAAGGACTATTATTCTCCATGTCAGATTATGATAAGCCCCCTTGAGAGGAGAAAAATGGTGAAATCCACATCGAATCGCCAAGGCAGCCTGCCTCTGCGGAGAGTGGCAAACATCCTGTCCCTCCTCATCAGGCATGGGTTTGGGGATATGGTCGACCGTTTCTTCCGAGGGGGGGTAAAAGAGAGCGGTCCGGATGACTCCCCTGTGAGACGCAGATTTCCCAATCCACGCCGAATCCGTGTCGCACTCGAGGAATTGGGGCCCACGTTCATCAAACTGGGGCAGATGATGAGCAGCAGGGCCGATATCTTCCCTCCGGACTATATCGAGGAATTTAGAAAGCTACAGGATCAAATACCGCCGGCGCCTTTTCCTGAGATCAAGACGCTGATCGAAAATCAGCTGGATCGTCCACTTGAGCAAACGTTCTCGCGGTTCGAACAGCAGCCGCTGGCCGCTGCCTCCGTTGCGCAGGTCCACCTCGCAACCCTGCCGGATTTCGGGGAGGTGGCTGTCAAGGTGATCCGCCCCGGGGTTCGAAAGAAGATCCGGCAGGACATACGGATGATGTATTATCTGGCGGAAAGGTTCGAACGCTCTTTCGAGGCCGGCCGCATCATTGGGGCCGTTGATCTGGTGCGGGAATTTGATCGCACGATTTCCAAAGAACTCGACATGTTTATCGAAGCCGGCAGCATGGAGAAATTCAGACAGAACTTCAAGGAAACTCCGGAGATTCACATCCCTAAGGTTCATTGGGATTATACGACGAAGTCGGTGCTGGTCATGGAGCAGATCCATGGGATCAAAATGGACCGAGTCGAAGAAATCAGAAGACAGGGCCTGGATCCCAGGGCCATCGCTCTCACCGGACTGCGGGCTTTTTCAAAACAGTTGATGGAGTTCGGACTTTTCCATGCAGACCCCCACCCGGGGAATACCATCGTGATGCATGACGGTCGAGTCGCTCTCCTCGATTTTGGTATCGTGGGGTATCTGGACCGCACCATTATGCTCCATATTTCAAACCTGTTTCTGGGTTTCGCGGAGCACGACTACGATATGATCATCGACGCCCTGGCCGGGGCAGGGTTGATCAACGAAGAAACCATGGAACTGGGGGACTTCAGGGGTGATCTCGAAGATGTGGCCGAAACATTCTACGGGAGATCCCTGAGGGCCATCACCATGAAGGATATCTATGATCAGGTCATGCAGCTTGTTTTCAAGTACAGGATACGTCTTCCCCGAAACCTCCTGCTCCTCATGAAGACGCTGGTCCAGACTGAGGCTCTCGGCAAGATCCTGAACAGCGATGCCAGCATCCTTGAGATCACCCGGCCTTTTGCAAGGCGATTCATCGGGAGGGAGCAGACGATCCTGGGAAGGGCATCCAGGGATGCCCGAGAGATGGGCAGCCACATCAAGGCTTTCCCTAAACTGGTCCGCGAGATCCTGAGTCAGGTGGCTCAGGGAAGACAGCAGATCGATCTCGTTCACAGGGGCTTCAAGGATCTGGACTCACAGATCGAAAGGCCGTTCAATCGGTTGACGGTCGGGCTAATTATCGGCGCCTCCATCATCGGCGGATCGCTCGCCCTGAACTCCTCCGAGAAGTTAATGGAAATACCCGTCAATGCCCTTGGGATCGGGACCATATCCCTCACTGCTCTCCTCGGCATCACCGGATATGTCATTGCCACCGCGCTGGGACTGTGGCTGATCGTCTCCATCCTTTTCAGCAGAAAGCTTTAGGTCGTATCCCAAGGGTTGAGAGGATGGCAGTCGGATTCAGGAACTCCGAGGGAGCCACAGCGCAGCCCGGTCGGCAACCCATCCGGCGATGTTCTTTGCCTTATCCGTGGCCATGAAAGGTGTTTGGGCCTTTGTTTCGGTCTCGCCTTTTCCCCATCGCATCAGATATTTCTTCTGCCCCTTCTGCGGGTAGGCAGGATTGAGTTCAATAAACACAAACCCGGCCCCGAAGACCTCGCCGAGTCTCAGGCCGAGAGTGACGCCGTTTTTCAGATCCTCCATCTTCTGAATGATTTCTTTCTTGTCTACGGTTGCCATACGGCCTCCATTTTTTCAATCAAAAGGCTCGGGGACAGGCCCTGACTTCATAGCCTAAGGCTCAGTCCTTTTGACCACTTCAGCTTTGTTTGTCTTATTGTTGTACCAGCCTTCGTAAAGAATGAGCTTCTGCGACTGGTCCAGGGAGTTGTAATTCCTAATGGCGGTACCATTCCTTACAGCATCCTCCTCCTCAAAGACCCGAAAATCATAGCTGTCAGCCACTCCCTCTTTCTGCCGGGTAACGCATTTCAGGCCCCAAACCCAATCGGGATTCTCTCCTTTATTAACAACAAGGTCTCTGCCCACTTGGGTTGGTATTCCCTTGGGTCCGGGGAGTTTTTGGCTCTCCGCGCCCGATGGATTCCTGGCCCAGAATTTCCATGACATTTTTCATCCCTCCTGCATGAAAATGAATCAGACAGTGTTCCCTGCCTTGTTCACCTTTCTTGATCACGGTTAAAGGGTGCTAATTACTGCTTAGCCGGCGTATAGGTGACGGTCACACTTTCTTTTAAATTGGCCCCACTGGATGAAGCGGCAACATTAAGGAGGTTTGTCCCCTCCTTGAGCTGGACACTGCCCGAGAACTTTTTATCCTTTATAGGAACATCTGCGCCATTCACTGTCACCTTTGCCCCCGCGGCCTGGCTTCCATTCACTCGGCCACTGACCACTACGGGAGACGTAGTAACCGTGGCGCCATTTTTGGGAGTTTCTACCTTGAGCGCGAGAACCATTCCACTTTCCCAAGGCGGATTGTCGCACCCGGTCAGTGGCAAGGTCAACAACGCAATAATAAGTAAGCTGCCGAATTTTTTTGATATTATGTTGTCCATGAGAACTCCTTTTGGGATGATTTGCATTCCTTTGCCCAGGAAGTAATTTCTTATCGAAGAGCCATCACCCTTTTGTCGGAAAGCTTTGGTCTTTTTCCGGATGCATTCTTTCCAGGCCTCGATGATTTTTCCTTCCTCCTGCTTTTCATGAGATCACTCAGGTCGTCATCCTGGCCTTGATCGCACTTTTTTTCGCTTTCTTGTTGAACGATCCCTCGAGAAGTACGAGGTCCGGGTGGGCGTCCAAAGAAGAATAATCCAGTACGTGCACCTTCTTCTCTGTGGCATGCCATTTGTCGAAAATCCGTACATCAAGGTCATCGCCGCCATTGGCCCGGGGCCGTGTAACCATGAGGTACTCTGCCCAGTGATCTCCGGCTCGGGGAAGTTTTCCCCATTCATCTCCGATCAGCCTGGCAACGTATGCGGGTATGGATTCCGGTCCCCCGACATTTTTCTTTTTCATCCAGAACATGCTTCAACTCTCCTTTGTTACAATTTGCGCTTTTTGCTCCCCAACAAACCTTTGGCAGCATCTGAGATCCAATCAATAACCATACCCCATGCGGCCAATAAGAAGACTGCGGCTGCGGCGAGAAAGACACCGAGGAGTTTTACCCATAGGGGGATATCCGAATCCATGTAACCTCCTCTCTCCTAAAACCCCGGACCTGCGGTTCGGGACGCGTCGTGCTTTCAATTCGATGTGCTTAGCAAAAAAGAGTCCCTGATCGCGCAAATTGACATTTTGCGAGAAAAGGAGCAGGGTAAATCACCAACGAGGAAGATTAAAGAAGCGGAATCTACATGAAAGCATCAGAAGTCTACAAGATATTGAAACTAAAAGGGATGAACCTCAAGGCGAGAATGCTCGCCACATTTATCCCTGTTGTGATCATGACCTTGCTCGTTACGGGGTATTTCACATATCAAATCTCTACCGGCTTCCTTCGAATTACCCTGGAAAATGAAGGACGCATCCATGTCGCAAGTCTTGTACATGAAATCGAGCAATTCCTGGAAAAATGTCGCAGGGATCTTCTTACTATTGCGCAAGAGGAACCGAGTCCTGCAGACTTGAGCCGACATCTGGCAAGTATGAGAAGGATCGGTGGGATCGATTACCGCATGCTGGCCTTTATCTCGCAAGCCGGTGAGGATCATGCGGTCTTTATCGCAAAAGGTGACGCCATTGAGCGGATCCCGTCGGCTAAAATCGGAGATATAAGACCTAATCTGTTCGCGCTATATGAGAACCTTCGGAAATTGGAGCAGGGTGAGACCTGGGTTTCAGGGGTGAAAAGGATGGAATATCCCTTTCCTATCCCTGAAAATCCGAATCTGAGGGCAGTCTCGAGTGGCATCTATTTCGGAACGACCTATTTTTCGACGCAAGGCAGTCCCCTCGGCTACTTGATCCTTGCGGTCGAGACGCAAAGCCTTAAGGAAATATCCTCCCTTTATCACCAACGTGATTCCAGGATTCCTCCCTTCCCTCCGGAAGGAGTAGACACACGCTATAGTTACTTTTTTGATGCCGATGGGTGGATACTGTTTGACTCGGGAAATCCAAAGGAGCCAAAGAGCGGTTTTAGTACGGAGCTGGCCAGATACGGCTACGACGGAATTCTTGGAAATCCCGAGAATGGCGCAGCTTTCAAGCCTGATAAGAGCATTGACAGCTTCTGGGGCATGATTGAGGGGGTGAAGCAGGGAAAGTACGGCGTCACAAAGACGGCCAACCTGGAGATTCAGAGCCCCACCTTCAAAGAGCACTTCTGTGCCTTTGGGCCTGTCATGTTCATGACCGCCAACAACAAGCCGCCCTTGGTTTATGGAGGAGTAGCATTCGTCGACAGAAGCAGGATGACCGAGGCGATCGTCTACAAACAGGTCGGGGTGATTTCTCTCGTCACGCTTGCGGCAATTTTGGTCCTGGCTGTCGTAATCGTCTCTCTTGCCCATTATATTACAAGGCCGCTTTCAGATCTCACACGTGCTGTGGACAGCATGCAGCAGAGCGGGCGGATGGAGTACCTGCAGGTCCCTGGTGCCGGCTACGAAACCGACCTCCTGAAAGACAGCATCAATGCCCTGATTGCGAGGATTAAACAACAGCTTGAGCAGATCAGAATCAGCGAACGACTGCGAGAGGAAGCCGTCCTCCGGATAAGCGCCGATATAGAGAAGGAAAATCAAATCCCTCGCCAACTCTCAGGCCTCGAGGTAGCAGGAATAATCGGGAACGGCGCAAGGGTTGAAAGCCTCAGGGCGGAAATTCTGAAAGCAGCCGGCTTCGATGCGGATGTGCTCATTGTGGGAGAAACAGGAACGGGCAAGCAGCTGGCTGCCGAAGCCATTCACAGGTACGGCAGGAGGGCGGAAAAGCCGCTGGTCTGCATCAACTGCGGCGAACTGGATGAGAACCTTCTGCTGGACAGCTTATTCGGTCATGTCCCGGGGGCTTTTACCGAAGCCAAGAAGGACCGAAAGGGGGCGTTCCTGGAGGCAGATGAAGGCATTCTCTTTCTGGATGAAATACAGACGGCCTCGCCTTCTGTTCAGCAAGCATTGCTTCGCGCATTGTCCCAGAGAATGTTCAGACCCCTGGGAAGCGACAGAGAGTTCGGGGTTGATGTCCGTGTGATCGCCGCAACCAACGCGGACTTGAAGGCGCTCGTCGCCCAGGGCAGATTCCGGCATGATCTCTATTTTCGACTCAAGGTCATTACCATTCAAACACCCTCCCTGAGAGAGATCAGAGAGGATATCCCTCTTCTGGTGAAACACTATTTCGATCAGGCAAAGAGGCTTTCGCACAAGGAAAAGCTCAGAATGAGCAAGGGGGCGCTGGAAAGAATGAAGAACTACCAGTGGCCCGGAAATGTTCGAGAGCTTATGAACTGTCTGACCAGGGCAGTGATTATGGCCGAGGGACCGGTCATCCAGGCCGAAGACATTTTGCTGGATGCGGGGGGGGAGACGGAATGCGAACCGCATTCCGAAACCCGGGCGACGCAGGTGAAGGATGCCGAGATTACAGATGAAGTGGCGAAGGCCGGCGTTCCTCCAATGAACGAGCGGCAGAGAAAGGCCTATCCCTTCATCATTGAAAAGGGGAGTATCAGCCGTGTGGAATACCAGTGGATTATCGGGTCCAGTGTCCCATCCAGGACCGCCATCTATGATCTCCAAAATCTGGTCAAGAAGGGACTTCTCGACAAAACGGGGAGCGGCCCGTCCACCAGGTACGTGCCCGCCGAACGGTACAGGACTCAGACCCCGAGCAGTTGAACCCTCCGATGGATTTTGACAATATCACTGAAAAGTACGATGCCTGGTTCACCACCCCGTTGGGTGGTGCCGTCGATAGATGGGAGAAGGATGTCACCTGGACGCTGGCCCGGCCCGTGCCCGGAGAGAAGGTCCTTGATATCGGGACCGGGACGGCCAATTACCTGATCGAACTGGCCGAGAGGGGGCTTGACTGCACCGGACTGGATATCGGTCTCAAGATGCTGCTCCAGGGAAGAAGGAAAGCACTGGAGAAGGGGATAAAGCTGAAACTCGTCACCGCTTCGGGTGAAGCGCTTCCTTTTCCGGCTGGCTTTTTTGACCTGGTTCTTTCGGTCACGGCCTTTGAGTTCTTCGAGAATCCTGTCCTCGCCGTCCAGGAGATGACGAGGGTATGCAGGCCCGGCGGGCGCATCGTTGTAGGCGTTTTGAACAAGTGGAGTATCTGGGCTGCGAGACGGAGAGTGCTCTCCTGGTTCAGGGATTCCATTTTCACGCACTGCCGCTTCTATTCTTATATAGAGATGCTTCATCTTTTCGGATCCGCTGCATGGACCACTTCCGTTTTCGCCCCTCCGGGAATTCCGGACTGGCTTATTCCCTGCTTCAGCAGGCTGGAGCCGCTCCTTCGGAAATGGGCGAAGCCCTTCGGCGCCTATCTGGTAATCTGCAAAAGACAAAAACCTTGACATGGTCTCCCGCCAAATGTAGAAACATGTATATCGTAATTCAAAATCGTATTCCGTAATGTGGAACAATGATGAAATCGCTCCACAAGGTGCTGGACATCATCGAGGCGCTGGCCAAGTCCGGGGGCATCGGCATCCGCGAGCTTTCTGCGCAGACAGGCTATCCTCCTCCAACCGTCCATAGAATCACCTCCACACTGATCCTGCGCAAGTACATCAAGCAGGATTCGGAGACCAAGAAGCTTTCCCTTTCGATTCAGTTTCTTGAACTGGGAACGAAGGTCCAGCAGCAGTTCAACCTCACCGGCATCGCAAGACCTCACCTGGAAAAGCTGATGGCCGAATCCAGGGAGTCGGTGAACCTGGCCGTCCAGGACGGGGAATATGTGGCCTATCTGGATCATGTGCGGAGCAACTATTCCATGCTCCAGCTTTTCACCAGGCCCGGAGCACGCGTACCTCTTTATTGCACCGGCGTGGGAAAGATGTTTCTCAGCCACTGGCCCCGAGCCGAAGTGGAAGTCTATCTGGACCGAATTCTGCTGATCCCGCATACCCCCGAGACGATCATCGATCGCCGCAAGCTGATGGATGAACTGGTTCAGATCCGGGCAGCCGGTTATTCCGTGGACAACGAGGAAATGGAAAAGGGAGTTCGATGTGTGGCGGCTCTGGTGTGGGATCATCGTGGAAGGCCGGCCGGGGCCGTTTCGATCACGGGCGCGGCCATGAGGATAACCCCGGCCAAGATCAAGTATTTTGCAAAAATGGTAAAGTCCTGCGCTCTTGCCATTTCCAGGGAGTTGGGCTTCACGAGCACCTTATGAGTTCCTCATGCGTTCCTGAAACCTGCGGAGCGGGGGGACCGCGCGCGGCGCCGAAAGCGACCAGGGTCTGTCCGTGCCACCACCGTTCAACACCGCTCGCGCGGCAGCCTTACATCATATCAACCGAGAAAGGAGAGAGGCCATGGCTAAGATGACCACAATGGCGGCAGCAGTTCGGATCCTTGAAAGCGAAGGCGTCAAATATATCTTCGGTATTCCGGGTGCAGGGA
Organism: Deltaproteobacteria bacterium HGW-Deltaproteobacteria-15; assembly: GCA_002840535.1. Lineage (GTDB taxonomy): Bacteria > Desulfobacterota > DSM-4660 > Desulfatiglandales > HGW-15 > HGW-15. The sequence continues at coordinate 30,270 of PHBH01000035.1, read as the reverse complement.
TTCTCCCCCTGTACAGGGCGCTGAAAGATCTCGGGACCATCAAACACATGGTCACCCGGCATGAAGAGAGCGCTATTCACATGGCGGACGGATATGCCCGCGCTCTTAACACCGTGGGCGTTTGCGCCGCGACCTCCGGCCCGGGTGCAAGCAACTTTGTCACCGGACTCTATACCGCTCAGGTCGACTCGATCCCGCTTCTTGCGTTAACAGGCCAGAATGTGCGGGCGCAGCTCGATCGGGAGGCCTTTCAGGCTGTCGATATTGCCGCGATAGTAAAACCGGTGGTCAAGAAATCCTATTGTATAAAGGACCCGGCAATGGTCCCCTGGGTCTTTCGAGAGGCCTTCAAGATCATGCGCGAGGGGCGGCCCGGCCCGGTATTGATCGACCTTCCGCTGGATGTTCAGAAAGAGGAGATCGAATACGATCCGGAGACAGATGCACCCCTGCCGATTCTTCGCATGGAGCCGAACCCGAGGCAGATCCGGAAAGCCGCGGACATGCTTCTTTCTGCAGACCGGCCCGTCCTGCTTCTGGGTGGCGGGGTCATTCTTGCGGACGCGTGCAAGGAATTCATATCGCTTGCTGAAATGCTCCAGATTCCTGTGGTCACCTCCTACATGGGCAAGAGCGGGATTCCCTGGAACCATCCGCTCATGGCCGGGCACGTGGGAATCCAGTGCAACACCCGCTCAGGAAATCAGGTATTTCTGGAGAGCACGCTTGTTCTCGCGGTGGGCGCGCGCTTCAATGACCGCCACACAGGGGATCTCAAGGTCTATAAAGGGAATCGCAAATTCATTCATGTGGACGTGGATCCTGGTCAGCTGGGCAAGAACATCATGCCCGATCTGGGCATCTGCGCGGACGCCAAGCTGACCCTTAACGCGCTTCTCGATGAGATGAAGCGGCGCAAAGTCAAACCGCATCCCAAGAAGATCGACATAGCCCAGATCAGATCCAAAATGGAGCGGAAGACCGATTATGAAAACGTCCCCATAAAGCCCCAGAGGGTCTTCAAGGAGATTAATGAGTTCTTTGACGAGGAAACCGTTTTCGTCACATGCATCGGGCTGAACCAGATATGGTCCGGTCAGCTTCAGAAGATCACCAAACCAAGGCATTATCTCGACTGCGGCGGGGCGGGTCCCCTGGGGTGGGACATGCCGGCTTCCATCGGGGCCAAAATTGCACGGCCCGATAAGCTGGTCGTGGACGTGGTGGGGGATTTCGGATTCCAGTTCTGCATGGACGCCCTTCCTGTGGCCGTCATGTACAAGGTGCCGTTTGTCATTATCGTTCTTAACAACGGATACCTGGGGTTGATCCGGCAGGCCGAGAAATACCAGTACGACATGGATTTCGAGGTGCAGATATGGTATGACAGCCTACAGGCGATTCAGGCCGAGCAGATCGCGATGCGTGCCGCAGCTGGAGGAAGAGTCAGCATGGCGGGGTCGCAGCAGGCCGGCCAGGTGGCCGAGAACGAGGGCAGGGGTTTCGACTTCGTGAAATTCGCCCAGGCCTGCGGCGCCAAGGGGGAACGCGTCGCAGACCCGAACGAGATCAGGGCAGCCTTGAAGAGAGCCGCGGATTCCGAGGTTCCCTATGTAGTGGACATCATCATGGAGCGGGATACCGACTGCTCCATGGGCGTGGCAATAGATTCGATTCGGGAGTTCGTTTAGGCTCCCGGTTCTGCAGTTCATCTCCCCGCGCAGAAGGCCGGTTCTTGGACGCGGGGATGGAAAGGTCTTTCATGAAGGTAGATCTCTTTTATGGCCGTAACGGTCTCACTGTTGATCTCCCTGACGACCTTCATGTCCATACCATTCGGAAGCATCCCATGGTTCCGCTTGCCGATCCCGTGCAGGCCGTGAGGAGCGCGCTCGATTCGCCCGTGGGATCTCCGCCTCTTCGTGAACTGGCCCGGGGCAAGAAAAGCGTCTGCATCCTCATGTGCGACATCACCCGGCCGGTTCCCAACGGGACCATGCTTCCACCGCTGATCGATGTTCTGATCCGGGCCGGCATTCCGAAAGAGAAAATCCTCATACTGGTAGCGACAGGCCTCCACCGCCCCAATGAAGGAGAGGAACTGAGGGAGGTGGTCGGCTCGGACGAGGTCTTCCGCTCCATTCGGATTGAAAATCATTTTGCGAAGGACAGGGACGCGCATGTGGATCTCGGCAAAACCTCCGCGGGGATCCCGATCATCCTGGACAGGCGGTTCGTGGAGGCGGACCTCAAGATCGTGACCGGTCTTGTGGAGCCCCATTTCATGGCCGGGTATTCAGGAGGCCGGAAGGTGGTCGCGCCGGGGATCGCCTATCAGGATACCATCCTGATGTTCCATATGGCCCGGGTCCTGGAGCATGCCAGTGCGGCAAATTGCATAGTAGCGGGAAACCCGCTCCACGAGGCCCAAATCGAGATTGTTCGGGAGGTAGGCGGCATCGTTTCCTTGAACGTGGTGATTGACGAGGAGAGACGGATCGGTTTCGTGAATTTCGGGGAGATCGAAGAGAGCCATCTCCTGGCTGTGGAATTCATGAGGAAACATGCCGAGGTCCGTGTGAATCGACGCTTCAAGACCATCCTCACCACCTGTGCGGGGTATCCGCTGGACAAGACGTATTACCAGGCGATCAAGGGGATGGTGGGGGTCATGGACATTCTGGAACCCGGTGGGACCATCATCATCGCCAGTGAGTGCTCGGAAGGGATGGGAAGCCCGGAATTCGTGGAATCTCAGCAGTTCCTCTGCCGGACAGGACCCGAGCGGTTCATGTCCGTTCTCGAGGGGAGGGAGAAAGCCCGGATCGACGAGTGGGAAACGGAGATGTTACTGAAGCCTCTCCGGACAGGAAGCATTCAACTGTATTCCTCGCTCGGTCCATCCGAGGCCAAGGATATCTTTGTTCAAGGCATCTCCTCGGTGGAAAAAGCCGTATTGGAGTGCGTCCGCAGGCACGGAGACAGAGAAGTCGCAGTGGTGCCGGAAGGTCCCTATGTGATACCGCTCTATCGCCGGGAGTGGACCTGCAAGGGTTAGCGCATAAAGGTGAGCGGCGGAGACCAATAGACGAACGTTGAACATCGAACATCGAACGTCCAACGTCGAATGAAAACCGGAACCCTGAATCCTGAACCTCTGAACGCCGGCCGACGGCCAGAGCCTCCGCTTGCAAGGAGCATACATGGAAAAGCAGACTTTCATTGACCGGCTGAAAGCCATTGTGGGTCCGGAATATGTTCTCCACTCCGAAATGGACCTGACCCTTTACGGGTATGACGCTTCTCTTGAGAAAGGAAAACCGGACGTGGTGGTTCTCCCCGACTCAACGGAGGAGGTGGCCGGGGTGGTCGCGCTTGCATATAAGGAGAAAGCTCCCGTTATCGCAAGAGGCTCGGGGACAAACCTGAGCGGCGGGACCATCCCTGTGAAGGGCGGGGTGGTGATTCATTTCTCGCGGATGAACCGGATCCTGGAAATCGATATCCCGAACCGGACCGTCACCGTGGAACCCGGCGTGATCACTCTGGACCTTCAAACCCTGCTGCTGAAGCAGGGAATGGTCTATGCGCCGGATCCGGCCAGCCAGAAGGTCTCAACCCTCGGCGGGAACTTCGGGGAGAATTCCGGAGGCCCCCACTGCCTCAAATACGGGGTGACCACGAATCACATCCTCGGAGCGGAGCTGGTTCTCTACGACGGGAACGTCATCCAGACCGGCGGCAAATCCCAGGACAACCCGGGTTACGATCTCACGGGAATCCTGGTGGGGAGCGAGGGAACCCTGGGCATTGTGACGAAGATGATCCTCAAACTCATACCGGCCCCTGAAGCAGTCAAGACCATGCTGGCGATCTATGATTCGATCGAGGATGCGAGCAACACGGTCTCCGCCATCATTGCGGAAGGAATCGTTCCCGCGACCCTGGAGATGATGGACAACCTGGTGCTCAAGGCTGTGGAGGATTCGGTGCATGCAGGATATCCATTGGACGCAGCGGCGGTGCTGATCATCGAGCTGGACGGCATGCTGGACGGCATGGAAAGACAGGCAGGAAAGATCATGGATATCTGCAAACGGCACAAGGTGCGTGAAGTTCGTCTGGCCAAAAGCGAGGCCGAGCGGGCGGAGCTCTGGGCCGGCCGCAAAGGAGCCTTTGGGGCCGTGGCGCGACTGAGACCCAGTTACCTTGTCTGTGACGGAACGGTTCCCAGGACAAAACTGCCCGAGGTGCTCGATAAGGTCATCGCGGTTGGGAAGAAGTATGACCTTCCCATAGGAAACGTATTTCATGCCGGGGATGGAAACCTCCACCCTCTGATACTCTTCGATGAAAGAAACAAGGAAGAGCTCGCAAAGGTCCACAAGGCCGGCGCGGAGATCCTCAAAATCTGCGCGGACGCAGGCGGGACCATAAGCGGGGAACACGGGATCGGAACGGAGAAGATCAAAGAGATGTCCTTTGTCTTCTCGGAAAGCGATATTGATTTCATGCGGCAGATCAAGAAGGCCTTTGATCCTCAGGATATGTGGAACCCCGGAAAGGTATTGCCGCCGGCTTGATCAAATTTGAACATCGAACATTCAACGTCGAACGTCGAATGAAAAAGAAAGAAGAATCAATCAGAGTAATCAGCACACAGGAGGGGTGAACCCCGACAGGTTTCAGGCCGGGGGATCCTGTCGATTCCTGTAATTGAACACTCAAAGTACAAGGAGCGGAAAAGTGGCGCAAGTAAACCAGATCCTCGAAGAACTCGCCGGTATCGCAGGACGGGACTGCCTGAAGACGGATCCCGATGTCACCGCCCGTTATGCTGTGGACGGTCTCACGCCAAAGGCCGTGGCATTCCCCACAAACACGAAGAGGGTATCTGAAATTGTTCAATGTGCCGGACGCGCCGGTCTTGCCGTGGTCCCCTGGGGCAGTGGAACCAAGATGAGCATGGGGAACCAGCCGAACCGTCTCGACCTGGTGATCTGTACGGCAGGGATGAACCATATGCTGGACGTGGACACGGCCAATCTGACCATTACAGTGGAAGCAGGCGTTCGATTCAGGGACATTCAGGCCAGACTCGCCACTCAGGAGGACCGCTGCTATCTCCCCCTGGAGAGCCTCGCGACCGAGAAGAGTGAATTCATCTGTTCCGAGCGTTCACACAGCGGCTGCTTCCTGCCCCTCGATCCGCAGTTCAGTGACAAGGCAACCATCGGCGGCATTGTGGCGACCAACTCCAGCGGCCCGAAGAGGTTGTTGTATGGACTGCCCAGAGATCTCGTTCTCGGCATCCGGTTTGTGACCCCCAAAGGCGATATCGTGGGTGCCGGAGGCAAGACGGTGAAGAACGTCTCGGGCTACGATGTTTCCAAACTGATGATCGGTTCTCAGGGATCCCTCGGCATTCTTTGCGAGATGACTCTCAGGCTTCTCCCGCTGCCTGAGAGCATGGGGACCCTGGTTTTCGCCTTTGATCGGTTTTCAGACGCAGGCAGTTTTGCCGCTGCAGTGATGGGAACCAAGCTCCTGCCCGCCGCCCTGGAGGTAGCCGACAGGGCCGCCTTGGAAGGCATCGAGCTTCGAGGGACTGTCGATCTCGGTTCCGGCTCCTATTTTGTCATTATCGCCCTGGAGGCAAGCAAGGAAGCGGTCGCACGCATGGCCGCGGAGCTTCCCGCCATGGCTCGGCACTTCAAGTCAAAGGGGTATGCCGACATCCAGGAGGACAAGCATCGGCTCCTCTGGCTCAAGTTGGGCGAGCTCCAGTCCATTTTGGCAGATCGGCATCGGGGACTCGTATCGCTTCAACTCAATTATCCTCTTTCGGAGTGGAGAAGGATTTTTGAGTTCGCCGAGCTGGCCTTCTCCCGGAATGAAATGGAGCACACGCTTCTTTGCCATTCGGGGTGCGGCATTACTCTGATCAACATCCCCCTTGGTGCGCGTCAGGCCGCCGTGAGCGCTGCGCTGAACGACGCGGTCCAATCGCTGACAGCCGAGTGCAAAAAGGTTGGCGGAAACCTGGTCGTGCTAAGGGCGCCCGCCGATCTGAAGAAGTCCCTTCCTGTGTGGGGGGAGATGGGCGCGGACCTGATCCTGATGAAGAGGATCCGGGAGGAAATCGATCCTTCGGGCCTGATGAGTCCGGGGCGGTTCATCTAGCTTAACATCAAGTGTTTTCAGTGTTCAGTGTTCGGTGTTCGGAGTTCAGTGTTCAGGGTTGTGTACAGACTTGGCTTTCCTGAACGCTGAACACCGAACCCCTGAACACTTGAAAAATGACCAATGACCAATGATCAATGAAAAATGAGGTCCCCATATGAATCTCGCACAGCTTCGCAGAATGTCCTATGACGAAGTCGCGAAATGCAATAAATGCGGCTTTTGCCTTCCCAATTGTCCGGTCTATCTGGCCGAAGGCAAGGAGTCATCCGCCCCGCGCGGACGGAATGCCATCACCAGGGCTGTGATCGAGGGCCGACTGGAGTGGAGCCCTGAGATCGAGAAGTCGATCTTCTCGTGCCTTGGGTGCGGGGCGTGCACCGCCGCCTGTTTTCCAAAGGTCAAGACCAAAGACCTTGTGTTCCGCGATCGGGAGTGCCTGGTTGGAGAGGGCCTCTATCCGAAGATCGCCGATCGGGTGGTCCGTTTTCTTGAAGAGAAACACAACATCTCCGATGACGATAACCAGGAACGTGCCGAATGGCAGGAGATGATGGGAGATATGCCTGAAGGCGCACTGGAGAAGGAAAGGGCCGATGTCATCTTCTTCGTGGGATGTGTGGCCTCTTTCTTCCCAATGGCCCAGAAGATTCCGGTCAACATGGCCCGCATCCTGAGAAAGGCAGGTGTCGACTTCACTGTGCTGGGCGGGGAGGAGTGGTGCTGCGGGTTTCCCCTGATCGGCACGGGAATGCCGGATAAAATGAAGGGGCTCATGGAGCACAATATCAAAAAGGTGGAAGAGGTCGGGGCCAAGTCGGTGGTTTTCACGTGCCCTTCCTGCTACCACACATGGAAGAGCCTTTACCAGTTGCCCGGGGTGGAACTCTATCATTCTTCCCAGATGCTTCACCGGATGGTACAGGACGGTCTCATCAAACCAAAGGAAATGAAAGTGACCGTGACCTATCATGATCCCTGCGACCTGGGCAGGAACAGCGGAGTGTTTCAAGAGCCCCGGCAGGTGCTGAAGGCGATTCCCGGTCTCAAGCTGGTGGAACTGGCGCATAACCAGATGCTTTCCATGTGCTGCGGAGGCGGAGGGAATGTGGAGATGGTCAACCCGGAGCTGTCCGCCATGGTCGCCCGGATGAAGCTCCAGGAAATCGCGGATACCAAGGCCGACATGGTCGTTTCCTCGTGCCAGCAGTGTCTGAGGACCATTGCCACGCGAGCCCGGCGGGAAAAACAGAATCTGGTGGTGAAGGATCTGACGGAGCTTGTGTTCGAGGCGATCGAATAGAAGTCAGCCTCAGCGTCTCCCCGCGAGATAACACACAGAATCTATGGACCCGCGAAACATCGCACGGGATCTCACGGGATCTAAGGATCTGCGGGAAAACAAAAGGGAAAGGAGTGGACAGATGAAATTCGGCCCGAGGAGAGGAATTTACATTGACATACGGAAAGAGATGAGGGGGAAAGAAAAACCGCTCTCGAAAAGTGAACTGCGCTTCTTTGAGGAATTCGATCTGATTTATCGATCCCTCTGCACAATGATGTTCAACTATGTGCCTACATCGGGGCATCCGGGCGGCTCAATTTCTTCAGGCCGCTTCCTTTCCGGGCTCCTTTTTCATTCCATGGATTATGATGTCTCGGATCCGGATCGGCCCGAAGCGGATCTGATTTCCTTTGCCGCAGGCCACAAGGCTCTCGGCCTCTACGCCATGTGGGCCCTGCGAAACGAGTTCGTCCGCATCGGGGCGCCCGAGCTCCTGCCCCGAAAAGAGGCCATGCAGTTTCGCATGGAGGACCTCCTGGGATTCAGGCGAAACCCGGTGACGAAGACTCCTTTTTTCGTGAAATTCCATTCGAAGCCCCTGGACGGCCATCCTACCCCGGCTACCCCTTTTGTCCGCCTTTCGACCGGGGCTTCGGGGGTGGGGGTCGCCAGCTCCCTGGGGCTGGCATATGGGGCGCTGGATTATTACGGGGCTGCAAACGCGCCCGTTGTTCACATCTCCGAAGGAGAAGGCGGGCTCACGCCCGGACGCGTGTCCGAGGCCCTGGCAGCGGCCGGGACCGCGTCTCTCAAGAACGCCGTAATGCATGTGGACTGGAACCAGGCCTCCATCGATTCCAACCAGGTATGCCGAAACGGCGATACTCCCGGGGACTATGTCCAATGGAACCCCATGGAGCTCGCCTACATGCATGACTGGAACGTCATCTATGTGGACCAGGGCATGGATTTCCAGCAGATCCTGGCGGCCCAGCAGAGGGCCGCTCGAATGGAAAACAGCCAGCCCACCGCCATCGTGTATCGCACCACCAAGGGTTGGAAGTACGGCATCGAAGGCAAGGGATCGCACGGGGCGGGCCACGGACTTTGCAGCAGCGGCTTCTTCGATGCGCTGGGACCTCTGGTCAGGAAATCCAGGATGAAGATGCCCAGGTGCGAAGCGGAGCAGCGCTGCAAATCGGGGAAGGAGAGCGATGTTCTGGAGGAGTGTTATTGGGAGGCCATTACGGCCCTTCGCGAGGTGATCGAGAAACGACAGGACCTGGTGAAAACCTTTGTGGAGAGACTGGTACAGTCGCGCGAACGGCTGGAGCGAAAACAGCGCCGCCCCCGGGAAGATGCGCCGGACGTGAACGCTATCTATGCCGCTGCAGAAAAGGAGAGGGCCACGATCCCGGAGACTCTCCAGCTCAAATCGAACACATCGACGACACTCAGAGGTGAGCTGGGGCGAGTGCTCGAATACTACAACAAGGTCGGCAAAGGAGCTATCATGATCGCGGCAGCCGATCTGCTCGGCTCCACGAGCGTGAACACCGGGGCAAAAGGATTCCCCTCCGGATACTTCAACAGTGCTTCTAATCCCGGCGCACGAACCCTCTCCATAGGCGGTATTTGCGAGGACGCAATGTCCGGCATCTTCTCCGGCATGGCCACGTTCGGCCACCATATCGGTGTGGGATCATCCTATGGGGCTTTCATAGCGCCGTTGAGCCACATAGCGGCCCGCTTGCACGCGATCGGCAATCAGGCGCGCCAGTCGCTCTCACCACAGCCTTACAGAACGATGTTCGTGGTTTGCGCCCATGCAGGGGTGAAAACCGGCGAGGACGGCCCGACACATGCCGACCCGCAACCGCTCCAGCTCCTGCAGGAGAATTTCCCCCGCGGGACCATGATCACCCTGACGCCATGGGATCCGCAGGAGATGTGGCCTCTGGTCTCCGCTGCCCTGGCGAAGAGGCCCGCTGTCATCGCCCCCTTCGTAACCCGTCCGAGTGAAAAGATACTGGATCGAAACGGGCTCGGAATAACGCCCGCAAGCGAATCGGCCACGGGCGTGTATCTCCTGAAACCGGCCGAAGGGCGCAAAGACGGCACGCTGGTGCTGCAGGGCAGCGAAGTGGCCTACGCATTTGTAGAGAAGACCCTGCCTCTGTTGAAGCAAAAAGGAATCAACCTCGACGTCTATTATGTGTCAAGCGCCGAGCTTTTCGATATGCTTCCTGAATCGGAAAGGGAACGAATTTTCCCGGCCAGGCTGGGCGACGAGGCGCTGGGCATCACCGGGTTTACGCTTCCTACCATGTACAGGTGGATCCGTTCCGAACGGGGCCGAAAGATGACGCTCCACCCCTTCCGTGACGGTCATTTTCTTGGGAGCGGTCAGGCGCATATGGTGCTCGAGGAGGCCAGGCTGGATGGGGAGAGCCAGTTCAAGGCAATTGTGGAGTATCTGGGGTAAAGCGCATTGCGAAAAGCGCATGGCGCATAGAGCCATAGCGCATAGCGTAAGAAACAAGGGGAACCCCTCGGCACGTTCGGGGCCGATGGAAAGCCGACGAGCCGCGTAGGATGGGTAGACCCCGGCAGGCTTTTAGCCGGGGGAAAACCATCGACCGGCAGGTATAGAAGAACAGGAAGAGCGCGTGAGGTGTATTTCTCACGCGCTCTTTGTTTTTGCAGATCCGGCGACATGATAGAGGTGGTAATGGTGTTGGACCGATCACCCCGAATCGATGGGTTTCGCTGCGCTCTGCCCTATGCGCTTTGCTCCTATGCGCTATGCGTTATTCGAACGTCGCCGTGACTTTACCAAGTGTGGAAAAACTCGCGGTATAGGTCGTTCCCTTTTCAATCGGGAGGATTGGGGTCAGGGTTCCGGTCATCACGATCTGCCCTGCTTCAAGACCCTTGCCCCTGTCCGCCAGCTTGCCGGCCAGCCAGGATACCGCTTTTGCCGGGTGCCCCATGGCAAGCCCCCCCGTCCCCTGTGCCAGCTCTTTTCCGGACTGGGTGAGGACCACTTTCTCGTTCAGAAAATCGAAATCCTTTGGGGAGTTCCAGTTTCCGGAGAGGACCACGCGTGCGGAAAAGCCGTTGTCTGCGAAAAAGTCGTTATACGGACATTTCCAATCCTTGATTCGGGCATCACAGATCTCAAAAGATGCGCACACACCCTCTGTTGCCTGAACCACCTGCTCTACGCTCAATCCTTTTCCCTTGAGCGGGCCCTTGAGCTTGAAGCAGATTTCGCACTCGATCTTTGGTGCGATGAGCTCATTCATGGAGAGTTTGACACCGTTCTTGAGCAGCATGGGATCCAGGAGATAGCCGTAAGTGGAGTCAGGCAGACCCATCTTCTCCCGAACCGCAAGATTCGTAAAACCGATCTTGAAGCCGGCAAGTTTCTCACCTGCCTGGATACGTTTCTCGATGTTTCTCTCACAGATTCGGTGAGCATCGTCAAGGCTGAGACCGCCCGGGACCACATCCGATATGGGTCCCACCGGCACTCGTTTCTTTTCCGCTTCGACCAGGATCTGCATTTCTTTTTCAAATGCCATGGGATTCTCCTTTCTTGATTACGAACTTCTAACCTTCTACTTTTTCGATGCGCACCTTCTCTCCGCTTCGGACCTTCTTGAATACGGTAGCATCGCCTTCGACTTTGCCCAGCACGTTGACTGCACTGGCTGCCCGGCATTCACTGCCCCGGCTTGCCGGCGTCCGCCCGAAGAAGATGCAAAAGGCATGTCCCGGCGGCCAATAACCCAGCGCTCCCGCTTCCACCACGTCTGTGGCGTCATCCGCCTCCTCCTGATGAACCGGGATGCCGAAATAGATCTCCTCGCCCCAGGTATTTGCCGATGCCTCCAGGGGAAGAGCTTTCCAGAGCGACTCCGCCGTATCGTTTTCCTTCAGCACTGCGGTTGCAGACACCTGACCTGCAGAGATGCGGATCTTGTGCATAATGACCCTCCTTCACACTCGGGATTTAACGGCTCACAAGTATAGCAGAAAGCAAGTTCCTTTTCATTCGCCAATGTTGTCATCTCGTGTACTGCGACAGAAGTCCTTTTACCTATTTCGTGACGCTGCGGTTGGCCCTGGAGGTCTTTTTTCAAGAACGAAACTCTAGATATCAAGCCTGTTGCCTTGAGGATCGACCAGGTCTTTATCGGTGTAGTACCCGACCTTGACGGACTTCATGTACTCCCACTGAGACTTGAAGGCCTTCATGGCCAGAGGATGTTTTTTGGCCCACGACACCCATAGGGCCGGCGCGAACTTCCTGAACTTCTCTATGTCGGATTCCTTGAGCCGGATCACCTCGACCTTCTGTTCGGTTTGGAATTTGTCAAAAGCCTCGATGTCAGCCTTCTGAATGGACGAGTATTGTTCCCACGAATGCTTCTTCACTGCCGCCTCGAAAATTTCCTGCAGGTGCTTGGGGATCTTCTTCCAGGTATTCATGTTGACTTCTATGCTCATAACGTCCACCGGCTGGTGAAGACAGGGGGTGGAGGGCGGACCCATGATGATGTACTTGCATATCTTTCCTAACCCCAGGGTGTAATTGACGGCCGCCCCCACGAAGTCGGAACCATCGATGATACCCTTCTCAAGCGCCGGATAAACTTCATCGCTTGAAAGGAGGATGGTCGAGACGCCTGCGGCCTTGTAGATATCTGCGACTATGCCGCCCGGGTAGCGAATCCTCTTGCCTTTGAACTCTTCAAAGGAGCGGATGGGCACCTTGGAGTGGATCAGATTATCGTCGTGCTGGATGGGCCCGACATAGTACAGATTCTGGGCACCGTAGGCCTCCCTGGCGATCTCTTTTCCCCCCATGCTCTCGTACCAGGTCTCGAACTGCTCGGCCCGATCGAGGCTGAAGGGATAGGAACTCAGGAAGGTGCAGGCCGGCACTTTGCCCGGCCAGTATACGTCGAAGCAGTGCATGGCTTCGAACACGCCCGCCTTCACAGCGTCGAACATTTCAAAAGTTCCGACGACTGCGCCTGCGGGATAAGGTTCAACGACAAGCTTGCCCTCGGTCAGTTCACCCACTTCCTTGCAGAACTTCACAAACCCCGGGTAGGCAAAGTCACTGGCATTCCATGCGGTTTGCATCCTGATTTTAATAGGCGGTTCTGCAGAGGCCCTCATCACGGCCGGAAATCCGATGAGTCCAGCCGTTCCGGCCGTCACTCCCGCAGCCTTTATAAAACTGCGGCGGGAAACCTTTATCCCTGTCAACTCCTTGCTCTTTTCTTCCTTCATACCGGCCCCCTTGCTTCTTACATGAGTATCGTATCCCCGAAGTGCGCAGCATAACGTGTCATTTCGAACGGAGCGAGAAATCCAATGCGAAGCATTGTCCCGAACGTAGCGAGGGATCCTTTTCCCGGGGCAAAGACGATGCTCGCTGGCGCGGGCCTTCTCTTAGTCATGCACGACTGGGAAAAAGAACCCTTTTTTTGCTTTCGGCCCGATGAAATTACTGATATATGTTTGCAGCCAAAAGGGGGCTGACTGGTCGCCAATCACGCGTGGCCGGTCCGCTATGTTGGAAATACCATGTTCTTCCAGAAAATGAAATACTCCCACGCCTCTCCCTTTCCAGCCGAACCGATCAAGATTGGATATTCCCTGGTTTTCTTTTCGCTGGCAATCCTGCTGGCGATCCTCTTGACTTTGCCAGGCCCTCTGTCGGCTCAGGCTGAGGCCGTCAGCCTGTCGGAAGCGGTTTTGAGGACTCTTCAGTCAAACCCCGGCATCAGGATCCAGGAAGAAAGGGTTGAGCAGAAAGAAGGCGAGCTGCAGAGCGCTTCCGGTCAATTCGACTGGGTGGGTCTGGGTACTTTTTCCAAAGAAGTGCAGAGATATCACTTCACTCAAGAACAGGAAGAGCTGGCAAGACTTTCGAACCTTCTCGGGCAAAGGTATTTTTCAGACAGCCGGCGGGAGCAGACCACGATCTGGGGGCTGGGCGTGAGAAAGCAGACCAGGAGCGGTATCGTGATCTTGCCGAGCTTTACGACGCTCGACGTGGAAAACTTGGCCTCCGACATTCAATATGAGAACCGTTCGGACATGAGCGTGGAGTTCATCATCCCGCTGTTGCGAGGGCTTGGGGAGGAGAGCACGGGAGCTCTGGAGATGGCGGCCCAATCGGGTCTCAGCGCCACGGAATGGCTTTCCAAGCACAACATTTCCGGGCAGATTCTGGAAACGGCAGCTGCCTACTGGAGCAGTCTTGCCGCAATAGAGGTTTACCGAATCCTGGAAGATACGGGCAAGAGAGCGGATGAACTGAACAATCTCGTGGAGCTTCTGGTAAAGGGAGGCGAAGCGGAACCGGCAATACTGCATCAGGCTAGAGCAAAATTCTTTCAGCGAAAAGCGGACATCAAAAGGAGCGAGCTGGATCTTTACGAGAGCCGGCAGAGGCTGGCTATTGCGATGGGCTACGGACCGGAAGAAATGGCCGGAGCACCCCGACCGGAAGGGCCTTTCCCTCCCGCGGTTGACCCGGGTATCCTCGACAAGGAGAGGGAGCAGAGATATATCCGGCAGGCTCTCGCCCAGAGGGGAGACTATCTCGCGGCACAGGCCAATATCGCAGGCCAGGAGATCCTGCTGAGGAAGGCCGAAAAAGATAAAAAACCCCGCCTGGATTTTGATTTCACATTCGGCTACACCGGCCTCAGTGAAAGGGAAGGGATCGAGCGGTACTGGAGCTCCCTTTACCATGACAAGGCGGGTCCGGGGGTTTTTGCCGGCCTGAACCTGGAGTGGCCCATCGAGAACAAGATCGCTGTTGGAGAGTTCATCAGGCAAAGGTCTCTGGTAAGGGAGGCCAGATTGAGCAGTTCCCAGCTCTCCAATTCGATCGCCTCGCAAGTGCTTGTGGCCATGGAGAGATTGCGTTCCTCGGTTCAGGAGTACCGGTTGGCAAGAGAGTCAGTGGAGGCGTACCGGCAGTCGGTGAAATTCGAGAACCAGAAGGTCAGGGCAGGGGAGTCCAGTCTGAACGCCCTCATCGATCTTGAGGACCGCTACTATGAGGTGAGGATCACCGCGGTCCTTGCGGAGCGAAAGTATGCCGCCGCCCTGGCCGAACTGCGCTTTGTAACGGGGACGCTCCTGAGTGAAGAGGCAAGAAACTTCAGGTTCAAGCCGAACAGTTTAATGACCCTCCCCTTGATCGGTGAACCTTGATGAATTTAAGGAATCAGCATGCGCTGATCACAGGCGGCTCCAGCGGCATTGGCAAGGCCCTGGCCGTCCTGCTTGCAGGGAGAGGGGCTCATATCTCGCTCATGGCCCGCAATGCCACAAGACTGGAGGATGCGGCGGCGGAGGTGAGGGGTGCAAAGGCGGATCGAGATCAGAGGATTCTTTCTTTCTCTGCGGATGTGTCGGATAGGAATCAGGTCGAGGACACCGTCCGTAAAATCATTCGGGACCAGGGGGTTCCCGATCTCCTGGTGACCTGCGCCGGCATGATCCACCCGGGGCGCTTTATGGAGCTGCCCCCAGGGGTTTCCGAACGCACCATGGAGGTGAATTATTTTGGAACGCTCTACACGATCCGTGCAGCGTTGCCTTCCATGGTCCGAAGGAAAAGGGGCCGCCTGGTACTGATCTCCTCGGGCGCAGGGTTGATTGGAATATACGGCTATACCGCGTACAGCCCCTCCAAATTTGCCTTGAGGGGCCTTGCGGAGTGCCTCAGGGGAGAACTCAGGCAATACGGAATCGGGGTGTCCATCGTCTATCCCCCGGATACGGATACCCCCCAGTTAAGCAAGGAGAACAGGATAAAGCCGTTCGAAACGCGGTTGATCACCGGTGCGGCCAGGACGAGGAGTCCACAAATGGTCGCTCGCGCAATCCTGAAAGGCATCAGGAAAAGATCCTTTGTGATCACTCCCGGTTTTGAGATGACCCTGCTCTTTCGTTTGCATAGCATCCTTGCCCCCCTGGCCGAAAGGTACTTCGATTACCGTATTGCACTGCGCAGTAGAGGATGAGAGAAGATGGTGCGAAAGGCGGAGTGCTCTTCCTGATGAGGGGCGGCCGGTGATGGATAAGCCGCAAAATCCTGTTTGCGAAAAGTGAGTGAAAGCCATGCGAAAAGCAATCTTATCCTGCATTTTAGCCGTTCTCTTCTTTGGCGGCGCCGACGGCCGGGCAGAGGAGAAAATTGGGGCGCTTGGCCGGATAGAGCCGCCCGGAGGGCTCGTTCAGCTGGCATGTCCTCATGGAGACGTGGTTGCAGAGATCACGGTGAAGGAAGGGGAGTATGTCAAGAAGGGCGCAGCCCTGGTTGTTTTCGAGAGCAAAGTCAGTCGAGAATTGGAGCTTTCTCAGGCCCAGGCGACCCTAAAAGAGGCGGATGAACTCGGGGCAAAGGGTGTTGCCCTGCAGGAGCTGAAGGTTCGCGAGACGGTCGAACTGGGCAGGATAGCTCTGACTGTGCAGGAGCAAAGAGTGGTCGTGGCGGATGCCGAATACGACTTTGCGCTCAAGCGGCAGAATCGCTATGAAGGGATCGACGGGGAAACCCTCTCCGCTCAACAAATGGACGAGCGC
Organism: Deltaproteobacteria bacterium HGW-Deltaproteobacteria-15; assembly: GCA_002840535.1. Classification (GTDB taxonomy): domain Bacteria; phylum Desulfobacterota; class DSM-4660; order Desulfatiglandales; family HGW-15; genus HGW-15. The sequence continues at coordinate 14,177 of PHBH01000035.1, read as the reverse complement.
AAGAGCCAGGTCAAGGTCGCCCAGGCCAAACTCGCAGCTGCAAAATTGGAACTGGACAGGCTCCGGCTCGCAAACGAGATCAGCACGGCCTTTGCGCGGCAGGAACTGGGACGGCTTGTTCTGAATAGGGAAATGAGCATGACCCAGGCAAGGACAAGAGTCGACCTTGCCCGGGAAAGGCTCAAGCAATCCGTCTTGAGGGCGCCGAAAGACGGCACCGTCCTCGAGATCCACGCAAGAGCCGGGGAAACCGCGGGCGGAAGGGTTATGGTTACGATGGCCAATCTGGAGCCGATGTATGTCACTGCCGAGATTTTTGAAGGCGACCTGTCGAAGATCTCCGCCGGCATGAAGGCCGCCATCACCGGCTCCGCCCTCTCCGGGACTTTGCACGGGGAGGTGGAAACGGTAGGAAGGGTGATCTCCGGCGGTTCAAGGACGGGAAAGGTTCGGATTCGTCTCCTCGATTCCAAGGCCGCATCCAAACTGATCAACATGGAAGTGGATGTCTCCATAAAAATATAGGTCCTATAGGACCTATGTTTTTTCGAGGTCTGGACTGGAAGAATGGGCGTCCCGGTTGCGTGGAAAAACGTTTGTCAGAACAAGAAACGCACCCTTGCGGCTGCAAGCGGGATCAGTTTTGCCCTGCTGCTCGTCTTCATGCAGCTCGGATTCCTTCAGGGGGCCAAAACGGCGGCAGCATCGGTTTTCGAGCTCTTCCACTTCGACATCGTGATCGTCTCCGAGAAATACAAGTTTGTCGGCGCGCCGGACAGTTTTGACAGAATGCGGTTGACCCAGACCATGGTGGTGCCGGAGGTGGAGGCGTCTGCCGGGATGACCATGGGGAGGGGCACATGGACCGATCCGGAGAGCGAATCCGGCAGCCAGCTTCTCCTCTTCAGCGTCCCCTTGGATCCTTCGTTCATCAAAGATCCTGCCATCCGTTCCGGTCTGGAAACAATCCGGAAGAACAACACCGTGATGGTGGACCTCTATTCGCACAAAGAGTACGGGGACCTCTCCATAGGGAGGGAGGTGGAGGTGAACGATCTCCCGGTGACCATTGCAAGCCATTTCAAGCTGGGAGTCACACTGTTTTCGGACGGTTGCGTGATCGTGAGCAAGGACGGCTATGACCGGCTGACCAAGGAGCCTCCCAGGATGACGAGCTATGGTTTCCTCCGGCTCAGGCCGGGCTCGGATTCGGAGGCGGTCAAGAAAAGAGTCAGGGAAATTCTTCCGGACGACGTACTCATATTCACGCGCCAGGAGATGATTCGCCAGGAACAGGAGTACTTTATTTCGGTAAAGCCGATCGGGATCATTTTTCAGACCGGCGTGGTGGTCGCCTTCATCGTAGGCGTGGTGATCCTGTTCCAGGTCCTGAATACGGACATTTCCAACCGACTGAAGGAATTCGCGACCTTCAAGGCCATGGGCTTCAAAAACGGGATGATTTACGGGATCGGGATCGAGCAGGCCCTGATCTATGTCCTGTTGAGCTATTTCCCTTCCCTGATCCTCGCCACCATCGTCTATCGCATCGTTCACCGTCTTTCCCGGATGCCCATGAACATGACCTTTTCGCTGGCATCCTTTGTCCTGGTCATGAGCCTTGTGATGTGTGCGATATCCTGTGTTCTCGGCCTCCAGAAGGTGAGGCGGGCCGATCCTGCGGAGCTTTTCTGAAACCATGTGGCTCAGCCGTCGCATTTCACTTTCCGTCAAAATGCTGGCCCACCAGAAGAAGAGGCTCGCACTCTCCCTCAGTGCCATGTCCTTTACGGTTCTCATCATGTTCATGGAGCTGGGGTTCTTCAATGGGATCAACGACAGCCAGTCCCGGCTTCCTCCCACATTCAATGCCGATCTCGTCATGATGGATCGCAAGAGCATCCACCTGAACAAGTTTGAGAAGATGGCCCGGATTAGGCTGCATCAGGTCCGCATGTTCGACGAGGTCCAGGATATTTTCCCGGTGTTCAAAGGGAACGTGGGCATGAAGAACCGGGAAACCGAACTGACCAAGTCGATCTTTGTCCTGGCGTTCCCGCCGGATTCCGATCCCCTCAAGATACCTGGTTATGCCGAGAACAAGGAAGAGCTGAAAAAGCAGGGCACCATTCTGTTCGACAGGCTGTCCAGGAAAATCTTCGGCGAGGTCAGGCCTGGCGAGCATGTGGAAATCAACGGCAGGCTTTTCAGGGTAGGGGGGTTCGTGGAGATGGGCCCCAATTTCAGCATTGACGGGACGATTCTCATGTCCGATTCCACCTGGCTCTGGGGCAGGTGGACAGGTGGAATGGACAGCATCGCTTATGGCCTGGTCCGGGCAAAGCCCGGGACGGATGTGCAGGCGCTCAAGCGGAAGATCCTCACCGAGCTCCCAAACGATATCCTCGTACTCACACCGGATGAGATGAGAAGGAGAGAGGTGTTCCACACGATCAAAGCGGCTCCTCTCGGCGCTATCTTCGGGGTGGGTATGGTCATCGGATTCATCATCGGGGTGATCATCTGCTATCAGATTCTCTATAACGAGATCACGGATCACATGCCCCAGTATGCCACCCTCAGGGCCATGGGGTTCTCGGACCGTTTTCTTATGAACGTGGTTGTTCAGGAAGCGCTCTGGCTCTCCATCCTTGGATTTGTCCCGGGTGTGATTGCGGCCTACCTTCTTTATCGCGGGGTGGAGGATTACACCGGCATCCTGATGGCTTTCACGGCCGGAAGGATGCTGCTCATCTTTTTCCTGACCGTGTTCATGTGCACGGTAGCGGGACTGATAGCCGTGAAGAAGGTGATCAAGGCGGACCCGGCGGAGCTGTACTGAGAAAGATCGGAGTGTGCGTATGAACAACATTGAACCCGTGGATAAGCCGGGATTCGTCGTCCGGGATGAAAAGATCAGGCCTTCCATCGAGGTAAAAGGCGTCCAGTATTCATTCGGGGAAGGCGAGAGCAGGAAGCAGGTTCTCTTTGACAATAACCTGACCATCTTCCCTGGTGAAATCGTGATCCTCACCGGCCCTTCCGGCTCGGGCAAGACGACTCTGCTTACCTTGATCGGGGCATTGAGATCCACCCAGCAAGGAAGCATGAAGGTCCTGGGCAGCGAGCTGGCGGGCTTGAACAGGACAGGACTCCAGATGATCCGGCGTGAAATCGGATTCATCTTCCAGGCCCACAATCTGTTCGACTCCCTGAGCGCTTTCGAGACATTGGCCCTTGCCATGAAACTGCATCTTTATCCCAGGGAAGATTATCTGAAGCGTCCAGAAGAGATCCTGACCGAACTCGGCCTTCAGGAGCGCATGCACTACAAACCTGAAAAGCTTTCAGGAGGTCAAAGGCAACGGGTGGCCATCGGAAGGGCGCTGATCAACCATCCGAAGCTGATTCTGGCGGACGAGCCCACTGCAGCACTGGACAAGGACACCGGGAGGCACGTGGTGAAGATGCTCCAGAAGCGGGCCAAGGAAGAGGATTGCACCATCCTGATCGTCACCCATGACAATCGGATCCTGGATGTTGCGGACAGGATCCTGAAGATGGTGGACGGCTACATCGTTTCCGATGTCGTTGTTGCGGATTCGGTCGCGATCGGCGCCTTTCTCAAGGACTGTCCCATATTCAGGGATACGAGTCCCACCATCCTTGCCGGCGTAGCCAACACCATGAAGCTCGAGGTATACGAAGAGGGGGAAATGGTGGTCAGGGAAGGGGAGGAAGGGGACCGGTTTTATCTGATCCGCTCCGGGAAGGCGGAGATACTCAAGGAAAAGGATGGTCGGCTCAAGTCCATGGGAACCCTCGGCCCCGGGGAATTTTTTGGGGAACTCGCGCTGCTTCGAAATGAGCCCCGCGCCGCCACCATCAAAGCGCTCGGAAGGCTGGAGGTTTTCTCCCTGCCCAAGGAGAAATTCGAGGAGGTGGTTGAAGGTTCCACAAACTTCAGGGAGCAGCTCAAGAAGTCCTACTTCAACTGATCGAGCGGTTTGGGAACCAGATCGGGGTTCTGCGTTCCAGCTGTTTTTCAGGAGCCTCTCTCCTCGTTACACCGGGGCACTCTATAGGGAAGAGAGGATGTTTTCCATGTTGGAAATGGATCATCCATACTTGATTGACAACATCCACGTCCGATGGGAGCATTGCTCATCCCCGGATAGGGGGGGTGAGCGCTGAAGGGGGAAGCTGCAATGGAAAAAGAACTTCCTGGAGACGCTTTCTTGGAACCCCGGAGAAGCCGGACAAAGTCCTTTTCCCTGGGACCCGACCATAACACAGCCAGGGTTCTCATGGTCTGTCCTGAGTTCCCTTACTCTTTCTGGTCCATGCCAAATGGGCGCAAGGCCACGGGGTACAAAGCGATTCTTCCGCCCCTCGGACTCCTCACGGTTGCGGCACTTCTGCCCAGCCGATGGGAGGTGAGTGTCGCGGACCAGAATTTGGGTCCGATTCGTGAATCCGACTGGGAAGCTGCGGACCTGGTGATGGTCTCCGGCATGAATGCCCAAAGTCGGGGGATTCTTCAGGTGATCTCAGAAGCGCGAAGAAGGGGTAAGACCCTCGTGGCGGGGGGTCCGTATCCTTCTTCCTCTCCCGAGGAAGTGATCCAGGCAGGATGTGATTTCGTGGTCTGCGGCGAGGGGGAGACGACCGTTCCCCTGTTGATCGATCTGTTGAGGGAAGGCTCCGAAGGGGGTGTGATCCGCAGCAGGAGTCGTCCCGACCTTTCAACCTCGCCAATACCTCGTTTTGACCTGATCCGCATGCGGGACTACATGTACATGGCCATCCAGACGTCCAGGGGGTGCCCCTTCTCGTGCGAGTTCTGCAACGTGGTGGCCCTCTTTGGAAACTCCATCCGATACAAAGGCCCCGGACAGGTGGCGGCGGAGTTGGAACTGCTCCATCGTCTCGGGGCCCCGCGCCCTGTCTTCATCTGTGACGACAACTTTATCGGAGACCGCAGACCGGCAAAATCCATTCTGAAGGCTGTCACGGACTGGAACAGGAGTCATGGAGAGCCTTTTGGCTTCATTACTCAGACTTCGGCAAGGCTGGGGGCGGATGTCGAGATGATCGACCTCCTCACAGCCGCGAACTTCGGGCAGGTTCTCGTCGGCGTGGAGTCCCCGGATGACGAGGCCCTGTCGCGCGCCTCCAAGAGACAGAATTTGCCAGGGCAGTTCCTGAACTGGATGGAGACGATCTGCAGGAACGGTCTGACAGTGTTTCCCAGCTTCATTCTGGGGATGGACGGCGAAAAAAAAGGCGTCGGCAAACGCATCTGCGAACTCGTGGAGAAGAGCGCGGCACCGGTTCCCGTGCTCAATCTCCTGCATGCCGCTCCGGGAACAAGGTTATGGGGCCGATTGGAAGGGGAGGGAAGACTCCTCAAGGAAATCCCCGTCGAGGAAGAGATCTTCAGTCCGCTGAACTTCTTGCCGGACCGCCCTCAGGAGGACGTGATCTCGGAATTCAAGGCAGCATGGGAGTATCTTTATGAGCCTTCCCGTTTCCTGGCCAGGGCCTACCGGTACTATCTGCGCATGCGGCCTACCCGTCGGGCCATGGCACGGCGGAAAAGAGAAAAATATGACGGACCGAGGGAGATGCGGCCTCCAATGAGGCAGAGACTCACGGAACTCCGCGCCTTTCTCAGCATGATCTGGAAGCAGGGAGTCTTCGCCGCCACCCGAATTCAGTTCTGGAGCCAGATGCTCGGGATGATGAGAAAAAACCCCAGCCGGTTGCGACAGTACATGGATGCCTGCGCCTTTGGTGAGGACATGTTTCAGATCCGCCGAATGCTGATTAATCCGAGTCGGAGACGTTGAAACGTCTTCCGATAAACATCTCAATCCGGCCCGCCATTGCATCCGTGCCGTAGAAGTCTCCACTTCCGATGCGGTCACGACAAGAGTCCAGATGCTGTTCAAATGCATGGAAGCGTATGGGATCGGGGTTGCAGGAGAAGACGCTCTCCCCGTACCCCAAACGGGAAAGCATGTGAGCGTTGAAGATCTGCTCATAGGCCATTCGGATTGGAAAGGAAAAGACCGGCTTTCCGAAATAGAGAGCTTCCGAAATTGCGTTATGGCCGCCGTTTGTCACGAGATAACGGCAGGAGGCGAGGTCCTCCAGAAAGCGCTCCTTGAGAGAGGCGCGGTAAGTCAGGTTTTTCCGGGCGACACGTTCCCCCAAACCGTATATGAAGCACTGGGACGGGATCTGTTCGAGCACCGGCAGAAGTTTCTGGAAGGTGGACGATGTCTGATACACCACAACGTGATCTCCCTCAGAGGGAACGATCTCCCTCACGGCCGGGGAGAGAACGGGCGGGAAGAGATTTGTTTTCGAAGCATTGATCGGTTCCAGCTCAAAAAAGGATGGAATGAGATAATGTGCTGCATGGCTGTATATAAGCCGTAGCGGGATATTCAAAAGGATGCGGCTCAATCTCTCCCCGGGCAGGACCGTGGACCGGCATTTTGTGAGGAAATGCTGATGATCGACGCTCACCAGGGGTATGCCCATCCGGGAGGCGGCAACCTGCGTGAAGAATTCATAATCGCAGAGCGCGATCTCTGGATCAAACTCCCTGATTACCGCCATCAACCTTCTCAAAATTCGGCTTCGGTCGATCAGGAGCATGGCCCCATTCATGAACGTTTTCATGACGCGTACCCGGTTCTTCCTGTAAAAGGTAGCCGGGACCGGCACCTGCTCAACCGCATAGCCGTACTTCCTGAGATCGAGGACCGCGCCCCCGCCTACGAATAAGAACTCGTGCCGGTCCATGGCGCGGGCGATCGCCAGTGCTCGGTTGACATGGCCCCGTGCGTCCCCCATTACCCCAAAGAGGATTCTCGCCATGATTCAGCCTTTGTTCCCTTCTTCACCATCCCGAGGAAATGGTTCAGCGGAGCCACTCGAAGATGTCTGTACCATGAGGTGAAACAGTGCGCGGCAATTGCGCTCAGGATCGAATTGCCGGAGTACGAGTTTACGGCCCTCTTCCGCCATTTCGATGGCACGGCTTCTGTCGGTGGTCATCTCTCTGATAGCCCTGGCCAGGGATGACGGATTGTCCGGAAGTACGAGCTTGCCCGTGAGCCCGTCCTGGATGACCTCACTGACTCCGGCAACATTCGTGGCCACCACGGGCACTCGAGCGGAGAGGGCCTCCATAATGACCGTGGGGATGCCGTCCCGGTCCCCGGACCGGTGCACAACGCTCGGCACGATCAGAATATCCGACCGGTTCAGCAGTTCCCGCATCCGGTTGTGGGATACGAACCCGGGCAATGAGACGATGGATTCGAGATCCCAGTCTCTGCACAGCGACTGCAGGGTCCTTTTCAGCGGACCGGAGCCTGCAATGATCAGCCTGAAATCGAGCCCCTGGTCGCGCAAGATCCTGCAGGAGTGGAGGAGAAGAGGAAAACCCTTCTTGCCGACGAACCGTCCGATCGCGAGAAGCCTGAACGGCGCTTTCATGAGAACGGGTGCTTTGGAATCGGAGGGGAGCGTGAGACCGTTGTAGATGACGCGAAGCTTCTCTTCATGGCCATGGGCAAACCGCTCCAGGTGGACAATGGCCGCCCTGGAATCGGAACGCACAAAAGCGCACTCCCTGATTTTTTCGCGAAGCAGTCCATCAGGCGGGTAGATATCCCAAGCCCGTGCAGAAAAGCTGAAGGGAATGGCAGTCAATCGTGACGCAACCCACGCCGCAGTGGCCGGCCCAGCGGCCCAGCCCGCATGGATGTGCCGGATCTCCTCTTTCATGAATATTCGAGCGAGGGAAAAGCCGCAGAGGAAGGCCCAGAGATTCTCCCCAGCCTTTTCCAGGCCGGCTCGGGGTCGCGATGCGGTGGCGAAAAAAAGAGTCTTTGCAGTGAGCGGCGACCGTTTGAGCCAGTACCCGATATCAAACAGAATGCGGATGAGCGATGACACCCCCATTCTTGTGGTGCCATTTGTCGAGGCCATCTCCGGAGAGAGATCCCTTTTCCATGCACCGTAGAGGGTGAATACCTTCAGGGGAAGGCCCATCCTGCGAAGACGCACAATCTCATGGAAGATGAAGGTCTCTGTCGGCTTGGGAAACCAGAGCAGTACATAGGCGATCTTGAGAGAAGAGCAATGCTGATGGAGGTTGTTCATGTCGTCTCTGTTCTCCCGAATCCCTTCGGCCCAGTCAAGAGGAAAGATCGTCCGAAAGAGGAGCACCTTCTGCGATGGGTTTCGCGCAGCTCAACCCATCCTACCCACTTCCCTCTTGGCGTATCCTGGTCGCGCCCCTTTTCGATCCTGAACCGTTTCCAGAAGAACGCGCTCCGTTTCCCTGACCATTCGCTCCAGGGTAAAGCAATCCATGACCCGTTTCCTCGCCACTGCGGACATGCTTCGTCTGAGGGGCTCGTTCCGGAGAAGGGTGGTCAGAAAATAGGCAAGAGATTCGGGGTTGGAGGGCTCGAAGAGAAAACCGGTCCTTTCGTGCAGAACCATCTCGGGTATGCCCCCTACCCTTGATGCCACAACAGGCAGTCCGCTTGCCATGGCCTCCAGAATCACATTTGGAGACGCGTCCTGAACCGAAGAAACCGCAAGGACCCATGCCTTTGCCATGTCAGGGCGAATGTCCACGATGCCTCTCTGAAGAGACACCCTGTGCTGAAGCTGGTGCTCCCGGAGAAAGGTCTCTATTCTGCCGCTCAACGGACCGTCGCCAATCATGGACAGCCGGGCGGAAGGGAAGAGATTCAGGATCATAAGGAACGCTTCCAGCAGGTTCAGCGGGTCTTTTTCCGGAACCAGTCTTCCCACAAACAGGATGAGGGGATCTGAAGATTTTTCCCGGTGATCAGAGAGAAAGAAACTGGAATCAACCCCATTCGGAACCACTGCAATGTGGCCCGGGTTCACCCCGTAGATCTCGACCATGATCCTTTTCAACACCGAAGCATTGCAGATCGTCCGATTGCACAACCGCCAGAGGAAACGCTCATGCTGCCGGGGAAAGAGGCCGCGCCATCCTGAAACAATCACGGGAACCTTTGTGATTCTGCCGAGCATCCTTCCCCAGATATTCGGTACCACGGTGAGCGTGTAGAGGATATCAGGCCGATGCAGGAGAAGCCGCCCGGTGAGTTGGAATAGAGAGGAAAGCCCAACCGCTCTGTACCGGGAAAGCCAATTGGGCGCGATTCCAGCCTCCCTTGCCGGACGGGCCATGTTCATCCCCCCTCGAAGAACCCAGAGCTCCGGCTCGAAAAGGGATCGATTCAGATGCTTCACAAGGTTGATGGCATAGCGCTGCGTTCCTCCGAACTCCAGATCCTGAATCAACAAGACAATGCGCAAGGGTCTTGACCCTTTGTCAGCGCAAGCAGGAATGCAGGAGCGGGTTCCGGTCATGGGTTCCTCGAGTACACCCCGCGGAGTTCAGTCAAGGTGACTGATTCTGCCTTTTCCTCACTTTTCAACCAGGAGAGGAACCTTTCCAGTTTCGTGAGAAATCTCCTGACTTCTTCCTCTGTCCTGTGGACGGGGGAACCCCCAGGCATCAATTCGGAGGAATGGAAAAAGAGAGTGAGCGCCCTCCCTCCTCTGATTCGATGGAGCCGTGCTGCTGCTATCAATCTTTTCAGCCCTGTCCATGCGGGCTGTGCAGGGAGAAGAAAGAGGCGCTGCGCAAGCAGGGAGAGCTTGGCCGCCATGGGGTGGCGAATTCCCTGTAGCCTTCTCAGCAGGTGGATCAAGATGCCCGTGACCGGTTCAATGGTGATTGGGGCCTCGAGAATCCGTGAAGCCCCCTTCATGGAAGGATGGACCCGATCAGGAAAGTAGGGATCGGTGAGTGAAGATATCCCGCCGAGTCTCCTGTCGTAGGAACGAAAAGGGGCGACGCTGCTGTCCGCCAGGAATCCCTTCTCCTCGAGTAACGAAATCACGTTCGCCCCCGTGTTGAAGCGGCCCATTCGAAACGAGAGAGGGTTCACATCCATCAGCCGCAGGGATTGGAGGAGCGTATGCAGCTTCGCCTCAAGGAGCGGCCGAGGAATCCATTCGGAAGGAACCGGATCTGCATGGGGAAGAGGTTGGATGGGCGGTGTGTTCCAGTAATGGAGATGTGCCCCGATCTCTCCATGCCACTCCTCTCTGAGCTCAAGAAGCAGGTCCCGCAGATCCGGATGACGGGCAACCTGGTAGGACACCAGAAGGGTTGGACGGATTCCCAAATCGGAGAAGACGGAGTGAAGTCGCCGCAAATGGCGCACATTGCTCACAGGGGAGTCCCCTGGTTCGTACCTGCCTCGGAAGAGCCCTTCCTCTTCCACGTCAATGGTTAGTGCCAGCTTCATCCTACCCGGCTCCGGGGTTGATCCCGCTCAGAGAAGGTGGTGCCTCGGGGACCCGATCTTGAGTTTCACGTCTTCGACCGCATCCGAAGACGGCCGAGCCAGTTTGCAGAGATCCCTGAAGGATCGGGAAGAATTCAGGAGCTCTGTAAAGCTCCCTTGAGCGGTGAGCCTTCCTTCTTCCATGAGACAGATAGTATCGCAGACCTGAATGGTGCTCAGGCGGTGGGCGATTACGATGATGGTCTTCTTGCGCGCCAGTTCCTGAATGGCTTCCATGATGGCAAACTCGGTCGGGTTGTCCAGGGAACTGGTCGCCTCATCGAGAATCAAAACCTCGGGGTCGGAATAAAGAGCACGGGCAATCCCTATCCTCTGCCGCTGGCCGCCGCTGATGGTGATGCCTCGCTCCCCCAGGCCGGTATCGTACCCTCTCTCCAAGTCCCTCAGGATGAAGTCATGGATTTTCGCGGTGCGGGCAGCCCTCCAGAGGGCGACATTATCGATGGTGTCATCCGGCACGCCAAAGGCGATGTTGCGTTTTACGGTATCATCCAACAGGTAGATGTTTTGTGGGACATAGCCGACATTCCTTTGCCATCCTGCGATTCGCTCAGGGCTCAAGTTGCTCCCGTCGATTTTTACGGCTCCTTCACGAGGTTCAAGAAGACCGGCGATGATGTCCGCAAGGGTTGTCTTGCCTGCACCGCTTTTTCCCACAAGGGCCAGTGAAGTGTTCCGCGGGATTTCGAGCTGGATATCCGAAATCACATCAGCATCCGATCCGGGGTATGCAAAGCAGACGGATTCAAGGGTGATCGTCTGCTCGAACCTGAGCCTCTGGACATCCTGGGTGGAGTCGATCAGGAGAGCGCATTCCTGGAGCTCTTCATGAATTTTCTCGAGGGCGGGCAGGTAGAACCTGATCTTGACCAGATCACGGTACATTTCCTGCAGGGCCGGAGCCAACCTGATGGCCGCAACAATGTAAAGGACGATCAGAGGAATCGCGCTGCTGGCACCCCCCTTGGCGGCCAGAAAGTAGATCATCACCGCCAGCATGCCGCCCACCGTGAGGGCCTCCGTCAGGTACCCCGGGAGATCGCCAATCATCTCACTGGAGATCATCAAGGAGCTGTATCTCTTTGAGTGGCCACGGTAGACCTTGAGGAAATGATCCCGAAAGAGAGGGGCCTTGGCCTCTTTGATGGAGGAGATTGCCTCCAGGACCGTCTTGTACCGGAGTCCGTTCGCTTCGAAGCGGATATCGCCCCTTCGTGCCAGTCGTTTTCGAAAAACGCGGTAAAAGAGGCTATAGACGAGCGAAAGACAGAGGGCGGTGGCCAGGGCTATAAAAGGGTCGATGAGAATCAGACCTATGCAGATCAGCGCGGCCAGAAAACCCCGGACCATGAACATGCAGAGGCGCTGGATGACGTCCACCACCACATTCGCGACCTCATCGATGACGTTTTTGGCAAGATCGGTCGAATTGTGCTGCAGGAACCACTTGTAGGGACGCCGGAGGTAGTTTCGGAGAAGGCGCTCGGAGATCCGGTGGTTTTCACCCCAGCTGAAGCGGTAGCACATCCACACGGTTACCGCTCGACAGCCGTTCCCGGCAAGAAAAAGCGCAAGAACACAAACCCCCAGGAACAAGAGAAACGAACCGGGATCCTTTAAATCCATGAAGCGGTATACTCTCTGAAACCATGCATTCTGCTCCAGGATACCAGGGTTGGTGGCGAATGAAACAAAGGGCGCCCACGCAGCAATCCCGGCTGTTTCAATCAGGGCGGAGATGAACGTGATCAGGGCAAGCCGGCAAAAACGGATTCGGCCGCGGGGTGAAAGGATCTGAAAGATTTTAGGCAGAGCCTTCAACAGGACCATCGGCTTGAAAAGACTCCTTTGAAACGAACAGCGAGCGCCTTCCTCTCATCTTGCTACGGGGAATGCTGGATAGACCGGGGGACAAGACCTCCCTGCTTCTTCCCGCGAAGTCTACCCGGACAATGCTTCTTAGTCAATCCCACCGCTCTCCGGATGTGGTAGGCAAATGAGATGTCCGCCTTGAAAAGCAAGTGAAGTGTCCGCTTTTCTGAGGGTGGGTGAGATTTCGTAGGATGGGTAAAGCGAAGCGAAACCCATCAATTCGGGCATTGGACAGGCCACAAACATCTTCGCAATTACGACAAGGTCACTGCCATTGGTTTTTATGCAACCATGAGGTAAAATCATCTTTCACAGATTTCACGGATTCTTTTGATTTCCTAAATCTGAGTCATCTGTGCAATCTGTGGATAAAGCTCTTGCCTTTCTTATGCATTGCACCAACTTTTCATGAGACCCTCATGTCCCTCTCCTGGTTGAGCCGTTTTTTGCCGGCGGCGCTGCGGTTTCGTCAAGCCCTGGCGGCGCATTACAGGGGCAAGCTGGCGGGGCGATTCACGTCTATTCCGGCCGCGATGCCCGAGGCATTGAACCGCCGGCCCATGACCATCTACTTCTGGACGCCCCACCCATGGTTCAGCACCGTCATCCATGTGGATCAGGTTCTTCCGGCACTGCGCAACCGAGCTGCGGAATTGCATTTGCCATGGCGGATTCTCTCCGGCGACCGTCTGCCCGAAGCTCCTGTGGACTGGCTGCTCTGTCTCAAGAAGGTTCCGCTGGCCGGTTTCTGTCCTGTCGAGCACACTGTCCTTCTGCTTCCCGATGATGCCGACCGCGTGTGGGGTCGCCTGCATCGATTCGGGCACGTAGTGTCAGTGACTTCACGGACACTGGCTTCGCTGCTCGGCACCGTGCATCCTCGCGTGTGGTTCCTGGAGGAAACGGAATCCCAGGAATGGATCGAGCGCGGCCGGCGCGCGATCGACGAAACGCCCCCATCGAGCCGGATGCCGATGTTGCTCTGGCATGGGACGAGAGAAAGCCTGGAGGGATTGATGAGGCTGCGAGCGGAGCTGGAAACGTTTGCGCGCGAGACATCGGTAGAACTGGTTGTGTTGACCTCCGGCAAGGCGCAGGAGGAGCAATGGGGTCATCTGCGTGTGCGCCGCATGACGTGGTCGCCGGAAGCCCTTGCAGCTCTGGCTGCACAGGCGCGGATGGGTGTGGTTCCAGCCCGGCCGACGATTGCCGACTCCTACCTGAAGAACGGCGGCCGGGTTCGTCGGCTCTTCGCGGCCGGTTGCCCGGCGATCGGCGATGCCCGGGTGGCGGATGTGGTGGAGTTCAGCAAGGCCTGTGGAGCGCCGGTCGCACAGGGCGGCGAGGAATGGCTGGCGGCGATACGCCGGCTCTGGCAAGATCCTCAGCGACTCGATGAGATTGCCCGCTCCGGTCACACGTTGGTTCAAGAGAGGTATTCAACAGACCGCACAGCGGCTCAATGGATATGGTTCTTCTCTTCCCAATCCAGACTGTGACATTCTCGGCGTCATCTCTTTGGTTCAATGCGATTCAGCAATTGCAGATTACCAGATCATTTTCAAGTAGCGAAGGATAGCCTTCCCGATTACGTACAGTGGCAAGCTGTATGGACTGCCAACTATTCCCAGGGGACCGTCTGCTTCTGCTAAACTTAGAAACTGAAGGGCGTCCCACTGCACCGCACAAGAAGAGAGAAGAGGAAGGGGGACTTTCAATATAGTCGTTTAACTCCTCTTCCGGCTTTGATAGAATAAAACGGAGGCTTTTCCAGGGAGGATCAAGTCATGGAAATTCACAAAAAAATCGTTCTTGATGAAAATCAAAAACCAATCGCTGTCCAAATTCCGATTGAAGAGT
>PHBH01000001.1 GCA_002840535.1 Deltaproteobacteria bacterium HGW-Deltaproteobacteria-15 | reverse complement strand
TTGTATACGTAGACTACACGTATATAGAGGTATTCAAAAATGCAGAAGAAATTGACCATAACCGTCGATGAAGAGGTCTACGAAGGGCTACACAAGACAATCGGACCACGGAAAATAAGCAAGTTCATTGAGGACCTGGTCAGACCGCATGTCGTCCATCCCAATTTGGAGTCGGCGTACTCCGATATGGCAAAAGACGAAGAACGAGAAAAGGAAGCTCTGGATTGGGCCGAAACCACATTCAAGGACATCTCTCATGAAACGGCGTGAAGTGTGGTGGGTGAACTTCGACCCTTCGATTGGTGGCGAGATCAAGAAGAAACGGCCAGCGGTCATCGTGAGCAATGACGCATCGAACAAATTCCTCAATCGAGTTCAGGTCGTTCCGCTGACTAGTAAAACGGAACGCCTCTATCCGAGCGAGGCGACGGTTGCCTTTGAAGGAAAGAAAAGCAAGGCCATGGCCGACCAGTTGGCCACCGTGAGCAAGGAGAGGCTATTCCGCCGAGCAGGTGTTCTCTCCGTGTCGGACATGCACAAGGTTGAGGAAGCCATCAAGATCCAATTGGATATTCACTAGAAATGGGCCAACAACCGTGTGAACCAGACGCTCGAATAGGCCGGCGGTTTTCACGGAGTCTGTTGGCTCGCGCTGGTTACACAGGACGTTAAGCGAATCTATTCACACCCGTAAGGAGATTTTCTGCATGGATATTCCACGGATTTTCAATATCACCGAAAGTGCTCACCGCATCCATAACCCGTTCACACCCGAAAAGCTCGCCACTCTCGGCGCGGCGCTGCGTCTGGAAACGGGAACCCGAGTGCTCGACCTCGGCAGCGGTTCGGGGGAGATGCTGTGCACCTGGGCACGCGATTACGGAGTCATCGGCACCGGCATCGACATGAGCCAGTTGTTCACCGAGCAAGCGAAACTCCGAGCTGAAAAACTCGGTGTCGCCGATCAAGTCAAGTTCATCCATGGCGATGCTGCCGGCTTCGTCTCTGACGAGAAGGCCGGTGTGGCAGCCTGTCTCGGTGCCACGTGGATCGCTGGGGGAGTCGTCGGCACCATCGAGCTTCTGGCGCAGAGCCTCCGCCCCGGAGGGATCATCCTCATCGGCGAGCCCTATTGGCGGCAGTTACCGCCGACGGAAGATGTTGCCAGGGGGTGTCTTGCCGGCTCAATCTCCGACTTTCTCCTGCTTCCAGAACTTCTCGCGTCTTTCGGCCACCTCAGCTACGACGTCGTGGAAATGGTTTTGGCAGACCAAGACAGCTGGGACAGATACGAGGCGACCAAGTGGCTCACCATGCGCCGATGGCTTGAAGCCAATCCCGACGACGAGTTCGCGAAAGATGTTCGAGCCAAACTAACCTCGGAACCCGAGCGCTACGCCGCTTACACGCGTGAATACCTGGGCTGGGGCGTGTTCGCGCTGATGACGCGGTGATGAGGGGATTACCGGGCGACTCAGAAAGTGGGGAAAATCCAATCATGCCTAACAACTCATTCAAGCCGACGCCATTTCGCGGAGCGGTTTAATTCAGGCGTTGAACTAAACCGCTTCGCGGTAGCCTGTGATTGAGGTGCATTGTTCTTTGACAATTGAATAGCGTTTGAATCAGAGCAAAGAGGGTGCGTTGCCGTTAGGATTCCTTGCGCCCGGGTCAGCCTCTTTTCTAGGATGATCGTGAGTTGTGAATCTTAGACATCTTTGAAATGAGGCAATACCGTGATTGTTGGCGCAAGAACGATCTCCCATCAGGAGGACTTTTTCAATCAATTTCTAAAACCGTTTTTGGACAAGAGTGATTTGACTTATGACTAAGGAGTAACACTATGTTTTATTATAGTTACCGTCGCAAGATCCCGGTCAGCTTTTTCGAGTTCTCCCATTTCTTGGTAAACTCGCGCCCGACGGAGGTAGCCATGATGACTTTGCGGTCGAAGCTGGATCGCTCGATCGATGGCATGTAACGCCTGATGATATTCTCCTTTACCTTTCAAGCTCACACCTAAGTTCAGCCAACCGCTAAAACTCTTATTATCCAATCGAATGGCCTCTTCCGCGGCCCATTGGGCATCGTGCCATTGCCTGAGTTCAATGTGAGCCGCAGCAAGTTGAGAGAACACCTGCTCATTTCCAGGAGCTAGCGCAAGGTAACGCCGGTAGGCGTTTACCGCAGTCCCGAATTGTCGTGCTTTGACGGCGCTGACGGCCAGGTTCCACTGCGCCCCTGGATGTGGAGGTTGAACAGCGGCATTCTCCGTAGCCAACCTCAAATCATCGCTCCACACCTCATTGCGAAGCATGGTCATGCTGCCCAAGACAAGAATCGCCAGGCCCGCGCTCACCTTCTTTATCCAAACGATCGAAATTCTTTGAGGAAGAACGGCTTTTAGGACTGCTACGATCGCCGTCAACAGAAACGCCGAAGGCATGTAAACAAAACGTTCGGCCATATCCACCACAACAGGTACGATGCCGATGATCGGGGAGAGACTTACCATAAAGCAGACGGAGGCGAGAACGGCCGTATGCCATGGCTCCCGCCTCCACCACCAAACTCGCCATTTCCAGGCTCCAAATGCAAGCAAAAACGCGAACAAGAATCCAAGCCATTTTTGCCATCCCATTGGTACCACATAGGAGATATATGCAGTCTGAGGCCATGGGAAGACGATCATCTTCGCATAAAGCCAAAGCAGATATGGAGATCTAACAAAACAATGCTCAAGCTGATCAAGGGTGAAAGGCGCCTGGGCAAATCTCCCCAAGATGTACGCTCGCAAAAATATAAAGGCCAGGGCCATTCCTAAGGCAGCGGAGAAGCCGAGATAAAAACCTCTCGGGGCATTCCTGTGATTGCGCTTCATGCAGAGCCAGGCGAGGAATGGGGCGGTAATACTCATCTCCTTTGCCAGAAGCGCCAAAGGAAAGAGGAGGCCAAGAACCAGCGCCCAGAACGGTTTTGGAAATGCAAGCAACCAGAGCATCGTAAAGAGAAGAAGAGTTGAGAGGGGGTCGGCCATTGAGGAAATCCAACTTACCGCTTCGGTGTGGATCGGATGCACGGCGAAAAGCGCCGACGTCAGGCCAGCCAGGGAATCATCCCCGGTCCATCGTGCAAGCCAGAGAAAAAGCATCATGCAAGTAGATGCATGCAAAGCCACCGAAAGCATGTGGTAAAAAAAAGGGTCGGCTCCTACTGTTTTGTAGAGCTTCGCAAACACCCATGAACGGAGGGGTCGATAGATCTTGTCATTGTATTCGCTAGCGTTGGAGAGCAGCTCAGGTCGGGTAAGAAAGGCTGCAAAGCTGTTCGGCTCATGCACGTGAGGATTATTTTTGATAAAGTTGAAATCGTCCCAGACAAAGGGATAGCCCAAGGTAGACGCATACACGATCAGACTCAGCGCGACGATTATCAAAACATGAATATATCGCGGCACGTACGAACCACTCCCACTCGCTTTTGAACTACTCGGAGGTACGGGATCGCTCATACAGTCAAGCTAAATATCTAAGTTTATCATCGTCTTTACTAATACAGGTCAAGTATCGTAAACCATGAAGAAGGTAAGATACTCCAAGTAGCGGAAAAAATCTACTTCAGGATCTCGGGACCAGGCGGATATTGAGA
This sequence comes from Deltaproteobacteria bacterium HGW-Deltaproteobacteria-15, assembly GCA_002840535.1. Lineage (GTDB taxonomy): Bacteria > Desulfobacterota > DSM-4660 > Desulfatiglandales > HGW-15 > HGW-15. The sequence continues at coordinate 215,763 of PHBH01000001.1, read as the reverse complement.
AGCTTGAAAATGACAAGAATTGATAGGTACTCAAGGAACTCAGTGAACTTTACGAGTTCAATTGAAAGATCAAGGCTTACGAATTGACGAAAAAGGCCAACAAGTCGCTAATCGTGCCAAGGAAAGCCCGAAATCTTGGGAATCCGTGTAAGTCGGGATGAAACTGGTTGATGTTGCCCAGTGGGCGACCCTGCTGCTGCGGGGAAGTCCCACCAGGCAAAAGTAGACAAGGAGAATCTATGGCTTTTGATATTATGCAAGTTGAATACTACAACATAACGGTTGAGGATCAAATTACCGGTTCCTCGAAGTTACTCTCCGCAATTGCCGGAGCTGGGGTTGACTTCCATGCTTTTAGAGCAATTCCTGTGAAACCTAATCAGACACGATTCACCCTCTTTGCGAAAGACAGCTCAAAGATGACTGACGGAGCCAGAAAATCAGGGTTGAAATCGATATTCTCCGAAAAGACCGTATGATCTGGGACCGGCGAAGGAGGGAGCGGATGTCAGGAATCATCAAGGGAAAAAGATATGAGCCGGCCACGCTCTTCGCGGGGGTAAGGGCCGCGATAGGCGCAGCCCTGCCGGGGTTCAAGCCCTATATGGCGCTTTTTGGGTGCAGCGACGAGGTCAATACTTCGGTCGACGCGGAGCGTGTTCGCGCTTTCGGGACGAACAACGGAGTCTTCACGACCCGCATCATCGGTAGCCAGGTGTTCTTTCATCAAATCATGGTGGCCGCCAGCACGGGGCACCACAGCAACGTGTTCGAGGTGAATGTTCACATCGGCGTGGACGAGACCGCGGAAGGACCGGGAGCGTATGGCGGCATAGTCGGTAGGGATGGCAAGAAGCGCGACTGCTGCGGGGCTCTCGCCCACGTTCTCAAGGACCTTTCCGCGAAGCCGGACGAGAGGCCATCTATCTCCCAGTACGTGGATGGAGAGGTTTATCTCGACTTCCTGGGCACTCTCAAATTCCGTATCATCCCTCGACGGCAGGAGATACTTGACGCTGAGGACCGCATGCCCGCGATAACAAGGGTGAACCTTGAGGTCCAGATCGCGGAACTTACGCGCCAGCTCCGGAAATATCTGTCAGCCTCTCCCGAAATGGGGCCCTTGTTCGTGTTCGGAACGATATCATACAACAGGAGGAAGGAGAAGGACCTGATCTCCCTTGAGCACATGGCGATGATCACGGGAGGTGAGGACAGGGATGTCAGGAGGATCGATTTAAATTACGGTACATAAATGATTCGACAGGTGCATTCTTCGGCTGATTTAGCACATAATAAGGGCATCCAGCGGATTCAGCAAGAAACGGCGCTTGCCTCCCGCTGATACCCGGCGTTCGAAGGCAGTATGAGTAGACGAAAAATAATCGTGAACGATCTCATGCAAAGAGACTATGTCTATTATCTTACTGAGCCTGTGGGCAAGGACTTCAATTCGGAATTCAAGCCTGAGTTAACACCAAAACAAATGCTGGAAATAGGGGTATTTGGCGGAAAATACATGACAGATTGCGGACACGAGTTTCCTGGAGATTGGTTTATGGATGCTAAACTCTGTCATGAATTTCATGACCCTTTGCTGAATTGCTTTGGAATTAATGCCTCTCAGCCCCTATCTGTTTGGCAGGAGAAAGGCTGGATTTATCATGAAGACCCCAGAGGGTGGTTTCAATGGTATTGCAGGTATTACATGGGGAGGAGATGTCCGGATGATATGCGCCAGATCAAAAGATGGAAAGCCATGAAGAGGCATATTGCCCAACTCCAAAAGCACTGCGTTCATCGAGATCTGAGATGCCGCCCGAGACAAAGACAGACGCTACTAAACTGGGCTTACGATAGTAGAGAGTTTTAGACATTGACAACACGATTGCTCGCCCGGGCGTTCCCATAGAGCACTAAAAACCTGACAGCGCCCCGATTCCGCGCCCGGAAAGGAGTGGCTTCATGGGATTTTCCACCTCTTTAGCAGCCGGGTTGGGGAGCGTTCTTTCGGCGGAGACCGGGAATATAGGATGTCCCACGCACGGGAGTTGTATCCAATGACGACAAGTACTCCGCACAAGCGCTTCTCGATGATTCGGGAATTCCAGTTGGCAGACTGGTTTACCCTCGCCAATGCCAGCTGCGGCGCCGGGGCGCTTTTCTCCATCATGACCTACCTCGAAGCAAAGGAGGTCCGGCACATCTACTTTGCGTGCGCACTCGTTTTCGTCGCATTGATATTTGACATTCTTGACGGCCGTATCGCACGGTGGAGGCAAAAGGTGTCACTGATGGGTCAAGAACTCGACTCACTCGCCGATGTGATCTCGTTCGGAGTGGCCCCGGCAATCATTGGATATGGCTGTGGCATGCAGGGCCTGTACGACCGCATCGTCTTGATCTGTTTCGTTGCCTGCGGCGTCTCGCGACTTGCCCGGTACAACGTTACCGCAGCGGCCCTGTCCGAGGGAACGGGCAAGGTGAAGTACTTTGAAGGAACACCGATTCCAACCTCCATTCTGCTCGTCGCGGTCCTGGCGCTGGGTGCATGGTTCGGCGCAGTGGGCCAGGACCTGTGGCTCGGTGAAATCACCCTGGCAGGCTCTACCCTTCATCCACTTGTTCTCATGTTTGCAGTATCGGGTTCGCTGATGATCAGCCGATTCCATATTCCCAAGCTATGAGACCGGCGCTCGGCCGCAGTCGGGCTATGCAGTCGCTTTTAACTTAAATCGGAGACGCATGGAGAGAAACAATAAGTGGCCCTCTTAAGGTCTCTTGCACACTGGTTGGCACGGACCGAGTTCGGCCGGAAATCCCTGAACAAACCGGTCGGGCAATTTGCAGTCAAGTGGCAACCTGGTACGCGAGTTTATATCGGCTTGGTGTTGGTGGTGATAAGTTTGTTGTTGGGTTTGCCTGCCCTGGCTTTATTGGGTTATCTTTCCGCAAGACTGAGCAAGCCGATGATGATGGCAGTAGGGGGCCCTATCGTGGTTTTACTGGTTCACGTCATGTTCGGGATCGGTGTTTATCTGGCCGGCCGGAACTACCTTGTAGAGATGCTGCATTGGGCGGCTAAACGATTCCTGCAAAAATACAGGGAATAATTGTGTAAACGGTGATGCTGTGGATGTACCTCAATCTCCAGTCAACCAATGAAGGCGTGGGGTAATTGCTCTGCCGTTCCGGCCAGCCCGGTTGCCCCCGCGCCTCCGTTTCAGCGTCAGCAACAAATGAGGTGATGTGTATGGGATATGACAAAGGACTTGCAGAAAGAGTGGGTGCTCTCCTGGAAGGTAAGCCGGGTTTCGTCGAAAAGAAAATGTTTGGCGGGGTCTGCTTCCTTCTTCGCGGGAATATGGCCTGTGGCGTTTTGAATGACGATCTCATCGTCAGGGTAGGGCCGGAGAAATATAAAGATTTCTTGCAGCTGCCGAACACAAGAGAGTTCGACATTACTGGACGACCGATGAAGGGGTGGGTTATGGTCTCCAGTCAAGGGCACAGGCCAAAAGGGAAGTTGGCTTTCTGGGTAGAACAAGGGGTAGCTTTTGCCCTGACACTGCCGGCAAAATAGCGGATTATCTGCCGACGTTTGCACTGCACCGGATGCAGCGCTCACGCAAGAGAAGTGGACGCTCAAACCCGACTGGAGGTGTCCCCATGGCGAAAAGGAGAGGTCCCAAAGAGACAAGCAGGCATCTGGATAAGTTCAAGATCAAGACGGTAAAAGTATTTTTCTGCATATTCATAGGTTCTTTAACAGTCTCCCCTTCCATTGCACTTGCCGCAACCCTCCTCAACGAGAATTTCAGCGAAGATGTTGTGGATTCCACAAAGTGGCATATTCCCACCTGGGTTTCGTCAAACGATGGGACCTTCGTCGGCCGAACCCAGTTCAGATGCTCCCAGAATGCATCGCTTCCGGCTGCCGATAACGGCAATGCAGTGATCATGGTTGAGACGTATAACCCGACCGGTAACCCGCCGGGGTCTTCTTTCTACGGCACAGACCTCATCAGTAATCAGTCATTCCCGATGGGGAACGGGATCCACATAACCGTGCGCGCTAGAATGAACACTTCCACGGAGGGCATTGTAGGAGGCATTTTCTTGTACGCCCTTAAACCAGGGAGCACAACCCTTCATGATGAAATCGATTTCGAACTTCTCACCAATCGACCCGATGCAGCACAAACCAACATTTATAGTAACGAACCGTTGGGCGCCGGACATCCCCAATTTGTATCCTATAGCTCGGGCTCTATAAATGACTACCACACATACGAGATCAAGTGGCAACCGGACCAAGTATCCTGGCTTATAGACGGCAAGGCCGTTCGGACAGAAACACGCAATGTCCCGACCGGACCCATGAGCTTTCACCTCAACATCTGGGTGCCCGGTGCGGAATGGCCCGAAGCGTATAGCGAAGATTTGCAGCCAACGCGGTCGCCAGATTCCAACCAGGAGTTCTGGATGAGCGTCGATTCGGTGAATATAAAATCCATTACACAAGCCTCCGGCTCGACGCCTTTGCTGCCTCTTATCCTTTCGGATGAGTAGGCGGCGAGATCGGGATCAACGACTGCCGGAACGTCCGCGCGCTGAGATCGCAGTAAGCGAGGAGAGGGAAAGAAGAGATGAGACCCCGTATTCACCCGATTAAATTGGGTGTCGATCATTGCTATATCATTCATGGGGAAGGGATCATCATGGTAGATGGCGGGGCCCCGAATCAACTAAAAAACTTCTTGAAGGCTGTTGAAAGACTGTCAATAAGGCCCCAAGAGATCAAACTGATTGTGCTCACTCATGGACATTGGGATCATATCGGCTCAGCCAAGGAGATCAAAGATCTCACAGGGGCGAAAGTCGCCATGCATCAACAGGAAAAGCACTGGCTTGAGAAGTCATTGAAACCGCTTCCTCCGGGGGTGACTCTCTGGGGAAAGATATTTGGCAGGATCATGGGGTTGTTTATGCCATTGGTCCATATTCCGGTGACCCATGTGGACATGGTGTTGGGAGATGGAGAGTTTCCTCTTTCCGGGTACGGGGTCCCTGGAAAGGTTGTGCACACTCCCGGCCATTCTCTGGGATCTGTCAGCGTGTTGCTGGAGACGGGGGATGCTTTGGTCGGGGACCTGGCGATGAACGGTTTTCCATTGCGGTCCGGGCCAGGATTGCCAATTTTCGCGGAAGACATGCAAAAGGTCAGAGAGAGTTGGAGACTGCTGATGGATGCAGGTGCGGAAACGATCTATCCAGCGCATGGGGAACCATTCTCTGTGGACTTCATTCGAAAGGCCTTGTGACGCTTTCCGATGGGAATGCTGGTTCGCTTTCCTACACACAATACAGCAGGGATACTGTCCAACCATCCAATCGACTCCGGCAGGATACTTTCATGAAGGGTCAGGCCTGGGATGGCGCAGTCGAATCGGTTGTGACCTTTTCTTCAGGGAGTGTCTTCTCTTCAAGGGGAGTCGTGTTCTCTGCCTGCATGTGGAAGTAATCTGCACTCTGCCATAATGCGTGCAGATGCATGCGGGTTCGGTTCAGCCGTTCCTTCAAATGCGCCGGGACATCCTCGCCACTCTGAAGGAGATCGTCTACTGTCTGAAGCGCAGCCTGGCATTCGGACCGGGCACTTTCCAATTTTGGAGCCAGCGTCTCCATCATGCGGTTGAAGGTTTCCTCCTCGCGGTGGAGGTAGTCCTTTTCCCTGAGCTTGATACGAAAACCGATATTGCCAGCCTGCAGTTGATCAAAGGCCCACCGGAATCGAAACAGGGGGCCGATCAAGCGATGAACCATTCGAAAGGAATGCAGTCCGATGAGGCAGATCAGGGCGATCACAACAGGCCAGATCCTGGAATGGAAATAGAGTATTCTCTCCGCTATGGCAGTTCTTGCATCAAGAGGAATGTTTTCATCCTCAATGGAGAGAAAATCGGGAAAGAAGAGGCTGAGTCCGAAAAAGAATGCGATCACGAGGTTGTAAACAATCACCAACGCCAGGAACTTGAATTGGCGGGTTTTGTCTACGAGTGGATAGGTTCTTCGCTGTTCAATGCTCATCCGGACTCCTCTGAATTTTCTCGCTTGGGTTAATTGTGCGGGTGCCGGGGCCGCTCGGTGCAGGGAAGATCAGGGTGAACCTGGTCCCGGTTCCTACTTCGCTTTCGAGATGAATAGAGGCTTGATGCTTGTGTAGAATGGATTCTACAATGGCCATTCCCAGCCCTGTTCCTTTTTCGGGCGATTTCGTGGTGAAAAAAGGATCGAATATCGTGTGCTGGATCTCCTCGGGTATTCCGCAGCCGTTATCCTCGACTTCCACAAACACCTTCTCCTCGCTTGAATACGTTCTTACCTGGATGAGCCTCGCCCCGTCCTCTTTCGATTCAAGGGCATCCAGCGCATTCATGAGGAGATTTGAGAATACCTGCTCGAGCGATTGAATGTCACCCATGATGAAGGGCAGGTCCTCCTCATGCTCAACCCTGCACTGCGTTTTGCTCATCAACAGGTGATGCTCAAGAAGCTGGATCACCTCATCGAGGATATCCCTTGGAGAAACCGGCTGCATCACTTCGCTGGACATATGGGAAAAGGACTTGAAGCGCGCGAGGATTCCATCGAGCCTGTCCACTGCCATCATGACCGTCTCCAGCCGCTCCTTTCCCTCGGGTGAGGTTTGGTTCGCCATGGCAAGCTGGACAAGGCCCGAAATGGCCGTCAGCGGCTGTTTTACTTCATGCATGATCCCGGCGGCCATCTGCCCCATGGTGCTCAGCTTGGCGGCTTTCACCAGAAGATCCTGACTCTCCTTGAGCTTTGCGCTCATTTCATTGAACGAGGCCCCCAGACTCTCGAATTCATCGCCGCTCCGGATTTCCACCTTGTGTCCGAAGCCTCCGTCAGCAATCCCTCTGGTTGCGTTTTTCAGAATCTCTATGGGAACAAGGTTCCTGCGTATAAGTCTGGAGCTGAGAACGAATACCAGGGCAAGCGAAAGCATGAGGATTGCCGGGAACATCTTCGTGAAATTCGCTATGGGCGCAAAGACCTCATCAGAGGACTGAAAGGCCATGAACAGCAACTCCGGATGAAAGAAGTTGGATTTAGTGAAAAGCGACCAGTACCCTCCTACAAACGTCCTGTCCCCCTGCTGCCATTCGAGATTGCCTAATTGGGCGGCCCGAACCTGATTCAAAAATTGAGGAAGATGCGAGGCAATATCAGGTACGGTTGAAACAAGAACAGTTCCGTCCCTTCGGTCCAGAACACATACCTCTATTCCCGAGGCAAGACGTTCGGTCGCTTCCCAGAGATAGGACGGTTTGATTTCCCCAATCAAGAGCGCATGTGCTTTCCCATCCGGCCACGCAGTGGACATGAAAAGCCGTGCCGGGGAACCGTTTTCCCCCCTTCTGCAAACGAGAAGCGCCTTTCCGCTCAAGAGGTGACGTTTTTCGAGTTCGGTGATTTCAAGGAAATTTCCGATCTCCCCAAAAAGAGGGTCGAGCCGGCCATCACTGCGTACCAGGAGGGCGGTATCAAATCTCTCTTTGATAACATCTGCAATGGGCTTGGAAACGCCCGGTTCGGACATTTCAAAGCCGGAGGCCAGGGATGAGGCGGCCATTCTCATCTCCGCACGCAAGAGCGACAACCGATAATAAATGGACATGGCCGTGCTCATGCTTTCCTGGCGCAAGTTCGATCTGGATTGTTTCAGGAGCTGCGATCTCACATGGATATACGAAACCGTTGCTAGAGCGGAGATAGGCAGGAGGGCGCAGAGGACAAAGAGGACGAAGATCCGGCGTGCCACCATGGTCCGGAAGGATCTGAGCTCGAGTTTCAAGGCACACTCCCTGATCTTTCAAAGGTCATCATAAAGCGATTCTCCGGCAGAGACGACCAGTCCGTTGTTTAAAGTCCTGGCAGGATTGTTCTGGTCCACTTCACTTCGTCCCTGCTCTTGATCCGTATCATCTCCTCGCCCTCCGAACGGATGTAATAAAGGGAAAGCAAATAGTCCAGTCCCGCTTCATTCACATGGGTGATTTCATAAAGGGTTCGTGTTCCTTCCGCAAATTTTCTGATCTCCATGATGTAATTTCTGGTCATCCCTTCAAGCGGATTGGTAAAAACGATTCGATAAGGTGTAATCTCCATGGTGCAACCTTTGAATAGAGGGTCCGCTGTTTCCCAGGTCCCGATTATCTCATCCGGGGCCTCTTTGATGGCGGAACCCTGACAGCCCGTGACTCCTATAATTGCCATGAAAAACAGGAAACGTGAAAGGCTCGCCCCAACCCGTCTCCGAGGCGGCTTCCAATGGAGACCATGTCTTTTGCGCGTCGGATTGAATGCTGCCATTTAAAACCCCCCAAGATTCTTGGCAGGCCCAAGATACTTCCCATTCTGGGCACGAACAATGTCGTCGTGACTTTGCTTTGCCGTCAAAGGAGATTGGCTTTCTCCGTCTTTTCCCATGCTGTAGAGATCGAAGTCCTCATTGAGGGGGACGATGCCCATGAGCTTTCTCACTTTACCGTGATTCTTGGTTGTTGTGATGTTCAGGTATTGATAGGGATTTCCCCATGAGTCATTAAGAATCCCCATTCCCAAGTCATGCAAGGTATCCGGGTACACTCCGTCTGCTGCGTAATATGCGTATATTCCTCTTTCCAGCATCCGAAGCTCTGAAATGGTCTTTGTGTTTCTGGCCTTGTCTATGTAGCTGTAATAATTGGGTATAGCTATGGAGGAGAGTATGCCTACGATTGTGACCATCGTTAAGAGTTCCAGGAGGGTAAAGCCCTTCGTCTTCTCTTCCCGGATGCAGATCAGAAAGGGTCTGAGAAGGTGGCTTAAATGGAGTCCCTCGCAAGTTGGCAGCATCCTCAATTCACTCAATCCAAGTGGTTCCTTGTCTTATAGGTATCCCTGAGTCTTTTTGTCCATCATCTTTTGTATCAACAATCGTGCCAATTTCGACAGATCCTGATTTTCGGTATATGTTCTGCAACTTCACCATATTGGAAAAGCAGGGGGGCGGATTGCCGCGCTCCGGGCGATAGAGCATGTAACAGGTGACAACATGTCAAGGTGACATCCTGTAATGTGCAACAGCGATCACTTCCGGAGGTTTCCGGCGCTTTACACCTATTGATCGAAAAAGGGTTCCCACGCCTATCGAAGCCTTTGTATTTCGGAAGAAATAGACATTGTCCCACGCATTGATCCGGTCACCCTCAAACCAACTCCGGCCTTGGAATCGGCAAAAGGTCAGTTCACGAGAGGGTCATAGCAGGGGTTCGGGGACCAGGTTCGGGAGAACACCGTCGGATTTTGAACACATGCCTTTTGTTGCGGTAAATTTCAGGGAGAGTTTCCAGGGTTCAGCATCTCCTGAGACTGCAACCCCCGCCCCCATCCTGTCTGATTCGTCATTTCTGAAACAGGCACTCCTTCGCAAATACTTGCTTTCTCTGCGTGCTCTACCGCCTTGAGAGATGGCATTTTCACATGTCAATCCAGTTTTCAGTCCAATCCTGATGGTTAACTTATCGACATGGATACAGGTATGAACACAGAGTCGATTTCGAACTTCAAGGAAACCCCGGCCAGGGATTGGTCCGAAGAGAGCGAAAAGATTCTCCAGATGAGGATCAGCGAGCTTGGGCTCAAGCTGGAGGGAACGCGCCTGGAAAAACTCGTTGATCAACTTTACAGAGAGTTGGATTCCGCAGGCATCGTGCTCAGGCCAAGGGTCTATCTTTCTGATGAATGGGGGTGTCCTGAAGGAATACCGGTGATTTCGATTCCTTTCTATCTGGCCGATGAGGAGCTTTCCATTCTGGAAGATGAATTTCTGGAGGGGATCGAGGGCAAGAGCGCGGAAGAAATCCTCATGTACCTTCGCCATGAGGCCGGCCATGCCTTCAATTATGCTTACAGGCTGCACGACACCAGCGAATGGCGCGAGATTTTTGGTCCCTACTCTCGTCCCTACAAAGAGGATTTCAAGCCAAATCCCTTTTCTCGCAGCTTTGTACGCCATATCCCGGGCTGGTACGCTCAGAAACATCCTGATGAGGATTTCGCTGAGACCTTCGCTGTCTGGCTTTCTCCGGGCGGCAATTGGGAGGAACTCTACAAGGGGTGGGAATGTTACGAAAAGCTCCTCTATGTAGATAGAACAGTGAAGAAACTCGGGAGAACGGGCCCGATCGTCAGCGGGGAGGAGTACGACCTTTCAGGCGAACAACTGCACTATTCCCTTGCTGAGTACAACAAGCTGTTCCTTCCGCCACGAGTGGATATTCCAAGCTACTTCGATGGAGACCTGAAGACGATTTTCAAAAGCTCCGTTCCCGAGGAAGTGGAGAGCGGGTGGAAGCCGGCTCATGAATTCCTGATGGAATTCCGCCGAAGGCTGGTCGACAATATCCGCTACTGGACGGGTCTCCAGGAAGCCGTGGTGAGATCTCTCCTCCTGCACCTCATCGATCACAGCCGGGAACTGAAGTTGTGGGTCAATACCGACGAAATCGAGGATACCTTGATCAAAGTCACGGCGTACGCCACGACCCTTTGTATGAACAGACTCTACAAAGGAGATTTTATCGTGAAGTGAGGCTTGACAGCCCCGTAAAAAGTCGAAAATGCCCTCTTTCCATCATCCCGGTGAAAACCGGGATCCAGTATTTCCAGGCTGTTGCAGAACACCTGGACCCCGGTTCCCGGCCTGCGCCGGGACAAGCTTCATTCAACCGGGTGACGACTTTTTCCTTCGATCGAAATGACAAAAAAAGCGTTTTACGGAACCGTCCAAGCATAGAAGGCGCGGTTTCAGAGAAAAACGGGTGGTTGAAGTATGAGAAAACTGAAGGTTGCTGTTCTTTACGATGAGATTGAAGACCGGGAAAAGGTAGAAGCCGAAGCGGAAGGGAAGAAATTCCCAGTGGCCTACAGGCAATTGGAGCAGGCACTGCGAGAGAGGGGGCACACCGTGAATGTCATGCCCCTCTCAAGCGACGTGGTTGATCTTGTGTCCAGGATCAGCAATCTCGATTGCGACATCATCTTCAACCTGGCTGAGACATTCGGTGGTGTCAGCCAGCATGAGCAGAATGTGGCTGCTTTGCTGGAACTGCTCAAAAAGCCTTTCACCGGTTCAGGATCCATTGGGCTTGCACTTTCGCAGGATAAGGAGCTCTCAAAGAAGATCCTGGCATTTCATGGGATCAGATACCCGAAATACGCTGTCATCGATTCGGGGAAGGTCGAATGGTCCGATGATCTTCGTTTCCCGGTCCTTGTCAAGCCGGTCAGTCAGGACGGTTCGATCGGCGTCGACATCAAAGCGGTTGTGCATACCATCAAAGGGCTGATGGAGCGCATTTCCTACATTCACTCGGAACTCCACTCCCCGGCCCTTATCGAAGAGTATATCGACGGCAGGGAGATCTACGTAGGCGTTCTTGGAAACGAAAAGGTTGAAGCACTGCCCATTTTTGAGATGGGGTTTTCAAAGTCTTCGGAAGATGAACCGAAGATTGCCTCTACAGAGGCGAAATGGGAAGAGGGGTCGGAAGCGGCCAGAAACACATTCGAATTCTTCCCCACCGACATCCCCCAGGAAGTCTATGAAAAGATCCAGAAGGCTGCGGCCTTGACCTTCAGGCTGCTGAAGCTGCGGGATTATGGAAGAATCGACATGCGGGTCAGGCAAAGAACAGGGGGGGATTGGGAGTACTACATCATCGAGGCCAACGGCAATCCGCATCTCGAAATGGAAAGCGAGCTTCCAAAAGCAGCCATGAAGCACGGCTTGGATTACCCGGATCTTCTGGAAAAGATCATTGAGCTGGCTCTCGACCGTATTGGTTCAAAGGCACTGCTTCAGCCGGCGAACAGCGATTGATAGAGTTATGGCAAGGAGGACAAGATGCAAAACCCTGTTAAAAAAATCACGCCATGTCTGTGAAATAATGACCTTCTTATTTCTCTTGACAGGCAAGGGCTAATTCTGCATTTTACCGGGTCTAAACAAAGGAGGTCCTTCCAACCTCGGATACGGGGTTTCATTCGGGAATATCATTACGGAACCGGTAATTGGAAAGTCATAAGCAATCACTGGCATTGAATCTTTTCAGCCTGTGCGTCTATAATTACGCTTAAAGTTGTTTAGAATTCAGTACTCGATTCAACTGTTCTTAACACTGTTCCTGAAATTTTTATTGATTTCGAATCAGAGAGGTGTGACATGCTAAAAATGAAGTTTATTGCCGCGGCAATTCTTATTGCCATGCTCGCAGTGCCTGGAATGGGTTGGACACAACAGTCTCCTCATGAGGAGGAGCCGCAGCCCGGTGATGTCGCCAGCACCGAGCTGACCGCTATCTCGGTTCAAACGCTCACTGCCTTCAATGCCTTCCGAATGATCGCCATGCGGTTCGACCCCATTTTCAATCCCCGGAATTTCCCGGGGTCGGGGACGAGGACCGCTGCGGCGCTGCCCGAGGGGTTCACCAGCATTGCCTCGGGTGAGGAGACCAAAGGGGTTTCCTTCTGGGTCAATACGGCCAGAAACAAAATCGAGGATGAATTCGCTCCCACTGCGTATGATGGTTACACCAACAGCTTTGCCGTGGGGGGGGATTATGCCGTCACCCCCAGGGCGATCGTGGGCCTTTCTCTAAGCTATGCAGACACGGATATCGACACCCCATTCAACCAGGGGGACAGCCAGACCAAAGGTTTCACCCTGTTGCCTTATGCCAATTTCAATATCAATAAGTGGCTCTCTGCGGATGTGTCCGTGGGCTATGCCTGGAACGATACGGATATTCGCCGAGTACAGGGAGGTACGACCATTATCGGCAGTCAGGATTCAGAAGGGTGGCTGGCGGTCGGAAACCTGAACGCGCAGAAATGGTTCAACCTGATGTTCCTCTCTGCCAGGGCAGGGCTCCTGTACAATGAGGACAAACGCTCCACCTTCACCGAAAGCGATGGGACGGTGAATGTGGGAAGGACCAACGATCTGACGCAAGCCAACATCGGGGCGTCTATCGGGTACTGGATGGAGCCTTTCATGCCTTCTTTGTCGGTGACCTATGCTTATGATCTGGACAGGGAAGATCAGGTGATTGAAGGTGGCGGGCTTCAGCCTGCCAACGACAAGGACGGGTTGACCATCGGTCTGGCGATGTCCTTCTACGGCTCCGGTTCTGCGAAAGGTCTGTCCGTTTCGCTTGCAGCCACCACCGAGGTTCTGCGTGAGGATCTTGAAAATAAAGGGCTCTCGCTCAATGTGAGGTATGCGTTTTGATCAAAGGGTGCATGGCGGCGGTCGTCTTTCTGACCATCGCCGCCTGTTCCTTGTTCTTGCCGCTGCCGCCCGCCAATCCTTCCTTTCATAAACTAGAGGAGATTCGATCCGATCTGGTGACGCTGGGATGGCTGCGGTCCGGATCGTCGTCAATCAACCAACCGCTTCTGGTCGTGATCGAAGGGGACGGCGCTGCCTGGTCAAGCGACAAGACAGTCCCCTCCGACCCAACGCCCCGGTCCGGGGCGGGTGCGAGGCTGGCATCGGCACTGGTCAACGGCAGATCGGTGCTTTACCTTGCGCGACCGGGCCAGTATCTCTCGCCCGAACAGGCCGCCCGCTGTTCAATACATCACTGGACAGACCAACGATTCGGCAACGGTCCGGTAACTGCGCTCGGCGCACTGATCGATCGGGCGCAGATGGCGGGTCAGAAGGTGATATTGATCGGCTTTTCCGGTGGAGGCGTGCTGGCGGCCGAACTGGCCGTCATGCGAAAAGACGTCCTGGCGCTGATTACGGTAGCAGCGCCGCTGGATCTGGACGGCTGGACAAGGTTTCACAACATCTCGCCGCTGGCAACGGTTTCCAGGGATCTGCCTTCCTCTCTCGGCAAGGCCACTTTTGCGCAACGCCACCTCTATGGAGCGCGCGACAGAGTTGTGCCGCCGAATCTGGTCGCTTCACTGTCCCGTCTTCTGCCCGCCAACACGGTTCGACTGTTGGACAATCTGGGGCACGACGATGACTGGGCACCGACCGTGACGGCAGAGCTCAGGTATTTGACAGGGGACGAAGGTGCGCCGGGGAAGTAAGCCGTCGTTGCTGTGAGTCATTCAGGAGAAAATTCAAACATGAAACGAATATTTAAGATCCGTAACCCATGGCTATTTGCGGGCATGGTTGTGCTTGCATTCTTACCGGCGCGTCTTGCAGATGCCCAGTGGCATGACAGTCCCAGGCCATCTGCTCCAAAACCGCCGGTCGTCATACGGCCTCAAACACCCGCGCCCGTGGTGCCGTCGCGCCCGGTGGTGCCCCCGCCCGCGGCTCAGAAGAGCGGCCCGACCCCTGAGCAGAAGGTCGAGATGGACCGGCTGCAGCGGCAAATCTCGGAGGTGGATAAGGCTATCGAGCAGCGAAAGCGTGAAATAGCGCTTCTGGGAGAGGAGATCGACGACAAGGAATATGTCATCAAGACTCTCGATGAGCGCATTGCCATATTTTCAGAAGAAAAGACGAACATTCTGGCTGAACGAAACGATATCCGCAATTCGCTGGAGTCCTACCGGCTGTCGCTGATAGACAATGAATTCTTCATGAAGGTGGGCATCAATCTGCGCACCGCTGCCGTACCGGGCCATCCGGTCACGGTCAGTTTGATCGATTACTGGATTGCTTCGGGTACCTTTAGTTGCCTGGACCGACAAATCGAGTACATTCCAAAGCTGATCGAAGAGTATCAGCGGATCATCGATTCGGACCCACCTAAAGTCACTTACTGGATCAACCAGGTCTACGCTACGATCGAACACTTCCGAAACCTCGCGAATAGCCCACAGGCAGACCGCGAGTACTACTCCGGATTAGTGGAGAGGCTTTCCTCCGAGGCGCCGGCAAAGATCCAGAAACTCAAAGAGCAGTATGCCTATCTTTATGAAGAGAAACGGGTCATCTACGAAAAGAAGATCCAGGAGGCCCGTGAACGGCTGTCGGATTGCATGGCAGCTAAGGACCGGCTGCTCGAAATGCGTCCGACGGTTCTGGGCGCTGAAGATCGGATCAAGCAGATCGAGCTTCGGGCGGTGGAACTGGATCGTTTGATCAGCGAAGATGTCAGCCATCGAAACAGCGTGAGAGGTCTTGATGCTGCACGCACACAAAAAGGGCAACTGGAGCGAGCCCTGGCCTCCGAGACCGCCCGGAAGGACGCATTGAGTGCGTCAATGAACAAATTGAAAGCTTCGGCGGGCTCCGGCGAAACCGTCGCCGCTGTCGAACCTATTGAACCCCCTCCCGTAGAGAAAAAAGATGGACCTGAGGGCATAGAAAAGAGCGAGACAAAATCCTTGCCGGAGAAGGTGGAAGAGGTCAAACCGATGGAGCCGCCGGCAATCAAGGTCGGCGCCGACAACGCCGACGGCAAACGTTTGCAGCTTCAGCAGGACGTGGAATACCACCTGCGTAACCGCGACCGCGCCCAGGCCGAGCTGCGCTCGATTGAGAAGCGAAGCGGGACCGAAAAGCAGCAGGCGGATCTGCGCTCACGCATTGCCGCGGCCGAGGAGTTTGCCCTGGTCGCCGGCCGGGAGTTGTCCCGTTTGGGCGGGCAAGTTTCTGACTTTGTGCGTGAAGACCTGAGCGACTATGATCCGTACAAGCTGACCCCGACCGATCTGAAGTTAATGGATATGAGCGCCCGGCAACGGGCGGAAGACGAAGCGACCGAGCAGGTCATCAAGACCCGCCAGTTCATTCGCAACACCACCGATCAGGACGACGCTATTGATCTGATTCAAAAGCTGGAGAGGATCGCAGGATACAACAACCAGGGTGGTTTGAGGGATTTTGAACGGTTGGATGCTGTGCGCGAATTCCGCCAGGCGGTTTACGAAACCCGCACCCAGGCGGATTTTACGCAGGAGATGCTTGAGGCGACCATGGCGGATATCGACAATGCCGCCTATGAGATCGGCGCAGGCCGGGTAAAGATCGGCGCGACGCTGGCGCTGGCCCTGGGAACAGGAGCCCTGGGCATGACGGCCATGGCAGGTCAGGCGGGGCTGGTCACCCTGTCGGCAAGCACCGGGGCACTGGTCACTACACAGGCGGCTGCCGCCAGCAAGGTGTTGCTGGTCTACAATATCTCAACCGGTTCGATCACCGGCTATTCCGAAAACGGCGTCGAGGGCGCGCTCGAGGGGGCATCCAAGGAAACCCTGCCGGTCAATACCTATATCGCTATCCGGGACGGCAAGGGGGCAGGGACAATCGCGGTGGGACTTTGGCAGGACGCCGGCAACGTGCTTCAGATCTATGGCTTTGTCAAAACATTGAAAACGGCTACTCAGACCAGAGCCGCTGCCAATGTGGAAAGCACTCTGGATGGTCCGGATGCTTCGCTCAACCGTTTGTGGAAGCTGGACCAGGCGCAGACCGAGTTCCTCTCCACCCAGATGAGCGCCCAGGCGACCGTGGCCAACGCAACGACGGAGGATTCGTCCAAGACCACCATGGGCAGCACGCCTGCGCCAAGACAAACCGGTTCTTCAGGGACTGCCGGCGCTTCAAGCGGGAGTTCTTCGGCTGTACGTGTCGACAAGGTACCTATGGGCAACTCCTGGGACACACAAAATGCGGCCACTGCCCAGTTCAAGGCGAGTGAAGGAATCACAGGGCTGGAAAAGCTCGGGAAGAGCAACGCAACTGTCCAGGCAAATCTTCCTGCAGGGCTGAGCGCAGGGGCGACAATGGATGAGGTGCAGGCTGCCGGGCGCGAGCTGATCAGGAATTTCGACACCCGGGTTATACCGGCATTGAACGGAGTGAACCAGGGCGGCGGGGCCAAATCCGACACAGCGGCCCTGGGTCTGACCCCCAAGCTGGAACGGCAGGTGGAGATTATCCGCGGCATGTCCGAGGGGCAGTACAGCCCTGTGGTGGCAGACAAATTGATGCGCCAGGAAACAGGACAAAGCCTGGCGGAAGGAATGGCGCGGCTCTCCGGGACCGTCGAATTCGTCCAAAAGTTATAAGACAGGAGAAAGTGAAATATGATAACCCGTTTGATTGCTCTCGGCGCGATGCTTCTCATGACCATAACGGTGGCCTTTCCTGCATCGGCCGCCTCTGTTAAGGAAATGGAAGCTGCTGTAAACAAATCTCTGCAAGATGATAGCCGCAAAGATCTTGAAAATACGGTCGCAAAACTGAGAAAGGCCGATCCCGCAAACCCCCTGCTGGCGCAGGGACTCGTCCGTCTGGTCGGCATGGGAAACGACGGCCTGATCTATGACGCCCTTTTCACCCTGAACAGTGCCATTGCCAAAAACCCAAAGGATATGACGCTCAAGCGCACCCGCGCGCTGTTCATTGTGAGCGCCCCCTGGCACCGTTTGGCCATGGCAGACCTCGAGGAAGTGATTTCCGCTGAAGACCCTGGAGCCGTGGCGCTAAAGGCATTTGTCGACGCGGCGGCAAACAATGACCGGACAGATCTCGGGGAAGCGCGGGTATCTGATCTCCTGGCAAAGAAGAAGAACCGGGATCCCGGACTGCTGCGCGCCCGTGCCGATATCCGGTACATCCGGAACGATTTGGAAGGCGCGTTGAAGGACCTGGCCGCGGCGATCGGTCTCAGCGCGCCCACCCTGGATGACCATCTGCTTCGCTATCGAATCCATTCCAAGCGAGGCGAAGACAAAGCGGCGCTGGCGGATGTCGATTCCATGCTCAAGATATTGCCCGGGGACAAGGGGGTCATGCGTATGCGTGCAGCGCTGCTGGTCCGTTTGGGTCGTTCCGCTGAAGCGAGCGAAATGCTGGAAAAGGCGAATCGATGATGATTTCAGGGATGAGGTGAAAGCCGGGTTGCTTCCCGGGAATCAGAATTGTAAGGGTTCCCCTGTTCTCCACATGGAGTTTCTTCTTCTGTGTCTGGAGACAGCCCTCGATACGATGATCAGAAGGGGAAAGACGACAAAGGCGGCGTCATCGAGACTTCCCGGGGTGAAATCGGGCATGAAGTAATAAACGACCCCTCCAAGAAATAGGCTGGTGCGCAGGGCGCGACCATAGCCCGCGAACGTAAAGACCCTGATGAAGGTCATGAACATGAACGACCAGAACAGAAACATGACCAGGTCGGCAATGACGATGTAACTCAGCGGTATGAAACGCGACAGGGAGTCCACCATCTGCTCGTAAGTCGACACCTTGTTTCCTGTCTGAACCCGGATGACCTCGCCAATGGTCATTTTTTCATCGACGTAGGTTCCACCGGGAATCAGGAAATCCAAAGTGATCGGCGCATTCATGGCGTGAAGCTGATCGTTCGCGGATCTGAAAGGGAGATCCAGAATATGCTTCACGATGAGACCGCCAGCCACACAAAGGAAGATCAAAGCGACAAGAAGAATGATCTGAGCAATCGATTTTCTCATCTTTTTAGTTGAAATTCTCTCCTTTCTGCAGCCCCGCGTCTGCAATCTTCCAGGATTTCATACCACAAAGAGCCGAAAGTAAAAATGTATTAGTGGGTACTGAGGGATTTCTCCAAAATATTCTTGCATTCTTGACTAAAGTCAATGTGAGGTAGGCCGGTTTTGGTATTCTTTTGCTATAATGAAAGAGCGAACCGCACTTGCAAAACACACCAAAATCGGAGAACGGTTGTGGGACCAGAAAAGAATGAGGAGAGAATACCCCTGCTGGAGCGAGGGGAAGAGTATGTTCACCGTCTGGAAGAGAAGGCCGGTTCTTCGATATCCGCCTGCTATCAGTGCGAGCGGTGCACGAACGCCTGCCCGGTCAGCCACTTTATGGATATCAAGCCGCACCATGTGATCCGGTATGTTCAACTTGGATGGCAGGAGAAGCTGATGGCCTCCTCCACAATATGGGTTTGCCTCTCTTGCGAGATGTGCTCCACATACTGCCCCAATCAAGTGGCTGTGGCCCAGGTCATGATCCGGTTGAGGAACGAAGCAGCCAAATCCGGGATTCGGCCGCAGGAGAGGATCCTGGCAGCGTTTCACAAGACCTTCCTCAATGAGCTGAAACGCTTCGGCCGCGTCAATGAGGTATGGCTGATGGCCTCATTGAACCTAAGGCCGGAGGTCGCCGTGGAAAAAATCCGCACCGGATCCTGGAAATATGACCTGGATGCCGCGGTGACCCTCTGGCGAAGGGGGCGCCTGAAGCTTCTTCCGCATCGGTGCCGCGACATGGAAGAGATACGTGAAATCAGCCGGATCAAGGGGGAACAGGAATGAAAATTTCCTACTATCCGGGATGCTCTCTCGAGGGAATGGCCGTGGATTACGCCCGTTCCATTCTGGACGTTTTTCGACAAATGGACTGTGAACTCATGGAAATCGAAGACTGGTCCTGCTGCGGGGCGAGCGCCACTCACAGCCTTGACGAAACCATGTCTGTTCTGCTTCCGGCGAGGAATCTCGCCGCCGCAGAACGGATGGGGCTCGACATCGTAGCGCCCTGTCCCAACTGTTTCAACCGGCTGCGGCACTCCCAGGAGATGATCGGCAAAATCCTGGAAAAACCTCCCTGGCCGGTAAACGGCTCCGTGAAAATCTATGAAATGACCCGGTTTCTTACGCAGGAGTTCATGCTCGAAAAGATCCGCGGATTGATCAGAAACCCTCTCGACGGGTTGAAGGTGGTCTGCTATTACGGGTGTCAGATGGTCAGACCGCCATGGATTACAGGCTTTACCGATTATGAAAATCCTCAAACGCTGGATATATTGGCGCGGGAGGCGGGCGCTGAAGTGCTCGATTGGTCCTACAAGACGACCTGTTGCGGGGCAAGCATCGGGATCGGCCGCCGCGACATTCTGGTATCCCTGGTCGGCCGTCTCATCGACAAGGCCCAACAGGCGGGCGCGGATGCGATTGTGGTCTCCTGCCCCTTATGCCAGTCCAATCTCGATATGATGCAGAAAGCCGCAGGGCGCAGCCCCATGCCCGTATTCTATTTCACGGAGCTGCTGAGACTCGCCTTTGAGGCCGGATCCTGGTCAAAAGAGTGGTTCCGGGCTCACGTGGTGGATCCGGTGGACATGCTCAGGAATAAGGAGGTCTTTCGATGAGGGGTTGCGGCTCCGCACATGGGACCGGCCCCGTGGGAACGGTTCTGGTTGCGGGAGGGGGTATCGGTGGCATACAGGCCTCCCTGGATCTGGCGGAATCCGGGTTCATGGTCTGCCTGGTTGAGCATGATTACACGCTGGGCGGGGTCATGGCCCGGTTGGACAAGACTTTCCCTACAAATGACTGCTCTGCGTGCATGTTCTCTCCAAAGCTTTCCGCCGTGGCAAGGCACCCGCGTATCCGGATTCTCACCGGAAGCCGATTGGTCGACCTGGAAGGGGAGCCGGGCAGGTTCAGGGCCATTGTCGAGCGGCGTCCCCGGTACATCGATGAGGAAAAGTGCATCGCCTGCGGTAAATGCGCCGAGAAATGCCCCAAGAAGGTCCCGGACTCCTTCAACGGCGAGCTTGGCTTCCGCAAGGCAGCATATATGACTTTTCCCCAGGCGGTTCCGCTGAAGTACGCGCTGGATCCGGAAAACTGTCTCTATCTCACCAAAAAGAGGTGCGGTTTGTGCCGCAAGGTCTGCCCGACCGGAGCGGTGAATTTCGAACAACGGCCCGAGACGATCACAGTGGAAGCGGGCGCGGTGATCATGTCGACAGGCTTTGACCTTGCCCTGAACGCTTCATCCGGGGAATATGGATTCGGCCGGTACAAAAACGTCGTGAGCTCGCTTCAATATGAGCGGATGATGTCAGCCACCGGACCGCACAGCGGGCACATCGTCCGGCCTTCGGACGAACGGCCTCCCCGGAGCGTGGCGTGGATTCAGTGCGTGCTCTCCAGGGATGCAAGCTGCAATCGCCCCTTCTGTTCCTCGGTCTGCTGCATGCACGCGGTAAAGCAGGCCATGCTCACCCGCATCCACCATCCGGAGACGAGTGCTACGATCTACTTCATGGATGTGCGCGCCCATGGCAAAGGCTTCGATGCGTTCGCGGATCGGGGTCGAAAAGAGTACGGTGTTCTGTACCGGCGCTCCATGATCTCCCAACTGCACTGGAATCCGGAAAACGACAACCTTGTGATCGAGACTTTCGACCACAAGAACAACCGCAAGGTGGAGGAGGAATTCGAGCTCGTTGTGCTGTCGTCCGGATTCAAACCCTCGGCGTCTTCCTCGGCGCTGATCGGACGACTCGGGCTTGAAACCAACCCTTATGGCTTTCTGACGGCCGGATTTGGTTCGCCGGTCTCCGCTTCAAAAGCGGGTGTTTTCGTTTGCGGCGGCATCGAAGCGCCAAAGGACATTCCGGAAACGGTCATTCAGGCGGGAGCGGCGGCGGCCGAGGCGGCCGTTCTCCTGGCAGACGCAAGAGTCACCGACATTGAAGAGACCAATATCCCTGCGGAACTGCCTGTGGATGGTCCTCCCCGCGTTGGGGTGTTCGTATGCCATTGCGGCACCAATATTGCGGGAGTGGTCGAAATCCCGAAGGTCGTGGAGCGAGCCCGGGAAATGGCAAATGTAGTGCATGTGGCCGACTTCATGTTCACATGCGCCTCCGAAACCCTCGACTCCCTGGTCGATCGGATTCGCGAGCACCGTCTCAACAGGGTGGTTGTGGCCGCCTGCTCGCCGAAGACTCACGAACCCTTGTTCCGCGAAGCACTGAGAAGGGCAGGTCTCAACCCTCACCTGTTCGAGATGGCCAACATTCGGAACCAGTGCTCCTGGGTACACGGCAATCATCCGGAGGAGGCTACTCAAAAGGCCGTGCAGCTGATCCGTTCCTCAGTTGCCCGTGCTCAATACCTGGAGCCGCTTCTGGAAACCTCCTATCCCGTGGTGCAGAGTGCGCTCGTTGTCGGTGGCGGGGTTGCTGGAATGACCGCTGCCCTCACCGTTGCGGAGCAGGGCTTTCCGGTTCACCTGGTGGAAAGGGAAGACCGGCTCGGCGGATTCACGAGGAACTTGACTTTTACACTGGAAGGAGACGATCCGTCGCAGCTTGTTGACGACCTGTGCCGGCGGGTTCAAGCTCACCCGGACATCACCGTTCACCTGAAGAGCAAACTTATCGGGCATGCCGGTTATGCGGGAAGCTTTGAAGGGGCCGTCTCGCGGCCTGACGGCGCGCATGTCATTCATTACGGCGCCGCTGTGATCGCTACGGGAGGGCAGCCCTATGAGCCGGTGGAATACGGCTATGGAAACGATCCTCGGATCATGACCCAGGTGGAGTTGGCGAGAAGAATGCGGGAAGACCGCGCATGGGTGCAGAAGCTCAAAAGAGTGGTGATGATTCAGTGCGTCGGCTCGCGGACTCCGGAGTTCCCCTTCTGCAGCAGGGTGTGCTGCAGTGCCGCCGTGAAGAACAGCCTTACCCTTAAGGAGATCCATCCCGGGATCCAGGTGCTCGTGTTGTATCGCGACATGAGGACATTCGGGTTCAAGGAATTGTACTATCTGGAGGCGAGAAAAAAGAACGTGTTGTTCTTCCGCTTCAACCCCGACGAACCTCCCTCTCTTCGAGATGGCGATCAGGAGAATCTCACCCTGGATTTTACGGACCGCAGCTCAGGACAAAAATTCATGGTTCAACCGGACCTGCTTGTTCTCAGCACAGGGATTCGCCCACACTCCGGTGCCGAGGACATCGCAGACAGACTGAAGCTGCCCCGGCTCCCGGAAGGCTTTTTCATGGAGGCCCATGTCAAGCTTCGCCCTCTGGAGTTCACGACACCGGGTATCTTCCTGGCCGGGCTGGCTCATAGCCCAAGGTTTATTCCGGAAAGCCTTGCAATGGCCAAAGGCGCCGCACAGCAGGCGGTCAAGATACTGCGACGAGCCGAGATGTCTACGCCTGCAACGGTGGCGAAGGTCAACACCGAAGTCTGCACCGCGTGCCTGGCATGCGTGAGGTCGTGCCCGTTCGGTGCCCCATTCATCAATTCGGAGGGCGTTTCGGAGATTCCCCCTGCCAAGTGCCGAGGATGCGGCATCTGCGCGGCCGAGTGCCCGGCTCGGGCCATTACACTCAAGCACAGCACCGACGATCAGATCATGGCGTGTATCGATGCGCTGGTCGCTCAGCCTGGGGATGGAAGATCAATATGTCTCGCAGATCCCCACTCTCGTGGCCCTGAAGCACCGGAAGAGGAAAGGAGGGAAGACTGTGCCGCCATGTCAACGCAAAACATCGCATGACGACACAGCCCCAGAGAAGGAGTCGAGGCGGGAGAGGCGAGTTGTGGCCTCACTGAGCAGAGGTAACGCCGGTGCTAAGACGGGGGCACTGATCCCCGGTGCTCCCGCTTGCGGAACGTAAGCAAAACCCATCCCTTTCCAGAGAGATGCCGATAAAAATTCTGGTGCACTCCGCAAGGCTTCTGTAAAAGCCGGTCCGGGCCTGCGCCCTCACCCGGTCCGTGAATTCGGAAGACCATGAGAGACACCCTTCAAGAAAATCGGCCTGCTTTCGGAAAAAGTAAAGAGCGGTTTCGGCATCGGACCGACTTGCGGCTTCGGCTTCCTTGATGCAGAGAAAGTGCATGAATTCCAGTTCCACGGATATATGATCAGGCGCCTCTTGGAAACTTTCGGAGATATCCAGTCCCATTTCGAGATAGCAGTCCCGCACATGAGCCGTCGAACTTCCCATGACTCCATTGGCTGGGTCCAGGTAGACCGAACCATAGGGCGGGGCGATCGTCGAGAAAGGGCCCAAAAAGAGCCTTGCATAATCGCCGATCAAGTCCTGTTCCGAAAGGTTTTCGGGCTGCATGGCTTGAATGTGCGTCGCCGCTTCAGGACAAAGCGGGGTCAGGCAGCTTGCAAGATCGTCGATGAGTCCACCCAATCTTTCGTCAGGAGGATAGTAGCACTCCGCCAGGAGCCTGTAGCCCTCTGCCTTGATTCGCGCTTCCTTCAATCGTTCTTCGACGGTCATCGATCTTCCTCCAGTTTCAATTGCCGATAAACCATCGGTTTGTGCGCACCCCTTGCCGTCTTTCTTCCCGTGATCATCTCAAGATCGAGGTATCTTTCTCCCAGGGTGTAAAGGAGCAGCATGACAGCCAGGGCAAAAACCACGACCAGCCATTCCCAGACACTCGGCACATAACTCAGGGCTTCACCGAACTGCTCGGCCTTGGGGCCGATCGGATGGCTCTGACCGGATATGAGAATTTCCATGTGCATGCCGAGTGTTCCAAAGAACAGGAGTCCGGAGGCGACGACCTTGCCTGCCCAGGACGTCCGCACGGCCTTGAAGACCAGAAGAAGAAAAGGCACTACGAGCCCCAGGACGACCTCCATCTGCAGCCCCAGAATGGTGCCGAAGGTATGCTCGTACTTGCGGATCATCAGGAACTCGGGCACCCGTGTGGCGGATTCAATCGCCACCTTCACCACCGTGAAGACCAGCACGGCCCCGGCCACGTACTTGAGGATCAAGATCACCTCATCATAGATCTCCGTTCTTGCCGGGGAGACTTCTTCCCCTGTCGCCTTTTGAAGGACAGAACTGTAGAGGATGAACAGGGCAACGCCGCTCAGCATGGCCATAAGAAGACAATAGATCGACATGACGGGACCGAAATAGGTGACTCGGGATTCGGTGATCCCGAATATGGAGCCGATCATGAGCGGGGCAATCAGGGCGCAGAAAACGGAGACCACGCCGACCGACTTGCTGATCGGACTTTCCCAATCCCCGATCGATATTCTCCAGAACTTGACGATCAGAAGAACCAATTCCACGCTGTAGATCGCACCCATCCACCAGATGGGCGACGAGAGATTGGGAGAGAGCATGATATAGAGCATGTTCCACACGTTCCCGAGTTCGAGGCCGATGGAGACGAAGGCGCCGCAGAGGGTGGCTATGGCCAGAAAGACCAGCCGCTTTGCAAAGGGTTCGTATCTCGACACTCCGAACACCATAGGCACGGACGCGAGAAGGGTGAGCCCGGAGCTTGCAAGGGCCAGAAAGATGTACACTCCAAGGGGAAGAGACCAGATGATGACGTCATTGGTGTTGAATAACCCATGCCCTTCTACGAAGAGCTTGATCGCGGTCACGATGCCTGCAATGATTGCGGCGCCGAGGATCCCGATCCACACGATGAAGAGCCTGTTTCCTCGCTTCATTTAGACACCTCCTTTGCTCGGCGCAACCTGTGCAGGATTATAGCCTCGGATATAGAACACGTGGGGCTCGGTCCCGAGTTGCTCCCGCAACCGGAAGGGGCGGAATTTCCCAAGCAGCTGGCTGACCTGGCTGTTTGGGTCCTTGATGTCCCCGAAGACCCTCGCACTGGCCGGGCATGCCTCGACACAGTAGGGAAGCTCGCCCTTTTTCACCCTGTGGTCGCAGAAGGTGCACTTCTCAACTACCCCTTTAGGGCGTGTGCCGGGAAGAGTCGCTTCTCTTTCCGGATTGTAATACGGGGTTGCCTTGGATCCCACTTTTGCCAACATTTCTTTAGGGGAAGCGGTGCCGTTCTGGATCACGGGAGTGGTTTCCCGCCAAAACCTGTGCGGGGACTCCCAGTTGAAATAGATGACGCCATAAGGACAGTTGAACTCGCAGTACTTGCAGCCGATGCATTTGCTCGGATCGTGCATGGTGAGGCCGTTTTCCAGCTTGTGCATGGCCTTGGTCGGGCACCCCCTGACACAAGGCGCATACTCGCAGTGGTTGCACAAGGTAGGGATGTAATGATATCGCACGTGGGGGAATGTCCCCACCGTCTCCGTGATCTTGTTCGACCAGTAGATCCCGTCAGGCACGTTGTTCTCGTTCCGGCAGGCAATGCTGCACGCACCGCACCCGACGCACCGCTGCAGATCGATCACCATCGCATATCTAGGCATGTCAGACCTCCTGAACCTTTTCGATTTTGACCCTGGTGCCCGCGTGGCGAACCGTGCTGCCGCTCAGCCTTTCATAGAAGGCAGGGATCAGGTCATTATTGTTTCCCCCCCTGGGGAGTTTTCCGAATTCCTTTGCCGCCACCCTTCCGTAAACCCAGTGTCCCTGCCCGTAGCACTTTGCCACGGTTCCCGGCCGCACCCCTTCCCAGAGCTTTGCCGTGCACTCAATCATGCCGGTCGGAGAGATGAGCCTGATGCGCTCGCCGTTGCGGATCCCGAGTTTGGCGCCGTCGAGCGGATTGATCTTGGCCACATCGTCCCAGCGCACGTCGCCTGGATCCACGTCCTTGAACTCGTGGTACCATGTACAATTGGCGGAACGGCCCTCCCGGTTGAGGCGGGACTTGTGGTCGACAAAGAGAAAAGGGAATTCCTTTTCATTCCCATTAACGAAGGGCGGTTCGTAATGGGGAATGAAGGCCTGCTCGCCTCTGGCAAGGTACTGGCAGGTCTCCAGGATATCGTCCACGGTCGTCTTGTGCTTTGCGGCATGCGCTTCGAGCGCCTCCTTCAATGTCTCGCTGTAGAATTCAAACTTCTTGGTCTTGGTCTTCATTTCCCCCCAACGTTTTCGGTAGGGATACGGGGCTGAATTCCAGACTCCGATTTTCCTGAAATGCTCCCACCCTTCGAACTTGTCCCCGCCCTGATACTTTGCGGGGTCCCACAGGTTCTGGGTGGCATACTTCAGGGCATAGAGGGAGAACTCCTTCTCATTGGTCGGTTCCTTGCCTGTTTCAGGATCCTTGTACTGCCTGTAATGGTCGAGGATATTTGTGAACCCCTTCTTGGCGAGCTTCTCCGCCAGAAGCCAGGGGAATTCGGTTTCATCGCTCTTCGATTCCCACATGGGCTTGATGACCGGCTGGAGCAGGGTGACATGCCGGTACCCATGGTTCGCTACCTTTACATACCCCCACTTCTCGAACAGGTGATGGGCATTGGGGAGGAGGATGTCTGAAAACCAGGAGAACTCGGATGCGTTGGTCGTGATATGCACGAGAAAAGGAATCTTGGAGAGGGCCCGCTCCCATCTTTCCGGCTGGGTGCAGGAGAACGCAAAGTTGTTCATGTAGGCAATCGCGACCTTGATTTCATAGGGGTCCTGGTTCAATATCCCTTCCGCAACCCTGTTCGTGACAACGCTGCTGCCCGGCTTGCCCGAGGTGATGCAGGGGAATTCCTTGCGGCCGCGGTGATCGATTTTTCCATATTTCTTCCCCTCTTTGGAAATATCATCGAAGAACTCATCGGGCTCAGGGAACTTGCCGGTGTACTCCTTGTTGGCGGCGAGCGTTCCTCCCTCGTTGTCCACCGCGCCCACAAGGCCGTTCAGGGCATGGCAGATCATGCCGGCGTATGCGCCTCTGACCTGCATGCTGGGACCTCCGCCGACCCAGGAGATCGCGCGGGGCGCAGCCTCGCCGAAACCGACAGCCACTTTCCTGATCTGCTCGATGGGCAGGCCGGTCTGAGCTCCCGTCCATTCGAGGGTCTTGTCCTTGAGCTCCAGGTTCCACCACTTGACCAGACCGTATGTGTGCTTTTCTTCGAAATCGTCTTCGCTGACCTCCTGCATCGGTACAAAACGGTTTTTGCCGTCCTTGAAATCGCCGACGAATTCCTTGTTCCACAGTCCTCGTGTCAAGAGGATATGGGCGATTCCGGCGGCCAGGGCGCCATCGCGGCCCGGTTCGATCGGCAGCCACTCGTCGGCCTTTGCCGCCGTGGCGGTCAATCTCGGCTCCACCACCACCACCTGGGCCCGGTCGAGCACATCCCCCCAGGCACTGATAAAGTAGGAGACCTGGCGATTGGCAGAAAGGGGGTCGGCACCCCAGATAAGGATGTACCGGGTCTTCTCCACATCATACTGCCTGTAATCCCATAGACCTTCGGTGTAGTAAGGCCCGAATTTTTCCGCCTCCGCACAGATGGCGCTATGGGAGATGCTGTTCGGCGAACCGATGATCTTGGTCATGCGGTCATAGAGGATGTCTCTCATGTAAGAATACCGGCCGCGCATGAGCAGGTACTTATGGGATTCATGGTTTTTACGCAGCTCCAGGATCTTGTCCGCAATGGTGTCGAGCGCCTCGTCCCATGAGATGGGAACGAAGCGGGGATCTTCTCCCCGTCCTTTTTTCGGGTTGGTGCGCTTCATAGGGGTTTTGATCCTGTCCGGATCATAGACCTGTTGAAGAGCCAGATGGGCGCGGGGGCAGCTCGCCTTTCCGTTCACCTTGGAATGGGGATTGCCGCGAATCTTCACCGCCCTTCCATTCACGACATAGACCTGCTTTGCACACCATGATGTGCATCCCTGGCACGTTCCGGGAAGCCATTCGCCGGCCGCTTTTGCGGGATCTTTGCTTGCCTGGGCAAGCGCCTTGAGGCTTGGCTTCAACGCTCCTCCGATCATGAGGGTTGCGCCTGTCGCGGCAGAGGCTTTCATGAACCCGCGTCTGCTCAGCCTGGCCCGATTCAAAAAGCCCGATGTCTTGTCTCCAATATCCATCTATTCTCTCCTTCCAGTTTGGAATGAATTCCTTTTCACGATAGCACCTCTTCCGATTCCAGTACCTTGGGCCAGTCCTCCGCGCGATTGTCCTGAGCGCCCTTCAGGTAGTAGAGAAGGGCGTCCAGGTCTACGGGCTTTGAAAAGCATGCATCGATATGGCGGCTCAAAGCTTCCTTCAACTCCGGGTGGAAGCTGCGACTGGATAGACCGATAATGCAGAGTGTCCGGTGAAGCGTGCGGAGATCCCTAAGTGTTCTATTGTCAAGCGGGACCAGGTCGAGATCCAGCAGAAGCGCGAATGGGACATTCCGGTCAAGGCATGGCTGCAGATCCTTGAGTGAAACAACAGAGATGGTGCGATATTGCTCTCTCTCCAGGACAGCGCACAGACCTTTGGAATGCTCCTCGTCCGGATCAAGAACAATGACGGTTTTTCTCATGGTATTCATCTGGGTTCACTCATTGAAGGGAACATACTGGCACGTCCCCCTAACGCAACCATCGTGCCGTTTCAGGAGCTTGCAGGAAGCCATGCTCGAATTTGATCGCATTTGGAATGCAAGGGGCCGAGATTCCATGTAAATCGCTCTATGAGGATCCAGCGGGGCGTCCATTTCAGGGGAAAACATTCCTGGGATTCAAAATGGAGGAGAGGAGAAACGTGCGCAATTTCAGGACACTGTTCCTTTGTGAGGATATTCCAGGAGGTTAATGTGTAACGAACGAGGACATGCTTATCGGAGAGAAAGGTATCGCTCACCATCTCATCGATGGGCTGTATATGATTCCGAAGACGAGCAGATAAACGCCGAAGAGCAGCGCCGAATATCCGAATATAAAATAAACCACCTTGTACCAGAGGGCCGGGGGTCTTGCTGCGACCTCCTCGAGTTTCCCCTTTCTTCTAAGGCGCTCGACCCATGCCGGTTTCTCCTCGATGGCCTCTTCCAGGGATACCGAACCTGCGAACATGGCCTGGTTCATAGGGAAACTGCTGGGGCGGACATGGCCGATAAAGAAATGCACGATGAAGATGTAGCTGACCGCCAGGACAGCCTCGGCCCTGTGCAGAAGAGCAGCAATGTTCAGCGCCCAGCCGGGGAGGAAAGCGCTTGCCCACATGGGATAGATCAAAGCGATGCCGGTGATCGCCAGGAGGGGAAGGCCCCAGAAGACTGCCCAGTAATCGAACTTTTCCCAATAAGCCCAGCGCTCCAGTTTGGGCGCACCGCCTAATCCGAAGAACCACAGAATGCGCTGCCAGAGGTGTCGCGCATCCTGGAGATTCGGAACCAGCGAATCCGGTCCGAAGACGCTTCTCAAAGGATGGCGCCAGTCAACCTTGGAGAGGAGGATCAGGCAGTGGACGAGGAATCCGGCAATCATGATTCCGCCGACCCAGTGGTGGATCACGGCCGCTGTTTCGTATCCGCCGAAAATCCCGCACAGGGTCTTTCCCCATGGCGTGTTGATGAACATCCTGCCAAAACCGGTCGCCGACTGGGCAAGAAACGTGAGCATCAGGGCAAGATGAAAACCCCGGTCTACTCTGCTGAATCGTTTAATCCGTGTCGTCATTTTCTCGATCTTTCCGTTTCTTCTTTTTGAACAACTCACGAAGCCCAACCATAAAGCTGTGAGGAATGAAAAAGGCCAGGGTCCCGGCCAGGAGAATGGTCATGAACCAGTGCACGTAGTAGAGAACCGGGAAGGTCTTCCTGGCAGCGGACGATCCCGGTACAGGCTCATGAACGATATAAGCGCCAAAGGAGGCGCTGGCGCCCTCGTGGCATTTCGCGCACACATACGCGTGCTTCCGGATGGGGTTCATGGGTCCATAATAGTGCACGATGCTGGCAATCGGTTCGCCGCCGTGGCACTGCCTGCAGGTGAGATTGGCGCGGGTGGTGTGCACATCCAGGGCCTTCTCAGGATGGCAGTATTCGCAAGTGAGATTGTTGTAGAATTTGATTCCCTGGTGGGAATCCGCCAGCCTGGTGCGAACCCGAACCCCTGCTCCACCGGGGCTGTAAGGGAATGTCCCTCTTCCTACTTCCTGCGGACCGATGAACGGGCGCCGGCGACCCGGCCTGGCCTCATATTCTTCATAGTAGCCGGTGCTCTGCTCGTAGCCCTTGTACCGGCGGAGGGGCGAGGCAACCTCCTCCTGTGTATACCCCGGCACCGGCAGAAGCACCGCTCCTGCAAGCAGTCCAGCTACTGCATTTGAGAGAACCCGCCGTGGGTGGATTTTGCGTACCATCACAGGCCCCCGCCTTATTGCCGTGCCTGCTTTGGAGCTATGGGTTCAATATTCTTGCCTGAAGGTTTGGGGATCACCACCAATGCATCCCACGCGGCCTGGAGTTCCTTCAGGTCCTGATCCTTATGTTTGTGACAGGTCTGACAGGAGTTCGGAACGTCTTTATTCTCGATGGTTTCCTTTGGAAGCAGGGTCTTGAATACATGGCTGTGCAAATCACCGGTTTCGGCGCTTTTTACTATCCGGGGCATATGGCAGCCAATGCAATTGGCGAAGGAGTGAATCGAATGAGCGAGGTTGTTGTTGATGACGTCATGACAGGATAGACACTGCTTCGACCCCGCAGCCATCGTCTGGGACCTGGTGGGCGGCACCCCGATCTGGTGCACGTAATGGCAGGACATGCAGTTGACGCCTTCGCTGTAATGCTTGGACTGGGTCCAGTCGATATACTGCTGGTGATGTGCCTTGGAAAGCTCATTGGAATAAAGGTGCTGCTTGTCTCCCGCCTTGTACGATGTGGACTTGAAGTAGGTCGAGAGTGCTTTGCCGGGCCTGTATCCCACAGGCCAGGAGGCCTTGTCGTTCTTGGTTGCTTTGCCGCGATTGTGGCAGGAGCCGCAGATCTGAACTGCTACTCCCGAGGTCAGCTTGGAAGGATTTACGATGGTTTCCCGCTTCTCGAATACGGATGTCTTGGGAAGTGCGGCGTGCTGTGAGCCGGGCCCGTGGCAAGCCTCGCATCCGACTCCCGGCTCAAAGGTCTTCTTCTCGAGATCGACGCCGGTGGCATGGCATCCGCCGCAGCCCAAGAGCCATGGTTTTTTATCCCAGGTATCTTCATTATAGTTCACCCACCGCCCGGTTTCCGAATTGTACTGGACCGGAGCGATATAGAGTTCCCCGTTTTTTTCCACGAGGTACCGCTGCTTCCACTGGGTTCCTATGGTGTATTTCACATCCTGGGGGGTTGGTATAAAGAACTTGTCCGGCGGGATCTTGAGTTTCTCGAGTTTCGCCAGGTCGGACCTGATCAGGTCCGGGTTCAACTCCGCAATGATCGCGTCCTCATATCTTTGGGAATCCACGAGCATTCGGCTGTGAAGGGTCATCTTCCAAGAGTCATAGTGTTCGAGATGACAGGTTTTGCAGGTCTCAGCCGTGACATAACTCTTCGGCTGGGCCATGACGGCCTTGACGTCCACCTGGTTGTCCCTCCCGCAGGAGATGACCGCCACAGACATCACCACCAGAACCAGAATCGCGCATGAAACGTTCTTCATATTCACCTTCCACATGAGTTTAGGATACAGGGATCGCGCATCGACACGACCATCTCGATGGTTTCCTCAGCCAGGAAGAATGGACGGATATCTTGTCCGGTTTGAAACAGAGAATGTTTATTCGATATTGGATCGATTTATTGGAATGACGAGTCCAGCATCCACAGAGCAATCCTCGTGCCATCCAGGGAGCAGAGGAAGGAACCCGGCTCAAATCCGGATTTCCTTCTGACTAAATGCTTGTGATCATGCTGTAAATTGGAAACTGGACCATCGCTGGGCCAGGACGGTATCCGTTGGCAGTGCGTTCTTGCTGTAAAGGGCTCGGAGCCCAGGGCCTGCATGTTTGCTCACAATAAGGACACGATAAAACGGAGACAAGAATAGGTCAAGAAATCGTTGGCTTAATCGTGTCCTGATTCAGGACAAGTCACTATGTAGCTGACAGACCAGCGTCGTGTCTCTGAAATACAGTGCATAAATGTCATTTCGGGCGAAGTGAGAAATCTTATGCTTGGAGGGAGTCACAAGATCTCTCCCTTCAGTCGAGATGACAACTCATTAGTGGGACACAACATTAGTGCGTGGAAGGCCTGGCTATATTGTGCCTCTTCAGTTTCTGGTAGAGGGTATTTCTGCTGATGCCGAGTTTTTTTGCCACTTCCTTCTTGTTCCAGCCGCATTTGTCCAGAGCTCCGACAAGGAGATCCTTCTCGTTTTCTGCGATGCTGGGGAAGAGCGAGTTCTCGCGCGTCGAGTGGTTTTTGCCGGCCGCGACAATGGAGCAGGGGAGATCGCTCACATCGACCCGGGTGCCTTTAGTCAGCACTGTTGCATGCTCGACGCTGTTTTCCAACTCCCGCACATTTCCAGGCCAGGCATAATTAAGGAGAACCCTCATCGCTTCAGGGCTGAAATCCTCTACGTCCTTGGTTTGTTCCACCGTGAAGCGTCGAAGGAAGTTTCGTGCAAGGAGGGGGATATCGTTTCTTCTTTCTCTCAAGGGGGGCACCTGAATGGGAATCACATTGAGACGGTAGTAGAGATCCTCCCTGAAACGGCCGCTCTTCACCTCGTGGAGAAGGTCCTTATTGGTTGCTGCAAGAATCCGGACATTAACGCTCAGGGTCTTCTCACCCCCCAGTCTCTCGAATCTTTGGGTCTGTAACACCCTCAGAAGCTTGATCTGGGCAGAGGAAGAGATTTCGCCGATTTCATCCAGGAACACAGTACCGCCGTCCGCCTGTTCAAAACGCCCTGCCTTCTGACGGGTGGCCCCGGTAAACGCCCCTTTTTCGTGGCCGAAAAGCTCGCTTTCAAGCAATGTCTCGGCATAGGCGGAACAGTCGATCACCACAAAAGGTTTTTCCTTCCTGCCGCTCAGATGATGGATTGCCCGCGCAACCATCTCCTTTCCGGTTCCGCTTTCGCCCTGGATCAGCACGGTCGTATCTGTCGGTGCGATATCCTCGATCATCATGTAAATGGCCTGGATCTTGGGGTCCCTTCCGATCATGCCGGCGAACTCGGCGGATGTTTCGAACCTCTGTCTTAGACCTTGTGCCTCTTCCTCATGCAGGACGGCCCGCCTCATCACACCCGCAGATTGTCCCAGGATCATGGCCAGACCATCCAACTCCTTGGCTTCGCAATCGAGCCCCTCGCGGCAGAAGACCAGGAGACCACCAAGGGGCTCCGCGTCGTCACGGATGGGGACGAGAACGCACCGGGATCCATCACGGGTACCGGGGGGACGAAGGCCGCAGGTCTTTTGGATCAGCCCCGGCTTCCTCATCTCACCGATCCGAGTACGAAGCTCCGTCACCTGCTTCTCTTCAGCTATGAGCTTCATCCCGTCTTCATACAGCACAAAGAAACGGTCCCTTTCAGTACACAGGAGCAGGAGCGCCATCTGGCCTCCATTCGGAAGCATGGTTCTGAACCGGCCGATCAGGTATGAACCGATTTCACTCAGACTCCTTAGGGAGCCGATCTGCTGAATCACCTGGCAGAAAGAGCGCGCTTGCTGGTTGGCGCGCTCCAGTTCGGATGCCTTTACTTCAAGACGTTGCGTGTAGTCCTGGACACGGGCCGTCATGCGGTTGAATGAGCCGGCAAGTCTCCCCACCTCATCGCTCCCCAAGTCCCTGATGCGGATGCTCATGTCCCCGCCGTCGATCCTCTCGGTTGCCTTTGCCAGTTCGCACAAGGGGTTTGTCACCCGCCTGAGGAAGAGGGTAACGCCGATGATGGCCAGAACAAGGATACCCGAAGTAAGAAGGCTCATCTGCAACCAGAGACTCCAAATATTTTTCAGATAAGGAGTCTCGGAGATGCCGAGCCTGAGAACGCCGGCCTTTCCCTCAAACACCGGCCACGCAATATCCAGATAATGTTCTCCCTTGGTCGAAACGACTCGTTGAAGATGCCGCTGCTCAGCCTGATCAGGGTTGTTGGCCTCGATGAGATCAATGGGAACACCATCGGGGAAGGTGTGGGCAAGGATCTCCTGATCTCTCTGGATGAACAGGTACGCGACGGCGTTGTGACTCCGGATGTGGTGGTCGAGCATTTTCTGCAGCGCCACCAGGTCGTTGATGAGGACCTGGTCGGTTGCCTCGAGGGCAATGGCATGGGCGATGTTCTCCCCCTGAGCCATCATAGTCTCAAGGAGGCTCGCGCTGTACCGCTGTGTGATGAATACCGAGATGAAGAGACCGCTTCCAACGACGAAGACTGAAACAAGAAGGAGCAGTTTGCTCTTAAGGCTTTTGAACGGCATGCTCTTTCTCCGCAAGGGTTGCCAGCATCTTCTCTATGCGAACAAGGTTTTCAAACCAGTCCTCGGGAGGCAGGATGAAGCGATCGAATCCAAGGTGGTTGAGGATCCTGCGGCCTTCCTGGTCCGTGTGCATGGAAACAAGCGCCCGGCTGATCCGGTCTCTATCATTCTTCCCCAGAACCCTGGAGGCCACCACTGGCGGGACCGGGTAGGGTTCGGACTGCCTGATCACCCGGGTCGAACCGGTGAGGACGGGGTTCCGGCGGTTGTAATAATCCCAGATGAGGCTGTCGACCGAAGCGCCGTCCACAAGTCCCCTGGCCACGGCCCTGATGGAGTTGTCGTGGCTGTACGTGTAGATGAGCCGGCCGAAAAAGCTCTCCGGCCGTTCCCCCATTCGTTCCAGCCAAAAGCTGGGAACCAGTCTTCCTGTGTTGGACTCAGGGTCTGTAAAGGCAAAGACCCGCCCTTTCAAATCCTCGATGCTTCGGAAGGCATCGTTTTTCACGATGAGATAGGAACGGTAATCATGTGCGCCCTGGATCTGCGGCACGGCGAGCAATTCAAGGCCGTACTGCTTTCTCCCCGCTGCATAGGGGCCTGAGCAGATAAAGGCAATGTCGATCCGGCCCATTCCAAGAAGCTCGTTCACCTCACGATAGGTCTTTCTCTGAATGAACTCCGTCTCTCTGCCGATTTTGTGTCCGATATAGGTCAGGAGATCCCGATAGGAGACAAAGGTCTCTTTGGGCGAGATCATTGCAGCCACTGCCACCCTGAGCACCGGACTGGCCGTTTGATTCGAGGATGGTTTTTCGATCTTTACAACCCGCTCGAAATCGACGACAGCGACATTATCCTTCCCGCACCCGGCGAACAGGAGAGAAAGTAATCCGAGGAATACAACGAGAATTCTTAAAAGCGTGAAGACGCCGGATCTGTGGAAACAGCGGACTACCATTGCAACCCCGGGGGAAAGTGATGGACAGATTATACCATAGTGAGACGCTATGGTAAATCAATTCTTCTTTTGCCCCAAACGACTTTTAGAGAAAACATGATTTTTTCCATCGTGAACCAGCGTCGTGTCTCTGGAACACATTGCTGGAATTTCATTTCGAAAGGAGTGAGAAATTTGTGAATGCTGAGCTTGCAGAGCAACGGAATCCCGCGTATAAGGAGGTCCTGCGGTGCGTCGGAATCCGACAGGAGTTGTTCCCTGACCGGTTTACCAGAAGGAGGTGCTTCATGCGTATTTCAACTCTGGTTCTTGCCTGCGTGCTATCCTTGGCCGTGTTCCTGGATCGTCCGGCCCAAGCCGGCCAACTGGATATGGGCGTCTCCATCGGGAGCGAGGGTTTTCGGGGATTCTATATGTCCGTTGGCGAGTACTTCCGTGTGCCCGAGCCTGAGGTAGTCGTCATCCGGGACAGGGGCATTTACCCGGATCATATTCCGGTGGTTCTTTACCTCTCTCAAATGGCGAGGGTACATCCGGACGCGATCGTCAACATGCGCCTTGGAGGGATGAGCTGGCTGGATATCACCGTGCGTCTGGGCTTTGGACCAGAGATCTATTACGTGCCGGTGCAAGTGGTCCGGTCCGGGCCTCCCTATGGAAAAGCCTACGGGTACTACAAGAAACACCCAAAGAAGGAATGGAACCACATCAAGTTTACAGACAGGGACATCGTCAACCAGGTCAACCTGCGGTTCCTGTCCGAACACCATAAGTACGCGCCTGAGAAGGTCATGGATCTGCGCTCCAGGGGCAGGGATTTCGTGACCATCGACTACGAAGTCAAGAAGGCCAAGGGCAAAGGCAAAGGGAATGGAGAAAAAAGGGAATACAAGGAGAAACAAAAGGGCAAGGACAACGGAAAGGGCGGTAAAGGGAAGGGGAAGTGGAAAGATTAGAATGTCCAATGTCCAATGTAAAATGTCCAATGCGCTCGCAGGGGCACCAAAAAGAAAGGCTGATTGAGAGACTCAATCAGCCTATAAAGGAGGCACCCTCGCTCGAATGCATTTTGTCTATCCCGGGCTCTCTTCCTTTGGAGGCAAGAGATCGGGACAAAATTGCGGTTCCTTCCCAAGGAATTTCAGCGTGCACAAATTCGTCCGGCGAAGGTTGCCATATTTGCCGTTTGCACCGGATTAAAACCAGCAATTCGCGTCGCTGTAAATACAGTCAATCCTGTATTCTTTGTAAGTTAGTCCAGATCCACAGCCCCTTCGCATTGCCGACAGCGCTTTGCCCCCCTGAAAAGTTGCGTTCCGCAATTCGGGCATTGGTAGCGCTTTTCCTCGGCCTCCGCCCATTTTTCCGTCCCCATCTCCCGCCGCTGGGGTATGGCGCGCAGGATCACCTTTTTGCCTACGGGAACCGGGAAGTTATTCACGTGTTCACAGGGAAACTCATGGCATTCATGACACCCCTCATACCCTTTTTGCCGTGTACAGGATTTGATCGGGCAGGTTGTGCAGTACGCAAACACGTCGTCGGATAAACATCCTTTGCAGCGAATCCCATCCGGTGAAACTCCATAGGCAACGGCCAATCGTTCCTTGAGCTTTTGATTATTGTCCCTATGGGCCATCATGATCGAACAGACACCGCAGTATAGCCCGCACGGGGCCTGCAACTCTTTCCTGATTTCCATCGTCTTTCTCCTTTTGGCTGGATTTCCTATGGGTTCCTGGTCCCCGGCGGTTCTCGGACTCGGTTGATCAATGGCTGATGGTCATTTCGAGTCTTCCGGATTCCACGAGCTTCCTGATGGAGTCCACAAAAGTATCCGGTGCGGCATAATCCGGGTGGCTCCGGAAAAGGGCCGCGACACGCCGCATTTCACCAAGCTCCTTCAGCCGGGCCACTGCTGACCGGTTTTCGCGGGCATGGCAGCGGTGGCCGGCAAACCGGAGGTTTTCGGGATCGAGCATCTTGATCCTGATTTCATGGGGAACAAGTTTGGCGCAGGCGCAGGGATTTTCAGGATTTACAAGACTGCATTTCCTCGTCATGAAATTCTGAATCTGTTTGCGTCCCCGTGAAAGACGCTGGCGAAAGGTCTCCTGCGTGACATCCAAAATTCGGGCGCCCTCAACACTCGTGACTTCAAAAACCACTCCCAGAATAAAGGCCAGGCGAATTTCCCGCGTCAGGCAAAGGAGCATCCCCTGCAGGCAGGCCAATCGTACCTCTTCTATGAGCAGATTGTTTTCGCAGGTACCGGCGTTTTCCGAGCTTGACAAAGATAGTGCCGCTTCAATTTGCTCCTCTGCTCTATCAAGAGAAAATCCGCGCTTTTCAGCCCTCCGTTTATGGGTGGTGACCAAATGGTTGGTTGCAATGCGAAACACCCAGGTGGTGAACCGACTCTCCCCTTTGAAGTAGGCAAGGTGGGTGATGACCTTGATCAGGATCTCCTGAGTCGCATCCTCAGCATCGGCGGGCAAGAAGAGAGTTCTGAGGGCCAGCCCGTAAATCCTGTCTTGAATTCTTCTCACCAGTTCTTCAAGGGCCTCTTTTTGTCCCTTTTTTGCTAAAGCAGCCAGGCTTTCAAGACTTGGCTCGCCAGCAAGCTTTTTCGTTTGCATAAAATCCTCTCTTTTCCCATTAGACACCTTTGCCGGGCAATGCGTGACATAAAAAATACGCGGCATGGACCATATGAACAGATAATTGACTTGGGTTTCGATCGTTTCTATAACGTGTTTCAAATGATCATCCGGAAATGAAATCTCCGGAAATAATCGACAAGGGAGTTTGGCATGAGCGAGACGGAAAAAACCGAGAGCGGTGAACATGCAACAGATCTCAAAGACTACAAGGAAAAGATCCTGCCGGTAAACAAGGGGAGAATCACGCTTCAGAGGGACCTCTACTTTCTGGCAACCACTCAGCGCGGCTATGAAGTGGAATACGATGTTTCATACCAGGAAGGGTGTTCTCCCACCGAGACCCTGCTGATG
The DNA here is from genome assembly GCA_002840535.1 of Deltaproteobacteria bacterium HGW-Deltaproteobacteria-15. Classification (GTDB taxonomy): domain Bacteria; phylum Desulfobacterota; class DSM-4660; order Desulfatiglandales; family HGW-15; genus HGW-15. The sequence goes on along the minus strand of PHBH01000001.1, from coordinate 176,862 downwards.
AGTGTAGGAGGGTGCATGTCCATCGACGTGGTTCATATCCTTCGAAAGATGAGGTGCGAGGTTGACCATTATGAGATGACAATGGAGGGAACCAGGTATCCCGACCCTCCTCAGTACTATAAATCCGTCGATCTGACGATCCACATCTCCGGAAAGCGGATCACTCCCGCAAAGCTGGAGAGGGCCATCTCCCTTTCCCGCGAAAAGTACTGCTCGGTATATCACTCTCTCAGGAAGGACATCGAAGTGAACGTCCGGTATGAGATTGAATAAGACAGAAGATAGAAGCCAGAAGACAGGAGACAGAAGTCAGCAGGAGGAGAGAAAGCTCGTACGAACTTTCCTGTATTTTGGCCCCAAATACCCGAAAAATCATGCGATCACCTTTCAATGCCCCAGCGAATGGTTATCTTGCTTTTCTGTTTGAAAACCAATTTAAAACGATTGAAGGAAAGGAGTAAACAATGAAATGGGATATCATTGAAGGCAATTGGAAGCAATTTAAAGGTAAATTTAGAGAAAAATGGGGCGATCTCACTGACGATGAGTTCGAGATGATTGCAGGCAAAAAAGATCATCTCGTAGGAAAACTGCAGGAGAAATACGGCTTCTCACGGGACGAGGCGGAAAAGGAAGCGGATGATTTCAGCCGTACTCTTCACTAAACGAACTGGAACTCCAAGTCACCCCTCGTCTTTTTTGAAGAACTTCGTCGGTGAACTGGTTCAAAAATCGCCTTGAGTTCTAATTCAGGAGGAGCACTATGAACTGGGAAACCATCGAGGGAAATTGGAAGAAATTCAAAGGCCAATTCCGCCAGAAATGGGGAGAGCTAACGGATGATGAGTTTGAAAAAATCGCAGGGAAACGCGATCAGCTTATCGGCAAGCTGCAGAAGAGATTTGGAATGTCACGCAAGAAGGCGGAAAAGGAAGCGGATGAGTTTAAGCGCGATCTTCACTGATCTACTTTGAAGAAAGCCGGTTGCAGAACCGGCTTTGAAAACATACAGGGCCTGGGTTCAACAGATCCAGGCCTCTTTGTTACCAGAGCCGGATAACCCGTCTTCCCTCCCTCAACTCTCCCCTTATCTTCTCCATGTGCCGCAGGGAAGCGATCTCGCGTTCGAGGTCGGAAGGCTTCATCTGAAGCCTCTCGGAAATATCCTTGAGCTCGGTTCCTCCTGTCTCTTCAAGGATGGAGAGGATCTTGGCCTGAACATCATTGAGTTGAGACGCAGCCCCGCCTTCCTTGACAAGGGATTTGGCGGTGTGAACGGCCCATGGGTCGCAGGTGCGGGCAGGGGAGAGGGCATCCATGTAGCAGTCTTCGCAGAGGGTGCGGCCGTTGTGTTCCCTCTCTTCGCCTTGTTCGATCTCGTCCATGCATTTTTCGCACTGCATCTCAGGAATCCTCCCTTTGTCGGTAAAGCGTAAGAATGGAAACGTCGGGTGGGCAATTCAATCGTATCGGAGCCAGATACGCCCCGAGACCACAGCTGATGTAGCTCACCCTTTGGCCGTCTCTGACAATACCCGACCGATATTTCTGTCCGAATGGGGAGAGCAGATAAGGGAAACCAACAACAGGGAGGACGACCTGGCCGCCATGAGTATGCCCGGAGATTACCAGATCTATTCGTTCCTTCAACGTTGAGATGTCTTCATTCACGTCAGGGTTGTGAGAAAGCAGAATCCGGCAGGTATCCTTTGGGATTCCCCTGGTGGCGAGGGAGAGATCATAGGAATCTTCCCAGTAGTCGTCCACCCCTACCAGGTAAAGCTGCTGGCCATGGTCCTCGAGGGGGATCGATTGATTCCTCAGGATACGTATGCCGACGCTGTTCAGGTCCTCGACGATAGCGCATGCCAGCTTTTTTCCGCTCCAGAAATCATGGTTTCCCAAGACACCGAAGACTCCCAGAGGCGCGCTCAGCCTTGCAAGCTCATCAATGCAGTAATCATAATGGTGCTGCTTGAAACTGCCGTTGTTGGGTCGAAGAATCCCCCTGTTGCCGTTCATGAAATCCCCCGTCAGGACGATCAGGTCGGGATTTTCATCCATGATCAGATCCACACCCTCTCGGATGAACTCACGGGGGACCAGGGGGCCGGCATGGATATCGGTGATCTGGCCGATTCGAAGACCGTCGAAGGAGGAAGGAAGATGTCTCAGGCCGATTTCGACCTCTCGAAGCTGCAGGTTGCGACTATTTAGAAAACCTTTTCTTGCGGCCAGGGCAAGGGCGCCCAGAATACTTAATCTCAAGAGCATATCAGTGGAGATCTCCAGAAATACAAATGCCAGTCAGATTAACCAACGGGGCTTCAAAAATCAAGCTGTATATCTGAGCATCTTTACAACATCGGCTACCGCTTCGCTATTTCCGACGTTGCCTGGAAAAACAATGTAAGCAAGACCCGGGAGCCGGCATTCCTCTCCCAGGCGCCACACAGGCACACCCGGCAGAATCTGACCGAGAACCATTGCCCGTTTGACGTTCAACCCTTTGGTCGCGACATCGCTGGCGGTGATGCCTCCCTTGGCAAGCAGGTACCGGGGCTTTTCGGAGAGCATTCGCAAGAGGGTGATCAGTCCATCGGAGATCCGGCGCCCTATCAAAAGGTTGCCCTTGGAGTCCTCAGCGGTATACAGCTTTCTGCTCGTGTAGACTACGACGTCCTTTCCCGCATGGAGTGCATTGTCCACGAGTCGGGCGACGCGGCCGAGCTCGGAGATTTTCGACTCCTCGAGGAGTATCGATTCCACCTTCACCTCCAGGCCGGTCACATTGTGGACCGCCAGAACCGCCTGCAGCTGGCTCGTGGTCCGGGGGACGTGGGAACCGACGAGAACGAGTCCGCCCCCTGATGGAGATGGACCTATCTCTTCCCGCGAAAGAAGAGGGCGAGGCTCTATGCCTCCCCTGACCTGCACAAAGGAAGCAGCCGTGCGATAAAGAAACCTCTTCCCCTGCGCTTCGGCAGCGAGGAGGCCCAGGACGAACACCTCCATGTCGCGATAGGATGCTGCATTGACCACGCACTGAGCGTTCCTGTTAAGGGTTTTCAGTTTATCTGCGACTCTATCCGGCCCTCCTTTCCGGAGGTCTTCCATAGTGATCGAGACCACCCCCTTTGAAGAAATCCGGCCCCCTGTCTTCTCTTCAACCCATTCGCGCAGGTTTGACGAGCGGTATCCGAAGACGCTGTCCCGGGCGAATTCCGTCTGCCCGGCAGGAGTAAGCGATCCCCCCTCTTCGACATAATGAACATCGTCAATGGTGTACCTTCCTCCTTCGAGGAAAAAGGGATTGATTATCCATCCATCAAAATCCCTTCCCAGGGAATCGGCCAGGGCTTCCACCTCGCCCGGGAAGTGGCCCCGGAGAGTCGAATCGCTGCGGCTTACCACAACGTAATCCCTGCCGGTCCCCTTCGCCGCATCTGACAGGTTGGAGCCGATTTCCCTGTTGAGGCGTTGTGCCTCGTCAAGCGGGAGGCTTCTCGAGTTCGTGAGGATGTAGAATACGGGAGATTCATTCTGCAGTTCAGTCTCGAGGGCTTCTCGATTCCACCCCGTGAGCACCGGGATGGAGTGAACGGTCTGCGTGCCTGTGGGATCGTCGTCGAGCACAACCACCTTGCGGCCGCTCGATCGGATCTCTTGTTGGATCTCGGGACGCAAATCCACAGGCCATTCCGGTGGAAGGCTCTGGAGCAGATCTTTTTTTGATTGGGGACTCTCGCGCATGGAACCACCTCTTGTCAGGATTGGTCTTACATAACAGGGAACCGGCAATCAGGCAAGGGAGACCTCGGCGGCAAAATCTCAGAATCCTCCTCAATCCAATCCTGGTTGACTTGTGTTTCAGCGGAGGGCTATTGTGTGGACCTGATTTCATTTATCATTTGTCATTTTCCATTGATCATTGGCAGAAAGAGGGCAAGGAGTTTAATCCGGGCGCCCCAGATGCTGGAGCGGAACGCGGAGGCAGAGGTGGTGCTTTCAAATGATAAACGATCAATGAAAGATGATAGATGATGCATTCCAATCCGAGGTGCTCTATGAAACCCTTTGACATTGCCCCCTTTGCCCTCCCGAATTGCAGTGCCGGCGAGATTTATTTCGAAGAACCCCGTGACATAAACAAGGTCGTGCTGTCCTTCAAAGGAGATCCGCCCAGGGATCTGAGCATTTTCTATCTGCAACGGACCTGGCCCGGAGTTCGTTACGAGGAGTTCCGCGACCTGGAGAATCCCTGCGTGTTCGGCTGGTTCCCAGGGGACGATTCTTTCAACACCACCTGGAAGAAGGCGGGCACCCGGATAAGAAAAGAAGGAAAAAGACGGGTGGCCATTTCCTTTGCGGAGCTTGTCTCCGAGTTCCACGATATGACGAACTACAACGTGCAGTTTCGAAGGACGCTGGGAATCAAAGTCGCCACCGGCTCAATCGATCGCCTGAAAAGAATAGAAACGTATACGGTATCTGCGGCCAGGGCGAGCAAAATCATGGTTCGACTGGATGCAGGCAGGACAACGCGGTGCAGGACAATTGAGCTGGAAGGGTACAATGCGTCTATAAAGAGATTGCGTCCTCTCAAGGGGGTCTCCGTCGAGAACGGCTCGGTTCGAAAACTTGGAAAGAGGCCGTTGTTCGAAGTCGATTTGGCTCACATGGAGCCGGCCCATCGACACTGCCACGATGATGGACTGGTTTCTTTTCTCCTTGACGGGAGAAGATTCACTCTCTCCCTGGTCAGTCTCGACCGTGAAGGTCCGGTCTGGTTTGAGGATGAGGGCGTGTTTATCACGGGTTCCAATGAACCGAAGGATTTTGAAACCTACCGTGAGAGAATCAAAGGGTTGCGCACCATCAGTGAGATGGTCAAGGAGAGGCCGGAACAGAGTTACCGCTCAGCCTGTTTCGGCCAGCCCCGTCCGCATCCAGTGAATTTCAATCTCGGATGCAAACACAACCGTCATGGCTTTTTTCTGGAAGCGAACGGAGACATCATCCTTCACAAAAACAACGTGACCCGGGTTCCGGGCAAAGATACCCCTCGCTTCAAATGCAAAGGAAACGCGCGCTTCATGTTCAACCTGGAGCGCTGGGCCACTGTCTGTCGATTCAATGACCCATCGCCTTCCCTGGTCTACAACATTCATTGCCGCAAGTTCGAATTGCTGCTGGAACAAAAGTCCCTGTCCGTTCCGCTGTTGAAATCCATCATGGACCTGGAACTGGAAGGGGACGACACAGGAGTGGGGCTCTTCCGCTTCCGGTTCCACAATGCCGGAGGGATTCCGGCCACCGCCGCGCTCCCTGTCGCGTACTCGCAGGATTTCTGGAGAACCTGGAACTCGATGGATCCAGGGCCGGAACGGAGGCTGGATAGACTCAGCCTGATAGAGAACCGGATCTACAGCCGCTTCGAAGGGAAGAAGGCCCTCCGGGCCGTCTTCGAGACGACCATGAAGGCGACCCTGGAAGGGGGCGGAGTACTGATGCAACAGCGACTGGAGCCGGGAGAGACCTGCGAGCTCCTGCTGAAGATCCCCTTCATAGCGGTTGATTCCCCGGAAGAAATCAGGGCGCTCGACGGGTTGAGATTCGACAGATGCCTGAGTGAAGTGACCGAGTTCTGGCGGAGAGAAGCTGGAAGAGGCGCCCAGGTCAGGAGCCCGGAGCCGCATCTGGATGCCCTCTACAAAGCCCATGTCGCTCATGTTCAGATCAGCGACTTCAAGATGCCCGACGGCAGCGGCCTGGTGAATACGTCGGTCGGTACAAACACCTATGGGAATTTCAGCAATGAATCGTGCATGATCATCCAGGAGCTCGATCAGAGGGGGCTCAAGGAGGAGGCGGAGCGGAGGCTCAATCTCTGGGTAAAGTACCAGGGAACGGCAACGCAACCCGGGAACTTCACGGATTACAATGGAATGTACTTTGGCGCTGCGGGCTTCGAGGAGGGTGCATACAACCAGCATCATGGATGGATTCTATGGGCTCTCTGCGAGCACTTTCTTCTTACAGGGGATGAGGAGTGGTTTCGAAGCATCGCTGAATCGGTGATTGCCGGGGCTGATTGGATTTTCCGGCAGCGGAGGAACACGATGGTTTCCCTGCCTCACTCAAGGGGATGGGAACACGGGTTCCTGCCCGCGGGGAGTCTCGAAGATGTCACGGATTTTCATTACTGGCTCTCTACCAACTGCCTTACCTGGCGGGGTGCCGAGTCGGCTGCCCAGGCACTGGAAGCCCTCCGCCATCCCGAGGCAAAACGGGTCAGAAAGGAGGCCGATGGGTATCGGCGAGATCTGATCAGGGGGTTCGATACCATGAGGGGCCATTCACCCCTGGTTCGGTTGCGCAACGGCCGATGGGTTCCTCAATTTCCAAGCAGGCTGTATCGCCGCGGCAGAGACAAGGGGTGGATTCGCCAGACTCTCGAGGGCTCTCTCTACCTCCTGCTCTCAGGTTTGTACGACAACCATAGCAGGGAGGCACAATGGATCCTGGATGACTACCAGGACAACCTCTACATCAAACCCCCTTTCGGGTACCTGATTCCCGACCTGGAGTCGAATTGGTTTTGCCGGGGAGGTTTCTCCATCCAGCCGAATCTGCTTGCGGGGTTGATGCCGTACCTGCATCGCGACGAACCGGAAATCTATATCTGGATGTTCCTCAACGCATGGTGCTCATGCTATCGCGAGGAAATCAACGCCATGACCGAGCACCCTCACCCGACCCTGGGGTACTCCAACACGGCCCAATTCAAGACCAGCGACCAGGCAAACGCCGTGATGTGGCTTCGATACATGTATGTCTTCACCATGGGAGAACGCCTGCATTTCGGGAGGGCCCTGCCGAGACAATGGTTTGAGGATGGAAACATCCTTGAAGCAAAGGATGTGCGCACTTGTTTCGGCGATGTCTCCATACAGTATCATTCCTCAGTGGAGAGGGGATCGATCACGGCCGTAGTAAAGCTCCCGAAATCTAAGGCCACTCCTCAAGTCCTTGTCCGCTTCCGACACCCTCAAAAGGCGGCTATCCGCTCAGTCAAGGTCAATGGACAAACGCATGGGGAGTTTGATCCCGAATCTGGAGATGTAGACATCAGCGGGTTTCGAGGCAGGATCAAGGTCGAAGGAAGATTTTAAAGCAAGCACGGGCAAACAAATCTATGGCGCGGGAAAATCGCAATATTGGAATGTTGGAATAGTGGAATATTGGGGAAGAACAAACCAAAAGCCTGGAGATGATGGTTGCGCAAGATCAATCTGTCTTTCTGAACCCATCATTCCATGATTCCATTATTCCATCCTTCCAAGATGCTCATTTTGGGCTGAGCCAATGATCTCTGACCTGGCCCACAGGACCAGGTTTTCCGTCATGCAATAAAACGGCAATGCCCTTCTTGGTGTCTTTGTGTCTTTGTGGCGGTTCTGAAAGGATGTCAATACGGTTCTTTGCCGCGGGCAATGGGGTAGCGCCGGCCGTAGCCGAATGCTTTGGTAGTGATCTTCAACCCGGGAGGCGCCTGCCTGCGTTTGTATTCGTTGACAGTGATTCGCTTCAGCACGTCTTTCACGGTGGCCGGGTCATAACCAAGGTCTACGATTTCCTGAAAACCCAGGTTCCTCACGACCGCTGCATCGATGATGCCGTCCAGGATCTCGTAAGGAGGCAATGTATCCTGGTCCTTTTGATCGGGTCTGAGCTCCGCTGAGGGAGGCCTGGAGATTACCCTCGCGGGTATGATCTCCTGATCCCGATTAATGTATCTTGCGACCTTGTAGCACATGGTTTTCGGAATGTCCGAGATGACGGCAAGGCCCCCGTTCATGTCACCGTAAATGGTGCAATATCCCACCGCGATCTCGGACTTGTTTCCGGTGCTGAGGAGAATGGCATTGAACTTGTTCGAGAGCGCCATGAGCAGGGTTCCTCTGACTCGGGCCTGAATGTTCTCCTCTGTCTCATCCTCCTTCAATCCCGCGAACACGGGCGCCAGGGCTCCTCTGAAGGTGTCGTAGATTTCGGTGATGGGGATCTCCTGAAAACCAATCCCGAGATTCTCCGCGAGCTTCGCGGCATCCTCCCGGCTCATCGGGGATGTGTAGGGGGAGGGCATGCTCACGCCCATAACGTTTCCAGCGCCCAATGCCCGCTGCGCCACCACCGCGACCAGCGAAGAATCGATGCCCCCGCTCAGTCCCACAATGGCCTTCCTGAACCCGCATTTTCTGAGGTAGTCGCGGGTCCCCATAACGAGGCCTTTCAGGATGGACTCTTCATCAGGCCTAATTGGGTCGTGGAGGGGAGGGTACTCCTGCCTGCTGTCCCAGACAAGCAAGTCCTCCTCAAATTCCCTACCCATAAGGATGAGCCTGCCCCGGGGGTCCACAACCATGCTGGCCCCGTCAAAGAGCACATCGTCGTTTCCTCCCACCTGGTTGCAGTAGATGGTCGGCACGCCGTACCGGGTTGCCAGTTTCTCCATGATCCCTTTCCGGACGGACCTTTTATGAAGCGTGTACGGCGATGCGGAAAGGTTGACGAGAATCTCAACTCCTTTGGTCATCAGGTCGGATACAGGATCAATGTCATATCGCTGGACACCTTCGAAATCCCCCACGTTCCAGATGTCTTCACAAATCGTAACCCCGAGTCTTTGGCCGTCCAGTTCGAACACGAGGCCCTCCGGGGCAGGTTCGAAATAGCGGGTCTCATCAAAGACATCATAGGCCGGAAGAAGCCTCTTCCCCCCCTTCCCGGCGATTTTGCCGTTGCGGATCAAGGCAACGCAGTTCAGGAGGGGCTTCCCCGTAAAGTTGGGGTTCATGTCCACATAGCCGAAGAGGACGGAAATGGACTTGATCTGCTCGGCGAGCATGTCGACTCTCCTGAGATTCTCCCTTATGAAGGAGGGTCTCTCGAGGAGGTCTTTGGGGGGATATCCGACCAGGGACAGCTCAGGGAACACGGCGAGCGAGCAACCCTGGTTTGCGGCCCGCTCGGACCACTCCATAATCAGGGAAGTATTATGATCGAAATCACCGACGATAGGGTTGATTTGACAAAGCGCTATTTTCATTTGCTGTCCTGAAGAGTATGGGACACGGATGAATACGGATCAAATAATTTCAAAGAAAATATCGATCGTAAATCCATTCCAAACAAAAAAGATAAGAGCTTAGGACGCGGATGAACACGGATAAACACGGATTGAATAAGTTCAAAAAAAAATCTGTGCAGATCCGTGAAAATCCGTGTCCAAAGATTAAAGTGTTCTCGCCGCCTTTTCAATGGCCTTCAGGATTTGCGGGATCTGCTGCTCCATGTGGATATTGATCGGGATGGTCAGAGCGCGTGAGAGCAGGTCTGCGGTCCGGGGGAGCACGCCCTTTTCAAAACGGCACCTATCCTTCCCTGAAGGATCTTTGAAGGGGTACCCGCTCTGGAGCACGCTCCTGCCCCCCAGCAAATGCTCCCACTCGTCGTAATAGTGCCAATAGTTCGCATACCAGTACACAGCGCCGGCCCCTTCCTCGGTCATCGCCCGGTTGAACCCTTTCGCCATTTCTGAAGTGGGCAGTGAGAAGATAATGAATGTCGCCGTGTCGCCGCCTGGATCCGGAATGTTCCGGAAGGAGACTTTATCGATCCTGGAGAGGGCTTCCTTGATTCTCGCCTTGTTCTTCTTTTGATTTGCAAGAATAACGGTATCCAGCTTTCTCAGTTGTGCGAGGCCAAGGGCGCCCTGAAGCTCCATCATACGGTAATTCACGCCGATGAAGTTCCGCTTTTCCAATCCCCTCGGGAGGTTTGGATTATGGTCGTGGCCATGATCGTGGTACTCGGATGCACGGACATAAAGCGCTTCGTCGTCTGTTATGATCATTCCTCCTTCGCCCGTAGTCAAAGTCTTCACCGCGTCAAAAGAAAAGGTCCCTGCCTTCCCGAATGTCCCAAGCCCTTTCCCGTTGAACCTGCCGCCGCAAGATTGGGCGGTGTCCTCAAGAACCGGAATGCCATGCTTGGCGGCGATATCCGTGATCTCCTTGATTCTTGCCTGTCCGCCGCACATGTGCACGGGCAGGATTGCCTTGGTACGCGGCGTGATTTTCTTCTCCAGGTCGAGCGGGTCCATGCAGAATGTGTCGTCGATCTCGGTAAAAACGGGGACGGCCCCCGCATCCAGGACAGTCTCCCAGGTTGCCACAAATGTGAAGCCCTGCGTGATGACCTCGTCGCCCGGGCCAACGCCCAGTGCGGCGAGAGCGACCCTGAGTGCGGCAGTGCCTGAGGAAACGGCCAGGGCGTGCCTTGCGCCGCAATAGCCTGCAAATTCGCGCTCGAACTCCTCCACCTTGTAAATGCCATTTCTCTGCTCATGAAACTCATATCGAAAGAGCATCTTCCTTGAAAGCACATCAAGAATCTCCTGTTTTTCCTCTTCTCCTATGATCTCGAAACCGGGCATATCTCACTCCTTTTATCGGCCATAAAGTCACAAACACCCGAAGCACCAATATCTATTGGAGAGTGGATTATAGTCGCAAGAAAAGGGATTGATCAAGGTCTAAAACTCCGCTGTGAACGCCCCCCGGAGAATGGTTTCCAGGGTCTCCGAATCGTCAAAAAAGCAACGACAGAATGTCAAGGAGATGGCTGAAGTCAGCCGGTAGCGGGTTGCAGGCTGCAAGCAGACCAGAGTTGCACCGGTTCCAAAGGTGCATGGTCATTGAAATCCCGTCCCATGATCACGTCCCCGCACGGCCACAGAAAATCCATCTCAGTTTTTCAGAGCGTCCCTCCGGTTTCAACCCGCAACTCCCAAACCGCTGTTCAATGGCATGAAACTGGCATAAGGGAATACCGGGAGCCGGAATTGGGATTTTGGGTATGCCTGTCCGGAACGTCCGACTAAAGGGGGGCAGTCAGTATATGTTCGAGAGATCGGGACTACCTGCGGCTGAGAACTATTTTCTCAAGCCCGGCTATATCCTGGTCCCCGAGGCGCCGACAATTATTTCCACCGTGCTGGGATCCTGTGTTGCGGTCTGCCTGTTTGACTGCGCGCGAAAGATCGGAGGAATGAATCACTTTCCGCTTCCCTCCACCGCCAATCCGAAGGAAGCAACCGCACGCTACGGAAATGTAGCCACTTTGACGCTCATCGGAATGATGTTGGAAGGGGGATCGAACATCAAGGACCTGGAAGCGCAGGTATTTGGCGGCGCTTTTAAGCGGGAGACGTGTCCGACAAATATCGGGCTGGAAAATATCAAAGTCGCCAGAAAGATCCTGGCCCGTAAGAAGATTCCCATCGCTTCGGAGGATGTAGGCGGGGAAAAGGGCAGGAAGATCGTCTATGACACCAGCTCAAACGAAGTGGCAGTGATCAAAGTGGACAAGATCAGAAAGGGGGATTGGTATCCCTATCTCGCTCAACGTTAGGGGACGTGCAGGATTGCCATGAAACTTCGCAGGGCCAAAGTCATTTGGATGAGTTGCGAAGGAACTGGAAAGATCTTCCAGTTCTCCGTCAGCCCTCTGCTGCTGATCGTTTTTCTTGGGCTGATATGCCTGTGCATCTCCGCAGTGCCTTTTCTCGAGAAAGGCGTACTCTCCCTGAAGGACAGGATTGTGAACCTGGAGAACGAGGCCACCTCATTGAAAGGAGAAATTGCAGCGCTTCTTTTCCTCAAGGAGGCGGTGGCCCAGATTCAGGAGAACGAAGAGATCCTGAGAAATCATTTCGGTCTTGAGAGATATCGATCTCTCGAGAAGGCAATTGGGCTGGGGGGAGAAAAACTGCCTCTGAAGTCCTGGGGAACCGCCAAGAATTCAAACGAGAGAAAGCTCACTGAAGGTGAAACGGTCAAAATGGCCGGGACAGTGCGCGGGAGCCTTGAAGGGAAAATGAAAACCCTGATTTCCGATCATGAGTCCCTGAGCCGATTGAAGGTGAAACAGGTGGAAGTCTGGGAAGGTACTCCAAGCATAGTGCCGCTGGATCTGGATAAACCGAGAGTCTCTTCGCCATTTGGCTTCAGGAAGAGCCCCTTTACCAGCAAGATGGAGTTCCATGCCGGGGTAGATTTCATCGGAGCGAAAGGCACCAAGGTCATTGCACCGGCCAATGGCAGGGTTTTCAACACAGGTCGTGATCAGTGGCTCGGGAATTACGTGGTCTTGCACCACCCGGCGGGATTCAAGACTATCTATGGACACCTGGAAGAGATTCATGTCCGCGAGGGATCGGAGATCAAGCGGGGGGACCGGATCGGTTTGGTTGGAAATACGGGGCTTTCAACCAGCCATCACCTCCATTACGGAATCATCAAAGGCGACAGGGCCGTTGATCCTATGCAATTCATCCTGGACCTGAAGGGTTGAGACAATGCTTCGCCATTTTCTGCAAAAGACAACGTTTCTCTTTTTGGCAAATATCATCCTATTCCTCCCCGCCGGGTACTGCCACGGACGGACGCTTGTTCCCCTGCAGAAGGAGGATGTCTTCTGCCTCTATTTCAAATTGAGCGGACAGCCTATGGGAGATCAGGATATCGAGGATCTTTGCTTCGCTCAGGGCAGACCGATCTACTCTTCATTCAAGCCCGCGGAGATGTTTCTGACGCCCACGATCAAAGCGATGAGAGCCCGATTGCTGAAGCGAATGAAAGAGTACGGGAATGGGTCCCTCTTCGTCTGGAAGTTTGAAGCCGCCATCAAGAAGGAGCGATCGGGCAGATCACTGGGATGGGCATCCGAGCCCCCTGAGCAAATGCCTCATGCGACGCCCTTTATCCGTGCCGCCTTCTCGGAAAAGGAATGGAAGCATATCGAGGAGTCTGCTCAAGCCCTTCTCGAAGCGAAGCCCTCTCTCGGCCATGGACCTGTTGAGATTACCATCCAGGCAAAGCCGCTGGGAGTGGACCAACTGCCGGAGAGGCGAATCGTTGCCCAGGAGGAGTTGAAGATTCCAATTCGTTTCATTCTATTTCAGTCGGTCGACATCCAAATCTCTCAGGCGGGGGAGCACCGGAGGGATGGGCTGCAGAAAAGAATCGGGCAGGGAACTTCTCCTAATGGTACAACTCTTGCTTCTAATGAGAAATGACGGAATATACGAGAACTGCCAAGGGGGAATATGGAACTGCCTAACATGATAGTGGTCAGCCTCGATGGGAACAGCGATCGAGTAGCCTTTGACGTGAACCTTCTTGAAAGAGTAGCCGGCCCCGAAAGCACGAGAGTGGTGCGGTTGCCGGAGGGTTCTGGTTTTTTGATCGAGGTGGGAGGGCGAAAGTACACTCTGCTCGAGTCTCCGGAACTGAACGGAACAAAGCCCGTGTTCCTTCTTCTGCGGAACGGTGGCGCATTCAGGGTCAAGGACTACCAGCTTCTTTTTGGTGTGCAGAACCTCTCGAACAACATTGTTTCGGGTGTGGATGCGTCAGGAGAACAGATTTCCTGCCCCCGTTGGAGCCCGGAGGAAGATGCTGTCAGGAACATCTACTTCCATTCAATCGGAATCGAGGAAAAACTTGCTGCAGTCAATGCCAATCTTGAGGAGTTGAAGGATCTGAAGGATACATTCGCAAAGCTCAAAAATGGAGAGTTTTTCGAGGCGCTCGCAATGGAATTTTCGGGAAAGATAAAGGAAGCCGCCCAGGAATTCATCGACTTCCGAAACGATTTCGGCAAAAGGATAGAGCCGGAAATCGTCCGTATCGCCGCAAACGACATCCCTGAGGCCAGCAATCAGCTGGAAGGGATCAACGAAACCCTTGAAGAGAGCACCATGAAGATCATGGATATCAACGAAGCCATCATGGGTCTCGCTGAGGAACGGTTCAAGAAATTAGAGTCTTTCCTGTCGAAGAGCGCATCGGAAACCCTTTCCGTCCAGGCGCAGGAGCTTCTTGAAGAGGAGGCGGCGGGGCTGAAAGAAATAAAGGACCTTTCCCTGAAAATGATGGAGCCTCTCAGCTTTCAGGACCTCGTTGGTCAGAGGATTCAAAGAATCATCCGTCTGGTGAAATCCATGGAGGTCAGGATAGAGGACATGATCATCAGTTTCGGTCTCAAGGTCCGGAGGCACAAGGAAGATCCGGAGAAGACCTTCGACGATCTTCGTGAAGAAGTGGAGCAGTACAAGTCGGATTTAAAAGGCCCCCAGAGACAGGGGAAGGGGATGGATCAAGCGCAGATAGACGACCTTTTGGCAACCTTGTAGGAAGTGGAATAATGGAATGCCGGAATATTGGAACATTTGGAGCAGGATCGATTCTCATGCCGGTTTAAGGTCATTCCACCATTTCAGCATTCCATTGTTCAACGTGCTTCACCCCTTTGGGGGTCTGATTTTTTACTGAATCGGGGGAGGATAAATATGTCCATCGACACATCCATGAAGGTCCTCGTGGTCGACGATTTCGCCACCATGAGGCGAATCGTCAAGGGAGTTCTCAAGCAGTTGGGCTTCAGCAATATCATTGAGGCCGAGGATGGGAATATGGCCCTGGGAGAGCTCAAAAAGGAAAAGATCGGTCTGATCGTTTCGGACTGGAACATGCCCAACATGAGCGGCCTTGATCTGCTGAAAGCCGTCAGGGGGGATGCATCGCTGAAGGCCATTCCATTTATCATGGTCACTGCCGAAGGCCAGAAGGAGAATGTCATTGAAGCGGTGAAGGCCGGGGTCTCGAACTACATTGTCAAGCCTTTCACTCCGGAGACCTTCGGCGAAAAATTACAGAAGGTGTTTGGTTGATGCAACAACCAGTCGGCCACAAAGACACTGAGCCACAAAGACTGAACAAATAGATTCTTTGTGCCTTTGTGTCTTGGTGGCTGAACAATAAGTTCAAAAAGAAAGAGGTCGCTTCAATGACCGAATGGCTCGAAAGATTGGAAAAAGGTGTCGAAGGGATTGCCTTGGAGATTGTGACTCTGGACAAGGGGGACATCCCGGCCCTGGGAAATATCATGAATTCCCTTTGCAGACTGGAAGAAGATGGACAGGAATCAGGGCAGAGCGCACTGCAAGAGCTTATAAAGGCGTTGAAGTCCTACCTTGAACGGCTGGTCCTTGCAGAGGCGGACGACCTGAATCCCCTGGAAGAGGCAACCGGGATGCTTCAATCCATGGTGCGCACCTTCAGAAACGGAGAGGTTTTTCAAGGAGATCTCAGTCAGCTTTTTCGCCAGTTGAACTATGGCGGAGAGGGAGATCGTGGGGGCGGATCAGGAGCCGAGGGTGCTCAAAAATCCTCGGCCGCTGCCATGAGCGAAGAGGACAGGCAGATCATCAGTGACTTCGTCATCGAGTCCCTGGAGAATCTCGGCACGATTGAGGTGAACCTCATCAATCTGGAGCAGGATCCTTCGGACCAGGAAACGGTCAACGCGATCTTCAGGCCATTTCACACCATAAAAGGGGTATCCGGCTTTCTGAACCTGACCAAGATCAACCGGCTTGCTCACAATGCGGAAAACCTGCTGGACAAAGCCCGAAACCGCGAACTGCGGGTGGAAGGCATGGTCATCGATATCATCCTGGAGACGGTGGACACCTTGAAGAGGATGATCGAGGGGGTGAGGGAGAGTCTGGAGCAGGGGAGTTCACTGGACAGCGGAATAGATATAGGGCCTCTCAGCGGCCGTATTGAAACGATCCTCTCCGAGTCCGATTTGCTCGGGGAAAAACCCCTGGGCGAAATCCTGATCCATAAGGGGGCGGTCGATCGCCAGGATGTGGAGCAGGGCCTCACCAGACAAAAGGAGGAGCCGGAGAAAAGGATCGGCGAAATTCTGGTTGAAGAAAACAAGGCCGAGACAAAGGATGTCATTTCGGCGCTGAGGGATCAGAAGAAATTCAGCCGCCAGCATATCGATCTCCAGGTGAAGGTGGATACGAAGAAGCTTGACAACCTGGTGGATCTGACAGGCGAGCTCGTGATCAATCAGGCCATGCTGAGGCAGAATAAGTGGGTGCTCTCTTCCAAGGACCAGAAGCTCTATCATAACCTGAATCAACTGAATCAGATCACCTCCAGCCTTCAGAGAACGGCCATGTCCATGCGCATGGTGCCTATCCGAAACACTTTTCAAAAGATGGTCAGGCTGGTGAGGGACCTCTCCAAGAACTCCGGCAAAGAAGTGGTGTTGGAAATGGAAGGTGAGGACACGGAAATCGATCGAAACGTCGTAGAAGAACTCTACGAGCCGATGGTTCACATGATCCGCAATGCAGTGGATCATGGTATAGAGCTCCCGGAGGACAGGGAGAAATCGGGAAAGCGCAGAAGCGGAACCGTTTTTCTGAAGGCGTATCACAGGGGAGGTCACATCATCATCGAGATACGGGATGACGGCCGCGGGCTTGACAGGGAAAGGATCCTGGAAAAGGCCAGATCACTCCAACTCATGGCGGATGAGAGCAAGATGGTCGACTCCGATATCTACAACCTGATCTTTCACCCGGGGTTTTCCACCGCTGAAAAGGTGACGGACATCTCCGGGCGCGGCGTTGGAATGGACGTGGTGAGAAAAGGGATCGACAGACTGAGAGGACGCATAGAAATCAGCTCAAGCAAAGGGGAGGGTGCGGTCTTTGTCATCAGTCTTCCTCTCACCCTGGCTATCATCGAAGGCATGGTTGTACGTGTAGGCAAGGAGAGATACATCATTCCTGCTCTCACCATTCTCGAGTCCTTCAGACCCGAAAAGAAGCAGTACTCTACCATAGAGGGGAAAGGAGAGATGATTCTCACCCGCGGCAGACTCGTTCCTCTCGTCAGGCTGGATCGGATGTTCGGCATTCAGGGGGATTACACGCATCCCTGGGAAGGCCTTGTTGTGGCTGTGGAGAATGACGGACATCAAAGATGCCTCCTGCTGGATGAGCTCGTGGGCAAGGAAGAAGTGGTGATCAAGAGCCTTGGACAAGGACTGAAAGCCGTAAGAGGAATTGCAGGCGGCGCGATCCTCGGTGACGGGAGAGTGGGACTCATTCTCGATATCTCGGGCATTTTCGAGATTTCCCAGAATTAGCATGTAAAGCAGGTTGATAAGAGGAAACTCTAGTTGAATATCATAGTCGGTGTGTCGGACATGAAGGTGAGCAAAGAGCCTGATTCGGTGCTGGTCACCTACTCACTCGGCTCGTGCATCGGGGTATCGATCTGGGATCGGGTGGCCCATGTGGGAGGAATGCTGCATTTCATGCTGCCTGAATCGTCTCTGGACCCGGAAAAGGCCCAGGTGAATCCATTCATGTTTGCAGACACGGGCATTCCCGCTCTGTTCAAGGCAGCCTATGCGCTGGGGGCGAAAAAACAGCAAATGAAGGTCATTGTCGTGGGCGGGGCGCAGGTCCTGGACCAGCAGGGGTTTTTCAATATCGGCAAGAGAAACCACATGGCAATCAGGAAGATTTTCTGGAAGAACAACGTCATGGTCGATTACGAGAACGTGGGAGGGAATACCAACCGCACCCTGAAGCTCGCAGTTCGGGACGGTAAGACCTGGCTCAAAGTATCCGGGCAGGGGGTAACAGAGATATGAAGGACATTCAGAAAATCCTCCAGGGGATAGACCGACTGCATCCCATTCCGCATGTGGCGGAGCAGGTCATGCTCCTTGCCCGCGATCCCGAAAGCTCCATGTCGAGGATTGCGGAGATCATAACCTATGACCAGATTCTGACGGCGAACCTGCTCAAGACGTGCAACTCTTCCTATTTCAGTGTACCCAAGAAGGTCGATTCGGTCCAACAGGCCATCGTGTTTGTGGGGATTGACCAGGTCGTGGATCTTGTCTGGATGAGCGGCGGCGCGGCGAATTTCAGGAAGAGGCAGGACGGCTATGACCTGGAAGAGGGGGACCTCTGGAAGTACTCCGTTTCTTCGGCTCTCATCTCCCGTGAGCTCGCGGAAAAACGGAAGATGGATAACTCTCATCTCGTTTTTACCGCGGCCCTTCTCAAGGATATAGGCAAAGTGGTCTTGAGCCAATATGTGGCCGATTCGTTCGAAAAGATCAACCTGCTCGTGACTCAATACGGGTACAGCTTCATGGAAGCGGAAAAGGCCGTAATCGGAATCGACCATGCGGAGCTGGGCGGCCTGGTTGCCGAGAAATGGGGGTACAGCCCCAAGATGGTGGAGATCATACGAAGTCATCATTTGACTGATGAGTCGACAGAGTTCGATCTGGAGACCTCGATCGTATACCTGGCCGATACCCTTTGTATGATGATCGGGGTCGGGGTGGGGTCGGACGGTCTGGCCTACCGATTTCGAAAGGATGTGATCGACAAGCTGGGGTTTTCCGACCGGGATTTTCAAGAAGTGATGGCGGGTTTCGGCGAGAAACTCCGCAAGGTGGAAGAGTTGATTCATGCATAGCAGGTTGCTGAAACGCGGGGTAATGGGAAATGGCATATAATGTACTCATCGTGGATGACTCTCTTCCCATGAGGGCGGTTGTAAAAAAGACCATCATGGCATCAGGCTTCATGGTCGGGATGTTTTACGATGCAGGAAATGGGAAGGAGGCACTGGAGATTTTGAGCCGGGAATGGATGGACCTGGTCGTCACGGATTACAATATGCCTGACATGAACGGCCTTGAACTTCTCAGCCATATGAAGGCCGATGAGATCCTCAAGACGATTCCGGTTGTGGTTATCACTACCGAAGGAAGCCAGCAGAGGGTGAGGGAATTCATGGAAGGCGGAGCTGCCGACTATATCAGGAAGCCCTTTACGCCCGAGGAGATTCGAAACAAATTAAGCCGCATCATGGGAGAAACCGATGGAACCGGAGACACTCGAATCAGCGATGAAACGCTCGATTTCTGAGGTTCTTGAAAAGATGTTCTTCGTGCCGGTTGATTTTCCGAACACGTCCGAACACGATTGGGCCGATTTATGCCGTCCCCGAAAATTCATGATTGCAAAGCTGGACTTCAAAGGGCCGTTCGCCGGCTATTTTCTCTTCTTCCTTCCGGAGGAGATGACGTCCTCGCTTGCAGCGGGTTTTCTGGGACAGGATGAGCAACATGTCACAATGGAACACCGGGCCGATACGGTCAAGGAGATTGTCAACATGATTGCCGGAAATATGTTCAGCATTCTGGATAATCATGCCCTTTTCAATCTGGAGATTCCCGTGATGGTCGAAGGCTCCGATATGGAAGAGGCCTTTTCCGGCTTGAATGAAGGGATATTCGTCCCCGTTCAAACGGTCGACAGTTCCCTGGGCTTGCGGCTCGTTGTCCATTGAGAGACCGTTACGGAGAAAAGGCGATGGTGAAATGAATAAAGGGAACGGGTCGCAAAGGCAGTTGCACGGAATGACCGTTCAAGAGGGGCCATGGATAGCAATGTAAAAGTCCTGGTGGTAGATGACTCCGCAATTGTTCGAAAGGTTCTCAGCGAAGAACTCTCGCGGGAAAAGGGCATAGAGGTCATAGGTACGGCGCCTGATCCTTTTGTGGCAAGGGACAAGATTGTGAGACTTCAGCCGGATGTGATCACCCTGGACATCGAGATGCCCCGGATGGACGGGCTCACATTTCTCAAGAAACTCATGAGACATTATCCTCTTCCCGTCATCATCGTCAGCTCTCTGACAAAAAAAGGCGGCAAACTGGCCATGGAGGCTCTAAGCCTCGGCGCACTGGAAGTGATCTCCAAACCTTCCGCCGCCTACTCGGTGGGGGATATGAGTGTGCAGCTTGCCGACAAGATCAGGGCTGTCGCGCGAGTGGACATTCGTCGGAGACTCCAGAATGAAGCCGAAACGCAAACCTCCATGCCCGCGGCCGCTCCACAGGCTTTGAGTGCAACCACCAACAAGATCATCGCAGTAGGAGCATCGACCGGCGGCACCGAGGCAATCAAGGCGGTGTTGAGAGGCATGCCCCCGAATGCGCCCGGAATCCTGGTGGTGCAGCATATGCCCGCCAAATTTACCACCTCCTTTGCAGAAAGGCTCAACGCGCTCTGTGCAATGCACGTAAAAGAGGCGGAGGACGGAGATTCCGTGGTTAACGGAACCGTTCTCATCGCTCCCGGCAACTACCACATGCTGCTTCGAAGAAGCGGAGCCCGGTATTACGTTCAGGTCAAGAACGGACCTCTGGTCCATCATCAAAGACCTTCTGCCGATGTGCTCTTTAAATCTGTGGCCGATTATGCCGGGGCCAATGCAGTGGGCATCATTTTGACAGGCATGGGCGCAGATGGCGCAGAAGGGTTGCTGAAGATGAGAGAAGCCGGCGCCCGCACGATCGCCCAGGACGAACAGAGTTGCGTCGTCTTCGGCATGCCCAAAGAGGCCATAAAAATCGGGGCGGCGGAAAAGGTGGTCTCCCTTCCTCATATCTCGCGGTCATCCCTCGAAATGCTCAACTGAAGTTTTTTCGTAAAACATTAGCCCTATGAAACATCCGGTCGAGTCCGCCATTTTCAAAGAGCTGAAGTGTTACGTTTTTTCCGCTCAGCGGAAGTAACTTCCTGCCGGAGAAGACAGAAACAGTCCCGCCCCTCTTCAGCAGGAGAAGACTTTTTTGGCTATTTTCCTGAGAGGGTGCGTAAATGTCAGGTATTTCATATAGTAACGAAGATCTCGAAAACACAACCATGAGGGGCGGTTAGAACTATTCCACTGGCAATGCTTTTGCATATCTCCTTGCCTGTAACGGCAAATCGACTCTCAAAAGCACCCGCAACTCGCAACGAAGGAGACAAAGATGAAAGTACTGGAAAATCCTGGTGTGATGCTGGACCAGATCCGGCGGCAAAACACGGTAAAGGATCAGGGCGAAAACACATTTCATCAGATCATGGAGGATGTCGAGCTGGAGAAGGGGTTTCAGGAGATGGGACGAAGCCCGGCGGCTTCAGGGATGATCCCGGAAGGGGTACAGATCTTGAACCAGACGGGAAGCATTCAGAATTCAGAAATCGTCTTTGGAAAGGCCGAAATATTGAGGGATCTGGAGCAGACTTTGGATCTCGTCGATTTTTACGCCGGCCGCCTCGCCGACCCCTCCTTTCAAGCCAATGAAATGGAACCTCTGGTCGACCACCTGGAAGAAAGAATGGCCGGGTTCCAAATGCTCCAGACTGAGGCCGAACTGCCCGAAAAGCTCAGGAACATTATCTCGGATACGGTATTGACCCTGGGGAGAGAAACGGCAAAATTCAGGAGAGGGGACTATTCGTAAAGGGAATGAGAAGTGTTATTTCGAACCGCGTCGGTTCACGGCTGAAGGCAGCCGAAACACCGTAGAGTCTCAGGATGGCCAGGAGTATCCTCATCCCGAGAGCATCCTGTACTTGCAATGATCCAGAGGGGTCCATCTCCTCGTCGACCGTGTCCTTGTAGCTCGTTCCAACCGTTGTCCCCTCTACGACGAGACACAGCTCAAGAGCCGAGGAAAGGGATTTTCCCGTCATGAAGAACCGATTCGCTTCTCCGCTCTCCATCCCCTCGACAACAGACTGAATGAGCCAGCACAGGGAGAGCAGGATGTCCCGGGAGAACCGGTCGAGACGAGGCAGATCTGCGGGAAGGTCAATGTCCTTCTGTACATTGTGCTTGAAATAGAGATCGGAGTATAGGAAAGAGATTTCCTGCTCAAGAAAAGCCTTGATTGTTCCGTATTGCAAAAAGTCCCCTTCCGGATCGATCCTCATGGATGCGGATTTGATCAATCGGGTGATGTGATCGAATTCCCCTTCCATCCTGTTCAGACGGCCTGCAAAGGACTCCGACAGTTCGGCCGGTATTCGATTGTCGCTCCTGAGTGAATGTTCCATCATCTCCATATCCATTCCGAGGTTCTGGAGAGGGCCGTTCAGGTTGTGCACAAGTCCCTGGATCAATTTTCCCAACGCGACCAGTCGGTAAAAATCGACAAAGCGCTCCATTGGAATTTCAATGTGCATTCGAATCCTCCTGAACCTGCCTTGAGGTCCTGATGTCCTTTCTTTGTTTCTGGAAGACAACGTCTACAATGGACTCCCTGGCCCCTTCGTCTATCTCCATGATCTTGCAGGCAACCGTATATCCTCCCATCCGGGTCTCAATTCTGACCACCTCGGAAATCATTTCCAACTGATACCTGGAGGTGGTGGGTATGACCAGATCCAGCTTCAGGAGAGAGCCCTCCGGGATGTGGTCGCGACAGGTGAACTTCAAACCCGACCCGCTGATGTCGATGACGTCGCCTCGCGCGGGAGAGCTCCGGTCGGGATGGAGGAAGGCATGCTCGATAAGAAAATCCAGTTTGTTGTTCACGAGCTGCAGGCAGCGATAGAGATGCTCTTCACTGGATCCGGGCGTTGCCTGCTCAAGGAATTCGTCTATAGGATTGGGCACCCCGGTCCCTCTGAAAAGATTCGCACCCAATCCCTGCCGGACGATCCTGCTCTCCTCGGGAAGGAGTATCCGCCACTGCAATGGTATCGTAATCTGCGCCCTGTAGTACGCTCTCCTGTTGTCAGAAGCCATGCACACCTCTCGAAGAGTCAATGTACACAATCACAAAACTATGGTTTTTGCAATAGTAATGCCACCAAAGAAGGTTGGAGAAAGAAGGCGGAAAAGGGGGAACGCTGGAGTAATGGAAGGCTGGATAAACTGAATCAGTAAAACATGCTGTTGAGTTTAAAGACGGGTCCTCTGGGAGTGATTCTTCAGGTGGAGAGCACGTCCATGGCGACTTCGACCACACTGGGGTCGAATTGTGTGCCGCAGCCTTTTCTTAACTCCTGCATGCAATCGGATGACGGGAGCGCCTTCCGATATGCTCTGTCGGAGTTCATGGCGTCGAAGGCGTCGGCCACCGCCAGAATTCTGGCCAGCATGGGGATCTGAGATCCGCGCAGATGATCGGGATATCCTTGACCATCCCAGCGCTCGTGATGATTTCGTATCACGGAGAGCTCTTCCTCATCCAATCCGAGTGGGGAGACGATATTCACGCCGATCAGAGGATGGGCCATGATATGGCTGAACTCCTCCTGGGTCAGTCTTCCCGGTTTGTTCAGAATGGCATCATTCACTCCGATTTTTCCGATGTCGTGAAGAGGGGCGACTGAGGCCAGTTTCTGCAGGACTTCATGATCGCAATTCATCTTCATGGCAATCCTGGAGGCGTATTCGGTCACTCTGGATGAATGCTGCTGAGTGTAGGGATCCTTCGCTTCTATGGCACTGACCAGAGACTTCAGGGTGGCGATGAGGCTCTCCTTCAGATTGTCGTACAGGGCGATGTTTTCGATGCTGAGAGCCGCCTTCTCTGCCAGGAATTTGATGATGAATTCATCTTCGGTGTCAAAGCTTTCACGCCCGGTTTTTTCGCCGATGAGGAGGACCCCAAATGGCTCGTTCCTGATGTTGAAAGGAACCCCCATCAGGCCGTTCACTCGTGTGATCCGGTTCAATGGCAGGGCGGTGTCGGAAGACGCCCCGAAATGGCGTGAAAGGAAATCGTCTTCCAGAATCCGTGTTCCCTCGGAGTCGGTCCGAAAAACCGCCTGCAGACCTGTAAACCTGCCGGTCAAGCCTTCCTGCGCGATTGCCAAAAGGTGTGAATTCCCCTGGTCATAAATCATGAAACATGCCCGCCTCGCGTTGCACGAGTCGGCCGCCTTCCTGACGATGTAGTGATAAAGGCTCTCCGAACGGTTGATCTTCGAAAGGGAGTCGACGATGTTGTAGAGGATGGTCTGGAGCCTGATCCTCTTCTCCAGTTCATAGTTGAGCTCTTCCACTTCCTTTTTCTTGTTCAGTTCCTCGTGAAGCTGCCAATTTTTCTCTTTCAATCTCCTGATCGTCTGCATTCGTTCCAGTCCGATCTTTACGTCTTCGAACCGGAATGGTTTGACCAGGAAGTCCGATGCCCCGTAGTGCATGGCTTCGATGACCGTATCCATGGAAGGAAACCCGGTCATGATGATGACGTTGGAGAGCGGGTGCGACTCACTGACCTTCTTGAGAACGTCCAGACCAGTGAGTCTGGGCATCATGAGGTCCACAAAAACATAGTCATAGGAGTTGCGGCAAAGTTCCTCGACGGCATAGCTGCCGTCACTGACAGTTTGTATGATGTTGATCCCGATGTGGCGCAGAAATAAGCTCAAGGTCTTACAGATGATCGGTTCATCGTCCGCAATGAGGACTCGCAATGACTCGAGATCAGCAGGTTTCAGTGCGGGAGATTCTTGAGCAGTCTGGATTTGCATAGTTCAAATTCCTCTTGCGAGATAAAGCCCTTTTCCAACAGCACCGAAATGCGTTCCAGGTCCGACAGGAATCCTGGATTGGTGGCAGCCCTATTATCTTGGTAATAGAGGGGGAGCATGCTGCCCGCAATGAAAGGCAGTTGTGAATGATGAGGATCGATGGAATCCATGTTTCCGACTCCCATTAATTCTTTCACCCCCTGGAGCTGCTTATAGGCCCCCTGCAATTCGCCTAGGAGCCTTTCATTTTCATGGACCAGATGAATCCTTTCCGAGGCGTTATGAAGGAGGATCCTGATCTCGTCCAGTTTGAAAGGCTTTGCAACATAATCGTAAGCGCCCTCTCGAATTGCGCTGATCGCCGATTCGAGAGAGGCATATCCTGTAATCAGTACAACCAATGTCTCAGGGCTGATCTTTCGAGCCTCCCGCATGATCTCCAAGCCGCCTGCGCCGGGCAACATAAGGTCCGTAATCACCAGATCGAACTTCTGCTCGCGGCAACTCCTCATTCCATCCAGCCCGTTTTCACAGGTGGTTACCCGGTGGCACTCTTCCTCGGCCAGGCTTTTGAGCGCGGAGAGCAGCCTCTTGTCATCATCGATAATAAGTATCTTCAAGTCCATTTGGATCTGCCCGAGTTCCTCTGCCGGATTGAAAGATGCAGCTGCAAAACGGCTCAAACCTTTTCATCAAAGAGGAAGCCCATCATCTCCTCCATTTTGGCGGCCAGATTGCGCATCTGTTCCGGAGGAATTTCCCTGATGGTTTTTCCATCCTCTGCTGAAATGACCCTCACAATGGTTTCCCCGGTTTGACTGTCAACCTGAATCTTCAGGCTTCTTTGAGAAGACCGGAGATAGTCGTCCATGACCTGGGCGATCCTTTCGACCTTCTCGCGGGATGCCTTTTCGATCTTGTCGAACGATTCCTGGAACTCCATCGCCGAGCTCTGCGTCTCAATCTTGGAGGGCTCGCGGGCGCGAGGCGGGCTCTCTCCTGAAACGGAGGCCGGGACCGCACCCTTGATTTCCATTGATTTTACCAAAGCTACCGCTTCCATGAAAAACCTCTTTGTTTTCGTCGGACAGAGGTATTGCTCCTACTCCGTCCTCATGAGTTCCTGCCTCCACACCTGTGGGAATCATCGGTCACAGCGACTGCTTTCTTGAATCTCATGCGGCGAGTTGATCAAGACTCAAACCCGTCCTCGTTTTCTGCACGATCCCGTTTGTCTCCCTGTCTTTAGCCACTCCTTCCCAGGCTTCTTTCAACTCGGAAAGGATACCGATCACCTCATCATAGGCTCCTGCGTCCTTCTTCAGATCAGCGTCCAGCAGTCTTCTCACCAGATAATTGTAAATGGAATCGAGATTCCTGGCGATCTGGCCTCCCTGTTCGAAATTGAGGCAGGCCTGTAATTGATGAATGATGTCAATTGCCTTCTGCAGTTTTCCCGCCTTCTTCTCATACTCCTTGCCTTCAAGATACGCTTTTGCGTGACGGAGCATTTCAATGCTCTTTTCATAACACATCAAGATCAGATCGAGCTTCCCTGCGGTTTCGATATTGAGTCTCTTGTACTGTCCGGCCTTCCCCTGATAACCCATACATTTCCCCCCTTTTGAATTTTGCTGCGTTCATTCAACTGCCAAGGCGACTTTGCCGCCAAGAGACAAAGTCCCGAAGAAACCCTCTTATCTTTTGTGTCTCAGTGTCTTTGTGGCAAATCTTGTGTTCCCTCGATATTCGACATCTCTCTTCCCCTGGAAATTGGACATTGGACATTGAACATTCTGCAGATTATCCCCAGGCTTGCGAGGCGGCGCTGATCTGCCCGCTTAGCCAACTGCTCAGGCTCTGAATTTTGGCCAGAGCCAGCTCCATCGCCACAAAGCGGTTGATCATGTTTTCCATCTTCAGATTCAGGCGCGCCTCCATGTTGGTGATCTGGTCTTCGTAATCACTGATGCGCTCGGTCATGGACTCCATTCTATAGTCCAGATACCCGTCGATTACGTTGGTGATGTCGTTTATGACCCTGCTGAAGAGCTCTCCCGCGCCCATGGTTATCTTTACGGTACCTTGGGCACCTGTTTCGGTGCCGGTGTATTTCAGCACCAACCCTTTCACGCTTGTGGTCCCGCCTTCGGCTGGAGCTGCCCCGGACAGGATCTGGCCGGCGCCTGTGGCGGCTTCGCCATTGATGGTGCCGGCCACGTCCAGTCCGGCAGTGACTGCGCCGAGGCCAAGATTACCGCCGCTCTGGCTTAGCGAGAAAGAGGCCGCGCTGCCGTAGTCATCGTGTGTGAGCATCAGGTGATCGCTCCCGTCTTTGGATGCCGTCATGTGCATACTGTAGCGTCCTGTTACGCCGCCGCTCATGGTCCCGAAATCTACTCCCCCGCCTTCCGGCTCGAAAATAGTAATGCCGAGGGTGCTGTTTTCGGCGCCGTCCGTGATAATCACTCTTCCATCCTGAAGAGAAGCATTCACGCTGCCGCCGTAAGCGGTCTCAATGGCGCTGAGAAAAACGCCGATCTGGTCGCCCATGTTCACGGTATAGCTTCCTTCCACTGCCGTTCCACCTGAAGTGTACCCCGCGAACTTGATCACTTCTCCACCTGCAAGTGTTTGCCCGTCCAGGTCGCCCCACGTGTCCGTCTCCGAAATGGCGCTTGCCCCCTCGCCTTTGGTGTTCCTTTGGCTGCCGACGAGGTTGGAGGTGGTCACTGCTCCGAAGTTCAGATTTCCGGGCGCCGTGATATCGATATCCAGACTGCTTGTGCCGGTGGTTTTATCGGTGATCACCAGGTATCCGTTTGTGTCGATGGAAGCGGAGACTTCATTGTTATATGCGGATTCGACGGCGGAGAGAAACCCCTGAACCGTGTCCGATTCGGCATCGACTATGGTATAGGTGCCGCTGATCGACGAGCCGTTCTTCCTGTGCCCGCTGAATTCAATGACGTTTCCGTCTGTAATGCCGGCGGACACCCCACCGCTGTAAATCGAGGACCACGTTGTCGTGTTGGTAATTGCCGTGGTCTGGTCTTCGTCCGTGGTATTCTTGACATTTCCCACGATGGACTGGGAATACTCTGCATCGAGCTCCGAGTTGACGGCATTGACGATATCGTCTATGGAACTGCCGTTTTCCCCTGAAGCGCCGTTGAGGACGACAGCCGCAACTTTACTGCCTTGTGTTAAGGTCAGTGTCTCAATGTTTCCAGCGCCGATTCCGGAGGCGAGGACCGTTGTCCCGGTGACACCGGCCCGGGTTGCCGCCTGTGTGATGTTGACCTCGTACTCTCCGGCCACTGTTTCCTCGCCGTGGGCAATGTACTTCACATCCGCATCGGTTGTGGAACCCTCTGCAATAAAGACTCTCCGAAGGCCGAGAAAGTTGCTGTTGAAGGCGTCCAGGAAAGTTTTCTCATCCAGAGTCAGAGTGCCGTCTTTGCTGTGATCAGAGTAGTCAATAACCGAATTGATCCCAACCAGGGAAAGTCTGTTCAGGTCGGATGGCAGGCCGGTTATTGCCTGTGTCAGGATGTTCACCAAAGCCGACTTTATGGAGCTAAGGGTGCCGTCCCCCTGGAGCAAACCGGCGCTCTCCGCCTCTTCATCATAATAGAACTGCTCGTTGATCGCCCCGACAACCTCGTTATAGGAATCCAGGAGACCCCGGACGGAAGAAAGGACGCTGTTGTAGTCCCTGGAAACGGTGAAGTTGACAGTACTGCCTGATTCAACGTTGAGCAGGTTGATCGTCACCCCGGAGATCGCGTCGTCAATGGTATTGCTTGAGCTTTTGACAGCGGCCCCATCGATGATGATACTCGCGTCCTTTCCTTCCTTGAGCTGCATGGTGTAGCCCTGCATGGAAGCAGTGATCGTGCCCAGGTTCAGGGAGCCTCCTCCTTCATTATTTGCGACTACGGAAAGACTCAGAAGACTGTCCCCGCTCACGCTGTCGATAACCCTGATCTTGCCATCCTCGATGCTTGCGGTGACCGTGTAGCTGCCGTCATCAACAGAGGAAAACGCGTTTTGAATGGCGGTCAGAAGCCCCTGAACATCATCCACATCCTTGTCAACGATGGTATAACTTCCCGTGATCTCGGTTCCGATATGATTGACACCGCTAAAGGTGATCGTGTCTCCGTTGGTAACGTTGTTTGCATCGCTTCCGGTATTGATCTGGCCCCAGGTGGAGCCTGCAATGACGTTTCCACCGCCAGCCGCCGTGGTCAGGGTGCTCGCGCTGGAGCTGAGGTGCTCCTCGGCGACATTCGCCTGACCTCCTTCAAGCAGTCCAAGGGTTTCCAGTACGTGATTATCGTCCGTAAAGCTCGTGGTGTTGAGAATCTTCAGACTGTAGGTGGTCGCGCCGTCTTCTGTGGTTGGGACCACTGAGGCTGTAATGTTCGATCCTGCGACCGATGAGGCTGCATTGATTGCCGATGCAATCTCCGTGATGGATTTGGACAGGTCCAACGCCACTGTGAATCGGTTCGGGTTGCCGATAGCACCCAGCGTTACCGTCCCGCTTTGTCCGGTGGTCAGACCCAGCATTGAGCTCGCGGAAACGGCGCTGCTCGAAAACTCCTCGGACTGGGCCCCATTGCTGAGGAGGTTCTTGACAGTGGTTGTTCCATCCGTGAAACCAAGGCCTGTGCTGAGAATATTCTGCTCATCGGAGCCCGCATCAAAGATGGTGAACGCATCCTCGCCGGTGTTGTCGCTGGTGAGGATCAACCGATAGTTCCCAGTGGAAACAGTCAGAATGGAAGCCGTCACCTCCGTGGCATTCGATCCCGAATTAAGATTGTTGATTTTGTTCATCAGGTCACTCAGGTTGTCGCTAGTCTCCACCTTTACGGCTCGGCCATTGATGAGGAATTCCCCGGAAACGCCCATGGCCGTATCATAGCTGGTGAAACTTTTGGAAGAGATCTTCCTGGCCTGGGCAATAGTGGAGGTGGCACTCATCTCGATGGTATGGGAGCCGGGCGCGGCGCTCGAGGTGGCAGAAAGCGAAAAGAAATCAGAAGCGCTGTACGAAGCGGAATCGGTGCTCATGCTGGTGGTGAAGAGATTGAAGGATTCGGATTTCGCCAGTGTGGCGGCCGAGGTCTTGAAGCTCAGAAGAGACGAATTGAGCGACTGGTATATTTGAAGCTTCTGCTCGTATTCCGTTTTCTGGTTCTCCACCAGATCAACCGGCCGGTGTTCGATTTGCATCAGCTGATCGACAACGCTTCGCCAGTCGAATCCGCTCGATAGCCCGCTGATCAAATTGGTACTCGTCGCCATAGACCATCTCCCATTCTGAGTGTGCGTGCCGGTAGGAAAGACCTGCCTACCGATGATCATCAAATCGGTCGAAACTTCCAAAAACTTGAGTCAATTCCTGCGCATCTGATGAAATAGCAATGTCCTTGCCACGACGGTCTGAGAGGGGAGGAATAATGGAATACTGGAACAATGGAATGTTGGGCAAAAGCCAAAAGAATTTGTATTTGGAAAATAGATTCTCCTCTACCCATTATTCCATCTTTCCATCATTCCAATCTTCCATAAAAGAGAGACCCTGCCTTTTTGAGGCAGGGTCTCGGGTTAGGGGTTTTGAGATTGGGCCTGATCTACAGGCGGGTCTAGCCGAACAATGAGAGAACCTGCTGCGGCGCCATGTTGGCCTGGGCGAGCATGGCGGTGCCGGCTTGCAGCAGAATCTGGTTCTTGGTGAATGTCGTCATTTCCGATGCCATGTCGACGTCTCGGATGACCGATTCGGCCGCGGTCACGTTCTCGATGGTGGTTGCCAGGTTTGCCGCAGCATAACCGAGACGGTTCTGGGCGGCACCAATATCACCGCGGATTTTGCCCAGATCCGAAATGGCGTAGTCGACCGTGTCGAGCGCATCCTGGGCGCCGGTTGCCGTGGTCAGGTCAATGGCGGAAATGGCATTGCCTGCGCCTCCCGACGTCTTGCCGAGGTATTCCTTGGTGGCGTTCCCCAGGCTCAACGCGATCTGCGAAGTTCCTGCGTTCTCTGCACCTACCTGGAAGGTGGCCGAACCGGTGGAGGCCGCAGTGATCTTTCCTTCCAATTCTGCTGAGGTGTCAAAGTCGCTGTTGACCGTGAGCTGGACACCGAGAGCGCTGAACTCGATGGTCTTGGTGTTGTCACCGGCGGCGACGCTGCTGATGACCGTCTGGCTCACATCGCCCGTGGTGATGGTGATTGTGGCATAGCCGGAGCCCACTACGGTATCCGAGATCGTATACTTCTCGGAGGCCTTCATACCCGAAATGCCTACATACCCTGCGCCACCGCTTATGGTCCCGGTTTTGGCGCTGACATCAACGCCGAAACTGCCGTCGATCAGCTTGGTGCCGGAGTACTCGGTGGACTCGGCGATCCGGTCGATTTCCGCGATCAGCTTCTGGGCCTCGGCGTCGATCTTGTCCAGGTCCGAAGCCGCATTGGCTGAAGAAGCCTGGGTGGCAAGCTCTTTCAGTCGGGTAAGCATGTTGCCGATCTGATCGAGCGCGCCTTCTCCGACCTGCAGAAGGGCGTTGGCCTCGCTGGTGTTCCTCGAAGCCACCTTGTAGCTCGCGATATCCGCCCTCAAGCCTTGAGAAATGGAGAGCCCGGCTGCGTCATCAGCCGCCCTGTTGATCCTGTAACCGGATGAGAGGCGTTCAAGGGATTTGGACAATCCCGCGTCAGAGATTGTCAACTGCCTGTGTGCGTTCAATGCTGCAATGTTGTTCTGAATTCTTAAACCCATTTTTCAATCCTCCCTGATTTTTGTTTTAGGCTCGCTTGCGCCTTTTCGGCTTCCCTGCCTCAAGGCAGGAGGTTTTGACAACCTCCTTTCGGCAGCCTTTTTGAAACCTTTCCGGCTTCACTTTTACTTTCGACCGGCCGGGGGAATACCTTTAATCCTTTTTGCGACCATTTCATTTTTTCAAAAAAAAAGCCCTGCCGGATCGGCAAGACATCCGGCAGGGCTTTTCAAAAATCCTCTTATCGCAGCTTAGTCGAGCAAGACTCTTTCCCCTCGTTTCTCCCTCTGGCTTCCAGGGAACCTTTCAAGCCTTTGGGCGACGTGGAAACAGATTTTCCCCAAATCAGGCCGCTCGCGGGAGTCCAACCGTTTCCCGACTCTATGGAACAAGTCTCCCAGTTCCTTGAGGCTGCTCAATACCACGTTGTTCTCAATGCCGAGCAGGGAGAGGAGCCGGTCGCACTGGAAAACACACGATTCGATTTGCGCCATATCCAGGTAAAGCTTCGAGAGAAAAACAGCAGGCAGCGGATCAGCGGGTTCGATTTCAGCCATTCTTTGAAACCATGCCACGGCTTTCTCCGTCTGTCCCAGGCCATCATAGGAAAGGGCTACATTGGATACCAGGGTGAGGATTTCCTCCCTGTCTTTTGTCTCTATGGCTGAAGATCGCTCCAGTGCCCGCTCGTAAAGGCCCATGCCTCTCAAGCAAAGGGCTTCATTGATCCTGGCCCTTGCATTCTCCGGCTCCGCCTCCTCAATCGCATTGAAATGAGAAAGAGCCTGCTGGAAATCTCCTGCCTTCATGAATGCCAGGCCAAGCTGATGGTGGGCCTGGACCAGATCAGGGTTGAGGGATAGAATCTTTTCGAGTAATGGAATCCTCTCTGGTCTGTTCAACTGTTCATAGAGCCCGGCCAGGGACCAGAGCGCTTCCACATTGGTTGGACGTTTCTCCAATGCCTGCATGTAATGGGACTCCGCCAGTGAATGGTCCCCCCTGTTCTCATAAAAAAGACCGAGCATCAGATGATAGGCCGAACTATCGGGACATCGCTCAAAGGCCCCTCTCAGCACTTCATCCGCGTCCTCTCCCTGCCCCTCTTCCAGGAGGAAAAATCCTCTGGTCATGTCAAGCACCCATCCCGACCCCAGTGTGTTGTGCACCAGTTCACCGAAAGATTCCGGGGATGTTTCGATCCGGCCCTTGATGTCGTTATACTTTTCCGCATGTCTTTCAAACAAGGTCCGGTTCTTTTGCCGGGCTGCGATC
This sequence comes from Deltaproteobacteria bacterium HGW-Deltaproteobacteria-15, assembly GCA_002840535.1. Lineage (GTDB taxonomy): Bacteria > Desulfobacterota > DSM-4660 > Desulfatiglandales > HGW-15 > HGW-15. Next base: position 144,500 of record PHBH01000001.1, on the reverse strand, counting down.
ACGGCCAGCATGTGATGGGAATCCAGGTGATCATGGAAAAGGGTGATTGCCTTTTCGGCATAGGATGCCGCTTTGTCCAGATTGGAGAGATGAAAATGCGATGCGGATGCCATGTACAGGCACCAGAGATAGTTATGAGTAACCATCTGATTCTTTTCAAAGCGGACCAGACCCTTTTCGGCGTATTCAGCCGCCTCTTTGAAACGCTTCGTGGAAAGACAGGAAGCGGCCAGGAAGTGATAGGGTCTAGGATTATCCGGCTCCTCTGCCAAATCCAGCTTCAAGAGCGACGTGGTCCTCTCAAATTTTTTTCTGTCAGTTTCTTCACCCAGGTTATAGCCGTGATGGTACAACCGGATGGGCGAGAAGAATGTTTTCTTGACCCCCACGAGGTAATTGTGAACACGTCCCTGATACCGGATGGTTCTGTGGTTTCTTATGAAGCGAACGGAGTTGCTTCTGACAACCCCGATCGGGCTGGCACATTCCACGCCGATCATCACACTGTCAAAGGAATCATCCAGATCCATATGCGCACGGAGCGGCCCGCCGTCAAAGGGCAGCAACACCTCGTCCGCGTCAACGATGAACAGCCACTCCCCTGAGGCGAGAGACATGGACTGGTTTCGATGTCTGCTGAAGTGGTTCTCCCATGGCTGATGGAAGACCCTTGCGCCGAAAGATTCGGCAATGGAGACAGTCATGTCGGTGGATCCGGTGTCCACCACGATGATCTCGTCCACATGGTCTCGGATGCTCCTTAGACAGTGAGGAAGAGACTTCTCCTCGTCTTTGACGATCATACATGCGGATAATGTGGGTTCCGGGGAGGGGGGCATCTTGGTCCTTTTCAGTGTCCTGCGTCAGAAGTCCTTTTACATACTTCCCGTCACCTATAGAATGTAAAGAAGCGCTGGACGCACTACACCAGGTGGCTTCTAAAGCGATCCGAGCAGCCGCTTGAACGCCTTCAGGATGTCCGCCGGCTCGATCGAAAGAAGGCAGGGTGAAAAGTCTTTCCCAAGAGCGACAGCCTCCCGGCATCCGGTCATGGCCTTATTGAGACCACAAGGAGCGCTACAGGTCTCGCCCTCGTATGAAGCGTCTATGGCAAGAGCTTTCGTATAATATCGTACCCTCAAGCCTGATCCAATTGGACCGAAAAGCGATAACGAGGGCTTACCGAGCGCTTCTGCGAGATGGTACGCAGCCGAATCCGAGGATACCACGGCATCACAAAGCTTGATGGCAGTCATATAGGACGTCAGGTCTTCCATCAGAGGGGTGACATCCAGCACGTCGATCCCATGCTTTCGGAGGTATTGTCGAGTCTGATTGGTGAGGCTCTTTTGCAAGGCCACTACGAAACAGATGTTGGGGAATTCCTGCACCAGAAAAAGCAGAGACTGAGGCGGTAACAGCCTGAGAGCATTGCTGGCCATCCAGTTCAAGAGGACAAAGGGTTTTTCTCCGTGTGCTTTTCGTGCCCCTTCGAAAAGAGCCTGGACCTGATCCGCCCTGGACTCATCCCAGTCGATTCGCGGGGCCTTGTTCGGTACCCGGGTGTAATCGATCCCCAGAAAGTTCAAGTAATAGTCGGTCATGTGGAGTTTTTCGAAATCTTCGAGATCATCCCTTTCCGATAAGTCAACGAGGTAATCGGCCTCAAGGAGGATGTTCAATTGCAGAGGCAAGGGGAGCAGCCTGTCGATTGCCTTGCTTCCCTGAAATATCGGGTGTTTCTCTTTTTGAGTAGAAAGCCAGATCTCGCTTCCAAGGGGAAACATGTCCCGGAAGACCGGCAGGGCAGGGAGAAAGAGCACGTGGTCACCGATTCCGCCGTTCCTCATCACCAGAATTCTCCCCGGAGAATCGATATCCTCTACACGGTTAACCACCTTTGGGAAATGCGTACACCTGTCTCTGTCGAATGAAACGGCTGCCAGAATGCCGGGGTGCTTGGACATAAGTTCAGAGGCCGAGAAATTGTCCGTGGCCAGGATGTCCTGGATGTTCTCCAGACGGGAGTCCGGCGGTTTCAGGTCGAATTCCTGGCCGAAGATGTTTGCCTGGGTCGGCTTGCGGACGCAGAGAAAACGCATTGCTAAGGGATATCCTCCCAGAGGAGATTAAGGAAAGCCCGGGCCGCACGCTCCCAGGTATTTTGAGCCATGTCTGTTGAAGCCTGTCTGCCGATTGCTTTCAAGGTGTCCCTGTGCTGATATGCCCATTCCAGCTTCTCGATGATCTCCTCCAGATCGGGATCGTCCCATTTCTCAAGTATGGTTCCCTTTTGGTCCTTCAGGGCAAAGGGTCTGAGGGATCGAACGGGGATCGCGTTCGCGTCTGTGAGCACGTCCCTGTGGCCGCTGGAAAAGGAGGCGATTGCCGGTTTGCCGCAGGCCATGTACTCCATCAACACGAGATTGGTTCCCCCTTCGCATCGGTTCGGGAAAAGCCCGCAGTCAGTGGTGTGATAGATCTCGGCCATGCGGGCATGGGGACGGGGCGTGATCGTTACGACCCGTCGCGGGTCGATCCCGTTTTCGTACACCAACGTTTCTATTGCCCGTACATAGTCTCCGGCCGGCATGTCAAACCGGATGTAAGGGGAGAAACGGAGCGTCATGGTGGATTCGTCCCAGGAGTTGTACCATGCATTGACGAGCACAACGTCATGGTGCCTGTCCTGGAGTACCTTGTATGCCCGGATCACCAGATCCTGTCCCTTTCTCAGTTCCAGTTTCCCGCCGCTGAAAACCATGAAAAGGTCTTTTAATTCAGTTCTCTCGCCGTCCAACGGGTGAAAAAGGTCTGTATCCACCCCCTGTATTACTACGTCCGTGTTCCGAATGCCGTGTTCCATCAGTACGTCACGACACCATGTGGATCCCGCCACGATCAAATCATAATATTCCTTTGCCCGCTCCACATTGTCGGGCTTCAGAAATGGGCTCTCGAAGAAGGTATACCCAACCGTTCTTGGGCTTTTTGCCTGCAGGTAGAGCGGTTTCAAAGACTTTCCCTCTATGGCTTGCAGAATGGGATGATCAAGCAGAACCTCCGCAGTCGAATCCATTCCAGATCTGTTTAATCGTTCCATGGGGACCCAGAGCCTTGAAAGGAACTCGTACTGTTCCCTGTCACCAATCTCTTCCGGAGTAAATGGGGCTGTGATATAGGTCACGTCCGCCGATTGAGCGAAATGGAGGGTCAGATAAATGCCGCACACCCCCCAGCCGAAATTCATTCCTCTCGGCAGGCTGACATAAAGAGGACGTTTATCCATTTTTAATGCCGTACATTCCTGAGATTTTTCTGATGACCCTGGAAGCCAGGATGTCCGTCTGCATGCTTTCGTGGTAAAAGGCACCGCAGTTTGCACGCCCCAGGGGGCAGGTGTCGTTCACGTGAAAACAGGGGGCGCAGGTCAACCGGCTCGAACAAGCCGAAACAGCCGGGTAGTGGCGAAAGTATTCCTCCCCGGTAGTGGAAAGCAGGACGAGGGTTTGCTTGCCCAACAGGGCGGACAAGTGAGCCACGAAAGAGTCAACGCTCAGCACCAGATCCATCTGGTCCAGGAGAGCGGCCAGTTCAGGAATGGTTGTTCGATTTACATGGTTATGGATGCCGCCATTCGATTCCGCCAACCCGGAGGGCAAGGTTCTCTGTCCGAAGAGGTGCAATTCAAGGTTCAAAGGAAGCAATCTTGAGATCAGGAGGTCCTGAAGATCTCCGGGGTAGGATTTGACTCGCCCCATGGCATCGAAATTGAGGCCGACCCGGATGCGCTTGCTGGAGGGCAGCCCCATGCTGATCCGGTATTCTGAAGGGATCCTGTATTGAACACCCTCATTGCGGAGGGATACGCCAAAGACCTCCCCCAGCACGTCGAGGGGAGAACGCCTGAGAAGATCCATGGGATCTTCCGCCATCGCGGCCAGATCGGTGAGCAGATAGTCGTAAGGATGAAGGCGGCCTACCGGAGGCGGAAAAGACAGCCAGGTTCCTTCAAAACCCATGGGTTTCAGAATGAAGTCGTGCTTGTCGCGGTGGCAACACACATCGAAGTCAGCGCCGTATTTTTTTCTCAGGCAGTTGATCAGGATCCCTACGGTGATGGTGTCGCCATACCCGCCGGAATGAATCAAGAGAATCCTGCTGTTCTTGGGCAAATCCCCGAGGGCGTCACGGCAAAGGAACGGCACGGGAGCGTGTTCATCCATCAGGATCCCTGCATCCTGGGAGGCCATGTCCCGTGCAAACTTCCCGAAGGTGAAGTAGGCGGTTCCCTTTTCCAGGGATCCAACTCCGAAAACAGGAGAGAAGAAGTTCACGTCTTTGGTAGCGAGCAAGAGTTTCATGACGCAGGCGGTAACTCCATTGAATCCTACATGTATGCGGCGAGGTCCTTCATGGACAAAGGGTGTTCAGGATATAAGAAACCCTGTGATCATAGGTGTGATGTTGAATCACGCATGATTGAAGTTGAGCGGCCACTCGCTCTCTCTCGGCAGGATGGTCCAGGAAGTATTGTATGCGTTCCTTCAGATCGTCAACGGTATCATAGACGATGGATGACCTCTCAGGATAGATAGAACCGAGACTCCGGCTGTCCCTGGTCAGCAGCAGGCCGCCCGCTGCGGCTGCGTCAAAGAAACGGTTGTCGATCGAGTCAACGCTCTGGAAAGGGGGGATATCGATATTGACCGCGGTTGTGCGGTAAACCCGCGGCAATTCATCCACATAATCTACGCTCGGGTGAAAGGCGATATGCGCGGCATTCCATGAACCCTCGCCGTAATAGTGCAGGTCGAAACCCTCGAGCCCGTTGAGGAGCATGAGTCGATACATTCCGAGTCCTTCGGCGTACACCGGATAGATCAGATTCTTGTGAAGGGAGGGATCGAGAAAATCGATTTCCGGCCGGCTGCCGTACTCTGTTCGTATGAGGTCAAAGAGATTTTCGCCCGGCGACATCATCTTCTTCCCCAGGATCTCGTCGATCATTCCGTTCAAGGGATTTCCGGTTTCAAGCCTCTCCTTCCTCATACTCATGAAGTCCGGAATATGCCCGACGAAGGAGACCTGCTTTTCCAAAGGGAGCGGTGTCTCTTCACCCTCTTCATGAGATGAGGCCGTTTGGGCGGCATGAGCTATGGGATGACAGTTCCTGAAGAGTTTCCTGAGCAGGTCAAGGTAGCATGTGTCCCAGATGAAGAAATGATAGTGATCCGGATGCGCTTGGATTTCATCGATCAGTTCCCGGTTCAGTCCGAAAAAGGGGTTTTCAAAGCAGAGCATGATCAGGGGGATATTGTGTTTCCGGAAAAAGAAGCCCCCGTTGATTCGGGGCATCGCAGAAAACCCGTAACAGAGTGCGAAATCCGCTTTGAATTCGACAAAACGGCGGGCGAAGAGCCGGGCCTCCTCCGGGGTAAAGCCGGCCATCTTGTGGTCCAGGACCAGTGTCCGGTGGCCGGCCTTTTCGAAGGCCTTCTGGTAAGCCCCAAGAATCCTGAGTGTGACCTCTACCTTTGGATCGTGTTTGTACAGGCAGATGTGCATGGATGGATCAGGTGGACCGGGACGCATTCAGGGCGTCCCGGCTCCAGCGATCAGCCGGGAGGCAGCCCAGCGATTGAAAGTATGTGGCCAGGCTTTTCCCCTCGACCTCGAAATCCTGAAAACGATGGGCGGTTTGAATTCCATTTCGGACGATTCGGTCAAAGCAGGATCCCTCGCGTTCCAGTTCTCCCAGAGCTCTATCCAGCGCCATGCCGAGACCGGGAAGATCTCCGTTCTCTATCAGGATGCAATTTTGCTCCTCACCGGAACCGATCAGGTAATCATTGCCGCCAATCCCGGAAAAGCCGATCACCAGACAACCCGATGCCATAGCCTCCAGCAGAGACGTGGGCATGCCCTCCTGGGTGGAAGTGGAGATGAAAATCCTGGACTCCCTGAGATGGAGCGCAAATTCGTCTTCCTCCATCCGGTCGAGACGAGCCCATTCGAATGTGGAAACCGCGGAGCCTTGCTTTCGCCTGAATATGGCCTGAAGGATGTCTCCTGCCGGATCTTTCCTTACCATGTAACTGATCTTGGGCCTCTTGATTGCCGGGTCATACCGGTATCGTTTCGCATCCACATAGTTCGCCACCAGGGTGGCTTCAATACCCATGCTCCATTCCAGGAAACTCTTGATCAGGGGGGAGGGTGTGATGGCCTGACGAATGCCGTAATCAGGCCAGATCTCTCCTTGCGGCAGGTTTCGATGGATGTAGGCCCAGTTCAAGGCAACCCCTACTCTCTTGCAGGGAAAATTCCGGGTGCTCTGCATGAGGCTGACCATGCCTTCCGGAAATACCAGCACATCCGAGGGGCCGATATTCAACACATCCTCAATCCAGACAACAGGAACCTTGTACTCATGCCAGGTGAGCGAAAATCCGCGTCTCTGATGGGCAACCACCGCGTCGTATCCCAGGCGGTTGAGGTGAAAGACATGCCTGTACAATCGCCTCGTGCCGGCCGACGGTTGAGAAAAATCCGGGCAGAAGTAGTAAATCCTGCTCATGGGTGCGGTTGGTCTTCCATGAAGGGGAAGCAAAAATCCGCCCCCACAGGGGCCGGCTTTGATGCACCCCGAAGGGGTGAAGTTTGTGGTGCTGACAGACCGGAATATTGGAATGTTGGAATAGTGGAATATTGGTGAAGAGCAGCAACCAAAAGCCTGGAGATGAGTGTGCCGCAAAATGGCTTTATCGCTTTGAACCCCATCATTCCATTATTCCAATATTCCAACTTTTCCAGGAAATGGTTTACTGGCTGAGCCGTCGTCTCTGACCTGGTCCGGAGGGTTCCACGCCACATTAAAAAATTCCCGGCCGCTTTCAGACAAGATGGTCAGGGTTTTGTTGAATTCAGAAAAAAAATATTCATATTCCTGGAGCACTTCATGACTCTTATCTGTTCCCGATCCAAGTCCTGACCTGGATTTCCCGGTTTCGCGGATCAGGAGATCGGATAAGAGATCGCCCAGTATGTCGAGAAAGTCCTTTCTTGATGTGACCTGACCTTTCATGCAACCGAGTGCGGAGAGGAGCTTTCGTCCCTCCGGACCGTCCATCCCCTTGCAGTGACGTGCCTCAGAGATCACTGTTTGGGCCGATCGGGTGATTTCATAGGCATGGTTGAGTTCCGAACGGAACCAGCTTAGCCCTTGACTCAAACTCTTCCTGTCCGGTGGCTGGGAACGGGTGTCGATCTCTCTCAGCAGGAGAGCGGTCTCAGTCTGGTGTTGGGGGAGATAAGCACAAAACGATTCTTCCAGGGAAAGGAGTGTGGTTCCCTTGATTCTGGCACCCCCCTCGGTGGCGTCGATACACAAAACATTTGTCCGGCCGATTTCATCTTCTAGCAGTCGCAGCATATAGGTAAATTGAGCAAGCGTCTTGACCTTCTCTCCGTGGGCACCCTCAATCTCCACGAATTCCCCGTTTTCGAAATCGGCTGTCCATGTTTTTTCGCAATTTCCGGCGTGATCCCTGTCCCCGGGAAAAGAGAAATCAAACCCGGTCAGGATGATCGGATCGCACCCCATGTGACGGGCCATCAAAAAAGCGAGGTGAGTGACCGTGTACATGACGGGGAAATCAGGAATCTCTCCGAGAAGCCCGATCAGCCAATCCGTGAAGGTGTTTTGACTGTTGATAAAAAAGCGGGGGCCTGTGAACAGATCGGGAATGTGCCGGTTGCCTTCCGGCATATAGACGAGCCCGGTGTCTTTTACCTGCTTCGGTGAAATCCCGGAGAATTTTTTGGCGTTCACAGCGAGGGGGTCCAGAGTCGCGACCATGTCGGGGGTGATTCCCGATGCAAGAAGAGGCTTTAGAGCGGCGTCCACCGCAATCACCGGCGCCTTCCTGCATGCCTCCCTTATTTTCCGGATATTCTTGTCCAGGGAGGGTCCGGCAGAGACGACAACGGCCGGCAACCCCTTATAAGCGTCCTTCAGAACCGTGGCCGGCCTGGAGGTGCAAAGTGCGGAGAGATTGTGGAAGAGATTGGTCATCCTCAGGGGAACCTGGGTCTTGAATGAAAGAAAGCTGGTCTTTATTTCTGAGACATAGCATTCGATGTCGTTTTCCAGTTTCCTGTAGGCCTCGGGCGCCAGATCTACGGCAGGCCCATAGAATAGCTTCTCAACTTTTCCGCTCAAAACCTTCCACCGGATCTTCTTCACCGTATCGACCACGGTTTTGGAATCCGCACCGACGAGAAGCCGGATCCTCGGGTCTTCAAGGATCTCACTGAGATCGAGAAATCGTTTTGCGGCCTCAAAGATGTCGGGTCTTTGCTCGATGACGATGAGATCGTGAGAAGCCTCCATCCGTTTTCTCATCTCCTGAACAAGGTATCCCAGCCCGAAGCCGAATAGAATCGTCACGTCGCGGTCATGAAAACACCGCTCTCCCAGAAGAGATGCCGCCTCTTTGACAGGATCCCGCCGGCTGTGCAGAAAGTATTGGCGGCCCGCCGGGCTTTTGACGAGTATCGTCGGGGAGCCCGAACGTGACGAGCAAAGACAGGCGTCCTCCAGAACCCCGTCTTTCCATGAAGAAGCGAGAGAGGTGCGGAGCATGCCCGTCTCTAACCCTTTTCGCCCTCACCCTGCTTCGCAGCATCAAAGCCGGGATCAAGGAAGTCGAAGTTGTTCAGGTGGTTCATCCACCATTCTCTGGCCTCCAAATTCGGGACCTCTACCCCCTTGAGCCATTCTATCCAGGCGACATACTCATCCGCGTTGCTGCAAAGGGCAACCTTTTCGAATCGGCAGCCGTGAGCGGCATACCTGCCCTTCAGGAGCATTTTGGTCTGGATATTCGGAGTGCCGTCGGAGATCCATGGCCTCAATGTGCCCTTGCACTGATCCATGAGTCTGTCCAGATCCTTCTCAGAAAGGAAACCGTGGTAGATGAGGTTTTCCTTCCCGGCCCCTGCAAACCTGAGGGGATACTCATCCCCGACGATGTGAAATTCCACGCCCGGCGACCTCAAGGCGACTTCAAAAAAGAGATCCGCCCTGATGAAATCGTCGATGCCGCGTTTCCAGAATACCAGTATCCTCGTGCGATCTCCTGGAAAAGGAGTCAGGCTTATGTCGCTTATGGTTTCGTTGATCATGGGTCTGACAATGGAGCTCAGACCGAGTCCTGCAAGGACCTCCTGCTGCCGATGGGACTGACAGACGTGCAGGGCACCCTGCAGGTTCTTAACGATCTGGACCCTCCAGGAGTTGCTTTTCAACCTCAATGCATCGCTTCCGCGCCAGTTCAAAATCTTCTTTCCACCGTGAGCCAGGAGTTGGAGGTAGTCCTGATCAAAGTACAGGCCGAAGAACCAGACCGGGTCGTTGATGTGAATCGCAGGGACATAATGATCGAGCTTCAGCATCTTTCTCATCTTCTCGCCGTGATGCGCAATCCCCGGGGAATAATGCAGCTTGAAAGGCGTGGCGGTTCTCTGATCTTCTTTAATCTCGCCTTTAAGGCGACAAAGGTTTTCAACGGCGTCTTCATAACGAGGATCGATACGCAGGGCCTTAATGAAGTAACGAAAGGCCTTTTCAAGCTCGCGATGCCGGTACGCGATGACCCCCAGGTTGTTGTACGCTTCTTTTGAGGATTCGTCTTCATTGACGATGGATTCAAATATCTCTTGAGCATTGGCGAGATTGCCGAGGAGAAACAGCCGTTCTCCTTCCTCCAGCCTTTCCTGCGCTGTCGGACATGTCATATTGTCTTCCTCGGCTGTAATACGAAATGGGCTCAATGCAATCAGGTGGAATGGGCAAATTCGGCGATTGGACGACCAGGTACCGGAATTTGGAAATTCGGGACATCCTGTCTGATCCTGTCAATCAGTGCAAGGAATTGCCGTGGGGCCGATTTCGCCGCTACCTCCTCGCAAGCCCTTTCGAAACGTGCTGTTTGTTTGATGGCGTTGACGATGTCCGCCATCTTTGAGAGACGGTGTCCATAGGTGTGTCGCTCCAGGACGGCCGCTTTCCCGTTTTCCACTATTTGGCGCCGTTCTCCGTCGTTTTCCAGAAAGAAGGAGATCTTCTTTTTCAACTCCTCCTTGTCGCGGTACACGGCAACTTCCTTGTCGATCCTGAGATATTCCTCCAGGTCTTCCCTGAAGTCGGTGATCAGGAACCCGTCGCAGAGGGGACAATCGAAGACTCTCTGATTGACCGTTGTCTTGAGCTGGTACTTGGAGATGTTCAGGTTGATCCTGGACGAGCGATACAAAGAGGCAATTTCCGGTGAATAGTAATCGACAGGTCCGGCGTAGCAGGTTTTCCCCACCGCCTTCTCCCAGAACCTTTCCCCGTAGACACGAACTCCGAAAGGTCTGAGGGACTCGATGATTTCATGCCTCTGCCGGAATCCGGCCTCCCTGTCGACATAAGAGAGCACCATTTGCCTGACCATACCGTTTGGGAAGGAAAACTGGACCCCAAGTTCTCTTGCGCAGGCTGCGAGGACCTCCTCCGTGTCCCTCAGAAAATCGTTTCGATATGCGGGAACGGTCCGGTCCAGGACGTCCACCATGCCGGGTGGCATATCCGGCCAGAGTCGGGATATGTTCTGAAGGAGGTATTGGATCTTTTGAAATTCAAGCGCCCCGACAAACGAAACGGGGTGTCGGTAATCTCCCCTTTCATGTGAAGCGCTTTGGTAGGAGTGGAGCCGATCTGCATTGGCTCCGAGGGGCAAGGTGTAAACCCATGGGATACCCCACGATCTAAGGCGGTTCTCGTAATAACGGTCAAACGTGAAGGCAACGGTGGTTTCGGGGATGTACTTCAAGCCCCATTCCGGGACGACAAACGGCTCATCTACGTACCACAAAACCAGAGGGCGCCTGACGAAGGCGCAAAGGCGGGCGAAGAGCCCTTCGTTATCGAGCCCCGCACCGTTTACGCTCAGAACAAAATCCGGATTCATGTGCAGGATGGTCTTTGCAATCGCCAGGAGATCAATTTTCTCCAGCGTGTGTCCCTCCGGACTCCTGGAAACTTGTATGGGGTAGGATTCGAGTTGAAACCCGGCAGCATCCAGGGCCAGGCAGATATCCCGGTCCACGACGCCGTTGGGATTGAACAGCAGAAATACTCCCGGCTGGTTCTTTTGCATCATCGAGGTTGCTTTTGTTTCCCGCTCTGTTTGACTCATGGACATTCGATTTGCCGGGGGCTTCATACATCTGACCGATAATTTGACAATCTTCTTATGTTTCTCATAGAACCTGTTACTCTCGTCCCTCTCGATCCTTTCAAACCCTGTCCGTGCCAGAAGACCCTTCAGGTAGGGGAAGGTAATCTGGTTCTTGTGCGTGTCGTTGATTCCGCCGTCCCCGATATCCTGTTGATTGCCCAGCAGGTTGGACCGCCAGTAATTTTCGGATATCAGAGCCTCTCCGCCGCAAACGGGGCAATCCGGTTGCGCCATGCCTTCAGTTACACACCCGCACTGTTTGTTGTAGAGCGCCACGATCGCTTCAAAATCCGGGCAGCACAGGTACAACTCGCCTCCGGGCTCCATAATCCGGAAACACTCTGCCAGAAAGCGGGGGAGAGCAGGGTGTGGCAGATGCTCGATCATCTCCCTGGAAAAGATGCGGCGCACGGATCGATCCGGGAGCGGCAAAGGCTGACGAAAATCGCGCACCACGTCGACAGCCGGCAGAGACTGGATATCCAGGTTGATGAAGTCGTCCTGCCCTTCGGCCCGGACCTTCGTCGGGAGGACTCCGCCGCCGAGCTCCACATTGATCTGCCGCGCAGCCAACCTTGCACCGCATGAGGCCCGGCAAACGGTTTTCAGGTGAGCGAGGAAATAGAGCGATCTCGTTCGCACCGGGTCGAGTTCAAGGGCCGATTGGAAGCGTCTCAATGCCTCTTCATGCCGCCCCAGATGATACAGAGCTTCGCCGTAAAGCTCCTGGGCCAATGCGTTGATGGGTTGAAGCGTCGTGGCCATGGAAAGGCATTCCTGTGCTCTCGGCAGATTTTTGCTGTTCATGTGGAGGGATGCCGTCCGGATGAGCACCCCCACCTGATCGGAATCCTTCTCGAGGATCTTTTCGCCGATACCAAGAGCAGTCTCCAGGTCGTTGCGGTTGCAGGCATCGAGAAACCGGTTGATCCATGGGAGGAGGGGATGCATCGAGAGAAAACGGTCGAGCGCCTTTCCGGTTGCCCCGGTGTTGTTTCTTCGCTCTTCTTTTTCCCTTTCGGTGGCCGGACGGTATACGACGGCGTTTCTCGAAAAGACCGTGGAATAGCCTTTTCGCCAGAGCCGATACCCCAGTTCGATATCCTCCCAACCGTGTTCACCGGGTTGGGCAAAGGTTTCATTGAACAGGCCGACCTTTGTCACGATCTCCTTTGGGAAGGAGATGTTGCCTGTCATGAAATTGAAGAACCCCAGAGAATCGGCTGCGCTGCCCAACAGTTCCGAAAGGCCCTTGGTCTCCGTGACGGATATGGGCCGTTCTTCTTCCAGCTTTCCGATCTTTTCCGAGCGGTGACCCAGGACGATAAGAGGGTAACCGCTCTTATGGAACTTGAGGTGCTCTTCAACAAAATACCGATTCGGAACGCAGTCGTCATCGATGCTGATGATAATGCGGCCAGTCGCCGCCTGGATACCCCTGTTTCGGGCCACCGACACACCATTCACATGATAGGGCAGACCGCTCCTGACAAGGGTCGTCGAAAAGCGGGTTTCCACTCCCTGGCGGACGCGCTCTCCTGTATTCCTTTCAGCGGAGTCATCTGCGATGATCACCTCGTACTGCTCCGGAGGCAGGCTCTGGTGGTTCAGGGATTCAAGAAGTCTTTTGAGCGACTCCTCCCGATCAAAGGCTGTTACAACAATACTGGCCGTATATTTGTTGGGACTCAACGGGAAACCACCCACTGGCATGAGCCTTGAGAATCCATCCGCGACTCTGTGAGCAAGTTCATCCTGAGATTGTCTTCATGCGGAAGGCAGAGGTGAGCGTCTGATGAATTGACATGAAAAGAGCAGGGCTGAATGAAACCTTAACTCTTCTGTTGAATGAAGGCATAGTAGAGATCCGGACCGGCAGGCACCACATGATTAATATCTATGCAGTCAAGAACTCTAAACGCCGAACGCCGGAGCAGTTCCACCCACATGCGTTTCCCGAGAATGCTGTAATGATTTTTGTTTCCTTCGTGTATGCAGCTTGTTTCCGGCGCAGGAACTTCCACATACAGGTAGCCTTTCGGTTTCAGGATCCTGAAAAATTCCGAGATCGTGAAATAGGGGAAGATGCTGTGTTCCAGACAGTGCCTGCACCAGATGAGATCGAATGACTCTTTCTCAAAATCCAGGAAAGACTGGTCCATTTCGTAAACGGCGAACCCTTTTCGTTGACATACCGCACGGTCCTCTGAATCCATAGTGATCCCGATCGGGTGATAGCCTTCCCGCGCGAATAGATCCAAAGCGGTCCCCTGACCGCACCCCACGTCCAGAATCGTGCTCTCTTGAGGAAGGGGATATTTGTCCATGAAAAACTGAAACATTCTTCCTGTTATTTCAGAATGGGTTTGGGAGGGAGGCTCAGAGTAGATCTCTTCCCTGACCTTCTCGAGGAAGCCGTTGAGCCTTGCAATGTCCATTTGCCTCAGTCCCATACAGTTGAGCTCTTTTACGAGGCCATCAATCCTTGTTCATAAAGGGAAATACGGCCGCAGGCATTTCTGGTATGCTCCAAGTACGGCGGACTTATGGGCAATCAGCCGCGCGGACTCTTTTCCCGGATCCATGCCGGCTATGCGATCGACAATGAGTTCTGGATCGTCGTCCGGCGTAATCACGTGTGAGAGAAAGCCGTTCACCGTATCGGTCCTTGCGGAATGGGAGATCGTGAAACTGGGAATGCCCAGGGATGCTGCCATTCCTGCGCCGTGAACTCTGGTTGAAATGACGAGATCATATTGATCGTAAATCTTCAGGTAGTCCTTTGCGTCATAAGAGTACCTCAGCACATACTTGTCTCCCAAGTCCTTCCTCAGACAGATCAGGTCCTCGATCCAGTGGCATACGACCTCTACGTCATAATGGTTTGAGATGGCTTCAACCAGACGCAGGCCGAAAGCATAAGTTTCCCGCGAAACAAAATTGACTACAGCGTCTCCCTCTTTAGCTTGCAGCGATATCCCGATCTTCCTGACTGAGGTTCTCTGCCTCTGGGTTTCTGAGCTGAAGAGTGCAGGGCAAGGTAGAAGGGTTGCCTGGATTTCGGGGGTCACATAATCCATTAACAAGCGGTCTCTGACGATGAAAACATCCGCTCTTTTGTGGATCCTTTTATACACATCGTTCAGGCCGGGGTACGCCTTTCCGTCATCGAACCCCTCATGGAAACCAAGGCCCAGAAAAAGGATAGGCCCTTTGTAGGTTTCAAGTTTCTGGTAGAGCGGGAGCAGTTTGTATGCGATCCATTCCGGAGTGCCGGCAAATACAACGGCATCAATGAAATCCAAGGAGTAGTAATCTGCAAAGGAGTTGTCTTCCAGCGGTCGATTTTTGAAGCAAAGCTCCTCCAGATTCAAGGTCACCGGCTTTTCCATCCCCGGTACTTGGATATTAAGATTTCTGAAGCGAAACAGAAGTCTTCGGCAGACCTCCGAATTCTTGTTTACTATGATCGAATTATACCCGGGCTGCAGGCTTGAGATAATGTTCTGGGTTCCAAATAGAATGAACTCGTCGCCGCAATTTCCCTGCCTTACGGTTGCAAAGAGAACGTTCTTCATTCATCTGCTTTCAGAACCCAGTGCATTCAATGGGCTTCTTCGAATCATCAGTGGGACTCGGACAATGCTCCGGAACTGTAGTGTCGCTGCGGCAGCGCCGTAACCATGCCGGCCGGACAAGGGCCGTGCACAAAGAGAGATGCCGCCTTTTCAGAGAACACCCCTGCCTGGTCTCCCTGACCGACCCTTTCCAGGAGCGAGGCTGCCCTCGAATAGGGGATCTCATAATCGGAGAAGACATCCGCAGCATTGCTGAAGCATCGAAGGGCCTCCAGGGTATTTCCCCGTTGGGCAAAGGCATCCCCGAGCATGATTCGCGCCTTCAGAGAGGAGGGGTTGAGCTCGACAGCCTTCATAAGGGTCTCTGAGGAATCGAGGGCTATGGGAGCAAGATAGAGATAGGGCAGATAGTTGCCGGGCTCTATGGCGGAGGCGCGTCTGAAAAGACGAAGGGCCGTTTCCCTGTCTTTCATGACCTGCATCGCCACGAGACCGTCCTGGAGCAGACGTTCGAATTTTGTAGGCTCAAGCCTGATGTGTCTTCCGGTAACGATAGCCCCGTCCATGGCCGCCCAGCCGTTGACCTGTTCACTGAGGTGATGACAATCGTTCACTCCATTGGTCTTCAGCAGGAGGTCCCTGTAGAACTGGATCCGGTCCTGGCTGTGGGCAGCTTCGAGCCGGTTCTCAAGAACATACCTGCGTGCGGACGTTGCTATTCCCTGCATGAGGATTGGATCGGCTGAAAGCAGAGTCAATGTATCTGTCAGTTCCTGCGGTTGCCCATAGAAAAAGCCTGTCTCGCCATGGATGACTGTGTCCATATATGGCTCGAGTCTCCTCATGACCGGAACAACCCCTGACACGGCATACTCAAGGAATTTCACATCGGAACGGGACCGGTTGAAGGGGGTATCTTTCAAAGGACCTATGCCTATGTCGATGTGCCGGAGGAATTCATGGTAGCTTTCAATGCTCCCTGTCTGAAATAGCCTTCTTTTCTCCTTTGGCAATCCCTTGAACAAGCTCCAAATAGGCTCGGGAGCCATCAGGGACAGCGAAACATCAGGCTGGCGCATGATCCAGTCGGCCAGTGGACCGGCAACTTCCGCGATGTCCTGCAGGTGACCGTGTGATCCTCCCCAACCTATCACCAATCCATCTCTCTTCCGATGGATCCTCTCCGGGGGGACATGGGAAATTTGATTTGGAAACACGCGGCAGGTGGAGTTGAGGTGACCATACAACTCCTTGAGTCTGGGACATGTGACCTGAAGCGCATCGCAATAGCCTGCAAGCCGCCAGGCCAGGGATTGATTCTCCTTGTCTTTGTAAAAGAAATGAACAGGGTTCCACGGCTCCACGGAGCTGAGGTCGTAGGCGATCTCGTAAACCGTCACCTTTCCCTGTTCCTTTCTTTTCTTGATAAGGGGGAGGAAATCAGGATCGCAGATATTCTTGAGCACGAGTACGTTCGCCTGGGCCGCGATATTCCACTTCCTTCTGTGCTCGCTTGTAAGATTTATGACGAAGACCCCTTTTTCCCGGGCCATGTTAACGCCCGGTGACTGAGTTCGGTAGTAATAATCGCCCCCATGCATGTTCTGTGGAGGTTCAATCTGACAAAGCACAAAGGGAAACTGGGAATTGTTCTGAGTCATGATATCAAGTTCCTATCAAATAAAAGATGAACGGATAGGACAAACCAATACGGACAAAACACGGATTCAGAAGCCTGGTTATGAATCGGGCAGGCTCCGCCCCCTTCGGTTCCTTGCGCTGAAAGGCTGTTTCGGAATCTTTTCATCTCTCTGTTACACAGAGCAAAAAGGATGCCATTGGATAAATTGGCATTTTCGGGCTTTCAGCGCGGGTATTCCTGGAAGAGCGGGAAGGAGAGAGTCAAAAAAATGGCGGAGTTGGAGAAAAAGGGGCTATTTTCAGACGGGTCGATTCGGATGGGAGGGTAAGCAGGAGGGAGCGGGCGTGGGAACAGGCGAATCAAACGATCGGCGAGTCCGGAGTTGAACCCCGATCGGCTCTACAGTGCGGCCCGAGGCTCTCACCCCTTTTGAATGCTGCGGCAGCAATCAACTGCATGGCCGTAAGCATGTGCTCACCCGTGAGGAGGGAAAGGATGGATTGGTCAGATTCGGCTACGAGAGCCTGCCTGGAGTGCTCTATCGTGCTGAGGCACTCCTCGAGTCCTCTTCTGTTTCGCAGCACCATCAGCTCACGGGAGAAAACATCCCTTGCCATGGCGAGCGCTTCCAGATTCCGACTGCAGGACCGTTTCTCCTCAGGATCTTTCTTCAGCAAGATCTCGGATGGAGGACTTGCCACAGGCATGGTACGTTTTTTCATTGCGCGAGTCGCAGCGGATCGGCCGGCCCTTTCACCAAATACCTGTGTCGCAGTCATCATGCAGCCTCCGATCCTGTCCGCGCCATGGGGGCCCGCTGCGACTTCTCCTGCGGCAAAAAGACCTGGAACCGTGGTCTCCCCATTATCATTGAAGGCTGCCCCGCCGTTGAATGCATGGGCCATGTGGGCAACTTCCGCTCGTTTTGCGGCGGGATTTCCGTTTCGCCAAAATGCTCTTTTCCCTGCGCTACGGGTCTTTGCCAGGCCGAGATCGATGAGATAGGAGCTGTCGCGGGTGCTGAAGGGGTGGTGTGCCATCCGTTCTTCGACTGCGCGCTTTCGATTCTCTTCCCCCTGGATATGCTTCATGATGATGTCTCGACCATCGGAGTCGAGGAGTGCCCCCGGACCGTCCAGTTCGGACAAGGGGAGAAACCTGCGCCTTCCATTTTCTTTTATCCCAAGCATGAATTGAATGAACTCCAGATTCTTCAATTCGGCCCCTGCATGATGGGCAAGGGCGTAGCCCTCTCCCGTTTCATGTTCGCTTGCAAGATGGTCCTCAAAGAGCCCGGCACCCCCTCCGGTTGCCAGAACGGTCGCTTGGGCCATGACCCTGACGATTCTCCGGTCAGAAGTCACAAGCCATGCGCCCCGGCAACCACCTTGGAGCACAATCAATTCCGCTGCCGCTCCGACCAGAACCTTTGCGCCGGAAGCATTGAGCATTGTCTGGAACGTCTCGCGGATATTCGACACGTTTTCTGTCAGAAAAGCACGCTCTGAATGACTGAAGCATCCCTTGACGCGCAGCGGTTTTCCTTTATCATCTTTTCTAAGGAGAAGCCCGTATGCAAGAAGGTCTTGCAGCCTGGGACCCGACTCTTCCACCAGAATGCGCGCGAGGCCAGGATCGCATACGCCCAGCCCGGCTTCAATGATGTCGTTGTAGAAATCCTCCAGGTTCTGTTCCGTTCGTTCGGTACCGACAAGGGCCTGTATTCCCCATCCTCCGGACAGGGACGAAAAGGAGGAGCCGGATTTCGTGATTGGTCCCTTGCTGACCAGTGTCACCTCCGCACCCGTGTGCGAAGCGGCGAGGGCCGCCCGGACACCGGCTGCGCCTGCGCCGATGACCAGAACGTCCGCTTTCCTGTCTTCAAAAGCGAACATCAACCACTCGCAACCCGCAACTCGCGATGCGCAACTTCCATGACGTCCCTGTTTTCATCCGCGGCCCGCTTCAGCCGAAACAGCTCTTCATCGGAAAATGACGTCATATTGATGGTGAACTCCGTGGCATTGCCGAGGGAGCCGATGAAGCTCTCTTCATTCCTGATTTGGGCTCTCGCCTTCTCATAGAGGGGTGTTCCCGGGTAAGGTGTGGCAAAGAACGAGCCGCACTCAATATCCATCTCCTTCTTGAAGTCGATCGTATCCTGGATGGTGCGGAGGGATTCGCCCGGGTATCCGAAGATGAAGGTGGTATTGGGGTAGATGCCGGCCTTTCTCGTATTCTCTATTGCCGCTTTGGCCTCCCTGACACTGGCCTTCTTGTTCATGGCATCCAGGATTTCCTTGCTTCCGGATTCGATCCCATAGCCGATCCAGACACACCCCACATCGGCCATGCGTTGCAGGGTATCGGGCTTAGCGCTCGTGACCCTTCCGTGGCACCCCCAGGTGAGCGGGAATCTTTTCTTCTCCATGAGATTGCAGAACTCCATCAGCCTTGTTTCAGAGGCCATCATGTTGTCGTCCACGAACCCGATGAAGTCCGTCCCGTATCCATCCACCAGTTTTTCAATCTCATCCACCACGTTTTGTGCAGATCGAAAGCGATAGCTCGATCGTCCGAAAAGATGATAGCAGTAGTTGCAGGAGAAGGGGCATCCCCTGCTGGAGATGATGTTCATGCTTTTGGTGACTTTGACCCCTTTTCTAAATCCCGAGGAATTCCCGGCCACGTCCCCCCAGATCGGGTTGCGGAGATAGATTTCCATGGGCAGGAGATCCCAGGCAGGGAAGGGGACACGGTCCAGGTCCGGGATGTTCTTCCTCTTCGGGTTGGTCGTGATCCATTCGCCGTCCCTGAATCGGATTCCTGCAATGCGACGGAGATCGCCGCCTTCTTCAAGCGCGCGGCAGATCTGAAGCATGGTCTCCTCACCCTCCCCAAGGACGGCGATGTCCAAGGGGGTTCTTCCAAAGAGAAGATCGCTGCTGGTGGTCGCAAGCCCGCCGCCGCTGACAACCGGTGCATCGGGATTGATCCGCTTGAGTTCTGGAATGAGCCACCTCTGGAAGTGGTACGTGGTGATCAGACCCGAGAGGCCGACCAGGTGCCACGATTTGCCCTCGAGAGTTTCCAGAATTTGCTTTTTGGAAGGCCGAAGCGCATTGATGTCGAAGATTTCAACCTCAAAACCGGCGATTCGCAACGTGCTCGCAACGGCGGCAAGTCCGCAGGGGATGCAGTTTGGCTTGGCGTCGAGTCGGACAGGTGAATTTATGAGAAGAATCTTCATGCTCATATCGATGTGTCTCCGGGGTGATTCACACCTTCTTTACTTGCGCCGATCATGAACTTCCTGATCTCATTGGAGTAGAATTCCTCCCAGCCCGGTTCGCACTGATCGACATAGGTAAAGTCATAGTGTTCCATTTCATAGGGAGTGATAGGCCATTGCTGGGGCAGCCCGGCTTCGTTGAGAGAAAACGGCTGAGAAGAGGGCAGTGGATCGTGTCCAAGCAGGGAAAGGATCTGGTTGACGCAGTGAACAAAGACATGGCTCGTGGGGTGGCTTTGCGTCAGGAACATCTTCTTCTCGGAGATCCCGTTCAAAATGTAGTCGGCTGCCTTAACTGTGGTAGCCTGCTCGTGGGATCTGAGGATTGCCAGGGAGCTCTCAAACCTCCGTTCGAATTCGCAATCCAGGGAAAGGCTGCAAAACGCATAGATGATCTCTTCGACCCTCCAACCCATGGAATGCATATTCTGGAGGATCTCCTGGCCTTTGGGCCCAGATCCCGATGGGGCGAAAGGCCACATCGCATCATTGTAGACATAAGGAAAGGAAATCCTCCTGCATTGATCCGAAAGCATGGCTTGAATGCTATCAGAGGCATACATGCCGTATTTGGAGCTCAATGGCTGGTAGATGAAGAGATCCGCTTTTTCGAGGAGGCTCACCGGCAGTGCCGATCTGCTCTTGATCAGTTCAAAGCTCACGACGTGGTGGATGTCGTAATGATCCACAAATTCGAGCTGCCGCAAGAGAAAATGCTTTATTCCCCGGCCCTGGCAGTTCGCGAAGATGACGCAAACCCTCTTGCCCTCAGAAATGTTCTCGCCCTGTAGGCACATGATTTTGATTCCTCGAGAAGATTTGCATACCTCTCTTCCGTGTGCTGCCCGGTTTGTCTCTTCTCCCCGTGGTGGCGAACGGAATAGAGTACCCTGGGAACGTGGTGGAACACGGCCCCTGCCATTGCGAACCTGAGGTAGTGGTCGTAGTCGTTCGCTCCCTGAATACCCTCGTCCATCAAGCCCACTCTTTCATGCCATACAGTCTTGTACAGCCGGCTTACGCCCAGATGGTACCACCGGGCAAAGCAGGTTTCGAAGCTGTAGTCCGGGAGATGCATCTGCCTTACGATGCGTCCTGTGTCTTCCACCACATCCATGTCGGAGTATGCAAAATCGGCGCCGGTGAGCTCGAGCGCCGACACGAGCTCCTCGATCATGTGTGGATGGGGGATGTCGTCCCCTACGATGTAGGTGCAGTACTCCCCGGTCGCCCTTGAAAGACCCTCGTTGATGGTCCGCGTGGCCCCCATGTCTTTGTCGAAGGTGAATATCTCGAGTCTTCTGCCCCTCGGGTAAACCGGCTGCCTCTCTCTTACGATTTCTCCTCCTTCACTCATTTTCGAGACGGGGTGGACCGCTCGTTCTGCAATATCCCTTTCGAGCCCCGCCAGGAATTCCTTGGTGGAATCCTTGGAGCCGCCGTCCACAATAATGATTTCCAGATTCGAATAGGTTTGAAAAAGGCAGTGGTCTATGCAGGCAGGAAGATACCGGCCCTGATTGAAGGTGGGAATGACGATGCTGACTCGCTTCATCGTGGCGCTTGCTTTCTCCTGATCCAGCGGGATTCTTACCATGGTATCCCTTCACGGAAGTTGGGAATCACCGAGCCGCGCGAGCCGAGCACGTTTCCGAAGCGCGTGGAGGCGAAAACGGTCCCGGGCATATTTCCGGCAGCGGCACTGATCAGCCGCTCGCCCATGAGCTTTGAGGTTCCCATGACGTTGGTCGGGTTCACGGCCTTGTCCGAGCTGGTGAAAATGACCTTCTGGACGTGATTCTCAGCTGCCGCCAGGATGACATTCTGAACCCCCATGATATTGGTCTGCACCGCCTCGTAAGGCGAACGCTCGCACATGATCACATGCTTGAAGGCAGCGGCGTGAAAGACCAGGTTCACGCCCTTGAACATGCGAAAGAGCTTTTCGCGATCGCGGATGTCGGCCAGAAAGAAGCGGGCGTTTCCCAACGACGAAAAGTGCTGCTCCATGAAGAACAATTCGGACTCGTTGTTGTCCAGGCCCACGATCTCGCCAACGGACTCATTCTCCAGAAGCTGTCGAACGATCTCCTGGCCGACCGTGCCGCATGCCCCAGTGACAAGCACGTGTTTGCCTGCATGCAGGTTTCTTTTCACAAATTAGCTTCCTCTGCCTTCAGACGGCAGCCCATCCAATAATATCTCGGCGATTCCTCTCCGAGCTTTTCCTGTTCATAGCGGCCGAGATAGTCCAGGTAGGCGTTCCGGGAGATCATCTCCTCAAAGCGCCGGCGCGGCGATCCGTCGAGCTCGATGAGCCAGCATTCCCCGCCGGGGAGCAGGTGTTCATGTACGGTGGCATAGAATTGGGAATGAAGGCGCCAACTCGGGTCTACAAGGAACACGTTCTTCAAGGAATATTCGGCGGTCATCGGATGTCCGTCTCCCAAATCGCGATGAGGGGGATTGCCGATGATAAGATCGTATTTCTGTCCCCGGGGAACATTCTTCAATACATCGGAGAGAATCATTTCGTGCCGGGTAATCTCTTCCGGTCCATAATCTCTCAGCTCGTACAAGGTCTTCTCCAGGGCCAGAAGATTGAAGTAATTGACATCCACATACGCGATGCGCTCGATCCGGTCCCGCGCTTCCGCGAACACGGATAGTCCGACACACCCCTGGCCCGAGCAGAAATCGAGCATTGCCACGCGCTCCCTGGAGCAGCCGGCGATCCAGTTCAAGGCTTTCTCAACCACGCGACCGGTACAGAAGTCCACCGGAAGAGGAGAGAATGCGACCATGTCGAGATAGAATTCGAGGCCGCGAAAGGTCACGACCTTATACCGTTCACCCATGTCATGTTCCTGTTTTCAAGTTTTCAGATCCATATGTTGTCACAGTGACGCTCCTGGCAAAAAATACCCCGTCAGCGAGCTTCAACCGCACCATTTCCGGCTCCTCTTGGAGGCTGAGAGGTCCGGCCAAACAGTGGACCGTTTCTCCGTGGATCCAAAGGGCCGGTTTGAATGGGTACAGGGCGGAGATGAGCCTGTCGGCTTCAGTCCGAGTCATCTCCGGCCGCACCCAGCGTTCCTCCTCGCGAACGGGAGATGCGTAAGTGGCTTCCCCTGTCTGGGGCCGCAAAGCAAGATTCCCCTCGACAAATCCGGCCAGAATCCGGGGCAGGGCGGCGACCGTAATGTTTCCGAGGCGCTCCAGGATACTCCAGCTGTTGTCTCCCGACCGCACCTCTACTTCTTCCTGCCATAGGATGTCGCCGGCATCGAATTCCTCCGCTATCTGGTGCAGGGTGACACCGATTTTGCAGTCTGCGGCCAGAAGTGCCCGGCGCACGGGGTCCGGTCCTCGCCACCGAGGAAGAAGGGAAGGGTGAAGATTCAGTCCGCCATGGATAAACGCCGTGCAAAAATCGTTAGGAATCCGCCGGGGATAGGCTACTGATAAGGCGAAGTGAGCTCTGAACGATTCCAAGCTCCGCTTGAATGCTGCGTCATCAAGCGAGGGCGACACCACCAACCGGTCGGCAGCGCCCCGACTCCTGCAGAACTCTTCAACAGGGGTTTGCGAGAGCGAGGTGTTGCCACGGCCTGGCGTGGTGATGATCCGCGTTACCTCGATGCCCGGGACATCCCACAATCCGTTCAAGAGGAGGACGCTCCAAGGATAACTGCCGAGGAAAACGATCCGAGTTGCTTTGACCATCAGAACCAGTCCCTCTTGACCAGAGTTCCGGTCTCTGTCTGGAAGTGCTGGCCTCCTGTCGCATGCATCTGCTCCGGGGCCACGAAGTAGCGCGATACATGCACCGATTCTAGAGAGAGCCCTTCCCGGCCGAGCAGGTCTTCCCAGTATTCAATGTCCTTTCGCATGGCCAGGATATCCAGCACCCGCGCCTTCCACCATCCTGCTTTCTTCCTCAGCACAGGATCCTGAGCCACGATCTCCGCAAAAGCAGTGGATTTCAGTGCCTCGGCCAAATCTCCCATGGCATAGCTCGACAATCCTGAACGAAGCAGGTCCTTGGCGCGAAAAAGATGACCGGTTGCCGGATCCTTCGGGACGGGTGATTCGTGCCGGCGGTGCATGCACATGGTGTTCATGACCTGGGACTTAAGGGCAAAGTTCCAGTTGCATGAGCCGCAGTGGATGCCCCTCTCCCGCAAGGTGACGAACTCTTTTTCGGCCAACAATCGGCGAAATTCCCTGTACGCCGGGCCGTTCCAGGCCTCCATAGGGGTCTGTCGTCGAAGGTCCCCGAGATTGGCCGCCTCTAAGGGATCCCCTACGCAATAACCGAGCATGCCATCCCATAGAATGGTCATCATGTCCCATGGATGAATGCAGGTAGGCATCCTAGCGGGATCGATGGAGCTGAATATCCGGTTGTCGTAATCCTTCGTGAATCCCTGGAAATTATATGGAAAATGTATGCCGACATTGAAAGAGGGGAATCGTTCCTGAAGAATGCGGAAAATGGTTTCGTCCGACAGGTGTGCGTTGTGCACGTTGCGCACCACATCGAAGTATACCTTTGGTGGATTCTTGGCGCGACGCCAAGCCTCATGGAACATGGTGATGTTGTTCATAACCCGTCGGAAATGGTCGGCACCATGGGCCAGACGGTAAGACGGCGCATCAAAGGCAAAGATGGAGAGCGAGACAAAAGTCAGGCTCTCGAGCATAGCATAGGCCAAATCCGGGGTGAGGACCGATGCGTTGGTGTGCATGGCCCGTTCGAACTCCGGCCGCATCTCCTTGAGGAGGCGCATCATTTCCATGATGCGCGGGTGTAGCAGCGACTCCCCGGTTTTTTGAAGGTAAAGACGCCGGAATCCGCGCGGCAGCTCGGAGACGATCTTGCGGAACAAGTCCAGCGGCATGTATCCCCGCTGCGGGGTTCCGTCTGACTTACGTCCCCGGCGCATGCTGCCATAGCCGCAGGTGCAGCAACGGTGATTGCACACGTTGGTAGGACAAAGGTAGATGATTTGTGGCGGCTCAGGGCATTTTTCCTGCCGCTGGCTCCAAGCAAACAGGGCGCTTTGCCGGCAATCCGTCTCGAGCTGTTCCAATGAGGGCAGTGGCCGATCTTCCCTCAGGCTGATCTCATTTTCCCTTTGTGTATTCACGGAGTGCCTTTCTCGGACGAATCCCCATCGCCGCAATATGGAGCGACCGGGGCAAAGGGACGGACATAGAAATAGGGAAAGGCCGCCTGCAGCGTTTCCTGAGAGTGCCTGAGCAATTCAGCGTTGCGAATTGCGATAAAATAGGTATAGGGACGGCTCTCCGTGCCCCAGCGGGATTTGAAGCGGTATACCCCATCCTGTGTCAGCCAGGTTCCACCCCAGTTCCACCAAGACATGCCCCGGGCGACGGCGTCTTGCATGGCGGTGAAGACCAAGCCGCTGCCTGGTTGGAGGTGTCTGTGGGAGGACTTCACCGCAGGAGTGTAGTATTCTGCAGTACGGTTGGAGAAGAACACCAGGAGCCCGGCCACAGTTTCGCCCCGTCGGTCTCGGGCGAGGTACAAGCGGAAGTCTCGGTCGGACCGGAAGAATCGCGGAATACCCATGAACGCCTCTTTCTGCTTGCTTCGGCCACCCACGGATGCCATGTTTTCCTGGTGCATGGCGAAGAGGGCCTCCAGTCCCTGCGCTGATTCATCCCTCTCGAAGCGGAGTTCAGATTTCATGGCTTTACGCACCACGTTACGCGTCTTCTGGTGAAACATGGCCATCAGGTCGCTCTCCGCGCTATCCGCCCGGACTCCCGACAAGGGAGTGAGTTGTCCCAAGCGCCTGTCGGTCAGTGTATGGAGCCGTGCTCGATCCATGAACCGGCCAAGGGGGCACAGGGGATTCTCCACCATGGTCCAGGCCGCGGCATCGAGGCGTCGCGCCAGGTCAGCCCATGCTCGGAGCAATGTCTCGGCTACGGAGTCGGGCGCCTGTGCACTCAGCATGAGTCCGGCATTGCTCCCGAAATAGGGGAGGGAGTTCATCACCGTACCAATGGTTTCGTTCCGGCGGACGAAGCAGGGCAATGCCCCCAGTACCTCGTTGCCACGCATGGCCAGCAGAGTCCGGTCCTCCGCCTCCGGCAGGAGCCAGCGCAGGTAGGCCAGGTAGGCGGGAGAGGTAAACAGAAGGTTCTCCGGAACGGCGTGGTAAAAGGCCGAATACGCCTCTTCGGTCGCAGGATCGAGGTGTCTGATTTCCACGATCGGAGTGGACATGCATCTTCCCTTCCTGGTCTACGCCCGCTTTCGTCCGGAGAAGAAATGCTGCGCCGGCACCACCCGGTATTCCACCACGTCAAAGCCGCATGCCTCGTACCACTCTGCCACCTCCTCCCGGGTGAAGCGCCAGGAGTACTCGGGGTGATACCAGTCGAAATTCACTATACTCGAGTTGTGGAACCCCCAGTCTTCGTTCCAGAAGCATTTGAGGAAGTGATAATACATGAGCCGTTGAATATCGTACTCGCCTTTGCGGATCTGCAGGACGGGCAAGTCTTGCGGAATTTGTACCCGGACGTTCAGTTCCGAAAGAATTTTCCCGAAAAGAGTGAACTCCTTTACGGCCTCGAATGCCTCTCGTTCTCCCATTCGGCTGATGATCCCACGGAAATAGTCGTCGCACAATTCACGCATAGGGGACTTCCGGGTATAGGCGCTGATCACGAAATGCCCCCCGGGACGAACCGCTCGGGCTATGGCGGCAAAGGTTTCCATGGGACGTGGCGCGTACATGATTGCCGAACGGCAGACGACCAGATCAAAAGCCTCCGCGTAGATGTCGTCAGTCATGTCGGCGCGCACGAACTGGAAGTTGTTCAAGTGGGCAAAACGTTCCTTTTTGATGTCGGCCAACGTGTCGTTTATGTCGAATCCAAGGTACACGCCTTCGAAACCGGCTTCCTTGACGATATCGGCTATTCCTCCGTAGCCGCAGGCCACGTCCAGAACCGAGCCGGAATTACGCAGGAGAGTCGGCAGGTAGTCCTTCCACCCCAGCTTGCTGGATGCAGTGGCCTTTAGAATGTCTCCTTGGGATTCCCGGATGGCCTTGTAGAAGTCCAATTCCTTGCCCCACTGGAAGGAATAGTGGTCAGCTGTCTGGCTGTTGCGCAGCATGATGTTTGGCACCTGACCCGTCACCGGGAATTCGTGCCCGGTGGCGCAGAAGCAGCGCTTGTCGTTTAAGGTTAAGGATGTTTGACAGATGGGGCAGCGGAGCATGTTCATAGTTTTTCTCCCGAATTCACGGCTTGAGCCCGTGCGGCACGAGCGATATCCGCGCAGGTGGCGCAGGCAAAGTTCTCAGCCTGCAATAAGTCCAAGAGTCTTCCGAAAAAAGTCAGAACACCATCCCCTTGGCTCACAAGTTCGGGCCGATAGCGGTCGGCATAGGGGAGGGAGAGGATACGATGGCGAGATTCGGTAGTCGAGTTGTGCCAGACATGGACAGGATGGAAAAGGAAAATCTTCAGCCCCGGCTCACGCAGACGGGCGAGAAAAAGGGGGAGGGACTGGTTATCCCATAGGAGCTGTTCCACCCAGAAGATCGGTAGTTCGTGGATGCCTGAGTGCATGGGGATGGGCGCGATTCCAGGGTGCAGGTACATGGGCCAGGCACTGTCGTAGAGCAGCCCCGCCTTGCCCAGGCCGGAGTAAAGTAACCCATTACAGGTCAGCTGATGACAGCGGTTCCCCACGGCTTCCGGGATAATCGAGCGCAGTTCGAACAGGGGATCCAAAGTCTTGTCCAATTGCTGGAAGTCTCGCAGAAAAGGATGTAGCGCCGCTTCATGCGGATGGCGGAGGCTCGGGTAGCGTTGGGTGCAGAAAAAGGTCCCGGGGATGCTCCGTCCGTCCAGCTTGTCCTGGACGAATTCGATGGCGAAGTCCGGGCAGTTGTCCGTGTCAAAGGTCAGGCTGGCTACCGGGCGATTATTCCATGTTTCGGGGCTCAGCATGTCCTTTCCTTCTTCGGGTGGCATGAAGGGAGATGGCTTCCCTTAAGATATCCGCATATGCACGGCAGGCGTTTTCCCAGTGATGGTATCTTAAGACGAATTCCCGCCCAGCTCGCCCCGCATCCCGGCGCTCTTCGGGGTGGGTAAAGAGCCGCAGCAGAGCATTGCACACATCCCCCTCGTTGAGCACATTGATGTTGGGAATGGGCGGCTCCTTGGCTACCAGCTCCCTGTGCTCGTGATCGATGTAGCCGAGTACGGGCTTGCCGCAGGACATGGCCTCGATGCAGATGTAGCCGTGATTTGCAATGTTCGGGTCGATCTGGTCGAAAACCACGTCCGCAGCGTTGTACATTCTGATCAGATCTTCCCGCGACTGGGGAGGAAACCACCGGACATGTGGCGCGAGGCCCAGGTCCTCGATCATGACCCGGAATTCCTCACGTTGGGGGCCGCGGTCCAGGAGCCAGAGCATAACATTCTCCGGACCCACCGCATCCATGAAGGCCTTCACTCCGCGGGCCAGGATGTCCGATCCCTTGGTGTATTGAAGTTCCCGAATGGGTCGGAACATGATCTGTGACGGGTTGAAGATGACGAACCGGTTTTGAGCGCCGGAGTGGATTCTCAAATCTTCCCAGGTTTTTGTTGGCTGCGGTGCATACGCGGTGGCGTTCATGGGGAAGCACCACCCCCGAACCCGGTCCCTGGAAATGTCCAACTCCTCCAAGGTTCGCAGAAATTTCTTCTGGTGCAAAAGCCCCAGCAGCAAGGTGGCTTCGCGCAGTATGGTTCGGATGCACCATTTCCGGATACGCTCCCCCTCGTTGTTGTCGAGGTGCGGCCAGTGGTTGATGTCGCCTCCAAAGGGCTTATACACGAACGGCTTGCCGGAGAACACCGCCCACATTCCGTATAGCCCGTTACACTGTATAACGTCGCAGGCGGATATCTTGCGTAAAATATCCTGCGAATGGATATTGAGTGTGAGAGGTGATGTGGTAAGCAACTCTTCGTAGCGAATGGTCGCCACGTCCTCTTCGCTCAACTCGCTGTGGTAGTTGGCGATGGAGATTCTGGGGTGGACGTTGTAGTCTGTATAGAACAGCGCCTCGTGCCCTGCGCGGATCATGTACCGGCAGTAGCTGTAATCGGTCCCATTGTTGCCGAGATAGTGGATGCGTAAGTTTGGCGTGGAAAGCCCGCTTTGGTCCTGATCCGTCATTGCTTCTCCCCACAGAAGAAGTGTTGTGCGGGGACATGGCGGTACTCGATTATTTTGAACCCGGTGTCCTCATACCAGGAGGTTATTTCCTCCTTGCTGTAGCGGTATGTATATTCAGGATGGTACCAGTCGAAATTGACGATGGTCGAATTCTTCATCCCCCATTCGTCGTTCCAGAAGCACTTGAGGAAATGATAGTAGATGAGCCGCTGTAAGTCGTAGGTTCCCTGCTTGATCTGAAGCACGGGTAGGTCCTGGGGGATATTCACTTTGACTCTGAGATCAGAAAGGATCCTGCCGAAAGTGGTGAACTCCTTCAGCGCTTCAAAAGCCTCACGTTTCTCCATCTTGGAGAAATGCTCACGGAAGTAGTCGTCGCAGAGCTCCCGCATTGGCGATTTGCGAGTATAAACGCTGATAAGAAACTTCCCGCCTGGTTTTACCGCGCGAGCGATGCTCTGGAATGTATCCGGTGGACTCTTGGCAATCATGATAGCCGAACGGCACACGACCACGTCAAATGACGGGGCGAAGATATTGTCCATCATGTCAGCGCGCATGAAGTGAAAATTGGGCAGGTGGGAGAAACGTTCCCTCTTTACATCGGCAAGGGTGTTGTTGATATCGATGCCTCGGTACAGGCCGGTGAAATTCGAAGCTTTCACGATATCAGCCACTCCACCGTAACCACAGGCCACATCGAGGATGCTCTGTGCCCCCTCCAGGGCTTTGGGCAGATACTCCTGCCATCCGAGATGGTAGGATGCCGTGGCATTGAGGATTTTGCCCCCGCTCTCACGAATGGATTTGTAGAAGTCGAGTTCACTCCCCCACTGCAGGTTGTAATGATCCTCGGTCTGTGTTTTACGCAGCATGATATTGGGGATCCCTTCCACAACCGGAAAGCCATGACCGGCCGAGCAGGTGCATTGATCCTGTGTCAGGAAAAGAGGGTTTTGACAGATGGGGCAAAGCAACGTGGTCATTTTCTCTCCTTCATGTGCATTGTTAACGATACCGTTGTTGAAGAGAAGAACATCGCCGTTGATCTGTGATGTGACGGAGCGATTTTCGACGCCTATTTGCAGTCCCAGGCGTGTTCTCCGAACATCGCGACATGGGCTTGGCGGCAGAAGTACCGAGCAATACGTTCGTAGAGATCGTGATCGGCAGGTTTGCTGGAGAATGGTTGCAGGAGTCCCTTTTCCAACTCGTTCATATCCGACACCCGAATAACGTAGTCTTCCATGCAGGGAGGCGCCATGTGGCAAAAGATCCGGGCTCCGGCAAACAGTGCCCGGCTCATTTCGAAGCTCCAACACGGGAAGTCCGGGAGCACCGGCCGGGGCGCATACCATCCCCATAGCCCGCGCACCCTGCCTGCCAAATCCACATGGGTCTTGGATTCCAGTAAAAACAAAAGATCAAACTCCCTGTGGCTTGGAGCGAGGTACTCTCGCTGCATTTCACGGATGCTTTCGTGAGCGCAGAGCTCCATCTGGACTCCCAGGCTGGGTCGCGGAGTGCGGCCAAAGGGGGTCTCAGGGTCATATCCGAGAGGCAATTCGGGGGGCAGGATACACCCTTTCGCACGGCCGGGTTTTCCCAGCGAGGGTGTGATCCGCTCGAAAGCATAGGACGAACCGCGGATCAGATGCCATTCAGCCAGGTCGGCGAGCGGCCATCCTTGGTAAGTTGCGCTGTAGACGTGGAATGACGGAGCAGCGGACCAGGATGTATGCCCGTTTGGCCAATCCGGGTCCAAATCCAGGAAGAGCACCCCTTCCACTTCCATGTTCTCAAGCCCGCATCCAGGACGGTTGGTGTCGGTCCATAGAAACATGACTTGGTCGCCACCGAATCGGATCAACGCCTCTGCCATAGCCCAGGCACGCGGGCGGCGAACCAGTGGGGCGCACAGGAGAATACGCATCATAACCGCTCCCGTTCAGATCCGCGCGTCGGGTACCACACAAAAGAAGCGTTGAACCGGTGAGTCACGCCCCGGTACACCTTGCGGCTGTGTCCCACGTCCTCAGGGGTTTCCCAAAGGATAGACGCATCCGGAGCAGGCAGTCCCAATGCCTGAAAACGATCCATGCAATTCTGGACATTGGGGAGCCACATGTATGATTCGTCTTCCTTTCCATAGTGCAGGCGCATGGCAGTAGACCCGAGCGGGGCCACGTTCAGATTCATCACCACCAGACTGGACGCCACTCGATACAGCTCCCGAACAGCTTCCCACATGTCTTGGATGATGAAGAGAACGCCATAAGACATTACCGCATCAAAAGCCTCATCCCGAAACGGCAAGGATGCAATGTCTGCAACCAGGTACTGGCCCGCTCCATAGAATGTCCGGCCGGCCTTCAGCTGTTCACGGTCCACGTCAACACCGACATAAAGGTGGGGAACGCCTCCTGCCTGCAGCATGGCCCCAAACTGCCCGCTTCCGCATCCACAATCCAAGGTCAGGGGCGGGCGACCAAGCCTGTTTCCCAGGTTCCTAAGCAAATCTCCGGCCGGCCCGAAATGGATGTTGTTCCCGCGGCGAGTGGCAGTCTCTTTATCAATGAGGTGGTAACCATCCGGCGTGAGTTGCATGATGCGGTCTTACCCCGGCTCTTTCCTGTTCTGAAAAGGGGTCCCATCTGTGGAGGGAACACATCCACTCCTGGGGATCTTGACTATCCAGGTAGATTTGGTCCCTGACACACCGGCGATCATTACGTCGCACAGCAGAAGGAGATTTTCCCCGAACTGCCTGACATAGGTGATTGCGAGTCTTTCATCATTCTTCAATGGGATACCCATCGAATGGGTTGGAATGTCGCCTAGATAAAAAGCTTTCGTTCCCGTGAAACTGAAAAGTGCCAGGCCCCGGCTGTGGCCGCAAACGAAAAAGTGTCCGCATGAGCATAAACCCAGAGGGACGGGGAGGGCGTCAAACAGGCTGAATGGCCTCCCATCCAGAGGAACAGCTACGACTCCGCCCGGCCCCTGGGAGCAGAAAGGAGTATCTACTGCGATCAGTGTGGAACCGACGCCCACGGGATGGCAGAGAAAATCAACCCAGGGAAGCCGTGCCCGGGCTACCGACTTCCAGTTCGCGTCGAGTATCCAGGCCTCCTTGCGGGGCCAGGAAAGAACGCCGACGAAATCGCCGTAAAAACAGAGGCTCGTCGGGCGCTCTACCCCGGCCTTTGTCAATGCGTCCGTAACACCGACCGGCCTGAGGTCGCTGTCGACCATGTAGATCCGAGATCCATCCTGCTCCAGAAGATGACAGATTCCGTCGCGTACGGCCTTGGCCCTTACAGGAAACGGCGCGGCCTCCATCGGAAGGGGCGAACTCTCGTCCTCGCGCAGCAGAACCAGTCTCCCGCTCGGCTTAATGCTCGCCAAGATCGAACCGTCGCCAAGCACTACCGGCTCGATGATCTGCGCGCCGGGCGGCTCGTTGAGACGAAGACGTCGGCCCTGAGGGCATACGGCCGGCCAACTGTGCGTCCGCGGGGCAACGGCTTCCCGCAGTAGTGCTGAGAAACCAAGAGTTCTGGAAAGATGCACCAGGTCCGTGTTTGTCTTTTCCCTGCAGGACGCCGAGACGAGCATATCCTTGGCCAATATGTCGGGTGGAGAAATGTGCAAAATCTTTTCAGAAGTATCTGCCGAAATCATTTTCTTTCCCGAAGCGCGGCTTTGAAGCGCAGGAAATCCAGCCTTGTTTCCAGTGGTCCTTTACCTGGAAGGGGGAGCCCCTGCAACCTGCCTTGCGCAAAGAGTTCCTCCAGGTGGAAGACTTCATCCGGCCTGCAGAGTACCAAGCTCAGATCGGGCTCCCAAACCTCCGGAACCTGTTGCCTGCCCGCGATCGTCTCACCAGTCAGCTGGTTCTTGTCCCCGACCCAGCACGGCTCGCATGGTTGAAACGGACGCTCAACATCGACTTCCCCTCCTTCCATGGCCGTCTCAATGTTGTAGAACCAGCCGGTTGTGCCCAAAGGTAACGCTTCCTGGTCAACGATGGCCTGCGAACCATTGTCCCCTTGCTGAACAAGTTCAAAAGCATATCCATGCCCTGGTCTCAAGCCGCCTTCATCGAAAGGATACAACTTCAGGCGAAGCCTGCCCTTCAGGGGGGTGGCCAGTCGGTTTAGTCCGTCTTCCCCCTGATACAGGATGAGTTCCGAAGCGTTTTGTGCCTCTTTTGGCAGAGCACAGGCGAGGAGCATTCCTTTGACTCCGGGAAGGCCGACCGCCGGGAACGCAGCGCGGGCGGTGTGCGCGTCTTCACAGATCCAACGCACCCCTGAGAGATCTGTGTGAAGAACAACTCCCGGAGAGACCGTATCGCCATCAGGCAGGCCGCGACGAGCCCAGTCGAAGAAAAAGGGTCTTGTGCGAACTTCACCACCCGGGCGACGGTTTGCATCCGCCAGCAGATGCAGCAAACCGCAGCTCAGGAGCTTTCCGGCGGTGAACAGAAAAAAGGGGTGGTCACAGGGCGTTCGAATTCCGATCACCGGCGCAAGGCCGTGGGTATCGGAAAGATCCATGGCCAGGGATACCAGATCGGCGTCGAGCAGGGGATTGCGCAAATCCAGGAAGAGCGTCGGCCCTGTCTCTCCGGGCTGAGCCGCAACTGCCCCCAGAGTGTCACCGGGAAGGCTCTTGTTCGGATCGATGTCCAGCCGCCGGGTTTGAAGTTCGAAAGTCGACGCCCTGTTCAGAACGATCGTGCTGTCCGAAAGAAAGAGCGGAGTTGTGTCGAAGGAAAGCGCGCTCAGCATGGCCAGGCTTTCATCCAGTCGCTGACGCGGTTCGCCGCTGGTCCAATCCAGGTCCGTCCGGCCGAGGACAAGGTGGGCTACAATCCGCATGCAAACCCTCTATACAGACCGCTCCTGATGATTTCCTCGGCAAGGTAAAAATCTTCAAAGGTATCGATGTCAACGCATTCAATGGGGTCGGTCAATAGATGGTGATAGGTCCGCGGCAGTCCATCATGCAGGTGGCATTGCCCGAAGAATGTTCCGTACTTGCGATAATAGACTCTCTCATTATCCGGCCTCCCGGTATCATCCAGAGGTTGAACTCCATGGTCCTTGCGCAACAAGAACCCCATTGCAGGAAGTCTTACTTTTCGGACCGTGAAAACATGGCTGTAGCCATTCAGGAGCTTGTCCACGAGGCTGTCCATCATCTGCCTGGAGCGAAACGGATGTGTTGGGTAAAGCGTCACCTGCGCAGTATAGCGATAGCCCTTTTCATGCAGCCGGGCGCGCAAGTGATTCAAAACCTCGCCAATGGACGACCTGTCGCCAGCCAGGTGCTCGGGCCGCAAATAGGGGACCTCGGCTCCGAAACTGCGGGATATCTCCGCGATTTCTTCGTCATCGGTGGAGACGATCACCCGGGTGATGGCCGGTGTGTTCCGAGCGGCCTCGATGCTGTAAGCAACCAGGGGTTTGCCGCAGAGCATTCGGGCGTTCTTGCGCGGCACACCCTTGGAGCCACCGCGCGCCGGTATGATGGCGAGAACTTCCGGATAGTCAAGTTGGCTGCCGCTCGCCTCTCGACTCATGCTTTTGAATCTGCTCGCAAAGACCTGTTCATCTGCAACATCGTTCGGTTGCCTGTGAGGAAGCGGAATGGACGCTGATGTCCTTGACCGTTCGAGATTGGAAGAGTCATAACACATGCTGACCGCACCATTCCTCAAAGCAAAGCAGGGACCAGATCAAAAGCCGTCGGTTGGACCGACCCTCAAGGTGTTCAGTAACCAGACGCCTGACCGCCTCCCGGTCCAGATAAGCGAAGATACGGGAGTCGCCGTTGAAGAACTTTCGCCTTATAAAGTCCATTGAATCCCCCTTGAACCAGGTTGCGTCGGGCCCGCTGAGGCCGCGCTTGGCGCCGTTGCTGATTCGCGGAGAGATGATGTGTTCCATGGCCTGACGCAGGATGAGCTTGCCGTCTCGGGTTTGCTGGTAGTATTGCTTCACCTTGTTGCCCAGGTGGTTTTCATTCAGCCTTACCACCTCGCCCAGATTCCCCAGCTTCAGAGAAACGGGCAGGCGCATGGCAAAGTCCACCAGATCGTTATCCAAAAAGGGCGTGCGGCATTCCAGGCCGCGGGCCATTGTGAGCTTGTCTTCCACCATCAGCAGCCCGTGCAGAAAGGTCTTTGCCTCGAAGTACAGGGAACGGTTTACGTAATCCTCAGGCCGGCACAATTCGGTATTATGCCCGTTCAATACGTCCCGGAAAATGTCCCGCGTACGCACATGGGAGACCTGTCCCCAGACAGGGGCGAACACCTGCCGGATCAAGGTGTCGGGTATCAGCCGTTGCCAGAATTTGTAGTAGGTGTCCACGTAGGCTTCGAACGATTTGTTCACTACGGCGCGATAGTAGCGCCAGGGATAACCTCCAAAAAGCTCGTCCCCGCCGGTGCCGGCCAGAACCACTTTAACGAAACGACTTGCCAGCTTGGCGGTGTAATAGTTGGGGTAGCTCTGGCCTACCCTTGGTTCATCCAGATGATGGACTACTTCGGGCAGGCAGCGCTCCATGTCGCCGGCCTTGAGCACCACCTGGTAATGCTCGGTGCCCAGAAGGTAGGACAAGTATTCCGCCGTCTCCCTTTCGTCAGAATACATTTCCATGCCCGAGGCAGAGTGGGTATCGAAGCCGCAGGTGAAGGTCTTGAGCCCGGGCGACAGGTTCGCGGCCAGGGCGGTGATGGATCCGGAATCAATGCCGCCGCTCAGGTAGGCGCCCACCTCCACATCGCTGACCATCTGTCGGTTCACTGCCTGCCTGAAGAGTCGCAGGAGTTCCGCTACATACTCCTCGCGGCCGGCCGCCGACTCGGGTTCCTGGAAGTTGAAATCCCAATAGCGGGTCCACTCGGGTGCGGGGGCGTCCACGCTCAGGCGCATGATACAACCCGGCGGAAAAGTCCGCACACCCTGGAAAAGGGTTCGTGTAGAGAAGAAGTTTTGAAAAGTGAAATATTCCAGGAGGCCT
Organism: Deltaproteobacteria bacterium HGW-Deltaproteobacteria-15; assembly: GCA_002840535.1. Lineage (GTDB taxonomy): Bacteria > Desulfobacterota > DSM-4660 > Desulfatiglandales > HGW-15 > HGW-15. The sequence continues at coordinate 108,433 of PHBH01000001.1, read as the reverse complement.
TCAAGATCCGGCCGTACGGGAAAAGCCGGGTGGGCCGCGATCGCCTTGATCTCCGAGCCGAAAGCCAGGAGTTGGCCGTTTTGTGCCCAGTAGAGGGGCTTCTGGCCGTAGCGGTCCCTGGCCAGAATTAGAGACCGTTCACGGGAATCCCACAGGGCGAAGGCGAACATGCCGTTGAACCGGGCCGGGGCAGCCAGCCCCCAGCGAATCAGGGCATGCAGGACAACCTCAGTGTCCCCGCTGGACTGAAAACAAACCCCTTCCTGCTCAAGAGCTCGGCGCAGCTCGCGGAAATTGTACACCTCGCCGTTGTACACCAGCACGTAACGCCGCTCAGGACAGAACATCGGCTGGGCAGCCTTGTGGGAGAGGTCGATCACGGCCAGGCGGGTATGACCAAATGCCACGGGTCCCTCTACATGAACGCCCTCTCCGTCAGGTCCTCGATGGCGGATCCGTTCGACCATGGATTGGACGGAGCAGGCGTCAGCCGGTTTGCCGTCAAGTCGCAGATACCCGGCTATGCCGCACACAGGCCGCCCCTGTCGAACGGATCGAATGACTTGATCATTTGTTTGTGCGGATTTCCTGGATCGCCTTCCATGGTGATCAGCTCTTGCGGAGCAGGAAGTTGCCGATGGCCAGCACGTCCATGCCCGTGGAAAAGAAGCAGCGGACCGCGTCGGCAGGGGTGCAGACGATGGGCTCGCCCTTGATGTTGAAGGAGGTGTCCAGCAGGATGCCGTGCCCGGTGCGTTCACGGAATGCCGAAAGCAGCCGGTGGAACCGGGGGTTGACGAACCTTTCCACGACCTGGGGCCGGATCGTGCCATCCACGTGAACCACTGCAGGAATCTCGCTCCGCACCGCTTCCGGAGCGGTGAAGGCGAGGATCATGTATGGGGCCGGCTCCTTCTCCACCAGGTATCGGTCCCGGTCCTCGGCGAGCAGGCTGGGGCAGAAGGGCCGGAAAGGCTCACGAAACTTCACTGCCGAATTGATGTAATCCTTGTACTCCGGCCGGGCCGTACTCATGAGAATGGAGCGGCATCCAAGCGCGCGAGGGCCGCACTCCATGCGACCCTGGAACCATCCGACGCAGCGGCCTAGGGACATTTCCTCGGCAACCGCATCGACCAGAGCCTCCTCGTCCATTTCTGTGAAAGAGAGCTTCATGTCCCTCAGGGACCGGCCTATCTCTTCCCGGCTGAATTCAGGGCCGAGATAGATGCTCTCCAAGCGTCGGGGCAGCTCGGAAGGCGCGGCTTCGGCCAGCGCTGCCAGGGCAGCGCCGAGCGCCAGGCCGGAGTCTCCCGGATTGGGGAACACGAACAGGGAATCGCACTCCGGAAGATCGGCCAGCCGCCGGTTGAGAATGATGTTCAGAAAGACCCCGCCGCCGAGGCAGAGCCGCGAAAGTCCCTGCTCCTTCAGCCAGTGCCTGGCAAGACCAATGTGCTCCTCTTCCAGGAGGGCCTGGGCCGCTGCGGCCAGATCGGGGCCGGAGCAAGTCCCGAGCAGACCCTTGATGGCATGGGAATCGCGCAGGTGCCACTGGATGCTTCCTTGCAGGACCAGCTTGTGAACCGTGCCATACTCGCGCGGGGTTGCCAGCTCGCCGTTTGAGTAAGCAGGGCAGAAAGGTCTGAGCGTCGAATGAGCCTTGAAGGGGTTGCCGCCGGAGGCGAGCGCCATGGTCTTGCCTTCGCCGTCGCCGTGCACCCAGCCCAGGGCCTCCGTGACGTTGGAATAGAACCAGCCCAGCGATCCCTCACCGCCGTACTTGGCAAGCAGGGTCAGGGTGCTTCCCTCCCCGCGCCATACGGAGATGGCGCTGTCGTCACCGAAGCCGTCGGAAACCAGGGTAAGGGCAGGGCCGGAATCGCACGAGAGAAAGTATGCCGCGGCCGCGTGGCAGTAGTGGTGATCCAGGTCAACCAATCGTGTAGCCTGGGGAGGGACAAACCGTTTGAGATAGGTCGGCAGGTCCGGTGAGGAAACCTCATTTCCGAATGCCAGGGGGTAGTCCCGGTGCCGCCGCTGCCCGGAGAAGGCCACGATGTCGATGTCGGCCATATCCAGACACGCTGCATCCAGGCAGTAGTGCATCGATGAAAGCGGGGCGTCTGAGGAGTGTTTCACGCGGTTGAAGCGTTCCTCCTGGGCATCGGCTGCAATCCGGCCGTCCGCAATCAGCGCCGCGCAGGCATCGTGCCCGAAGTGCACACCGAGTACATTCATGAAATCCCTCTCCCCTCTTCAGGAATCGCCTGCGCCATGAAGGCCAGCGCCCGCTCCCGGGGTCGCATCCGGAATGTCTCGTCCAATTCCGGATGGATGTTAGCCACACTCTCCTCAGTCCATCGAAGAACACGGCCGAGCAACAACCCATAGGCCGGGTGGCGGGAGCCAAGGGCTTCCGCCGCCTCTAGGGCGGGGGCTGCCAGGCCTGCGCCCCCTGCCTCGGTGCGGAGAAGGAGTTGGGAGGCGAATTCCCATGCGGACCACCGCCTGCCCCACCACAGCACGCTCTCGGCCACCCAGGAGACCTCCTCGGTGTGAAAGCGGTCAGCCAGAATACGGATCATCTCCAGGTATTCGTCCATGCGTCCCGCACGAAACAGGGGATAGAGTCCCGCGAGCACGTCGTGGCGGAACATGCTCCGGGTATAGTCGATCGCCTGCGCCGCAGCCTCCCTGTCTTTCTGCGCCAGCCCGCAAAGGCGGCGCACGCCCGTGTGCCCGCGCGTAGAATGAAAATCGTCAATGCCTCCGCGGCCGCGTGCAAACGCCTCCTTTTCCCGGATCAGTCCGGAGATGAGCGGGCGATTCTGCTTCGCCTTGCGATAACTCTCCAGGGCTTCAGCGTTGCGGCCCAGGATGTCGGCCAGAAGGCCCTGAAGAAAATCAGAATCGCGCCGGCTACCTTTTACCGGTTCCGTCACGGCCACGGCCGGGTAGTCTGTCTCCACAATCCTCGCCAGGGTGCGGGAGAAGTCGGCTTCCGCCTTGATTCGATCGCGATTTTTCATTCCCCACTCACGCCGCTTCGATTCCGGCAGCCGCAGTGCGCAGAGGAGCGCGGCCGTTAATCCATCCGGGTCACGGGAAGGGACGGTGAAGCCGTTTTCGCCGTCGCTCACCCAGTATTGGACGTTTCCGGACTCCTGAATCAGAGGCAGGCAGCCGCAGGCCATGGCCTCCAGCAGTGTTGCGGGGTTATGGTCGTTGCCGTGAATGGAAATCATGACATCCGCCAAATGGTAGGCGAGACGAAGCTCTTCGATTTCGAGGGGCGGCACGAACCGGACAAGGTCTTTGACGGCCGGGTCGGCGAGGAGCGGCTCGAGATAGAGGGTCTCGCGCGGCAGGCTGTGGCCGGTAACCAGGCAGATCAGGGGGACCTCGGAGTTCACCCGTGGAAGGACGGAGAGCAGGAGATCCACGTTCGCCTGGATACTCGGGGTGCGCGGGCTGAAGATGATCTTTCTTCCTCCGTTCAGTCCGAACCGTTCGCGAAAACCGTTCATCTCGGGGAGGTCAACCTTCTCCGGGAAGCGCGCCAGGTCAACGCCCCAGGAATGGGAAAATGCCCGCTCGGAAGGGAAACCCCTGTTGATCCACTCTGCCATGATCCGCGGTGAGGAGAAGGAGACGTATTCGGAGAGCTCGCCTGTGAAAAGCCCTTCCAGGATGGCGCGATGAAACAGGGGCGAGGCCTCGTCCATGCTGTAGCAGAAGTCCCAGATGGAGGTCACCCGGGGAATGGACCGGATGAAGAAACCCAGGCTCGCCGGGTAGTGCGTAGAATGGAGATGGAGGAGATCGGCGCCGAAGCGGGAAAGCACATCCTCCACCCAGGAGACGAGTGCAGCCGGTTCCGCCTTCAGCCGCTCCGGGATCACCGCCAGCTCCATTCCATGGGCGACCGGGTCGTAGCCCGGCACTGCGCGGTCCGTGATCACCAGGGTGGACAGACCCCTTGCGGCCAGCGCCTCGGCGCGCCTCTTCAGATGGGTGGAGGCGAGCCATCCGATATGTGCCACTCTCATGCTTGAGCCTCTCTGCGGACAAGGCTGGTCACGGCCTTGCGCACCTTCTTCGCCGAGGCGGCCGCGTCCAGGCGTCGCACGCGGTGCACGGCAGCGGCGGCATAGCGGGCGTATTCGGCCGGATCAGCCAAGCGGCGCAGCAGTCCGGGGATGCGTTCATGGCAGCCCGGGGGAAAGAGCAGCCCTGCCCGACCGTGGTCCAACAGCTCCGGTACATCGCCCAGAGCCGGAGCGATCACGGGAAGGCCGCAGGCCATACCTTCCATGAGCGCCACGGGCCATCCTTCTTGATCGGATGCCAGCATAAGGACATCAACGCCGGCCAAAAAGCCTGGCACGTCCGCTACGTAGCCGGCAAATGTCACGGGCAGCCCCTCTGCTGCACGCCGCAACGAAGTGGCATATTCAAGGTTGTGGCAGTCACCGCCAAGAACGAGCCTCGCTTCGCCTGAAGCGAGCATGTCGCGCATGCTATGCAGGGCCGCGATCTGATTCTTGACTGGCAGCAGGTTGGCCAGGATGGCCACCTTAAGCGAGCCTTGCCCGGAGAGAGTCCTGGGCCTGAGAGGAAACCGCTCAAGGCGAAGGCCATGATGAATCATTTCCGGATCGTGGCCCTGGATGCCCATGTTGGCAACGCCTTCTCGCAGGGAAGGGCCGCAGTAAAACACCTTGTTCGCCCGCAAATGGACCGGTCCGTCGAATTCCGGGTCCCAAAATGTGTCGTTGCCCTGGAACCAGCGCAGGTAGTCCTTGATATATATAAGCGGAGTGAAGATATGCTCAAGAAGCTCAAGAAACTCCCGGATATGGCGGTGGGTGCGCATGACCACGCAGTCATACTTGTCGCTGGTCATGCGCCGGGCTATTTCTGAAAAGCCGCTGCAGATCGTAGACACGCCCAGGCCGGGCAACTCGTTCAGGAGTTGCCCCGGGTTGTAAGCCCAGCAGTCCTGTTCAAATTCTCCGCAAAGGTCCTCCACCAGCATCGCATGGAGACGTTCCACCCCTCCAACCTGAAAGGAGTTGAAGAGATGCAGTATGCGTATCATTTCGCCTCCAGGTTTTGCGGCCATGATTCACGGGGTTTCCATCTCGGGAATTGGCCTAGAAGCAGCTCGATGCGGCCCAGTTCGTACTCTGGGTACACATAATAGAGAAGTCCCCACTTATCATGAAACCTGCGCACACCACCGAGCCAGTCCGTGAGTCCAGCCTTGGCTTCGAGATAGCCTTCCTGGTTGGAGGTCTTGTCGTGCAATACCTTGAGCCCTGGATGGAACATGTATCGGTAACCCTTGTCTCGACCTTGGAGACAAAGGTCGTAATCGCCCATGACATTCTTCAGGTCCCTATCATAGCGGCATTCGCGAAGGAACTTCCGGCTAAAGAGGCTGCATCCCCCTGGAATGAACTCCGAGACGAAAGGTGCGGCATAACGATGGATCTCCCACGGTTCATCGTGGCACATATGGAGGGGGTGAAATGTGCCGTTGCCATTCATCTGCAGGGTGATTCCCAGGCACTGCAGGGTGCGGGAAGGATGATAGAGAAGCGCAGGGGCCACACCGCCTACGTCCGGGTTGTTCGCCAGTAGGTCCAGCAGGGGCCCGAAGATGTCCTCCTCGAGATAGCAATCATTGTCCAGAAAGAAGATGTGCTCACCCGTTGCATGATCCAGAACACGGCTGCGCACCCAGGGGCAATGGCGAGGGGTATCCAAATTCACGAGCTTCATCTCCGGCCATTCCCGGGAAAGAGTGCGAAAAGTCTCCCGCTGTTTTTCGTTCGCGCTGCCGTTTTCAACCAGGATCACCTCGTATTCGCGGCTGAGGGAGCGACGGATCGACTCCATGCATTTCAGGGTCTGAGGGAACTTGTGAAAGGCAATGATGTGAATTGAGATCATGAGTCGTTAATTGTTCCCAGGGTTGATCAGTCTGTAACTATACGGTCGGCGCACCTCGGTCAGACGGCCGTCGCGCCAGATCTCGCGATGCTGGGTCTGCCGCCACCACATGCACTCCCGGCAGATATCCCGCGCAGCGCCCGTGGCCGCACGGCGGGATGCGTATTCCACCCGCGCATTCAGAACGGCATCCAAACCATGGCTGAAGATATTGCCGAAGGCGAACTCATCGGGTGTACCGGCCGAGCAGCCCCAGGCTTCTCCGTCCGTAAGCACGTGCAGGCTGTTTTCCAAGTGGGCGCAGGGCAGAAGACCTCGAGGCGTCCATTCGGGTTGGTAATCAGGGCGGCCTGCGTAGTAGCGGGAAGCGACCAGAACCTCGTCGGCCCGGTGGAGCCACTGGGCCGCAAAGGCATCCTCTTCCTTTTCATTCACCGGCTGGCGTATGAAACTGACCAGAATGCGCACTTGATCCGGTCTTGAACGACGATCGAGCATCCTGTCGATGGAACCCGACACACGACCCAGATCAGCCCTGCGAATGGCGCGGTAAGTCGCTGGCGATACAGCATCCAGGCTGATAGTCATGGTCAGTCTCTCGTAACCGAGAAGGCGATCCACAACGGTTTCATCAAGCAGTGTGCCATTGGTGGTGAAGGTCACGGCCATGTTCCGGCGGGAGCATTCGTCCAGGATGTCGAATATCCTTGGATGCCGAAAAGGTTCGCCCGGTCCGAAGAAACTTATGGATCTCATTCCTACGAAACGGGAGGCCAGGAGATCCAGCATAGACCGAAGATCATCCAGGCTGATGAAATCCTTGCCTTTTCGGAGGTCCGAATAGGCGCGGTAATAGGCAATGAGTGATTCCGGGATATCGCTGCCGTTGAAAGGACACATGATGCATCTCAGGTTGCATTGCTCGGCCAGAGCCAGAACCGGCCCGGGGATGCGACTTCTGAAGAGGGCTGCGAAAGCTTCCGGGTAGCGGCGCGTCAAATTCAAAGGCGGCACATAGCGGTTGACGATCCATTCTCCGGGTGCTGAAAATGCATCGTTTCGGCCGATATGAAACGCCGTCCAAGGAGTGAAGGTGGCGTTAGGTACTGTGAGCGCAGCCCTGTGGTGGCGATGATCTTCCAAGGCGTCACGCAGAATGTCCGCCTCCAGGCTGGAAAAGTCCCGAGGCGCGGCCGCGATCACCATATCGCCGGCGATTGCAGGCGGAGGCGCATCCACCAAGGCCAATACATGATCCCAGCCGAACGCCGAGGCGAAACGCCGGGCCTCGTTTTCTCGGACCGCTGTGTACCGGAGTAAAAGAAATGGTCTCTCCATCACCTCACCCCTTGCGAGACACTCCAGGGCGGCGGGCTGCAGACGGGTAGGGCTCTTTCTCTAGAACCCATTCTCCCATCACCAGCATGTCCAGTCCCGATGAAGCGAAGGTGCGAATGGCGTCCAAAGGGCTGCAGACAATGGGTTCGCCTTTGAGATTGAATGACGTATTCAGCACTCCTGGTACGCCGGTCCTGCGCCGGAAATGGTCCAGAAGCGACCAGTATCGGGGGTTGGTTTCCTTTTGAACGAACTGCGGCCGCGTGGTGCCGTCCGCGTGGACCACGGCGGCTATGCGGCCTGCCCTCTTCGTCCTGACAGGGGCCGTGGTGATCATGAAAGGATCCGGATAGGCATTGAGGAGGTATTCGTCCGCGTGCTCTGCAAGTATGCTCAAGGCAAAGGGGCGCCACTCGTCGCGGTACTTGATCAAGTCATTGACCTTGTCGGCCATGGCCTTCGAGCGGGGGTCTGCCAGGATGGAGCGGTTGCCGAGAGCGCGGGGACCCCACTCCATGCGGCCCTGGAACCATCCCACCACCGAGCCTCTGTCGAGCGCTCCGGCGACTTCGGCGAGCAGCGCTTCTTCGCTCTCGACCCTGCGGGCCGGAAGACGACAAAGATTTAGGGTCTTTTCTACCTGCTCTGCCGTAAAGGAAGGACCATAGAAGGTATGCTGCATCCGGCCGTTACGAGGCACTCTGCCGGAGAGCCTGCGCGCAGCTTCCAGGGCAGCGCCCAGGGAGAGGCCGCCGTCCGGCGCATTGGGTTGGATAAAGAGGTCCTCGAAAAGACCCTCTCTCCAGATCATGCCGTTAAAGGTGGCGTTCAGCGCGACCCCCCCTGCGAGACAGAGCCTGGGCGATGGATGGAGGATTCGGGCCTGTTCCACGACACCACGGCAAAGCCGCTCGACTGCATACTGGGCCTGGGCAGCCACGGCCACGTGGCGTTCTCCGATAGGTTGGCTTGAAAGACGAGGCGGACCCAGCCGGCTCAGCAGTTCCGGATCGGTCAGAAATTCCCGGCCCCTTGCGAACTGGAGAGCGGGGTGAACCTTCAGCCCCTCCGGATGCACGTACCCCTCCAGAAGACCCATCTCCTTTGCTCCGTAACTGGCCAATCCCATGAGTGAGCCTTTGTCGGAGAGATTCAGAAACTTGCGGAATTTGTTGTAGAGGTTCCCGAGACTGAAGCGGTATTCGGATATCTGCTCTATCCCGCTCTCACCCCCACGGTAGACGACAGTGGATTGGTTGTCGCCGCCGCCGTCCCAGCTGATTACCAGTCCGTCGGAGAAGCCACTCGGGTAAAAGGCTGAGGCCGCGTGGGCGAGGTGGTGACCGACGAGGAACAGCAAGGGAGGCACGCTGCCGAATTGGTGGTACATTCTCAGCCAGACCGTCTCCACGACGGATAAATCGGGCGAACGTCCGGTGCGCATGGCAACAAAATGAGGGTCCGTTGCCACGGCCAGGGCGTCCACGGCGGTGATGTCCATGCCTGCAGCATCCAGACAGGCCTGGGCCGCCCTTGCCGGGAAACTGCCGCTGTCCTTGACCCGGTCGAGCCGTTCCTGTTCGCAAAGGGACAGAATTCTTCCGTGCCGAACAAGAGCTGCGCTGGCGTTGTGGGAATAATATCCGCCGGTCGTAACGTTCAAACCGAGCACTACCGGATCTTTCACGACCGGAACGGGCTCCGGATAGGAGAGATGAGGAGAGTGAACGATATCGAACATCGAATCCTCTTTGATTCCCGCCCGAAGACGCTTTTTCTCTTCCGCTCTCTGTTCGTCAGGGCGGCCGGGGCTGTGATCGCGTTCAGAAGAGATATGCAAAGCGGCTTTGTTCACGGCGTGAATGATGAAATCGCCTCGGCGACCCGCAGCTGCTCCCCATTGGTCATGCCGGGGTAGAGCGGAAGGGCGACGGTGCTGTAATGGGCCATCCTGGAATTGGGGTAGTCCTGGGACCGCAGGGAGTATTTCCGGCGGTAGTACCCGAGCAGGTGGACCGCATGGGTGCCCGGCCGTGAAGAGATGCCGGCACTGCTCAGGTGCTCTATCAGCCCGCGGCGCACTTTTCCGATCTTGCCTGCCTTTGCGCCTTCCAGATGAAGGCTGCACACATAGGACTGGTAGGTGTGAGTGTATCCGTCAGGACAAAAGGGGATCTTGAGCCATGGAATGTCCACGAGGATTCGATTGTAGGCACGAACCAGATTTTTCCTCATATCGATGATCTTCTGGATCTTGGCCATCTGGGAAGTTCCAAGGGCGCCTTGGATGTCCGTCATCCGGTAGTTGTAGCCCAGGTGGTTGAAGGCGGGCAGTTCCCCGCCTCGCGCATGATGACGGGCGTGGTCCGATGTTTCGGCGCCGTGGTCGCGGAGAATCCTGAGTGACTTGGCAAGGTATTCGTCCCGGGTGACGATCATACCCCCCTCGCCGGTGGTCACGATCTTCCGGGGATGAAAACTGAGGCACCCGGCCAGACCGAAGCTCCCTGCAAGCCGGCCTTGGATGGTGGAGCCCAATGCACATGCCGCGTCCTCGATCACGGTAAGGGAATGCCTTTCACTCAGCTCAATGATGGAAGGCATATCCGCGCACAATCCGAAGAGGTGAACCGGGATGATCGCTTTGGGCGAGGGGAGGCTTTCCGTTTTCCATTCAGCAAGGGCGGCTTCCATCTTTTCAACGGAGATATTGAATGTCTCCGGATCGATGTCGATGAAAACCGGGCGCGCACCTGCATGCTCCACTGCGTTGGCCGTCGCAATGTACGTGAATGAAGGGACAAGGACGACGTCTCCTTTCCCGATTCCTGCAGCGAGAAGGGCGAGATGGAGTGCAGTGGTGCAGGAGGTCGTGGCAACGGCGTGTTGCACCTTGCAAAAACGGGCAACCGTCTCCTCGAAACGGGCCACCTCAGGACCCTGTACGAGCCACCCTGACTGAAGAGGCGCCAGGACCGCTTCGTAATCCTTCCTGTCCATGAATGGTTTTGTGATCGGGATCATGATGGCTCAACAGGCGATCAGAGTGCTGATCGAATGGATGCAGGATCCAAGATTCCGACAACGGAACCGTTCTTGCCTGCCGCTCGTCTCACCGGCAGCACCGCTCTTCTAATCTTCTGAATTTCTGGTCTTCTCATCTTCCCGGTTCTGCGCTATGCGCCATGCGCTCTGCTCTTTCTACCAGGCGTCCTACAAACGAATCGCAGCCGTCGGATGCCTGCCAATGGTCGCAGTGCCGGCAGGGGTCGAGTTCGCTCCACCTGCCGTCCAGATGTTTGTCGCGGATTTTCCTGTAAGAAGGACCTTCCCAGATCTCCTGGATGGTTTTTTCGTTGACCGAACCGATCGCTCCCTCTCCTTTTCTGTCCCAATCGTGATTGCAGAGGGCGACCTGTCCGTCAGAGTAAATGACGATATCCGTAAACGGTTTTCTGCAAGGCTTCCTGCTCTCTTCGGGCCTGGCATGTTCCAGCCTCCCGAATTTTCCCCCTTCGGAGTGTCGCGGGTAGATCCTGACCCGGTCCGCCTTCCCCTGCCAATAGGCGATGAAGGGCACGATTTCCGCTTGGTTGTCGGGTCCCTCGGTAGCGGAAACCTGAACGGTGGTGAATGAATCCCCAAGACTCTCCCGCATGTTCAGGAATCCATGGACATTATCCATTACACGGTTGAAGTCGCCGCCGGGACGGACCTTCTCGTAAGTCCGAGCCGTCAGGGCATCCAGGCTGAAGGAGATGAAGTCAATCCGAAGATCGAGAAGCCCTTTGGCAACAGACCGCGAGAGGAGCATCGCGTTGGTTGCGAGCTGGATTCCGGCCCTCGTCTTTTTGCGAAGCAAATGTATCATCTCCAGAAATGAGGGATGGAGGAGCGGTTCACCTCGAAAGAAGGGAACGACCGCCTCGGTCCCATTGGTCCCTATTTCCTCCAGGATCTTTTCGAACAGCCTTCGGCTCATCAGGCCGCTTGTCGCTTCGACGAATCTCCGTGGGCACACGGGGCAGGACAGGTTGCAGAGCCCGCTCAGCTCGATCGTCACGCGCCGAGGGAAAGGGTCCGGGCACAGGGTCTGGGCCGGACTGTCCTGCAATACTTTTTGGGGATGCGTCTTAAGCATAGGCTCAAAGGAATAGGAACTGTCAGAGGGACGCGTAGATCGACAGGAGGAGATCCAGTACCTTTCTTTCAGACCAGGAGCTCTCCATGAAATGCCGGGAACGCTCGCCGATCTGCTGCCGGAGATCGCCGTCGCCGATCAACCGATCCATGGCCTTGTAAAGCTCTTCCTCGGTGCGTGCCACGACCCATGGGATCTCTGCGCCGCCCGTAAATTCCCTGATGCACCGGATGTTCCATTCATCGAGTCCTGCAATGACCGGCTTGCCGTGGCTGAGGGATTCCAGGGAGGCAATCCCGAACCAGCCACGCATGTGGTCGAACACGATGTGGCACTTCTTTTTTATCTGAAGGCATTCGAAGTACGGCCTCTTCTCTATGATCAGCGACTCGATCCGGCCGTCGTATTTCTTCAGGAGCCCGGCAATGACATTCCTGTATTCCCTTGTGTGCTTGTCGAACTTCCTGGTAGGAGATTGACAAATCCTGATCGGCTCCTGCGGGAGTGAACGGTCAAAGCGCGGCATGAACTGGACGTCCTTGAGCGGGACAAGGTTTGGAATCCACGTGGCGTTCCCGGCGATTTTCAGAAGGTCCGGCGTACTGACGATCACTTTCCTGCGCCGCTGTCTGTACTTTTCATTGTACGCGCCGACGTTCAGGATGTAGTCGGGGTGCCCGTGGTGGTGATGGAGAATTCTTTTCTCCTTGATGTAATCCCGGATGACCAGCGGGCCGAGATGGGAGTTCTCATCCCGAAGCACGTGAAAGTGGATGATGTCGGCGTTCTTTAAAAGCTGCTCCACTTCGCCGAAATCGTCGTCCTCGATATCGGGAAGGTGAATGTCCTTTTCATACTCGAATCCGTACTTCTCGGACGTGGTGATCAGTCGGCAGGTGTGCTCGGTGTGGCGGTTGATGGCATTGGCAAAGGCGATTGCCATTCCGGCGGGGTCGTTGTCTGTGATCATCAGAATATTCATAGTTTGTCGCGGGTTGTTTGTTGCGGGTTGTTCGTTATCTGTCTGCTTCTGACTTCTGACTTCTGTCCTCTGACCTCACACACAGCTCCGCCCCTTCGATTACATGGGATGAATCGTTGCAAGTCATTGTGCTGCCATTAATCTGCGTAATCCGTGTAATCTATGAATCTGCGTTCAGCGAAATCCGCGTAATCTGCGTTACCAATCTGCGTTTAGATGTCGTACTGCTTCAATCTGATCAGCGCCTGGATGAATCCCTTTCCCTTGTCGAGATGTCCTCTCCAGATCTCAGGGACCCAGGTTCCTTCATATGAAGCGAAAAGCGGCATGATCCGGTCGAAGTCGATATCTCCCTCGCCTATCGACACCCCCTCGCCGTCGAGCCCATAGGCGTCGGCGAAATGGATATGCCGAACAAAGGGGAGCACCTCCTCGATGAATGAGGAGAGATCTTTCTCCTTGGCGTTACAGTAGAGGGCCGCATGCGAGAGATCGAAGCAGATGCGGAGACCGGTATGTTCACAAACGGATCGAATGCTCTCGGCGTCCATGAAATAGTTGCCTTTCCACTGACCCCCGAAATACCAAGGGTAGGGCGGCAGATTCTCGAGCAGAACCTCCGCAGCGGTAGATCCGACTTCGGCAAGCGACTTCAAGAGGGCATCGTGCAACCGCTTGCCATTCAGCTTGGTGTTCAGGCTCATGGCGCCCGGATGGACGATGATTTTAGGCTTTCCCTTGAAACAGGGCGCTATTCCCTTGCAGAGATCGACCGTCTTCTGAAGGAGGCGAACCGATGCGGAGCGCACCTCCTCGCTTCCGCTGCACAGATCGAAGAGCTTTCCGTCGATGTATTCCGGCGCGTGTACGATCAGTTCCTGGGTGTACTTTCGCTCGGGCCGAAATTCCAGATGAAAATCCTTTTCCGCGAGATGGAATTCAATCACCTTGGGCCCGTACCCCAGCATCTCCTCAAGATCGCCGAACCTGCTGATCAGTCCCCAGCGGGTGCGAAAGGAGTTGTGGAAATCGAGATCACAGGGTCCATCCACATCTTCGTCCAGAAAATAATCGCCCTCTTTCAAATTCCTGTTGATCTTTTTGCCGACGAGATCCGCTATCCTGCTCGGTGAGAGTCCTTTTCCGGGGCCCCGGGTGCGAACCATTTGGCTGCTTATCCTTGTCCCCTTTTGAATCTCCCTTGCCGCCGTAAGGCTCTTGCCGAAGAGCTCGCGGTTCAGGATTTCCCCCCGCATCAGGAATCTCTTGCTCTTCCCCATAGCCTGGTCGGCCACCCGGATGTCCCTCACAAGCCTCTTCAACTCGTGCGGCTCCAAACTGATCTTGTGATCAGGCCCGGCCATCTTCCTGTCGATGGTGATATGCTTTTCCACAATGCTTGCCCCCATGGAGGAGGCGATCAGGGGGATGATGATGCCTATGTCATGTCCGGAATACCCCACCGGGTGTCCGAACCGGCTGAGGCGGTTGATCATCCTGAGATTGACCTCTCTTGGCCAGACAGGGTACACGCTCCGGCAATGGAGAAGGGCAAAAGGGACCTCCTTCGCCTCGAGGAGATCCACTGCCCGCTCGATCTCCTGCCAATAGGACATTCCTGTGGAGACGAGCATGGGTTTTCCGAAGGAGGACACATGATCGAGCAGCTGGAGATTGCTGAGATCTGCGGAAGCGATCTTGAATCCGTTCACCCCGAGTCCTGCCAGGAAATCCGCGCTGGGTATGTCGAACGGCGTGCAGAGAAATTCCAGGCCTCGTTCCTCGCAATGTCGTTTGAGATCGATGAATTCCTCTTCCGGAAGTTCGACCTGTTTCAGGATCGGGATCATGTACTGGAAATGCTGCTCGTACTTGAGGGTGTCAGTGAGCACATCTTCGCGATACAAAGAGGGGAGATGGCGTTTCTGGAACTTGACCGCATCGACCTTTGCATCAACGGCTGTGTCGATGAGTCTCCTGGCGAGATCAGGGTCCCCATTATGGTTGATACCGATTTCTGCAATGATATAGGTGGGGTGCTCGGGGCCGATGGTTCTCTTCCCGATCTGGATGGTGACTGCATTCCCCGCTGTCTCGGCCAGGACCATTCTATCCCTCTCTGCACTGTTCCTGCTGCAGACCCGCTGTGATGAAACGCTCCGGGACGGTGGGAAGAGCGGTCGATGCCGCCTTTTCCCTCCGGCCGAGCTTACCGCGCCAGTATTCAAGCAGGTCGAAAAGGCTTTGTTGGAGGGAGATCTCGGGCTTCCAGCCTGTCTTCCTTTTGAATGCGGATGCATCGGCCAACAGGACGGGCACGTCCGAGGGCCGCATGCGGCTGTCGTCCAGCTTTACCCGGATTGCCATTCGGCTCATGGTGAGGAGCAGGTCCAGCACCTGGCGGAGACTGGTTGCGATGCCCGATCCAATGTTGTAGACACCGCCGGGCTCACAGTGCTCCAGCGCAAGATGATAGGCGCGCACCACATCCCTGATATCCGTGAAGTCCCTCTTTGCCTGAAGATTCCCCACAAGGATTACAGGGTCCTTCCGCTTCTTTTCGATCTCCACGATCTGCCGGGCAAAACTCGAAGTGGCAAACGAGTCGCTTCTCCTCGGCCCGGTATGGTTGAAGCAGCGGGTTCTGACGATGTGAAGCCCGAAGTTCTGAAAATACTGGTAAGCCATGGTATCCTGCGTCACCTTGCTCACGCCGTAAGGGCTGATGGGCCGAAGCGGATTGGACTCTGTGACCGGAAGCTCGTTTTCCTGAACCATCCCGTACTCCTCGGAACTTCCCGCGATGTGTACCCGGGTGTCGATCTGATCCAGGAGTGTCAGCGACTCCAGGATATTCAGCTGGGACGTGATATTGTTCACAAGGGTTTCCCTCGGTGAGAGCCAGCTTGCCGCCACGTTGCTCTGGGATGCGAGATGATAGATCCGATGCGGCCGAACTTCTCTAAGAAGACGGGTGACTGCATAGGGGTCCCTGAGTTCGCACTCATGGAAGAAGACTCCTTTCTCGATTCCGGCAATGTTCTCCCTATTGCTCCGCCAGCGTAAGGTTCCGTGGACCTCGCAGTCGCCGCGGTCCATCAGGTACTCTGCAAGATGGCTGCCTGCCATTCCCGTGATCCCGGTAATGAGAACCCTCATGACATCTCCTAAAGATCCGATAGTTTTCTGACCTGCATCCCGCTGCCGAGCACTTGCTGTATACAGCCGTGAATCTCCTCCTGGCGGGCAAAGGATGTTATCAGCACGGCATCCGCATTCATCTCCTTCAGGGACTCCGGCGGTTGGACCACAAAACCATTGAAACGGATCCCCTGCTTGCTCGGATTGCTGTCCACAATTCCCTTAACAGTCAGGGGTGTGTCCTTGAGAGCCGCATGCACGACCTCAGCTGTCTCCGCAGCTCCAAAAAGGGCGATGGAACGGATTCCTTCGGAGTGGAACCTCAGCAGTCTTTCAGCAACCTGTGTTTTTGCCGCGCTGTACCACCTGATGTTCTCGGCCGAATACTCGAGAATGAGCGAGAAGAGCTCCTTCTGGCCGGCCGCGGTCAGGTGATATCCCTGTGTCCGGTTGGTCTTTCCGGTCACCCTGACAAACCCCTCTTGTTGCAGCTTCTTCATGTAATTGTTCACCATGGAGCTGCTGAGGTCGGTCATTTGCGCGATTTTGTGCTGGCTGAGCCTGGGGGAGTTGTGAATGGCCATCAAGACCGAAAGTCGTCTCAATTTTATGGCCGGCGTATGAAAGCTGGATTCCAGGAGTCGAATCATGTTTTTCGTGCCTCTTCTCCTCATTGTCCGTTCAATGACTGGACAATTGAGCAAATCCTGTGCCATGGGTTACTATTCAGCAATATCATATGATTACATCAAAGAGATGTTCCGGGGGAGTTCTTGTCGACAGGAAAAGACCGTCAAAAACATGGCAGATTTTGCCGGGGGGCAGTCACTGGCAGCAGCGGTTAGTTCTCACTAAACCCTCCACCTCTGGGGGACCCGGATAGGTTCTACCGATCCGGGGTGAAAGGGGCTTTTGAAATCCGAATATCGAAACTCGAAATACGAATCAATTCAAAACCCAAATCAAGAATAGAGTCTCTGGTTTGTCTGTTTTGAGCATTTGGATTTTGATCATTTGATATTGTTTCGGATTTCGTGCTTCGGGTTTCGAATTTCGAATTTATATTTTGCACTGCGTATGAACCCCCTTCCAGGGGGTCACCTGAGGCCACCAGCTCTGTTGGTGGAGCCTCACTCGTCGCAGCTCCAGCCGCCCGAGTGACTGGTTGAATGAAGTACATGGAGGAGTTTCGTAGAAAAGAAATTTCGTGCATAATTCAAAGCCTATGAGAAGCGATCTCCGGCCTCCACGGCAATCCTGTTGGAATCTTGATGACATGGAAGCTAAAATATCATACTGTTACAAGGTACCGTTCGATGGATGATCCGCTCACACCTGCCCGGCAATCAGGACATCGGAGTTGTTGTGAAGATCGGTAGAAGTTCCTGATGAATCAGGGTATACTAATAGCTTGCTAAAACCGTAGGAGGTTTTTGAGTTGAACCCATTTTACAAGAATCTTGCCCTCTGGCTTGTGATCAGCCTGATCATGGTCCTCCTCTTTCAAGTTTTCAGGCAGCCGGACAGAGGCAGTTCTTCGCTTGGCTACAGTGATTTTCTGAACATGGTGGAGAGCGGCAGTGTCGTTCAGGTCACCATTCAGGGCGACAACATCTCCGGCATTTCCTCT
Organism: Deltaproteobacteria bacterium HGW-Deltaproteobacteria-15; assembly: GCA_002840535.1. GTDB lineage: Bacteria > Desulfobacterota > DSM-4660 > Desulfatiglandales > HGW-15 > HGW-15. The sequence continues at coordinate 91,240 of PHBH01000001.1, read as the reverse complement.
CAGGGCCCCTTCAAGACCTATGCTCCCAAGGACCCTGAAATGATCAGCCTTCTCCGGAGCAAAGGCGTCAAAATTGCTGCCAAACCGCAGGAGGACTCCTCCTGGTTTCAGGTCTTTCTCTCCTGGGTGCCCATGCTTCTCCTGATCGGGGTCTGGGTGTTTTTCATGCGCCAGATGCAGGTAGGAGGCGGCAAAGCCTTGTCCTTCGGGAAGAGCAGGGCAAGACTTATGAGCGACACGCAGGAAAGGGTAACATTCGAAGATGTCGCAGGGATCGAAGAAGCCAAGGAAGAGCTTCACGAGATTATCGAGTTCCTGCGCGATCCGAAGAAATTCACGAGGCTTGGCGGCAGGATTCCCAAGGGAGTGCTCCTGGTCGGCGCCCCCGGCACAGGGAAGACCCTCCTTGCGCGCGCCATTGCCGGCGAGGCCGGAGTCCCCTTCTTCAGCATCAGCGGCTCGGATTTTGTGGAGATGTTCGTGGGTGTCGGTGCATCGAGGGTAAGGGATCTCTTTGTTCAGGGAAAGAAGCACGCCCCCTGTATCATCTTCATCGATGAAATCGATGCGGTGGGCCGCCATAGGGGGGCCGGATTGGGCGGTGGTCACGATGAAAGAGAGCAGACCCTCAATCAGCTGCTCGTGGAAATGGATGGATTCGAATCCAATGAAGGGGTAATCCTCATCTCAGCCACCAACAGACCGGATGTCCTGGATCCTGCCCTTCTGAGGCCGGGCCGGTTCGATCGGCAGGTTGTCGTGCCCGTTCCCGACATCAAGGGGCGCGAGGCGATACTGAAGGTCCATGCGAAAAAGACGGTGCTTGGCGACGATGTGAGCGTTTCCACCCTTGCCAGAGGCACACCCGGGTTCACCGGCGCGGATCTGGAGAATATGGTGAACGAGGCGGCGCTTATGGCCGCAAGACGCGGCAAGGAACGGGTGGAAATGGCGGATCTCGAAGATGCCAAGGACAAGGTCCTGATGGGCACTGAACGCAAAAGCATGATCATCAGCGAAGACGAGAAGAAGACAACCGCCTATCACGAGGCAGGGCACGCCCTGATCGCCAAGCTTCTTCCGAACACGGACCCTATTCACAAGGTGACGATTATTCCCAGGGGAAGGGCTCTCGGCCTCACGCAGCAGCTTCCCATCGATGAAAAACACACCTATCCCAAGGATTACCTGCTGAGCACCATCTGCATCCTCATGGGGGGGAGGGCGGCCGAAGAGATCGTACTGAAGGCAAAGACCACCGGAGCCGGGAATGACATTGAAAGGGCATCCACCCTGGCGAGAAAGATGGTCTGCGAGTTCGGAATGAGCGATCAATTGGGGCCCCTGACCTTCGGAAAGAAGGAGGAGCAGATCTTCCTTGGAAGAGAAATCTCACGTCACAGGGATTACAGCGAGCTGACGGCCCAAAGGATCGATGACGAGGTGAGTGATATCATCACCAGTTCCTACCGGAAAACGCACGGGTTGATCACCGACAACATCGAGGCCCTCCATCGAATCGCCCTGGCCCTTCTGGACAAGGAGACCCTGGACAGCAAGGCCATTGACCAGATGGTGGAAAAAGTGAAAGAGCAAACGGAGTCCACTGCGGCGGAGGCAGCACCCGCTTGACCGTTCCTTCTGATGATACCTTTGCCCTGCAGTGGCAGGACAAAGTCCTTTTGCTCGGGAAAAGAACCCGGGTCATGGGCGTCCTCAATGTGACGCCCGATTCATTTTCAGACGGCGGACGCTACCTCGAATATGACGCGGCTGTCGAACACGGGCTCCGCATGGCGGGGGAGGGGGCGGATATCCTGGATATCGGAGGGGAATCCACACGCCCGTATGCAGACGATGTTTCCGAGCAGGAGGAACTGGATCGTGTCATTCCGGTCATCCGGTCCCTTTCAAAAGAAATCAGGATCCCTATCAGCATCGATACCGTGAAGGCACGCGTGGCCCGTGAGGCGCTTCAGGCCGGCGCCAGCATGATCAACGACGTAAGCGCCCTGGCTTTCGACCCTGCAATGGCCACGCTCGCCGCAGAGACAGGCGTCCCGGTCATCCTTATGCACATGAAGGGAATTCCCCGCACCATGCAGGAGAACCCCGTTTACGAGGACGTGGTTTCCGAGGTCATGGAGTTTTTGAAGAGCGCGGAGGAAAGGGCAGTCAGGGCGGGTGTGAATCGGGATTTGATCATACTGGATCCCGGGATCGGGTTCGGGAAGACGTTTGATCATAACCTCACCATTATCAGGGAACTCAGAAGATTTTCCGTTTTGAAGAGACCGCTTCTTCTGGGGCCTTCGAGAAAGGCTTTTCTGGGCCGCATCCTTGGAAATCCCGCTCTGGACCGGGACAATGGGACCATGGCTACGATTGCTGTCGCAGTGCTGAACGGCGCACACATCGTGAGGGTCCATAACGTGAGGTCGGCCGTGGAGACGGTAAAGGTGGCGGATGCGATCCGCAGGGGCGGGGTGGAAGAGAAAGAATGAAGAAAATGTCCAATGTCCAAAGGAATCTCAAATCTCAAATATCAAATCTCAAATATCGAATATCGAATATCGAAGTGAGGGTTGATCAAGGAAACCAAATAGACCGGATAAACTAAACAAACCAGATAAACTAAAGAAACCAGAGAAACCGGCTTATGCTTTTCTGCATTGACATCGGAAATACGAATATCGTTCTGGGACTGAGCGACGGGGAAAAGATCCTGCATCACTGGAGGATCAGGACGGAGAGGGAGATTACCTCCGATGAACTCGGTATCGTCGTGCAGCATCTCTTTTCCTCATCCAATGTGAAAACGGGTGATGTGAAGAACATCATCATCTCCTCTGTAGTGCCGCCCCTGATGAACACCATGGAGGTCTTCTCCCGGCGCTATTTCAAGGTGAAACCGCTTGTCGTCGGCCCCGGGATTCAGACAGGGATGGAAATCCTTTACGACAATCCCAAGGAAGTCGGCGCGGATCGTATTGTCAATGCGGTTGCCGCGTACGAAAAGTATAGAACCAGTCTCGTGGTGATTGATTTCGGCACGGCTACGACCTTTGATTGCGTTTCAAAAGAAGGTTCTTACCTCGGTGGAGCGATCTCCCCAGGGGTGTTGATCTCCTGTGAAGCCCTTTTTCAGAAGGCTTCCAGGCTCCCAAGGGTGGAGATCTTCGCCAAGCCCAAGAAGGTGATTGCAAAAGATACCATCAGCAGCATGAACGTAGGTATCGTATACGGGTATGCCGGTCTCGTGGACGGCATCGTCGGCCGGATGAAGAGGGAAATGGGGCAGAATCCGACCGTGATCGCTACCGGAGGTCTCGCCCCTCTGATCTGTGAAGAGGCCGAATCGATCGACCATGTTGAAGAGTTTCTGACTCTCGAGGGCCTCATCATCATCTTCAAGAGGAATCAGTGATTCTCAAACCCCCCCGGTTGAAACCCGGGGACACGATCTCGGTCATTGCGCCTGCCGGCCCGGTTGAGCCCTCCGAACTCCTGCCCGGCATGGATCGTCTGCGGGGAATGGGCTTCAATGTCCTTCCAGCTCCTCACTTGTATGATAAGAAGGAGTACCTCGCAGGGGAGGACACTGCCAGGCTGGAGGACCTTCACGCGGCATTCAGGAACAAAGAGATCAAGGCGATCTTTTGCGCGCGAGGGGGTTATGGCACTCTGAGGCTCCTCCCCAAGATCCGCTTCTCGTCCATCCGCAGGAATCCAAAGATCCTCGTCGGCTATAGCGATATCACCTCGCTGCTTTTGGCCCTTAACAAGAAGACAGGCCTCGTGACCTTCCACGGCCCCATGATCAGGGACTCTCAAAAGAACGGCGGCGCCAACCTGGACGCGCTGATCCGCCTGCTTTCATCGGACAACCCTTTCAGTTTTGCTCTGGAGAACGGCCGCGTACTGAGAGGAGGAAGGGCCGTGGGGAGATTGATCGGAGGCAATCTCAGCCTCATCTGCCATCTGGCGGGCACAAGGTATATGCCGGATCCGGGAGGCGCTATCCTCTTTCTGGAGGACACGGGAGAACCGCCCTACAAGATCGATCGCATACTCACCCATCTCAAGCTGTGCGGCTTCCTGAAAGGCATCTCCGGTATTCTAGCCGGTCGATTCGAGGAGTGCGGAGACCCGGCAATGATCGATGCCATCCTGCTGGATGCGGTTAGGGAGTTTCATTTTCCGGTTGTCAGCGGAATCCCGATAGGGCATGGAGAGCGGAATCTGCCGCTGCCCATCGGCGGCCCCCCCGCGCTCCTGGACACGGATCATCTGACACTGACATGGACCGAACCTCCGGTGGAATGACTGGATGCAGGATGCATGATCCACGATCCAAGATACAGGATCCGGGTGCTATTTGGTAGAACGAGATGCAAGACTTCCTGTTGTGTCATCCTGAATCCTAAATTTTCTTTTATCTGCTTACTGCCTACTGCTTACTTCTTTTTATCCTCTCCGCCTGTTCAGCCACCCTGGCCATCCAGCTTGCATCCGTTTTCAGATGGATCGCAGCGAGCCGGTTGAACTCTTCTGCCTGTCGATAGTTCTTCTTCTTCAGCCATGCCTCTGAAAGATAATAGAAGTTCTGCCCGTTAGAGGGGTTCAGATTCATCGCCCGCTCGAGAGTCCTTATCGCCTGGTCTGTGTTTCCCGCCTCCAATAGATTTCGAGCCTGCTCGGTGAGGCGCAGAGATGCAACGCTGCGTGGGGTGGCTTCCTGTCGGGGTTCCGTGACCTGGTCCTGAGGAGAGGGGACTCCCGGGGCAGGTGCAGGTGGTGTAGGAGGAGGGCTTTCTGGCAAGGTTTTGTCAGGCACGCTTGCACTGGGTGTTCGTGAAGTACGACGGGCTGCCGGAGGTCCCGCACAGCTCGAGACGGCAAGAAGGATCAGAAGCAAGGCAAGGAGGAGAGAGGAGCGAGGATCGAGGATCGAGGAGAAAATGAACGAGGATCGAGAAACCCTGCATCTCGATCCTGTTTCCTCACGCCTCGAACCTGTCTCCCCGGACCTGCTTTCTCCAGCCTCAAATCTCTTTTCTCTAACCTGCATTCTCGTGCCTCGAACCTCGTTCCTGCCCCTATCGGATCCCAAAAAACTTCTTCACATCCCGTATGATCTGCCTGAAGGGTTCCGCGCCCGAATCGCGACCGGATCCCGAATGAATCCCACATGGCTCATTGGGCGCATTCTCCGCAAGAAAGAGTTCCTGCACCGGTTCGGGGCAGCGGCCCTCCACAGCCAATTGAGCACTCATGGGACAGATCGTCCGGTTTACAATTCCAGGGGGTGGTTGGAACCATCCGCCTGAGGAGTGCTGAGGAATGGATTTCATCAGATCCGCGAAAATGGGGAGAGCTGCGGCGGAGCCGGATGCCTTGACGGGAGTGGAGTCGTCAAAGCCTACCCAGACAAGCGCCAGGATGTCCGGGGTATACCCCACGAACCATGCATCTTTGAAGTCGTTTGTGGTTCCTGTTTTTCCTGCGACAGGAAAAGAAACCCCCTTATCTTTAAGCGATCTTGCCGTTCCCGCTTCGGTTACACTCCGCAGCATTGATGTGATGAGAAAAGCCTTTTCAGGCGATGTGGCGTTTCCCATGGTGAGATGTCTTCGCTCGAGAACCTCCCCCTTTTCATTTGCCACCTCCTTCAGGGAGATGGGGTGGGGCAGCAGGCCGTCTGCGGCAAACGCGCAGTAGGCCCGGGCAATCTCCATTGGGATGACCTCGGCTGAGCCCAGGGAAATGGACGGATAAGGAGGAAGAGGGGTGGAGAAACCGAAAGCGGAGGCCGCCTTGATGATACGTTCCACGCCGATTTTCATTGTCAGATCCGCGGTAGCCCTGTTCACGGACTTTGCCAGGGCCATCCTCATCGTAATATGGCTTTCAGGTATGGGAGAGTAGTTCTCGGGCCGCCATTCCCTGCCTTCGATCATGTAGGGCGTATCCTCATTCGAGAGGATGGTGGCGGGCGTGTACTCGTCCATGGCCGCCAGAAAGACGAATGGCTTGAATGCGCTTCCCGGCTGACGGTGTGCCTGGGTAATGCGGTTGAACTGGCTCTCGCTGTATTTGCGCCCTCCTACCATGGCCAGGATGTACCCGGTCCGGGGCTGAAGAACGACTATGGCCCCCTGCAGCCTCTTTTCCGGCTCTTGCCTGAGCAGGGAGGGATTGGCTTTCTCCAGCCGGGAAAGACCCTTGATCAGGGCCTCTTCAGCCGCCCTCTGCACCTCCGGGTCAAGGCTGGTATAGATGGAAAGCCCGAGAGTTGAAAGCGCATCCGGAGAATAGAGAGTATGGAGTTGATGGGAGAGGTAATCCATGAAATACGGCGCCTGCTTGGCATAGGCTTCATACTCGGCGATCGCCATGGGCTGTAGAATGGAATTGTCGCACTCCTGCCTCGAGATCCATCCGTGGGAGAACATGCTCTCGATAACGATGTTCCTCCTTTGCATGGACCTGTTTTTATCTGCAAAGGGCGAATAATGGTTGGGCGCCCTGATGAGTCCCGCCAAGGTGGCAGATTCGGAAATGGAGAGATCGTTCACCGGTTTTCCGAAATAGAAAAAGGATGCCTCTCCGACACCGTTTATGGAGACTGACCCTTTGTTTCCCATATAGATCTCGTTCAGATAGATCTCCAGAATCTCTTTCTTGGAATACTTCGACTCCATGACCAGGGAGATCATCAGTTCTTTGAATTTACGGGAAAAGGTCTTCTCCGGTGTGAGAAAATAGTTCTTGGCAAGCTGCTGCGTAATGGTTGAACCCCCTTGCCGGAGGGCTCCATGGCGCAGATTGCTCGCAAGTGCCCGTATGATGCCGAGCGGGTCCATCCCCGGATGGTGAAAAAAACGCGCATCTTCAGCAGCCAGTACCGCATCGATCAGGTGTTTGGGAACATCGTTCAGGGAGACGAGCCTCCGCTCTTCCCTCTCTTTGCCGAAAAAGAGCATAAGCTCCTCGGGTTCGAGTTCCAGAAGGGGAACGGGTTCCCCTGTGTCGATACGCGTCAAAGATTCGATCGCGTCCTTCTGATAATGGATGCGCAAAGGGAAACCGATGCTGGTCTGTTGGGGTGTGATGAAGTCTCTCAGAAAAACCTCGATCCGGGATTCTGCTATTTTGATCTCTCCCTTTCGCTCAGGATTGCGCAATACCTTCCTGTAGCCCAGCCGGCCGAGTTTTGCTTCCAATTGTTTTCGGGGAAATGTCTGCCCGGGATAGAGCATGGTGGTGTCAGAGAGAACCCGCGATGGGATGGACCACCGCCTGCCGGAGAACCGCTTTTCAATCTCTTTGGAAAGATTCCCGATCAAAACGACCGACGCACCTGCTGCAAGGAGAAGCAGCAGCCCCGCTATCTTGAACAGACGGGTCGCGGTCCGCTTTTTCGATCCGGTTTTCGGATTACGCATTCTTCATTCTCAAATACGGGAGTTTAGGCATCGCGATGCGCGACATGTCTCATTGCATGGCTCTACGCAGACAATGAGCATATCTCACAGCGGAATTTTAGTCACCCCCTAAACCGCAGAGCGCAATGGGCAGAGCGCGAAGGGAAAGCTCCATGAAACCGCCGACGCGCCGGAACCGCTCCGGCGCCTTCACGGGACGGAAGCCGCGAAAACCCGTTCCCGCTTTTGCTGTTGTCAATGCGGACTGTTCATGGTAATGGAGAAAACAGATGTTGCTCCAGTATCTTAGGGAACTTACATTCATCTTCTGAACAATGAACACGGACGGGCTTCAGGCGGGAGAAAGTTATTGAGTTCAGCCAATGTAAACTGGGCGGAGCGGTTCATCAGGATGTTCGGTGCGGAGGGGCTCAGACTCATAATGAGATTGGGGCGCATGGGGATCTTCCTTGCCAAGATGTTCATCTATTCGATCGTCCCGCCGATCAAGTTCCCGCTCCTTGTCAAACAGATCCAGTTTATCGGGTTTCAGTCCATTTCCGTGATATTCCTGACCGGCGCTTTTACCGGGATGGTTCTCGGCTACCAGGGTTACAACACCCTGACCCGTTTCGGCTCAGAGGCATTCCTGGGGCCCATGGTCGGTCTCACTCTCATCAAGGAGATGGGCCCGGTCATTGCCGCGCTCATGGTCACAGGAAGGGCCGGTTCCGCAGTTACGGCTGAAATCGGCATAATGCGGATCAGCGAGCAGATCGACGCCCTCGAGCTCATGGGGCTCAACCCATACAGGTACCTGGTGGTGCCCAATTTTCTGGCAGCGATCATCTCGCTCCCTCTTTTGACTGCCATTTTCGATGTGGTTGGGATATTCGGGGGGTACCTGATCGGTGTAAGACTTCTTGGCGTGGGATCCGGAGTCTATTTCGGGGAAATGATCAGCTATGTACAGATGCGGGATATTGTGGAGGGAATTTTCAAGTCTCTGAACTTCGGTGTTATTATTGCGTGGGTTTGCTGCTTCAAAGGATATTACACCGGATTCTATACCGGTTTCGGGGCTGAAGGAGTGAGTAAATCCACGACCCAGGCGGTAGTCGTTTCCTCTGTGCTGATCCTGGTTTGGGATTATTTCATTACATCCACCCATCTGCTTTTCTGAAAGCGGGATGCAGGCACACAGGATCCAGGATGCAAATTGTGATTCAGCGGTGTGAGTAATGAACAACCTGCGATCGATGTGATCGCCGGTCTCTGAAGCCGTTCGCTGCTTAAAATCATGGTTTCATGGTATTTTGATGATACAGCTGGAAAATATATATAAGTCCTTTGACGGGGCCGATGTCCTGAAAGGGATTTCCTTTGAGGTGAAGAAGGGGGAAATCCTCGCCCTGATTGGACGAAGCGGGTACGGGAAGAGCGTCCTTCTGAAGCATATCGCCGGTCTGATGAGACCCGACAGGGGGAGAATCCTTGTTGACGGCCATGATATCTGCAGGCTGAGAGGCAAGGCTCTCTTCCAACTGAGGGCCCGGCTCGGCTTTCTTTTTCAAAGCGGCGCGCTTTTCGATTCCATGACTATCTTTGACAACGTGGCGTTTCCCTTGAGGGAGAAGTCGAAGTTGACCGAAACAGAGCTGAGGGAAAGGGTTCTCTCGGAACTGGAGAAGGTGGGGCTTAGCGATTCGGAGGAGAAATTCCCCTCACAGATCAGCGGGGGCATGATCAAGCGGGCCTCCCTGGCGAGGGCCCTGATCGAGGAGCCTGAAATCATGCTCTTCGACGAGCCGACCACCGGTCTCGATCCTATCACCGGGAGGAATATCCTGAACCTGATTCAATCCTGCCACCAGCGTTTGAAGTTTACCGGAGTGATCGTTACCCATGAAATCCCCAAGGTCTTCGAGATCGTGGACAAGGTCGCCATGCTTCATGACGGGGTGGTCGCCTTTTTTGGAAAACCCGAAGACATCTTGAGCTCGAATGACCCGATGGTAAGCTCCTTCGTGTGCCTCGAGGAGGCGGACAACGGTCAATGTCACCGGGATATGATCGAGAGGCTGAGGCGAAAAAGGGAGATCCATCTCACGTGAAAGCAGGGACCGAAGGTTTCTTCTTGTTGCAGGAAGGGAAGGAATAGGGTATTTCCGCAGCTCGCAATATGGGAAAGAGGAATCGTGATGAGAAGGTTTGATCTGGAACTTACCGTAGGCCTGTTTCTTATTGCAGGCATTGTCTGTCTGGGATACCTTTCCATCCGGCTGGGGCGGATGGAGCTTTTGGGGACCGAAGGATACGAAGTCTATGGCCTTTTCTCCAACACAGGCGGGCTCAAGAGCGGGTCGGCCGTTGCCATAGCCGGCGTGCAGGTGGGGCGCGTAAAGGAGATCACCCTCCAGGATTATCAGGCCAGAGTGGTGATGAGCCTGCCTACCAGGGTGAAGGTGCAGGAGGACTCGATCGCCTCCATCAAGACCCGCGGGCTGATTGGAGAGAAGTATGTGGAAATAACGCCCGGCGCATCCGAGGAGATCCTGGGTGCGGGAAACCGAATCCGGGATACACAGCCCCCTGTGGATATCGAACAGGTGATCTCGAATTATGTCTTTGGCAAGATCTAGTGACGCGTCTCATAAGTTCTGCATCAGAAAATGGCAACCAATTGCCAAAATCAAGGAGAGAACTTATGCTGCGGCGCACCACTAGCTTTCGGATTTTCGTGGAGGAAATGATGAAAAAACCATTCGCAGTTTTCGCGGCTGCGCTGGCCGTGTTCTTTCTTACCGTTCCGGATCATCAGGCAATGGCTGGAGAACCAACAGAAAAGATCAAGGAAACCACCAACAAAATCCTCTCCATCGTTACAAATGCCGATCTCAAGGCACCCGGTAAGGAAGCGGAGAGAAGAAAATCGATCAGGAAGGCCGTGGATGAACGCTTCGATTGGGAAGAAATGGCGCGCCGCTCGCTGGGCACTCAGTGGGGGGCGAGAACTCCCGAGGAGAAGAAGCATTTCGTCGATCTCTTTGGAGACCTTCTTGAGAGGACTTACCTGGACAGGGTGGAAGGATATTCAGGGGAGAAGGTGTATTACCTCGGTGAGAGGCTGGATGGGCAGTATGCCGAAGTCGATGTGAAGATCGTGACCACCCAGAACACCGAGGTGCCTGTGAAATACAGACTCAGGAACAAGAATAACAACTGGCTTGTTTATGATATCAGCATTGCAGGGGTGAGCCTCGTAAACAATTACAGGGTCCAATTCTCGTCCATTCTTGCCAAATCCACCTACCAGGACCTGGTCAAGCAGCTGGAGAAAAAGGTGGCCGAAGGCAATTGAGCCCAACCCGAATCATTTCGAAGGGAGCGCATATTTCTATGGTGAAGAATCGAAATCTTCTACTATTCGGGTTTCTCATTTGCATCTTCATCGCACCCGCTTCTTCCGGGCTTGCCTTCGATGAGCCCGGCCTTTTCGGCGCCGAATCAAGCGAACAGATTCAATCATTCATGAAGATGTCCATGTCCGAAAGAAGTGTGGATGAAAACAGAGTCGTTATCGCGCAAGGCGCCGGTCCTGTGTCCCCCGGAACCGGAACGGATTCCGTGGCTGGAACGGATATCGAACCGGTGGAAGCTGAACAGGAAGAACTCTCCGATGTTCTGGAACCTGTGAACCGTGCGTTCTTTCATTTCAACGACAAACTTTATTTCTGGGTGCTGAAGCCCGCGGCCAGGGGGTACAAGGCGGTCGTGCCTGAGCCGGCGAGGGTAGGGGTAAGGAATTTCTTCTACAATCTCGCTTTCCCCATTCGTTTCGTCAACTGCCTGCTTCAGGGAAAGGGAGAAGGGGCTGCAAATGAATTGGGCATGTTCATGGTGAACACCGTCTTCGGCATTGCGGGTTTTCTGGACGTCATTCCCGATGACGTCAAGAGCCATAAAGAAGATCTGGGGCAGACCTTTGGAAGATATGGCATCGGGCCCGGTTTCTATATCGTTTGGCCCTTCCTCGGACCCTCCACGGTTCGGGACAGCATCGGAATGGCTGGAGATGGATTCCTCAATCCCTGGAATTACCTGGATTTCTGGTATAATGCAGGGGCTCGGGCCTATGATGCGGTCAACGAGACCTCGCTCCGGATCGGGGAATACGAAGCCCTGAAAAGGGCAGCCATCGACCCCTACGTCGCCCTTAGAAACGCCTATCATCAGAACCGTCTCAGTCTGATCAACGATTGATGTTCTCGTAGAAAGTCCTGTTCGATCGTGAACGCGACGGCTAAGCGGGATTTTTTACAAAACCGTCAAGATTAGCGGGAGTGTAAGGTGTCCACAAAGGAAAAAGACGCCAAGGGTCTGATCATGGTCTTTACGGGTCATGGCAAGGGAAAAACCACAGCCGCTATGGGCATGGCTTTCAGGGCGGCCGGTCACGGGCACAAGATCCTGATGATTCAGTTCATCAAAGGGAGCAGGGAATACGGCGAACTGCATGCTGTGGAGAAACTATCCCCCTGTTTCCGCATCGTGCCCATGGGCAGAGGCTTCATTCGATTCGATCAGAAGAGCCCGGACGAGGAGGACAGGAAGGCCATCCGGGAGGCCTGGAAGTTTTCCAGGGAGATGATCGACTCGAGAGAGTTTCAGATGATCATCCTTGATGAGATAAACAATGCAATAGATTATGGACTCCTGCCCGTCGGGGAAGTTCTCGAAGCTCTCAAAAAGAAACCGGAGGGTCTTCACCTGGTCCTTACCGGGAGAAACGCACGTCCGGAGATCATGGAAGCGGCGGACCTTGTGACCGAGATGAAAGAGATCAAACATCCTTTTCACCGGGGGACAAGGGCGCAAAAAGGGGTGGAGTTTTGAACGAAAAAAAAGGAGCAGATGAATGACAGGTCAGCCCAAGATGGATCCGGAAGTCCTTTCCATGGTTCTTGACACCATCGGAAAACTGGAAAAGGAGAGAATTACACTCCCGGTAAGATTGGAAATGGATGAAAAAGGGGATTTTCCCCTCGATCTCATCCGGTTCATGCTGAGCCCGGAGATCGCTCTCCATCTGATCTTTATCCCTGAACAATACGGGGGCCTGGGCGCGGGCGCGGCCGAGATCGCCATTGTCTCAGAACGAATGGCAAAAATGGATCTGGCAATAGCCACTTCCTTTCTCGCCATCTGCCTCGGCATGGACCCGATCAGGGTGGGCGCCAATGAGGAACAAAGGCAGAAGTACATCCGAAAAATCGCGGACGAAGGTCTTATCGTCGCATACGGGGTGACTGAACCGGAAGCCGGGTCCAATGTGCAGGCTCTCAAGACAAAGGCTGAAAGGGTATTGGATGAAACAGGGCGTGTTCGCGGTTACCGCATAAACGGCCAGAAGCAGTTCATCACCAATGGCGGGGTCGCCGATCTCTACACGATTCTGGCCGATGCGCCGGAAGGGCCTTCTTTTTTCATTGTGGAGCCCGGGGCCGAGGGGTTGAAGCCCGGAAAGCATGAGGACAAGCATGGGATAAGGGCTTCCGACACCTGTCCTCTCTCCCTGGAGGATCTTTATGTGCCCGTCGAGAATCTGGTGGGCGGAGCCGAAGGGCTTGGTCTGAAGCAGGCAAATCAGGTGTTCGGATACACGCGACTGATGGTTGCGACGTTCGGTCTCGGAGGCGGGATGGCTGCACTGGAACGCGCCGTCGCGTATTCCAAGACCCGGGTCCAGTTTGGGAGCCCGCTTTGTGAGAAACAGGGCTATACCCACCGGCTGCTGGTACCCAATGCAGTTCGGCTCGAGGCGGCCAGGGCCTATATCGAGCAAACCGCAAAGAGGATCGATTCGGGGGACGAGGATCTCCAGGTGGAAGGTTCGATTGCCAAGTATTTCGCCACGGAGGCAGGCGACGCAGCAGCGAACGATGCCATCCAGGCTCTGGGCGGGTATGGGTACACCAGGGAGTACGAGGTGGAAAAGATCAAACGGGACATCAAGATCACTACCATCTTCGAGGGGACAAGCGAGATTCAGCGGAACATCATTGCCATGTTTCGAATGAGGGAGACCGTCCGTTCCAAAGGCGAGTATTACAGAAAGATGGCGGAACTCCTGGACACGTTGCCGGCAGGATGCGGGTCCGAGATGGTGGCCGCTGCCGTCCGGGTGATCAATGAGCTGATCTCGAAGATCAGGGCCGCCAAACTGAGCAAATCGCAGCATGTCCTGTTCCTGCTTGCCGACATGATGACATGGGCCGAGGTGGGGGCTGCCTTTTGCGAAAAAGCTTCATCGTACAATGAACTCAGACCCGATCCGGAGTACATGAAGGCCGCAGCCAGGCTGTTTGCAAGGGAAGTCGTGGAAAAAATCTTCGTCGAAGGACTGAAAATTGCCTGCGGTTGCGATCCCTGCATCGAAAAGATCATTCCTCAGCTTGAATCCCTGAAACCCGCGAAAGCCATGACCGGATACCTGAAAGACATGGATATAGCGGCGGATCATTTGTTGCGCTGAGCGCGGCAAATGCCTGCAGGATATGTCCTGCAGAGGAGAGCAGAACACTGTTTGCTTCGCCTGCAGCACAAAAAGAGAGATCGGATCCCGCGCGCCTGTCCCGCCATTAGGCGGGGCTTGGCTAGAGAACGCAGAGCCGCAGAGAGAGCGTTATCTGTCCTGTTTCTTGTTTCGAGAAACAGGACAACTCTCAGCTTTTTCGGAGCATGAACAAGCTGGCGCGTGTCGGCGCATGATAATTGTAATGACGATCCGCTCTGCGCCTCTGTGGGCTCTGTGAGAGAAAAGAGCAGTCTATTTCTGCTCTTAATAATAACGCACATTTCTGCAGTTGAATCGGCCCCCCAATTATGCCGGATAGAGTAAGGTACCATCGCAGACCCGCCAGAAGAAGACGTACCGGTGGCGCCCGAACCGGCAAAATGGGCTTCTGCGAAAGTCCCAAGGTGGACCCCCAACTCAGGCAGACCTTCAAGAAGATCGGGGTCCCGGAGACCGTTCCCTTTGTACCCGACCCTTTCCAGCTGGAGGCTTTGGAGAAGCTGGAGAATTCCGATGTGCTGGTCAGTGCGCCCACCGGTTCCGGCAAGACATGGATTGCATCCCAGGCTATCACGAACTACGTTTCAAAGGGATTGCGTGCCTGGTACGCGTCTCCCCTCAAGGCGCTTTCCAATTCCATTTACAGGGATTTTTGCCGCGAGTTCGGACAGGAACAATGCGGGATACTTACCGGCGACCGAAAGGAGAACCCTGACGCCCCCATCATAGTAGGCACCACGGAGATTCTCCGGAACCAGCTCTATGATGCCATGCAGGAGGGTACCGGGATTCAGGCCGATATCGTCATCCTGGACGAGGCCCACTACCTCAGCGATCCGGACCGGGGGGTTGTCTGGGAAGAGACCCTGATCTATCTTCCTCCCAGGGTGCGTTTGCTGCTCCTTTCCGCTACCATTTCCAATGCAGAGGAGATTGCCGCATGGCTTGAAGAGAACCGCAGCACCAGGGTCCAAGTGGTGCGGTCGGTCGAGAGACCGGTTCAGCTCGAGATGCTCTTTCTCTTCCCTGACGGGCTCATCACCCCGTTGGGCGGCCGGAAAGGGGTCACGCCCAAGATTCGAAAACTCCTCGAATCTCCCGAATATCAGAGAAAGCAGCCCAGGAGAACCGGCTTCGGAGAGGTCATTCAATGTCTCCGCGCCCTGGATCTGTTGCCCGCCATTTTCTTTCTGAAGTCGAGAGTGGACTGCGACAGGGCCGTCCTGGCCTGCTATCCTGCAGAGAAGCCCTATGAAGCAAAGGAGCGGCTCAGAAGGGAGGTGAAGTCCTTTCTGCAGAGGTACCCGCACCTGGAGAGGAACCGACAGATAAGGCCCCTCCTGTCCTGCATGGTAGGATCCCACCATGCCGGGCAACTTCCTTACTGGAAGGTGCTGGTAGAGGAACTGATGAACAAGGGATACCTGGATGCCATTTTTTCCACCTCGACGGTTGCGGCAGGGGTGAATTTCCCCGCACGCACGGTGGTTCTTGTGCAGAGCGATCGTTTTACCGGCCGGGAGTTCGCGGACCTCACTGCCACCGAGCTTCAACAGATGACCGGCAGGGCCGGCCGCAGGGGAAAAGACAATATCGGATTCGCAGTCATTTTGCCCGGTCTGCATCAGGATCCTCATCTCATTTACCGGCTCAAGTCCGCCCAACCCGAACCCCTGGTAAGCCGGATCCATGTCAATTTTTCCATGGTGCTCAATCTCCTGCTTTCGCACTCACCGGGCGAGGTGAAGGATTTGCTGGAGCGGTCCTTTGCATCCTTTCAACAGAGGAAATCGACTTCGCCCCTGCAGACCCAGTGGCAGCTCATGCTGGAGGACTTCAGAGCAGCCTTGCCAGGAGGGAAATGCGATATCGACGATCCCTACGAGATGCTGGAACTCGTGCAGAAAAGAACGGAGCTCCAACGCGCTGCAAAGCGTTCCGCGAGGGATGTGCGCATGGAAAGGCTCAATCAGACCTACAGGCAGCTGTTGAGTCCGGGGAGAGCCGTCCTCCACAAGAATGGAATGGTTTATATCGTTTTTCATGCTTATGAGGAGAGGGGAAGGTTGATCTGTGCTGCGCACAATCTCAAGAGAGTATTGAAGGTGCGAAAAGGAAGGATCACCCTCAAAAAGGTGGACATCCATCAGATCAGATCCATTCTGGACTACCGGGTAGAACTTCCTGAGCCGCTTGCAGTGGAGAGGCTGCAATCCCTTTTTGCATCCATCCCGATCCGGGAGCTTCGCCCCCTGGAGGTGGATCCGGAAGACAGGAATCTGCCCGGCGAGGAAGTTCGAAAGAGGCAGGACGTATTCTCCGGCATGCCTTGTGAGGATTGTACACATCTCCGGACATGCCTTCAGAGAGGCAAGGGGGATCTCCGAAAACTTCTGGGAGGGTTCCGCGCGTTCACACCCAGTCTCGAAGAACTGCAGGGAGGGCTCTGGCTCAGTTTCAAACGGCACATGAGATTCCTCCGCGAAACCGGGTTTATTGATGAAGAATCCCACTTGACCGCAGACGGGAGATGGGCATCCAAGTTGAGGCTCGATCATCCCCTCCTGATTGCCGAGGCAATACGTAAGGGCGGGTTTGAAGGGATCGGGCCGGAGGTGATGGCCGGATGCATCGCCCCCTTTGTCTGGGACAGGCATCAGGAAGTGGAAATCAGCGTGAGCGCGCCTGAAAACCTCGATCTCCTTGGAAGCGGCTACGATCGAATGCTCGGGCTTATCGAGGAGATCCGCATCCTGGTCGTGAAGCGGGGGTTCGAGAATCCACAGATCCTCTTCTGGCCTGCCGCAGCGCTCTTCTTATGGGCAAAGCGCGTTCCCTGGGAGGAAGTGATGTCTTTCATCTCAGTGGACGAAGGAGACATGGCCTCTCTGATCATGAGAACCGCAGACCATCTCAGACAGGTGACCAACCTTGAAAAGACCCATCCTGCCCTGGCAGAGACCGCGTATGAGGCTGTCCGTCTGATTATGAGGGAGCCGGTGTTTGTGGATTAGCCGGCGTGTCCATCCCCGCCTGTCCTCCCCGATCCGTTACTCCCTCCCCTGGCGGGAGAGACATAGGGGCGGGGGGGGACGAGTCGATGTCGCCTCAAATAAATTCCACAGGGTTGGTGACTGCTGATAAGTTGTCCTCTCAGCTGAAGGAGGGGGTTATGTTTCATCTGAAGAAGAATCAAATAGTATGTGAAATCGGCGGCGTGAGGTTTGGTGGTCAGCCCGGGGAGTATCCCACCGTGATCTGTTCTTCGATTTTTCAGAAAGGCGACCGCGTCTTCGAAGGAAAGCGAAGCCGGGGGTTTGATGAAAAAAGGGCGGAGGAAATGCTCACGAGCCAGGATAGACTGGTGTCGGAGACCGGGGTGCCCGGCATGGCCGATATCGTCGCCAACACAGGTGAAGAATTTCGCACTTACATTGATTTTGTCACGTCCTTGAGCGATATGCCCTTTTGCGTGGACGCCTGGAAACTGAAACCCAAACTGGAGGGTGCCGCTTATTGCGCTCAGAAAGGGCTTCTCGATCGCATGTTCTATAACAGCCTGACTGTTTGGGGAGAGGAGTTAGAGGCTGAGATCAGGGAGATCCAAGAGATCGGCGTCAAGCATGTTCTTTTGGTAGCCTACGACATGGAAGACCAGATGCCCTCCGGACGTCTCAAGGGCGTCCAGAGACTCCTTGACACGATTGAAAAGGCAGGGGCTGAATTCGAGAGCATCCTGGTTGACACCTCTGTGATGAACGGTCCTGCTGTGGCCATGTGTTCCGTGGCCAACAAAATGATAAAAGAGAAATGGGGCTTTCCCTGTGCGAGCGCCCCTTCGAATGGATCTTACATGTGGAAAGCGGCGAGAGAAATGTGGGGATTCAAAGGATGGTCGGCTGCGGATGCCGCCCTGGAATGTCTTGCCGCGACCCTCTACCACGACATGATCTTCGCCGGTCCGATGGCCGGGGCTCCCAGGATTTTTCCCGCTGTGGCAATGGCCGATGCCTACTCGGCAACGCTTGCCTTTGCAGAGACCGGGGAACTTCCGCCGCAGGGGACGCACCCGCTGAACAAGCTTTTTCCCGATTTCGCGGCACAGCTCAAGGATACTAAAGGAGAGAATTGATGAGCAAAATGATGCCAAAGGAAAGAATCGCCAGGCTCTTCAAAAAAGAGCCTGTCGACGAGATGCCCGTGTTCAGTGGACAGGGCATGGTAACTATTCAGGCTATTGAAAAAATGGGTATCCGTTTCGCGGAGGTCCACAGTTCTGCCCAATACCTGGCCCATTCCGCCATTACCTCTGCCGAGATTTTCGGTTTCGACGCCATGATCATTCCCTACGATCTCTGCACGGTTCCTGAAAGCCTGGGCCGCGGTGTCAGCCTGTATGTGGATTCCGACGAAATCCTTTACCCCACTGTGCCTGAAAAGTGGAACCGGATCGAGGACGTCCGCATTCCTGAAGATTTCCTGAACCATGGAAGGATGCCCATCGTGGATGAGGCCTTCCGCATCTTGAAATCGGAATCGGAGAAGAAGCAGTTTGCCATCGGGGGGCATGTCCTTGGCCCCCTCACCATGGCAGGTCAGGTGTTCGAGTTGGACCTCCTGCTCAAGGGGTTGAAGAAAGACAAGGAGAGATTCGCCGCCTTCCTTACCCGGATGACCGACCTGGTCATCAAAGTGGCCAGACACTACCAGGAACTGGGGGTGGATTACATGAACATCCGGGAGATGGGTTCGGGTACCGACATCATATCGCCCAAGATGTGGAAGTCCCTTGTTCAGCCGAACCTCATAAGGGTATTCGATTCCCTGGAATCCCCTGCGGTGCTTCACATCTGTGGATCTACGGACTTGATCGTCGAGATGATGAATGAATGCGGGGCTGACGCAATCAGCGTGGATCACAAGAACACGGTTTCCGAGACGCGGAGAAAACTGGGCAATAATGTCCTGCTGTTCGGCGATTTCGATCCCTTCGCCACACTGGTCAAGATGGATGTGAAAGAAGTGGCGCCGGTTATCAGGAAATGCATTGATGATGGTGTCGACGCTGTATGGCCCGGTTGCGACATCTGGCCGGATGTGAAGAGGGAGAATGTTGAGGCCTACGTCAAGGCGGTACGCGATTACGGCAAGCGGCCATCCCCTGCGGTCGGAAGACTCTAAGAAATTGACTGATAGGAGGCAAGATCGATGAGTGAGGAAGCATTGAAACAGGAGTTACTGAAGGCCCTCAGTGATGGTGTGGTGGAGTATGATGAGGATAAGGTGCGAGAGGCGGCACAAAGGGTCATAGATGAGGGGTTGAATGCGTATGAAGCGGTCATGAACGGATTGGCCGCCGGCATGGAGATCGTCGGCAAACTCTACGACGATCAGGAATATTTCGTCCCGGAGATGCTCTTGTGCGCCGACGCGCTTTATGCCGGTTTGGATATATTGAAGCCTCATATCAGGCCGGAGGACCTTGGCGACGCGGCCAAAGGACAAGTGATCATCGGAACCGTGCAGGGAGATGTTCATGATATCGGCAAGAATATTATAAAGCTGATGTTCGAGGTGGCGGGTTTTACGGTTCATGACCTGGGGCGGGATGTTCCGCTTGAAAAATTCGTGGAGGAACAGCTTCGCACCGATTCGGAAGTCGTGGCGCTCTCGGCCATGATGACGACCACCATGATGGGGATGAAAAAGGTGGTGGAGATGATCAAGGCGAAGAACCCCAACGTGGCGATCATGCTCGGGGGGGCACCTCTCACAAAAGACACGGCAGAGCTTTTCGGAGCCGACGGGTATGCGGACTCGGCCGGGAATGCGGTGCAGGAAGCCATCAAAATGATCAGCCGGCTGCGGGAGATGAAGAAGAGCTAGTGGGATGTGATTTGAGTGTTGCCGCCCCCACCTTGTTCCTCGCCTCGTCGACGGGGAACAACCCTCGGAAAGGTGGCAGTTCCCTCTTTTAGCGGGAGGGGAGACGAAGAATGGACTCTTGGAAAGGCATCTCATGGGAATGAGCGGAAACGTGAAGATCATTTTCCAGCCGGCGGGCAGGAGAGGCGAGGTCGAAACCGGCATCAGCATCATCGAAGCTTCGCGTCGGCTCGGTGTGGATATCGAGTCGCTTTGCGGTGAAAAGAGGGTTTGCGGGAAATGCAGGGTGCGTATTGAAGAAGGGTTCTTTGAGAAATATGGGATTTCATCGACTGGCGAACACGCCTCCCCATGGCAGGAGGAAGAGGGGAAGTTCATCACGCCATCGGAACGGAAGGAAGGCTTCCGTCTAGGTTGCTGCGCCAGGGTAGAAGGAGAGATGCTTGTCTTTGTCCCGGAGGAATCAAGGGCAGGGAAGCAAGTGGTGAGCAAGGCGGCCAGGGATATTCCCATTGAATGGAACCCGGCTGTGAAATGTTTTTATGTGGAGGCGGAAAAGCCCACTTTCCAAGACCCGACGGGAGACCTGGAGAGGGTTTTGAAGCGGCTCGATTCCGAGTGCGGTCTCCGGAATCTGACCATTGATTGCCTGGCATTGAGAAGGCTGCCTGACTGCCTCCGCAAAGGAGACTGGAAGGTGACGGTCGCGGTCTGGATGAATAAGGAAATCATTCGTGTCATGGCGGGTAGAGTAGAAGACTATTATGGCATTGCCATAGATGTGGGCACGACGACCATCGCCGCCTACCTGTGCAATCTCGCTACCATGAAAGTCGTGGATACCGCCTCGATGATGAATCCCCAATGTAAGTACGGTGAGGATGTGATGAGCCGTATAACCTACAGCGTGATGCATGAAGACGGGCTGGAGAGGATGAGCAACGATATTGTGGAAGGATTGAACAGCCTGGTCGTTCAAGCCTGCGAATCGACTCATCCGCCTAAGAAGAAAGCCAAAGAATGCGAGACGTCAGCTGCTCCCCCGACTTATCTTTGCCTTAAGCCCGACGACCTCATGGACATGACCATTGTGGGAAACACGGCCATGCATCACATTCTGCTGAAGCTCAACCCCGAGCATGTGGGGCTGGCGCCGTTTCCCCCGGTCGTGCACAAGAGCCTCGATATCAAAGCACGGGATCTTGGGATTCGGGTCAATGAATCCGCTTATGTGTGCATTCTCCCGAACGAGGCCGGGTTTGTGGGCGCAGACAACGTGGGGGTGCTCATCGCGGAAGAGCCCTACAAGAGCGAGACCATGCAGCTCATCATCGACATCGGAACCAATGGCGAACTGGTCTTGGGAAACAAGGACAAGCTCATCTCCTCATCCTGTGCAACGGGGCCTGCTCTGGAGGGGGCCCAGCTGAGTTTCGGAATGCGTGCTGCGCCGGGAGCCATCGAGAGGATCAAGATCGATCCGGAAACCCACGAGGTGGATTACAAAGTGGTAGGCCGGGAGACATGGAGGAGCTATTCCAAACCCGGGGAAATGGGGACCAAGGGTATATGCGGATCGGGAATTCTCGACGTTCTGGCTGAGCTTTACAGCTCCGGGGTGATCCTGAAGAGCGGGAGGTTCAACCCCAATCAGAAGACGAGTCGCTTTCGCAAGAATGCGGGCAATCATCAGCCCGAGTTCGTTATTGCATGGGCCGAAGAGACAAGCATAGGCAAGGACATTGTGATCACGCAGAAGGATGTGCGACAGATCCAGCTGGCCAAAGGCGCCCTTTACTGCGGCTGCAAACTCATGATGCGCCGCCTGGGCATCAGGAACGTCGATGTGGTCAAGATTGCAGGGGCCTTTGGAACCCATGTAGACCGGCAAAAAGCCCTCATTATGGGCCTCTTCCCGGACTGCCCCATAGAGAACATTCTCGCTATCGGCAATGCTGCCGGCGACGGGGCGAGGGCGGCCCTCCTGAATAGAAAAAAACGGGAAGAGGCGGACTGGGTGGCGAGGAATGTGGAATACATCGAACTGACTGTGGAAAAGGACTTCGAGAGGGAGTTCATGCAGGCTATGCAGATACCCCACATGAAGGATGACTTCCCTCATCTGAAAGGGGTAGTCCCGGATGAAATCCTCCATCAGAAGTGAGTGTCTGCATCGTAAAGAGTCCCACGGTTGATCAGTCTAAGTTGATCCTCATCCTGATAGGGTCCGTTCACGGCAAAGACATTTGCTCACGCCTTTCGAATTTCACATGGGAAAATGCGGTTCGCCGTTCCACCGGAAACGGGATCAAAGAACTGGTCGTTGACAAGGACATTGATGTTGGCCTTCCCGTCCGTGGGATTTCCCCAGCCGAAATCAATCCAGAATAGTCCGGGGCTCGTGTCCTCGGTCAGCGTCGCCTTTATAGCTATCTTGCCATAAGGCGATGTGATCTCAACCGTATCTGCTTCCCTTATCCCTCTTTCGGCGGCATCCTGGGGGTGAATCCAAGCAAGAGGTTCCGGATAGGATTTAGAAAGTGATTTGAGGTTCTTGAACCTGGTGTGGACGAACCGGCCCGGTCTCCGGCTGCTGCCAAGCAGAGGGAATCCTTTGTTGGAGAGGGCTCTCCGATCTCGAATCTCATCGGCAGAATCAGCATAGGCAGGAATGGGACTGTGGCCCTTCTCTGCGAAGATTCGGGAAAAGAATTCAAGTTTCCCGGAGGGGGTACTGAAACCTTTCTCCACATGCTTCCGATATTGGACAGGAGGCGTAGCATAGACGATTTGCTCTTCGTCCAGCTGTTTGAAGGTGACTCCGCTCGGTTTGATCATGAAGTCAATCCAGCTGGTTGTCCCATGAAAGGGGTAGTCTTGATGAAACCCCATTCTCTCGGCAAGTTCATACTCCACTTCAAAGACCGGCCTTGATTCTCCCGCGGGCTTCTCCACGGGTCGAGCCAGGGCCAGGAATCCTCCCTCTGTGCTGGAATAGGCCCTGTAGCCGTAGCATTCGAAATCGGATGTCATCGGGAGGATCAGGTCGGCTATTTCCGAGGTGGAGGTGGGAAATATATCCGTGACCATGATAAAGTCGAGCTTCCGAAGAGCCTCCCTTGTCCGCGCCTCGTTTGCCTGAACGAGAACAGGGTTGCTGTGGTGGACGATCATGGCCCGGGGCCGCTGATACTCATCTTTCAAGAGAGACTCTTTGACTGCCGTAAAGGGGACCTCGGGGAAGAGCGGAAATTTGTCATACCAGACCCTCTTTTCCATCGGCGTCGGCTTCGTCGGGAGGGGGGATTGACTCGCAAAGGGCAGAAAAACATTTCCTCCCGGAACGTCCAGGTTTCCGGTAAGGCCGATCAGGATTGCCACGGTTCGGACCGACTCGACGCCGTTCGCGTACATATCCAGCCCGTTCCCTTCATAGATGGCAGCCGGCTTCGTAGTCGCATAGGTCCTTGCCAGATCTTCGATGGTCCCCCTCGATATCCCGGTCAGGGGCTCTGCCCACGACGGGCTGCAGGACTGAACGTGGGCCGCCAGTTCTTCGAAGCCGGTCGTGTAACTTGCGACGAAATCCTTGTCGTACAGAGAATTCTTGATGATCACGTGGATCATGGCAAGACCCAGGGCCACATCGCTTCCCGGCTGAATCTGGAGCCATTCATCCGCCAGCCGTACGGTTTTTGTACGAAAGGGGTCGATACCAATGATCTTCACCCCGCGCTCCTTCAAGCGGCCGATGATACGATTGAAGCCGTTGTAGGCCGAATAGGATCCGAAGCGTTCGGATGCAAGTGGATTCGTGCCCCAGAAAAGAACCAACCGCGTCTGATCATAATCGGGTTCTGCCCTCATGCCCCCGGTCACGGCTCGGAAGGCCGTCATTCTGGGCACCATGCAGAGGTTTGCAGCGCCGGTTGTGTTTGGGGAGCCGTATTCCCCCAGGAATTGACGGAAACCGTCCCTGCACTGGTAGGAGACCGGAGCGCCGATGCACCGCAGGAGGCTCAGGGGGCCGAACTTGCTTCGAATCTCTCCCAGTTTTTCGGCCGCAAACGAGAGGGCCTCATCCCAGGTGATTCTCTTGAATCCCGTCGGCGTTCTTCTCAATGGGTACTGGAGCCGATCCTTTGATCGGATGATCTCCGGGATCGCCGAAGTCTTTACACAGCAATGCCCACGGTTCATAGGATGATTGGGATCCCCCTCCACAGAGATCGATCCCTCGGGGTCTCGATGCACGAGAATGCCACAATTTGTATGGCAGGATTGGCAAATGGTCCGAAAAATGTTCCCTTCCATGGCACTCTACCTCCGTTCGGTCCATCTTAAACTTTTCTCGTCGCAAGAGGAAGCTTGTAGAAGTGGGCTTGAGCGATTCAGCTATCCTGCTCAATAAGACGGGACTATTCATATCTCCCAAAATTTTTCAAACCCCAGAATACTCCACAAACGATGAGAATTTGTCTCTCATGAGAAGCTTGCAAATTCCCTTGCGAACTGATAGTCAAAATTGAGCCTGTGGTTTTTCAGATGCCTTGTATGAAACTTAACAACCGGTCCTTCTTGTCCTTGCATTTCGAGTCAGCGGGAAATCTCAAGACCAGCAACATCGACGAACAATCCGATCTCTCCAAGGACTTTACCCCTGAGCCCGCCGAAGGGGGTCGAAATGACAGGTGCGCTTCTGCCAGACTTTCATCAGACCGGCTCCAGACGGCGCGGTTGAGCCGACTGAAGCCACCCTGATGGAGGTGACGCTTAAACAGGGGGAAGAATAGATGAACTACTCTGAAATGGATCGCTTTCGTGATGCCCTGCAGGGCAGGCCGCGGGATCGTGTTCCCATTCTTCCCATGATTGCAGGATGGGTGGCCTCCAATTTTTGCAGAGACCCCCTCTTTGAGATGGCGCGAAAGGCCAAGCTGATTGCAGAGGCTCAGATAAGGGCGAAAGAGGCTGTTGGTTATGATGGCTTTTTCGCCTATGCAGAGCCTTTGTATATTCCGGAGGCTTTCGGATGCAAGGTGCGGTACACGGAAACAGGACCGCTTGTCGATCCGCTTCCTCTCTCAATGAAAGATCTTGAGAACCCTGAAATTCTTTCCTTCCCTGATCCGAAGAAAGATGGAAGACTGCCTGTTATCCTGGAGGCGGTAGAGAGGTTAAATGGCTACCGGAGTGGCGCAGTTCCCGTGCTTGGCCTCTTTGAGGGGCCTTTTACTACCACCTGCCGAATCATTGAGGCAGAGGTGATTCTGCGCATGATTTTGAAACAGCCTGATACGCTTAAAGCCCTGTTATCGAAGGTAAGTGGTTTCCTGCTGGAATTTGGGCGGGCGCTTATTGAGAGTGGCGCTAATGTGATTCTTATGCCGGAACCTACTGCTTCCTCGTCCATGATCTCACCGGGGTCGTTTAGAAAATTGGTTCTGCCGGAAATCAGGGGTCTCACAAAGGCGATGGGTGTTCCCTGCATTCTGCACATCTGTGGGGACACCTCCCTCATGCTCAATTCCATGGCAGAAAGCGGTGCCGGGGTCCTCAGCCTTGACCAGTGCATGGATCTTTCGGAATCGAGGATTAAGGCCCCAAATGCCACACTGGGAGGGAATGTGGATCCCACGAATTCGCTTTTCCTGGGAGGTGAAGAAAAGGTGGTTGAGGATACCCTGAGGTGTCTTCGAGATGGAGGGACATCCCGCTTCGTGCTTATGAGCGGCTGCGGAGTTCCGCCCAGGACGCCGATCGGAAATCTCAGGACCATGGTTAAAACTGCAGTCGAATATGGGCTTGGACCATCGCAAGAGTAAAAAACCACAGGAGGTATTGCCGTGAGATCAGGAAAATTGTGTTGGGCCGTTGTTCTGCCGCTGGTACTCCTTGGATTGAGGTGGACGAGCACAACCGCCTCTGCGCAGGAGATAAAGCTGAAGTGGAGCACGTTCTATCCGGTCGCCCACCCGCTGGGACCGATGTACCAGAAATGGGGAGACGAAATCTCGAAGCGGACAAATGGAAAGGTAAAAATATCGTACTTTTTTGCGGGCACCCTTCTCAAGGGAAATGAATTGTATGAAGGTGTAGTGAAGGGTGCGAGCGATATGGGTGAGTCGGTTGTCGGTTACACCAGGGGCCGCTTTCCGGCCATGGAATCGATCTGCCTGCCCATGGGCTACCCCGATGCAATGAATGCCACCGAGATCGCCAACGAGTTTTACAAAAAGTTCAAGCCCAAGGAGTTCGAGGATACCAAGGTGCTCCTGCTCCACGCCCACGGCCCCGGGATTCTCCATAGTAAAAAGCCCGTTCACAAACTGGAGGATGTTCAGGGACTGAAGATCCGTTCCGACAGTTACAGCGCCAAGGTTGCAAAGGCTCTGGGCGGTGTGCCGGTAGCCATGACCATGGCCGAGACCTACGAATCGCTCCAGAAGGGCGTGGTGGAAGCTACCTTGAGCCCCCTGGAGGCAATGCAGACGTGGAAACAGGCTGAGGTCGTCAAGTATACCACCGATTCCCGGGTCGTGGGCTACACCAGCGTCTTTTACTGCGTCATGAATATGAAAAAATGGAACTCCCTTCCGAAAGATGTGCAAAAGGTTTTCGAAGAGGTGAGTGCGGAGTACATCCCCAAATTCGGAGCGCTCTGGGATTATACAGAGGAAGAGGCTCGGAAATATGTTCTGGCCCGCGGCAACACGATCATCACACTGCCAAAGGATGAAGCGGCCAAGTGGGTCAAGGCCGTGGAGCCGGTCATGGACGAGTACGTGAAAGATGCGGAAAGCAAAGGGTTGCCTGGAAAAGAGTATGTGAAATTCGTACAAGAAGGGGTCGCGAAGTACTCGAAGAAATAGCCATCATACGTGATGGGAGAGGGAATGTGCGATTTCAGAAGACCGGTAAGCAAACTGGCCAAGATCATGAACGGCATAGCCGCATGTTGTCTTGCGGCCATGACTCTTCTCATCTGCGCGGATGTCATCCTGCGCCTTTTTGGGATGCCGATACTCGGGGCCTATGACATCGTGACGCTCCTCCTGGCCACTGCGAGCGGGTTCGCCCTGGCTGAGACAACCATAAGACGGGGCCACGTTGCGGTAGACCTGCTGGTGACAATGCTCTCCGCTCGTCTGAAACTGGTGTTTTACGTTGTTACACAGGTGTTGAGTATCGCCCTTTTCGCCGCTATTTCCTATGAGAGCGTGATGCTCGGCAGGAGCCTGTGGGAAGCGGGTGAGGTGTCAATGACCGTCAAAATCCCCTTTTACCCGGTCCTCTTCGGCATATCGCTTTGCGCTTTCATGGTATGCGTAGTGCTGCTCACCGCCCTGGTGAAGGTGAGTAGAGGCAGTGCCAAACCCTGGCAGGAATGGGAGGTGCGATGAGCGAAACTGCCGTCGGTCTCATAGGTTTGCTTGTGCTTATCGCCGGCCTCTTCTCCCGTATGCCTGTAGGGTTTGTGATGGCCTTTGTGGGAACGGCAGGGTTTGCATACCTGGTTTCCTGGGAGAGCGCCTTTCACGTGCTGGCCAAAGATTTCTTCGGCATCTTCAGCTCTTACAGTCTGGCAGTAGTTCCCCTCTTTATCCTGATGGGGCAAATCACCTTTCACGCCGGGATCAGCCGCCGCCTCTTCGATACTGCTTATAAGCTCGTCGGTCATCTTCCCGGGGGGCTCGCCATGGCCACAATCGGCGCGTGCGCGGGTTTTGCCGCCATCTGTGGGTCAACGAACGCCGCGGCCGCAACCATGGCGACAGTGGCTATCCCTGAGATGAAACGCTACAAGTACTCACTCGAACTTGCCACCGGCACCGTAGCTGCCGGGGGTTCCCTGGGCATTCTCATCCCCCCCAGTGTCGTATTCATCATTTATGGAATCCTGACAGAGCAGTCCATAGGCCGTCTCTTTGTCGCGGGGATCGCACCGGGCATACTCCTGTCGATCCTTTTCATCGCAACCATTCTTTTTCTCGTAAATCGACGCCCGGAAATCGCCCCTGCAGGCACAAGAACCACATCCATGGAGAAATTTCGTTCTATTTTCGGGGTATGGGAGACGCTCGTACTTTTCATCCTGGTCATGGGAGGACTTTTTGCAGGGCTATTCACCCCCTCTGAAGCGGGTGCAATAGGCGCGGGTGGTTCCATATTGCTGGGCTGGTTGCGCAAACGGTTGAGCTGGAACAGCCTTAAGCAATCCCTGATCGAAAGCGCGCGTATCTCCTGCATGGTGCTTGTCATCGTAGCCGGGGCCGTTATCTTCGGGCGCTTTCTCGCTGCCAGCGGCATGCCTGATGCGCTCGCCAACTGGATGAGCGATCTTCCCTTCCCCTCATATGCAGTAATGGGGCTCATTATCCTCATCTATCTCATGGGAGGATGCTTCATTGATGGGCTGGCCTTGATCCTGCTCACCATTCCCATTTTCTATCCCGTGGTGATCAAGATGGGTTACGACCCGATCTGGTTCGGTGTGATTATCGTCCTTGTCGGCATGATGGGGGCAATCACGCCGCCGGTGGGAATCAATGTCTATGTGGTCAACGGGGTGGTGAAGGATGTTCCTCTCGAAACCATTTTCAAAGGCGCCCTGCCTTTTCTCGTAGCCCTGGTCATCTGTGCGTTGATTCTGATCCCGTTCCCGCAGATTGCGCTTTTCCTCCCGTCGCTCATGAAATGAGAGAACCGAAGGGATATTAGATTTGAAAGACAGGATCTGGATCCCCAAGTACTGAAGAGAGTCTCATAGGGCCGGGTTTCGTGAGAGAGAAAAACCAAACAAACCAGACAAACCAGAAAAACAAATCACCGATATGAGAGGTGCAACCATGAAGATAGCAGTACTCCTCTTGTGCCTTTTGCTGCAGCCTCTGCTCTCCGTCTCCTCCCTTGCTCAGACGGTAACCAGAAGCGATATGAAAGACAGGACTGCCGTTCAAGTTGCCGTGTACAACAGCAATCTGGGACTGGTCAAAGAGACCCGAAGAATGGATCTCCCGGTAGGAGGGGGGGAACTCCGGTTCACGGATGTAGCCTCCCGTATCCTGCCGTCCAGCGTCCATGTCGCATCGATGAATCATCCGGACGGTTTCTCGGTCGTGGAGCAGACATATGCATATGATCTGATGAATACAAAGAGCCTTCTGGATAGATATGTGGGGCGACAGATCAAGATCGTGACGTGGAACGAGACTCATGATCGAAGGGATGAGGTGGAAGCAACCCTTCTGAGCAACAACGAGGATCAAATCTTCAGAATCCGGGACGAAATATACCTGGGACATCCTGGTTACAAGGTCCTGCCCAGCCTGCCGGATGATCTGGTGGCAAAGCCTACCCTGGCATGGAGCTATTCCAACCGCGTGAAGGAGCCACAGGAACTGGAGGTCTCTTACCTGACGACCGACATGAACTGGACGGCGGAATACGCTCTGCTGCTCCATCCTGACGAGAATTCCTCTGACCTGGCCGGATGGGCGACGATTGAAAACAGGAGCGGAACTGCTTACACGGATGCGGAACTGAAGCTGATCGCCGGGAATGTGCATCGGGTCGGGGTGGCGAGGGACGGAGTAGCCGCCGCTCCGATGGAGATGAAGGCAGCCAGGGCATCGGTTCCGCAGTTCGAAGAGAGCCCGCTATTCGAATACCACGTCTATGATCTCAAGAATAAGACCACGCTGAAGGATAATCAGTCGAAGCAGATTCGCTTTCTGGATGCAGGGAACATCACCGTGCGCAAAGAGTTCGTGGTTTACGGAGCGGCGTTCCAACCGAGGAAATTCACGGATGAACCCATCAGGCAGCCTGTAAACGTGGTCTTGTTTTTCAAGAATTCAAAGGAAAACCGGTTAGGGACGGTTCTCCCGGCAGGCATCGTTCGCCTGTATACCGAGGATGGGAAAGGAAGCAGGCAGTTCATCGGGGAGGACAGGATCAGCCATGTCCCCAAGGATGAGGAGGTAAGGCTCAAGACAGGCGAAACAACCGAGTTGATTGCCGAGCGGATTCAGACGGATTTCCGGCAGCTATCGGCCAAGCTATTTGAATTGGAATGGGAGATCACATTGAGGAATCACAAGGACAAAGAGGTCAGTGTTGGACTGATCGAGCCGCTCACGCGCAACTGGAAGATTCTATCGAACAGCCATCCCTTCAAAAAGACGGATGCGTTTACGATCCGATTTGATGTGAAGGTCCCCAGGGACGGTGAGGCGAAGGTGAAATACAGGGTACAGGTGGGGCTGTGAAGAAGGGGGAAGGCGGAAGGCGGAAGGGCGAATGATTCCAGTATTTCATCTTTCCATCATTCCACTTTTTCCTCTTTATTCCGTCAGTTCTTTTTTCGGTGGCGCAAGGCGCGGGACCTCTTCCGCCTTCCACCTTCCGCCTTCGATCTTCTTTCTCATCCGCTGCTTTGACCCGGCCGGTTTGGGGCCGCTCGATTCCTCCATCCGGTTCTCTGCGCCGAAAAGCGACATAAGGTCGCCCACGATGGTGTGCATTTCACGCGCCTGCGTGCTCAGGCTCTCGGACGCCGCTGCTGATTCTTCGGATCCGGATGCGTTCTGCTGTGTCACATGGTCCATGTCCGATACGGCCTTGCTGACCTGCTCGATGCCCCGGGCCTGCTGCTCTGCCGCCTGAAAAATCCCTTCTACAAGCTCTTTGCCTTTCTGGATGTTGATTGCCGCATCCCTGTACTTGTCATCCGTCTTCTTCACGAGGTCCGATCCCTCGTTTATCCTCCCGATGATATCCTTCACCATTTCCTCGGTGTTGCGGGATGCCTCGGCAGAGCGCATGGCGAGCCGTCTCACCTCATCGGCTACAACCGCGAACCCTGCGCCCGCCTGACCTGCGCGAGCCGCTTCAACGGCTGCATTCAAGGCGAGCAGATTGGTCTGAAACGCGATCTCGTCGATAGTCCTGATGATCTTGGATACGTTCTCGCCGGCAGCAGAGGTGTCCTGCATGGAACGAATGAGGGCTTTCATCGATACGTTCGCATCCGCCATTCCCCCGGTTGCCTGCTTGGAAAACTGGGCAGCCTGCTGTGAATTGTCCGCCGTCTGCTTGGTCATGCTGGCCATCTCCTCCAGAGAGGCGGAGGTTTCCTCAAGCGACGCCGCCTGTTCGCTGGCGCCCTCGGCCAGTTGCTGGCTGTTCGTCGAGACCAAATCCGCTGCAGAGGTGACTTCGGCAGCCGAATTGGTCAGCGACATGATCGCCTTTTCAATCGGCTTGGTCAGTCGCTTTGCAAAGAATATGCAAAGGGGCAGGATCAGGACAAGACAACCCAGAGCCACCAGGGAGAGGAGACGGATCATTTGATTCGTGTTCGAGTCGGCGACCCTCTTGGAGTGGAGGGCTGCGACAACGCCTACGTATCCCGAATCCCCGCCGAGCGGGAGAAGTCCTTGAAAATAGTTTTCGCCGTTCACCTGAACTCCACTGGTATGGATAACCTGCTTCCTGAAATCCGACTTTTCCCCGGCTCCTGTAGAGATCTCACCGATCAGGTCTGCATACTCAGGCAAGGTCCCTGTGCTGAATTTTTGCCCCAGAAAGACATTGACCTTCATAGCCGTGAGTCTGGACATCTTTTCTACAAACGAGCTCTCAAGCCGGATAACGGCCTTTGCCACTCCCACCTGGAGATCCTCCATCGCTTCTTTTTCTTTGTTATATCGGCTCCCCATAATGGGCGTATAGGCAACGAGGCATACAGTGGGACCTGCCGGTTCAAAAATCGCCTTCGGATGTTCGGGAATCTGCTTGCCCAATTTGAGGCTGATCAGAGGATCCGAGAGGGCTTCGGTCTTCTGCATCATATCTGTCTTCAGCTCGGCCCCTTCCTTCAAGTCCGCCGCCTTGATGACCTGGCCTTGCCCGGCGGCATATCCGCAGAGATAGGTCTTCTCATCCTTCTGTGATGTGAACGCGACGAGATCTCCTTGCGAGTCATAGATTGCAGCCTTCCAGATTTTGCTTGTTTTGGCGATCTGGTAAATATCATTGGTAATGTCCTTGTAGGTATTCCCTGTCATGTTTTCATCGAATTGGCCCTTGTAATCGATGATGAACTTGATGCGGGAACCCATCCCGTTCATAGCAGCTACCTGCGAACTGTCTGAGAGCAGTTTCTCCTGCTTTACCAGCAGGTCGTCACGCACGATTTCCAGGGAATTGTCCAAGCCTTGAAGTGCGGCAGTCCTGCTTTGTCGGGTAATGATGAGGGCCACCACCGCTGTAGAGACGGCCATGACAAACACCAGCATAACCCCGGAGAAGACAATCAGCTTGGTGTTGAACTTCATTCTGCTTCCTCCATTTAATGGCAAGTACCCGGGAAAGATCGGCCCCAGACGCGAGAACTCGACAGCAGGATCCATTCATCATTGTGGAATTCCAGAGCAATACTCATGCCAGAGGCGTTCCACTTTGTGGAACCGGGGTGAAGGGGCGCCGTGTGGTCCGGCAGGAAAAAAAAGCTGGAAAGCTCCTGAACGTACTACAAAAGGCGTTTCACGGACCGGGTCGAGCCATGGAAAGGCGGGAGGGAAAGAAAAAAGAGACCTTAAGAAAACGCCTTTTCAGTCAGCCATCGACAATCCTTTGACGGTGAAACGTCGCTTTTGCAGCGCTCCGGGAAGTCACTCCAGAGTGATCTTCTCCCTGAAACTGAAGCGGATCCTGTTGTCCTGGTAATAGAGAAGAGTCGGGAGGAAGACATACAACCTTACATGGAATTTATTTATGAACGCTTCGAGATCGATCTGAAGGGAAGGTTCGAAGAAATCCCGGGTGAAGGGGAATTTCCGAAGATAGGCGCGGGTGGCCCGAATGGCGTTCAGGCCGGGAAGCACATGGCTGATCGACCCCGACATCTGAATGCCTCTGATTTCCTTCCATGTGGAGGCTTGATGGAAGATTGCTGCAGCAGCCCTCCCTGACTCAAGCGCTTCGCGAATATGACGGGAAGAGGGATCGGAGAAGAAGTAAAAACGGGACTTCCTATTGGCATAATAGACAGGGGCGGCCCACGGTGCATTTTCATGCGCAGTGGAGATGGTCATGGTAGTCTGTTGCGAGATAAGCTCTTCAGCCAGCTTTCGAAGTTCCCCGGCATCCGGCGGTTGCATAGCAGCATCCTGGAAGTAATGGAATAGTGGAACAAAGGAATGGTGGAAAATTGTGAAGAAGGTTTGGCCCAACATTCCATCATTCCACCATTCCAATACCTCAATCTTTCCCTTCAGTACAATTCATATTTTGCCAGTCTGCCGTCCAGGCCGCCGGAAAGGAGAGGGACCTTCCACGAGGGTTTCAGGCCGACATGGCGGATGAGGTCCCGGTTCCCGAAATAGATGAAGGCCGTCGAGCCCCTGCATTTCCGCTTCAGAAAATCGCCCAGTTCTTTATAGAGGCCGGGCAGGTTTTCCTTTCCCTGCAACCGCACCCCATAGGGGGGGTCGCAGACAATCACCCTCTCTTCCAGCACGGCAAGCTCTCGGAAATCCTTTGTGTAAAGCAGGACCCTGTCACCGGAGGGCAAATTCCTCAGATTCGTCCGCGAAGTCTCCACCGCTTTTCGAGAGAGATCGCTCCCTGCGATCAATCCTTCCGGCAGATCCCGGATCATCGCGTCGTCCTGCTTCTTCGTCTTTTCCCACAGGGAACCATCGAAATCCGGCAGACGCTCGAATCCGAATCTCTTTCTAAGATATCCTGCAGGGATGCGGCAGTGGAGCATGAGGGCTTCGCAGAGGATTGTCCCGGCCCCACACATTGGGTCATAGAGCGGCCGCGAGCCGTCCCAGGCCGAGAGACGAACCACCGCGGCGGCAAGCGTCTCCTGCATGACGGCTGCAAGGCTCATTGAGCGGTAGCCTCTGCGGTGGAGAGAGCCCCCGGAGGTGTCTACACTGAGGACGGCCCTGTTGCTCTCGATGTGAAGACTGATCCAGAGATCGGGCTCTTCCCTCTCCACCGAAGGCCTTCTGCCGGACCTCTCCCTGAAGTGATCGACCACAGCGTCCTTGAGACGCTGAGCGGCGAACTGGGAATGGCTGATCTTGCTGTTGGAGACATTCGAGAAGATCGCGAACGACTGATCGACGTCAAGGAAGTCGGACCATTCGATCTCCCTTGCCTTCCTGTAAAGGTAATCGGTTGAGTGGCACCGGAAACTGATCAGCGGGGCCAGAATCCTGGAGAGGATCCGTGATCGGTAATTGGCCCTGTAAAGCGTCGCATGGTCGGCCAGAAAATAGACCCCACGATATGCCGGCGAAATGTCGCGTCCATTCAGTTCAGAAAGCTCCTCGGAAGCCAACTGCTCCATCCCCTCCGGCACCTGGGCAAAGTAGCGGTTGGTCTGCTGGTATTCGTAAGCATTGGTCATTGACAAATGTCAGGTCGCGTAGCTGTGCAGACCGGCAAGATAGTTGACGCCGAAATAAGTGAACAGCACACAGGAGAAGCCTACGATCGACATAACGGCCAGCCTCTTTCCACGCCAGCCCCTGACCATCCTTGAATGAAGAAAGGCCGCGTAGACGAGCCAGGTGATTAGAGACCAGGTTTCCTTGGGATCCCAGCTCCAGTAGGTTCCCCATGCGGAATGGGCCCAGACCGAGCCGGTGATGATGCCCAGCGTGAGGAGGAGAAAACCGATCGCCACCATCTGGTAATTCAGGTCGTCGAGTATGGAGGTTCCAGGGATGAGCTTTACGAAGAGGTTTTTTCCGGAGGGCTTGTCCATTCGTTTGAAGAAATACATCAGGCTGAGACAGAATGCGAGGGCGAACGCGGCATATCCCAGAAAGCAGGTCAGTACATGGGCGATCAGCCAGTTGCTCTTGAGTGCGGGAACGAGGGGCTGGATGCGGCTGTTGATGTTCGGAGAATAGGACGCATAAGCCATTGCCAGGAAGGCGATCGGCGTGATGAAGACACCCACGGATCGGTTCCGGGTGCGCCACTCTATCAGGAGATACAGTAAGATGATCGCCCAGGCGAAAAAGATGAGGGACTCGTAAAGATTGGACAGGGGAGCATGGCCGATTCCTAACCTGTAGGATTCAACCCAGCGGTAGATCAATCCCATGCTGTGCCCGATCAGCCCCGCAAGGGTGACAATCGTGGCGGCGCGTCCGAAGGCCTCTCTGCCCATGACCATCATCAGGAGATAGGCGAGGAAGGAGAAAAAATATGCAAAAGTA
This sequence comes from Deltaproteobacteria bacterium HGW-Deltaproteobacteria-15, assembly GCA_002840535.1. Taxonomy (GTDB): domain Bacteria; phylum Desulfobacterota; class DSM-4660; order Desulfatiglandales; family HGW-15; genus HGW-15. The sequence goes on along the minus strand of PHBH01000001.1, from coordinate 56,102 downwards.
ATATAGCTGAGGATTTCTGCGTCAGACATCAGATACCTTCTTATTGGGTTAAATTCCGCAAGCTTTCGGCAATGCTGTCCAACTCCCGTTCCAAACCGGCGGGGTTCTTGTTGGACCTTCCGACCACCCTTACCGTCACGTCCCCGTTCTTTTCGGAAACCTTTACCCACACGCGTCTATGAGAGGAAAAGAAAGTCAGGAAAAAGCCGCAGATCATCATGATGCAGCCGATCCAGACAAACGGCACACCGGGATCTCTATTGACCTGAAGCCCGGTATAGTACTTCGTCTCCGCCTTTTGCATAAAAAAGGAATAGGGACGATACGCCTGGTAATTGAACCTGGGGGACTTTTCGAATAACCCTGGAACCATTTTCTCTATTGCATCGCGGTTGAGGAAAATCCAGAAAAGCACCGGTTCACCGGAGGGCGGCTGAACCTGGATTTGCGCTGCGGGGCCTAATCTCATGAAATCAGCCCTCACGTCGCTTACCACGAATTTCCCATCCTTATCCGGCAGAGGGAGGGAGTCCCCTTTCTTTACCTCAACCAGAGAGTCTTCCTTACCGGATCCTTCTTTGCTGATACGGAGAAGGATTTTGTCTCCTGCCGTGGACCCATAGCTCGACTGATAAAAGGTGATACCCCTGAATGAAACCGGATGGTTCACCAGCACAGGGGTGTCGAGGACCGTTTTCCCGTTCTCAAGAAAAATGAGCTCTGACTTGTACTCCTTGGGGGCGCCGTTTTCATAGAATTCGACAGTGAAGCTTTGGCATTGGACAGCAAACCCCAATTCTACGGGATGCCCGTTCCTGCGGAGAAAAACCGTGTCAACCGTCTCCCCTTCCGGAATGTTGACATGTGCCTCGAATCCGATAAAGGAACCGATTATTCCCCCGAGGAGGATAAAGAGCACGCTGAGGTGAACAAGATAGACACCGAAGTGGGAATAACGTCCCTTTTCTGCATAGAGCACGTCTTCCTGACTCCCGTTCTTGACACGGGTCCTTCGAAAGTGACGACGGAACCATTTAGAGACGCGGCTGGAAGTTTCCTCTTTCTTAGACGAAACGGAAAAAACCCTGTGCGGTGGGACATCCTTGAATACCGCGGTCCTTTCCAGGCCGTCACTGCCCTTGAACCGCTTCCACGCGGACGGAAAACGATCGATGGAGCAAATCAGCAGATTCAATCCGAGTACGGCAATAATGATGCGGAACCAGAAGGAGTGATACACATCGAACAACTGCAGGGTCTCGAAAAGCTGTACCATGGCAGGGCTCATCTCGTGAGCGATCCGTGCAGCCTCCTCCCTCTGGGGGATCAATGTCCCGGCAATGGAGGCTACGGCGAGCAGGATCAGAATTGCTATGGTCAGCCGTACAGAAGTAAAAAAATCCCAGAAGGGACTTCCTTTTTCCTTATCTTGAGTTTTCGGCATAGTTCAAACGGTTCCGAGTCGAGGCGCTGTTTTAACAAAATCATACTATAGTCATCGCATATATACAACACCCACTTCAAAAGAGGTGAAATGGAGGAGCCTCAACAGCCGTTTCATCTCAGTTCCGCCGATATTCAATTTGACCGTTTTCCGCCCTTTGTGCTAAGAACCAGAATAAAAGCACATGTCGTCTTCGGGGCCGGCCGCGGCCCCTTCCGCTATCGAAAAGTGTCCGGGGAACACGAATGCTCGATCTCAAATTTATCAGGTCTCACACGGAGTCGATTAGGGAGATGCTCCGGAACAGAAGGTATGATCTGGACCTCTCCGCCTTTGAAAACATCGACAGGAAAAGGCGCGAGATTCTTCCGGTTGTAGAAGAGCTTCGCCATCGGCGCAACAAGGTGAGCGAGGAAATCGCGCTGATGAAAAAGAAAGGTGCGGATGCCTCCAGCCTCATTGCGGACATGAAGAAAGTCTCCCAGGAGATAAAAGAGCGTGAGACGCTGTTGGTGGAGGTGGATGAGGAGCTCAACCCTTTCCTGATGGTCCTGCCCAATGTTCCGCTCCCCTCCGTGCCGGTTGGCGCCGATGCGGGGGATAACCCCGTCATTCGCACCTGGGGCGAAACAGGGAAGATGGGCTTCGATCCTTTGGCCCACTGGGAAATAGGGGAGAAACTCGGGATTCTCGATTTCGGCCGCGCATCCAGAATGGCGGGTGCCAGGTTCGCACTCTATTCCGGCGCAGGCGCGCGACTGGAGCGTGCATTGATCAACTTCATGCTCGACATCCACACCCGGGAGCATGGGTACAGGGAAATCCTGCCTCCTTTTATGGTCAACTCCGCATCGTTGACCGGCACCGGCCAGTTGCCGAAGTTTGCGCAGGACCTGTTCAAGGTGGAGGGATGGGATTTGTATCTTATCCCCACAGCCGAAGTGCCTGTGACCAATATTCACAGGGAAGAGATCCTCTCCGAGGAAATGCTCCCCATCCTCTATGTGGCCTACACGCCTTGCTTCCGATCCGAGGCGGGCTCTTATGGCAAGGATACCAGAGGTCTCATTCGGCAGCATCAATTCAACAAGGTGGAACTGGTCAAGTTCTGCCATCCAAAGGAAAGCGACGAGGAACTGGAGAAACTTACCCGCAACGCGGAGGAAATCCTGAGGCGGCTTGCCTTGCCGTACCGTGTCGTTTCCCTCTGCACGGGGGATCTGGGTTTTGCGTCGGCAAAGACCTACGATCTCGAGGTTTGGCTTCCGGGGCAGCAACTGTACAGGGAAATCTCCTCATGCAGCAACTTCACCGATTTTCAGGCCAGAAGGAGTTCCATCCGGTTCAAGAAGAAAGGGGGAAGCGGAACGGAACTTGTTCACACACTGAACGGATCCGGACTCGCAGTAGGGAGAACGCTGGTGGCTATACTGGAGAATTATCAACAAAAGGATGGAAGCGTTGTGATACCGGAAGCGTTGCGTTCTTACATGGGAGGCATGGAGTCGATCACGCCCGGTGACGCGGGATGAGCGGCTACAACGGCCACTCCCCAAACTGGCGGGAATTCCAGAGAGAACTCAAAAAGGACCGTTCCAGGAGCGCTTTTCGCAAAAAGCTGCCATTCTTGACCGTATGGATCTGCGGTATCGTCCTGATCCTCAGCATTATGGGCTATTCGGGATCATGGATTTTTGCCCAACTCAGTCTGAACCGGGTTCAGGCGGAAAAGAGGGCGGTGGTCGAGGAAAAAAGGATCCTGCAGAAGATAGGCCGGCAAGACCTTCCCCGGCTGCTGGACGATCTGAATATCGGGTCCGGACCCGGCGCCAGGAACTATACGGTTACGAGAAACGGCTCCATACTCTCTGTTGAGACCTCACTTCTGCCGCCCCTGCAGAATTATCTGCAGGACCTCCTGCGTCAATCGCTCACGGTTCGGGCAGCCGCCGTAGTCCTGAGACCGACCACAGGCGAAGTCCTGGCTTTTTCGGATTACAAGAACGGGGGGAACGGGGGCGAAAGGAGCCTTTGTCTCAAGGCCGACCATCCTGCGGCAAGCCTGTTCAAAATTGTGACCGCGGCAGCGGCGATCGATGCTCGCGGCCTGACCCCCGACACGTCGCTCGTCTTCAGAGGAGGAAAATATACACTTTACCGCAGCCAGTTAAAGCCCGAGAAAAGGCCTTCAGGTTCAGCCACCTCGTTGACCAAGGCCTTTTCCTCATCCATCAATCCTGTTTTCGGCAGGCTGGGAATATACCACCTGGGTTCTTCCCTGGTGACTGAGTATGCGGACCGGTTCTTCTTCAACCAGCCCATTCCTTTCGATCTTTCCCTAGAGGTGAGCCCCATGGAGGCTCCGACCGATGACTTTGCCCTGGCCGAGATTGCGTCCGGGTTTAACAAGAGAACCTTTATCTCCCCCATTCATGCTGCAATGCTTGCGGGCGCCGTTGCGAACAGAGGAAATATGATGGGGCCGCGGCTGGTCAGGAGAATCGCGGACGAGCATGGAAATCTCGTCTACAGCTCGGAGCCTGTTCATCTGGCAAGCCCCGTAAGCGGAGAGACGGCCAGAAAGATGAAGGTATTGATGGACGAGACAGTCGTAACAGGCACGGCCAGGACCGCGTTCAACAGATTTCTTCGCAAGAGCGAGTTCAAGGATTTGGAACTCGGCGCAAAAACCGGTTCGATCAACGATCCGTCCGACCAGCACAGAGTGGACTGGGTGACAGCCTACGCCATTCCCGATTCAGGAGAGGATGAGGCGATTTGTATCTCGGTCCTTGCGGTACACGGGGAAAGACTCGGGATTCGGGCCAAGGATATTGCAAGACATGTCGTGGAGAACTATTTTCATGGATCATGAAACTAGTTCTATGGTTTGTTTGGTTTAAACAGGATCAAACAAGATCCCTGATCAAACAGAAGGACCTCTGGTTTCAAGGTTTTTTCAGTTAACCAGAAAAACCAGAAAAACCAGACAAACCAGAAAAACTTAACACCTGAGGAACTCAAATGTGCGGCATCATCTGCTATGTGGGCAAAGACAAGGTTAAGCCTATCCTGCTTGAAGGGCTCAAAAGGCTGGAGTACCGCGGTTACGATTCGGCCGGCATGGCCGTGCAGTTTGGCGGCGGGGTCGAGCTTTACAGGGCGGTGGGCAAAATCATCGAATTGGAAAAAAAGGTGCAGGACGTGGAACTTCCCGGGACCTGCGGAATTGCGCACACCCGCTGGGCCACTCACGGCGAGCCGAGCGAGGAGAATGCGCATCCGCACAGGGACCAGGCCGAAAACGTCTTTGTCATCCATAACGGAATCATCGAGAACTACCACCCGATCAGGAAACGGCTGGAAAAGTCCGGCGTGCGGTTCAGGTCTCAGACCGACACCGAGGTGCTGGCCCATCTCATCGCGCTCAGCTTTGATGGAGACCTCAGCGAAGCAGTGAGAAAAACCATGTCCCAGATCGAGGGGACCTTCGGGATTGCGGTGATCCACCGGCAAAGACCGAATGAGATCGTTATCGCCAGGAGAGGAAGCCCGCTGATCATCGGCGTGGGAGATGGCGGGAACTTCGCCGCTTCCGACGTATCGGCCATGGTGAGGTACACCAACCAGGTGGTTCACCTGAACGACAATGAACTGGCCCTGCTCACAGCGGACGGGTACAGCATCTCCACGGCCCAGGCAAAGAGTGTGACGCGGGTTGCAGAGACAGTGGAATGGCAGGCGGAGGACGCGGAACTCAACGGATTTCCCCATTTCATGCTGAAAGAGATTTACGAACAGCCGGACACCTTGTTGAATGCCATCCGGGGAAGGCTCGAGCCGGGCGAGGGGGTTCCCAAGCTTGGGGGGATTATTCCGGTCTGGGAGCGGTTGAAAGACTGTCGCCACCTCGTCATTGTGGCCTGCGGCACCTCCTATTATGCGGGGTGTGTCGGCCGATATGTGTTCGAGCGGTTGACGGAAATCGATGTGGAAGTGGAAATCGCCTCGGAATTCCGGTACAGAAAGCTCAATTTTCCCCCTAATACCTTCATCATTGCCATAAGCCAGTCCGGCGAGACGGCGGATACTCTGGCTGCAATCAGAGAGGCCAGGAGAAAGGGCGCCCAGCTTCTCGGCATCGTGAACGTGGTCGGCAGCTCCATTTCCCGGGAGACCCTCGCCGGAGTGTACTGTCATGCGGGACCTGAGATAGGCGTAGCCTCCACCAAAATATTTGTCTCCCAGCTGACCATACTTACCCTGCTCGCCCTTCTCCTGGGACGTCACCAGAACCTCTCCCTGACAGAAGGGGTCGAGGCTATCCAGGCTCTTTCAGCGCTGCCCGACCAGATCAAGAAGGTGCTCTCTTATGACAATCACATCCAGGCGATTGCAGAGAAATACTATCGATGCAGCAATTGGCTGTTCCTCGGGAGGAAGTACCAGTATCCCATAGCGCAGGAAGGCGCATTGAAGCTCAAGGAGATCTCCTACATTCATGCGGAGGGGTACGCTGCCGGCGAGATGAAGCACGGACCAATTGCACTGATCAGCCCGGCCATGCCCACGGTCGCCCTTGCTCCAAGAGACTCGATGTATGAGAAGATGATCAGCAACATCCAGGAGATCAAGAGCCGCAAAGGGCCTGTCATTGCCATTGTGACGGAGGGTGATGAAAAGGTCAGGGAACTCGCCGACGAGATCATTGAGGTTCCTCCTACTCTCGAATACCTTTACCCCATTCTCACGGTAGTCCCCTGTCAACTGATTTCCTATTACTGCGCCAGGTTCCTGAACAGGGACATAGATAAGCCGAGGAATCTCGCAAAGAGCGTGACAGTGGAATAAAGGGGTGGAGATGTGAGCGTGAGTCGTGAACGTGGAGGGACAGATGCGAACCACGGACACGATTCCGCATCGAGCCGCGCTTCGGCGCGGAGGTATGGAGCAGTGACGCGGTCCTCTGTTTTCAGGCTCACCCTGCCGGCGGCAAGGGTGCTCCTTTTTCCATTCTTTCGCGTCCACGCCCAGGGGCTGTCCCGAGTGCCGCGGACCGGCTCATTTCTTCTCCTCCCAAAACACCAGCGGTGGGAAGATGTCCCCCTGCTGGGTATGACCGTGGGGAAACCCCTGTATTACGTGGCAAAGCATGAGCTTTTTGCGACAGCCTTCTCTCGCTGGTTCATCACCTCATTGGGCGGCATTCCGCTAAACCGGAAACGCCCCATGGAGAGCCGATCCTCCATAAGAACCCTTTGGGCCCTGCTCCACAGAGGTGAGGGGATCGTCATCTTTCCGGAGGGAACGTATTACAGGGAGACCATGGGGCCGGGGCGCAGCGGGCTTATTCGATTGATTCTCGGCCGTATGGACCTTCCGTGTATTCCGGTGGGAATTCGGTATTTCCCCGGCCGATATCCCACGCCGGTTCAAATCAACTTCGGAAACCCGATCTCCCCGGTTCATGGGGTGGACGGCCGTAAGGTTTACGAACGAATAATGAGGGAAATTGCAAGGCTGTCGGGCCTTCATTTTCCATAACCCGGGAAGGAGAGAACTGGTGAATATTCCCAAAGAGATCTATGAAAGAATCGATCAGTATCGGGAAGAGATGATTCGACTGCAGGGAGATCTCACGTCGAAGATTGCCTTGGGATCTCAAAACGGCGGCACAGGAGAACATGAGAAAGCGGAGTACCTGAAAGGCCGCCTTGCTCAAATGAATCCGGATCACCTGGAGGAAATTCAGGCGCCGGATCCGAATGCCGCTCATGGTTATCGTCCTAATCTTGTTGCGAGATGGAATGGGACAAAGGGCGGTCCGGTGACCTGGGCGCTGAGTCATATGGATATCGTTCCTCCCGGAGACATCACTTTATGGGATGGCGACCCCTACCGAATCAGGGTGGAAGAGGACCGTATCATCGGGAGAGGAGTGGAAGACAATCAGCACGGAATCGTAAGCTCCTATTTCGGTCTCAAGGCGCTGCTGGATACAGGGAACAGGCCTGAACGTCCCGTCGGACTCATCTTTGTCGCAGATGAAGAAACCGGCAGTGGATTCGGTCTCGAATACCTTCTTAAGAGCCGAGCCGATCTATTCAGGCCTTCGGATCTGATTGTGGTACCGGACTCCGGGAATGAGGAAGGTACCATGATCGAGGTAGCGGAAAAATCCATGCTCTGGATAAAGTTCACTGTTCTGGGCAAGCAGTGTCATGGAAGCACCCCGGACAAAGGGAGGAACAGCCTGTATGGAGCAGCCCGACTGATTGTCGCCCTCCAACAGGTAAAGGAAAGGTTCGGTGCAAGAGACGATCTTTTCAGTCCTCCCTATTCGACTTTTGAGCCGACCAAGATGGAGGCGAATGTCCCCAACGTGAATACGATTCCGGGAAGGGATGTCTTTCATCTGGACTGCCGGATTCTTCCCGAATACTCCCTGGACGAGGTCCTCGCTCACATGGGGGGGATTGCCAGGGAAATATCGGAGGAACTTGGTGTGGGCGTCGAGATCGAGCCTCTCTACAGGCAGCCCGCGACGGAACCCACACCCAGGGATGCTCCTGTTGTGAAAGCCCTCGCCAGAGCCATAAAGTCGGTGACCGGAAAGACTGCCAAGCCTATGGGAATCGGCGGAGGCACGGTAGCGGCCTTTTTTCGCAGGACCAACCTGCCTGCGGCTGTATGGCAGACCGAATCAGGCACCCCGCACCAGCCGAATGAATTCTGTCTCATCAGCAGCCTGCTTACGGATGCAAAGATTTTTGCCACGCTCTATATGGATCCGTTAAACGAAAAAGTTAGGAAGATCAGAGGCTAAGAGGGGAGAAGGCGGGGAGACTGTGAGGAGAACCGAAGGCCCGCAGGTCGACTGCAGTTTTTGATATTAGGTCAAGCCTATATCTTCTTCATTTCAAGACCAGCCGGGGTTGAACCTGATCTCCTGATGGATGCCAGGGTTGGAGGAGGCTCAGGCCGGTCCCCACACGAAAATCCTGGCAATAGATCCGGAACAAGAATCACTTAAACTCTTTTGAACAGTTCCCATGTTGTGACTCTCCTCGACGTTTCAGTCGAACACTCTTGAGGACCCCGATGGGCATCTTTTCCCTCCCCCCAATATCCTGCGGTTCAGGTCTGGCAGCCATGCGACTTCCCGGTATTCAGACAGCAGGGCAACCGTGTACGTACGAGACTTGGTGCCGGTGATGCGAAAATCCTCTCACCGCCCCGGCGCCGGGATCAAGTTTCTTTCCTGCTTATTGTCTGGCGTTGGGCTTCTTTTCTCGTTCGCGCCTTTCAATTTAAACTTTCTCGCTTTTCTGGCTCTGATCCCCCTTTTATTTGCCACAAGACCTCCATGCCCCCCCAAGCGTGCTCTTCTTTGCGGTATGCTCTTCGGCCTCGGGCTCTTCATCCCGGGAATTTCGTGGATTCGCTATGTGACCCTTCCAGGATGGGTACTCCTGGCCTGTTACTGTGCAGCTTATTACAGCCTCTTCGCGTTGTTCTCATCTCGCGTGCAAAGACAAGGAAAGGGAATCTCCGGCGGCCTTGCACTCACTGCAGCCTGGGTCATTCTGGAATATGTTCGCAGCACCCTTATGACCGGGTTCCCCTGGTTTCTGCTCGCACATACACAACACAATTTCACTTCTTTCATTCAGGTCGCCGACATCACCGGCACATATCTGATAAGCGCAGTCGTTTTCCTTGTGAACTACCTGCTGGGTGAGGCGCTGATTGTCTTTTTCGAACGTCGCAAGATCCTCTCGCCCGGCCTTCAATGGAGGATCTTCTCAGCGGTGATTCTTCTTTCGACGTGCTGTGCTTACGGAGCATTGCGCATTCAAAGGATGAACATGAGTGCCTCCATCACAGTTGCCGTAGCACAGTCCAACATCCCGCAAATGATGAAGGAGGTTTTTTCTTCGGCATACGACCCCACTGCCGTTTTCCATCAGTATCTGACTCTTTCCAGAAAATTGCGCAGAGAAGATCGGATCGATCTGCTGGTATGGCCTGAAACAATAATTCTCGCGCCCCATTTCTTGAATGTTGCCCCTGGGGTTCTCAACGAACCCTATTCGAAGCCGTCACGCTATGCACAGGAGCAGTTGGCCTCTCTTGCCCGATCACTCGGCACCTATATCCTCACGGGTGCAATCAGCCGGGTGCCGGCGAGCCATGGATACGTCGAAGAACCAGGGATTGTGCCGGAATCGGACTGGAAAAAGTTTTACAACAGCGCGTACCTGCTTGATAAGGAAGGAAAGTATGTAGACCGTTACGATAAGATCCACCTGGTACCTTTCGGCGAGTATATTCCTTGGACCCGCATTTTCCCATTCTTCCAGCAAGTGGCTCAGCAATTCGTTCCATTCACGGAGTTCCTGTCCCCGGGAGAGCGTTTCACTGTCTTCTCGGTCCCAAGCCAAGAGAGAAATGTTCGATTCGGGGTACTCATCTGTTACGAGGACACGGATTCCTCAATCGCAAGGATCTTTCGCCGGAATGGCGCCGAGTTCCTCGTGAATATTTCGAATGACGCGTGGTTCGGCACGAGTGGTGAACTGGACCAGCACTTTGCTGCCGCAAAGTTCCGCGCAATCGAGAACAGAGTAGGGATCGTGCGCGCGGGGAACACGGGTATCACAGGGCTCATCACGCCTTCAGGAGAAGTCAGCAAACTGCTTTATGTCGAGAAAAATGGGAAGAAGGTGCTGAAAAACATAGCCGATACGTTGGTTGGGCCAGTTTACATCACAAAGCAATCCAGTCTGTACGTCACATTGGGGGACCTTCCACTTATAGTTGGAGGGCTTCTCTTTCTCCTCGGCTGGGGCACAAGAAATTGGCCTCTGCTCGTCATTGTGGGGAATAGAACCGGCCTGCGTTGACTCTTCCACCTCCCCCACGACTGAGCCGAAAGGCCGCTTCGCGAGAGGCTCTTCAAGACAGTTCCCTGCATTCCCTCATCTCTGCCGTAGCTTCTATAGCTTTTATTGATGTATCTGTTGACCTTCCCAACCTAATCGTCGAGCGATTCAGCAAGATCTCACCCATTCAGGCGGGTACGACGCGCGGATTAATTTCTTGACACCAAGATTCGCATCTGGAAAATTACTTTTTTTCTTTCTAAGCACATTAAATCACGGAGCTTAACCACCATGTTATTTGCGGGCATAGACGTTGGTTCTACTGGTTTAAAGAGAGCAGTCTTGGACAAATACGGACGGATTGTAAAGGTTTATCCATATGTGAGACACCTCGGCAATATAGAAAAGGAAGTCCAGCAGGGTGTAGACGAAGTGCTCGGGGATTTCGAAGAGATACACATCACCTTCACAGGGAAGGTCGGGGAAAATATCGCCAAGAGGAACGGATTGGACCATGAGAATGAGGTGTTGTGCGTCTTTACTTCACTCCAGAAATTCATGTCTGAGATGGGCACAATCATTGACATCGGCGGACAGGACGCAAAGATCATCCCTGTAATCCGTGAAGACGGGGCGATGAGAATTGGAAGCGATGTGCGCATGAACTCCTCCTGTGCAGGGGGAACAGGATCCTTCATGGACCAACAGGCTGAAAGGCTCTACGGAGAGCAAGCCGACCGGCAAGGAATTTATGAACCGAAATTGAGGGTCGATTTCGTTTTGCAGGAATTTATAAAAGGCGCCGCGAGTTCCACCGATCCCGTCAGGATCGCCGGCAGATGCAGCGTTTTCGCAAAATCCGATATGATCCACAATCAGCAAGCGGGCAAGACCCCAGAGGAGATCAGCCATGGCCTCATTCTAGGTTTTGCCAGGAATTTTTACGGCACCATCGCTCTCGGGATGCCGCTTCGTGAACCGGTGGCCCTTATCGGCGGGGTCGCAGGGAATCCGGTGGTAAAGACTGCTTTGGAAAAGGAATTTAAGCTGGGGACCAAGATCACTGTACCGGAGCATTTCGCCTCTGTGGCTGCGATAGGAGCTGCCCTGAGGACGATCGAAGGCGGAATCCCTCGGCAAAGGGACAAACCCGGTCCTATCCACCTGAAGTTCGAAAGGGACGAGGAGATCTCCCTTTTACAGCCGCTTGAGATAAAACTCTCGAAAATCGGCTCGAACAATGTCCGTGAGGCAGTAGATCCTTCAAGAACAACGGTCGTCTATATCGGCATTGATGTCGGTTCGGTCAGCACCAACGTAGTTGTCATCGATGACAGGACGGAGGAGGTCCTCGCCAGGTACTATGGCCGGACAATGGGACGGCCCTTTGATGCAGTCAAAGCAGGGCTTAAGGATGTCTACTCCGTCATAGGTTCCCACAGTAGGGTTTTGGGGGTAGGCACCACGGGCTCAGGCCGAAAATTAGCCGGGGTACTGGTAGGAGCCGACGTAATCCGGAATGAGATAACGGCCCATGCAATGGGGGTCTATAAGGTTGATCCTGAAATTGATACCGTCTTTGAGATCGGGGGGCAGGATTCTAAGTACATATCTTTGCAGAACGGTGTCCCGGTTGATTTTGAAATGAATAAGGTGTGCGCAGCGGGAACAGGCTCGTTTCTCGAAGAACAGGGCGGTCGTCTAAATGTAAACATCAAGGAGCAGTTTGCCGGCCTTGCGTTCCAGTCCCGGAAGCCCGTCAGGTTGGGAGACCGGTGCACCGTTTTCATGGAGAGTGCAGTCGCTACAGAACAGCAGAAAGGGACGAACGTAAAGGATATCCTTGCCGGCCTGGCGTATTCCACGGTCTTCAATTACCTGAACAAGGTTGTCGGCAAAAGGAAGATCGGCAAGAAGATATCTTTCCAGGGGGGCACAGCACTCAATGAAGCTGTCATTGCCGCCTTTGAAATCGTGTTGGGAAAACCTATTATCGCTCCAGACCACAGGGATGTTTTGGGCGCTCTCGGGGTGGCCCTCTATGCCAAGCAGGCGCGAGAAAACGGCGAATATGACAAATCCATGTTCCGTGGAATCGAACAACTCTTGGGGGCAAAATACGAGTTTCTCGCTCCGATCAGATGCAAGGATTGCGGTAACAGGTGCGAGATCCAGCAGATAAAGATCAATTACAAAGACTCTGGCAGCGAAATTGTTCCTTGGGGCGGTCATTGCGGGAAATATGAATCCCAGGGACATGTAAAGAAAAAGTTCCCGCCGAACTACCTCAGAATCGAGGAGTCTTTCGTCAACAAGGAGTTGGGGAAAATCAATGTTGATCACCCCAAAGGCACGGTTGCGGTTCCCCTAGCTTTGCAGAATTACTTCTTGGCGCCACTCTGGAAGGCATTCTTCGCAGAGCTTGGGTACAGGGTCTTGTTTTCAGAAAAAACCAACAACCAGATCATCGGGATGGGCATTGAAGCAACCAAGGCGGAATACTGCTTTCCCGTGAAGATATTCCATGGGGCGTTTAAAAGTCTGCTTGAAAAAGAATTCGACTTTCTATTCATCCCTTCCGTGGTCGACTCAGACAATGACAGCTGCCCCGACAACTCCTTTTTTTGCAACTACATTGCTGCAGAGCCCTTTTATCTCAACGCTTCTTTCGATTTCTCCTCCCTGCGCAGAAAGGTGCTCACGCCTACCATTAGCCTCAGGGACCAGGACGTTGCCATAATAGAGTCTCTGTATGCGGTCCTAAAAGACCTCGGCATCTCCAAAATCCAAATTTCGAAGGCCTTTAAGAAGGCAAGGGCGGTTGAAAGCCGCATTGAAGATACCCTTAGAAAATATGGGGAGAAGAGTCTGTCAGACCTTAAGGATGAAGAACCCGCGGTCGTGCTGATCGGAAGACCGTACAACCTCCATGATGAGGTAATCAATTTCGGGATTGCCAGGATCTTTCAGAAGAACGGCATAAAAGCTCTCCCCATGAACTTCATCGACATCCGTAAGGTTTCCATACCTGAATACCCTTCCATGTATTGGCATTACGGAAACCTTGTCCTTCGAACCGTCAAAGCCATTTCCCGCAAGAAAAACCTTTACCCTGTCCTCCTGAGCAATTTCAAGTGCGGCCCTGATTCCTATATCGCGCATTTTGTGAAGGATATCATGGGAGAAAAACCCTACCTCGAACTCGAGTTTGATGAACATAGCGGCGAGGCGGGCGTTGAAACGCGCGTCGAGGCCTTTGTCGACAGCATCAGGAATATCCTGAAACAGAAACTGTTCTACGACAAGAAGATCGTGAGAGGACAAGTCACTTCCATTATCGACCGAGGCGGAAGACGAACCCTGTATCTCCCTCATATGTCCAGGGGGCCAGTCCTGCTTTCGGCTGCGTTCAAGGCATTTGGCATCAAGTCCGTCCCGTTGGAAAGCATTTTAAAATCGGGGTCCCCTCAGGTACTGGAGCTTGGCTTGAGGCATACCTCGGGAAAGGAGTGTTTTCCCGCTACGGTGACACTTGGGGACATACTCTATGCGATCAAGCAGCTTGAGGGGAAAGGGGTGAATGTGAGGCAGGAGACTGCATTCTTCATGCCCGAGGCTCATGGACCCTGCAGGTTTGGTCAGTACAACAAGTACATCCGGATAGTACTGGACGAGCTTGGATATAATGAAATTCCTCTTGTCTCACTCTCGTCCAAAGACTCTTACCGCGGTCTCGGCGGACTCAGCGAGCATGAGAAAAGAGAATTTCGAAAGCTAGGCTGGAAGGCCATCGTGCTTTCCGATTACCTCGAAAAGCTGCTTCGGGCACATAGGCCTTATGAGATTCATAAGGGAGATACAGAAAGAACTTTCATCAAGGCGCAGGAGTTGATGAGCGAGGCGATCGAAAGCTATCACAAAGGATCGAGAAGTCAGGCGAGAGCAGCGCTGGGAGCAAGATGGTCAAAGGCTGTGGCCATGTTCAAGAAAATCCCGGTTAAGAAGCAGAAGCGGCCGCTGGTGGCAATAACCGGTGAGATTTACGTCAGAAGTCACGATGCAGCCAATCAAGGGCTGGAGCTGCAAATTGAGGAGTTGGGGGGAGAATGCTATGTTGCACCTGTAGCCGAATGGATCATGTATACAACGTACATGAAGAAGTGGCAGGCCGTGAACTCCCTGAAGGTGAAGGGTCTGAAGTATGCCCTCAAGAACATCAAGGTGACCATCGAGGATATCAAGACGTGGATCAAATTTAGCCTTGACGCGTATTATCAATCCGCTCAAGAGCATCGACTTTTTGAACCTTTGGCGGATTTTATTCCCCATCAGAAGGATACACCGGTGGACACGATCCTGGATCTTGCCGCGGAGTACGGTTTGTTTAAGCAGGAACTCTACGGAGAGGCGATTTTGACTCTCGGCGGGATGATCGACTATGCGAAACGCAACTTTGATGCAATTGTGACTTCAATGCCTTTCGGCTGCATGCCTGGGACAAATGTCGATGCCATATCGCCATTGGTCAAAAGGACCATTCGCAGGGTGACCGGAAGAGAGGTGCCTATCCTGAACATCGTCAACGATGAAACGAAGCAGCCCAACAGGGAGTTGCAGATCCGGGTCTTGATCGAGCAGACCAGGCAGAATGGCAAGAACTCACGTTCCTCGCAAGGGACGGATAATTGACAGGCTGTTCACAGGGACGTAACGACTTCGTTGTGAGGGCTGCTGAGATTCCAGGCCTGCCCGCTTCCCGGTGAGCAATGCTCACGAAAAGCCTACGACACTGACTTTCAGTTGTTCTTGACCGATTTGGTGGACCATGGTGGTGCGCCAGAAATCGGCCACCTCACTCGGCAGCGCGTGCCAGCACTGCCCCGCATACTCCTTCTGCACGTATCTGAGAAACTCCTCATAATAGGTCTTGGGGTATTCCTCCATTTCCAATTCCCCTTTATCGAACTTCATGTAATCCGGATGCGTGTTGACGAGCGCCATGCCGCCATGGACCGCGATCCAGTCCAGTTTTATCTTCCAGTAATCGATATCTCTCTCCTTCATCATCACAAAGAGACAGTGATCCTGTGGGAGAGTGTAGGGCAATTCAACATATCCCTTTTTCTGGGGATGACCATTTACCCAGAAGGGAAAAATCGTATTCACACCGTCCGGCTGGGGCTCAAAGGGGTCTGTATCGAAACAGGAGGTGGCATGGCTGATATCCAGCGCATGCATCCATTCGAGTCTCCTGAGCATGGACGGCGAAGAAAATCCGGAACACTCCCATTTTTTCAGATATTGGTTGATCCTGACCGCGCTGGATTCAAAAGTCCTCCAATTCAGGAATAGTTTGCCGTCGTGCTTCAGGCCGTGCACCCCCACCTCAAAGCCGTTCCGGACAAGCTCGTTTCTCAGATCAGGGGAGACGCTGTATCTCTCCGGCACGAAATTGAAAGAAGATCGAACCCCCATTTGCATCTCAAGGGCCATCAAACGCCTGCATTTGGAATGCCCTTTGGCTGTATCCACGTCATGCATCAGAGCGAAGGCAAACCTCTTCCCCTGAGGCCATCCCCCCCAGCCTTCCGGGGGTTTGGAAGCCGCATGATTGATCGGCCAGGTCTTCAAAGAGCGGTGGAGTTTGAAGCGGGTCGCTCTTCTCCTCAACAGAATTTGTATGGTCCTCGGCACCAGAGGCTTAAGGGAATAGTAAAATCCTAATCTCATGCTGTCGCTTTTCATTACTGCAGGGCTCCTTCCATGATTTCCTTGCGAATCGAAATATCTGTACTCCCGGGATATGAAAACCGTCGTCTGTATTGATCTTCAAATGGAAATAAGCCGGCCAGGGGCCGGAAAAAAAGTGAAAGCGGCAAAATCGACTTCAGAGCACCAGGACTTTTTCAAAGAACAAGCAGGGAAGAACAAGCGAAAGATAGACCGCCTCCTGGGGGGATACCCCCTGCAGATGAGCCCCCAGACCGGCGAAGTGGAGATTCCCCTTGCTATGAAATATATGAGCAGGAATACGCAAAGGACCATGGGTCTTTCTCTGTATTCGGAAATGAGATCCCTTGCATATGCTCCCTACTGCTCTTTTCATGCGGAATTCGATTCTGAACTTCCACTACGGAAGTGATCTTCATGCCTGCGCGCTTAACGCTTCGGCGCGCGGGCGTCTCAACCGAGCTGAAAACAAAGGATCCCTAGAACCGGGGTATTCGGTCACGAAGAGAACGAAGGCTCATATTGGAAGGTCAACGAAGATTTCTGAGCACTCGCCGAATGTCGGTGTCCTTCATGTCTTAGGATAGAAGTGTTTTGAGACGGCGAGGTGGTGTCCGAGAATGATGGTCAGCCCCGGGGATAAGCCGGATATCGGTTGGTCACCAGGAGCGGCGGACTTCTACCTCGCCGGAGCCTGGGATAGAAAATGAGAAAACAAGATCTGCAGGGGCTCCTCGAACCCCAAGCCTATTCCTTGACCGGTTATTTGCGAAGATAAGCATCCATAAACATGTCCAGGTCTCCGTCCATCACCCTGTCCAAGTTTCCAACCTCCACATTGGTTCGGTGGTCCTTGACCAGTCTGTATGGATTGAAGACATAAGACCTGATCTGGCTGCCCCAGGCAATCTCCTTCTGGTTGTCGTGCATCTGCTGTTTCTTCTCTTCGAGCTTGCCCTTTTCTAGCTCATAAAGCCGCGCCTTCAGGACCTTCATCGCCATGTCCTTGTTCCGGTGCTGAGATTTCTCATTTTGACACTGCACGACGATGTTCGTAGGCAAGTGGGTAATCCGGATGGCCGAGCTGGTCTTGTTCACGTGTTGCCCGCCCGGGCCGCTTGCTCTGAAGGTATCGATTCGAATATCCTTTTCCTCCACCTCTATTTTGATATCGATGTCCACCTCGGGAAGGACTGAAACCGAGGCGAAAGAGGTATGGCGTCTCCCTGTAGAGTCGAAGGGTGAAATCCTGACCATCCTGTGAATTCCATGTTCCGATTTGAGGAAGCCGTAAGCATATGGACCGGTCACCGTGAATGTGACATTCTTCACCCCCGCTTCGTCCCCTGGCTGGTGATCGATAACTCGGGTCGCGAAACTCTTGGACTCACACCATCGCAAATACATTCGCAAGAGCATCTCCACCCAATCCTGGGCCTCGGTCCCTCCGGCGCCGGCATTGATGGCGACAATTGCGTTCCTCTTGTCATCGGGGTCTCCGAGGAGAAGCTGGAACTCAAGACCTTTGATCTCCTTCTCGATTCGATGAACGTCGGTCTCCACCTCCTTCAAGGAAGACTCGTCCTCTTCCTCCATAGCCATCTGGGCCAGGAGCCTGGCGTCCTCGATTTCGCGGAAAAATCGATGCCAGCTGTCGATGTTGCTCCTGATGCTGACACGCTGCTGGCTCAGCCTGGAGATTTCGTCCCTGTTCTTCTGCCAGAAATCACCACTCGCCATGATCTTTTCGATGTTCTCAAGTTCTTTCTGCTGGTTCTCCAAGTCAAAGATGACCTCTGAGCTCTTGCAGATGCTGCACAATGGAATCGATCTTCGCTAAGATTTCCTGGTTCATTTTTGCCTCCTGAAAAAAAGAAGATTAGCCACAAAGACACCAAGGCACAAAGACTACTTACCTGCGAGCTTTGTGTCTTCGTGTCTTAGTGGCGGAGTTTTGTTTTCTATACCATACATTGAGAATAATTTGAACCACGCTGAATGCGAACAGGAAAAGAGCAAAAATATCCCCATGGCGCGTATAGAGGCTCATCTGTGGGGATCCGAAAGCCACTTCCGCTGTCAGCAGATCTCTCCTGAAAAGATCGATTCTCCCGGTGATCTCGCCGGTCGGTCGGATAAAACCGCTGATCCCCGTGTTCGCAGCCCGGACCAGGGGTCTTCTGTTTTCCACAGCCCTGAAAGCGGCCATGCTGAGGTGCTGGTATGGAGCGCTCGTTCTTCCGAACCAGGCGTCATTGGTGAGGTTGATCAGGATGTCCGCTCCCCTTTGCACCTGCCCTCTCGCAAGTTCGGGGAAGATAACCTCGAAACAGATCAGAATCCCTGAAGAGAACCCCGGCCCCCTTAGAGGATTCAGAACATTCCCCGATGCAAAATCCCCCGCGGCGGGCACCAGTCTGTTCACAAAGAACAGAAGACTTTTCAACGGCACGTACTCCCCGAAGGGAACAAGGTGGATTTTGTCATAATAGCCGTGGACTTTCCCATCCCATAAGATATATGCGCGATTGTAGAATTGGGTGACCTCTTTGCTGACCCCATATGCAGGGCTTCCGAAGATGAGGGTTCTCCCCGGTTGCCTGGAGACATCCGCCACCCTTTTGGACAGCGTGTTTTCCTCCTGAAAAAAGAATGGAACCGCGGTTTCAGGCCAAAGCACGAGGTCCGGATTGAAATCGGCCGCTCTCCGGGTAAGGGTTTCATAAATCTCCAGGGTTCTTTCCTGATATTGGGGATTCCACTTGACCGACTGATCGATGTTCCCCTGAACGACCGCTATCCTGGCGGTTTTCTGAAGTTCATCCCGCGAATCGAACTGCTCCAACCGGACCATTCCATAGACGAGGGTTGCAGAGAGAAGCCCGACTACGGCTGCGGCTTCCGCCTTTCGAAATGGTCCGGAGAAGGAGCGGAAATCGAAAAGAAGAAGGTAGAGCAGCACATTGGATGAGACGAGGAGAAAGGAAATCGCATACGTCCCGAACAGATCCGATACCTGAATCAATGGGAGTTGTGAAAATTGCGAGTGGGCAAGGAGAGACCACGGAAAACCAGTCAGCGCTTTGGCGCGCAGCAGCTCGGTGCTTGTCCAGAGGGCGGCCGATCCCAGAATTTGCAGGCGACTGCCCTGGAGTCCACGGGCCAGGAGTGCAAACAAGGCCGGATAAAGTGCCAGATAGAGACAGAACAGCGCCAGAACCCCGATGCTCGCCGGCAAAGGGAGGCCGCCATAATGCCCGAGGACGACAACGATCCAATACATAAGGGACAAATAATGGGCGAGCCCTGCCACAAGACCGAGAGTAAAGGCTTCTCGTCCGGGTTTCCCCGATATGCTCTTCAATAGCGGGATGAGTGCAATCCAGGCAAGCCAGGGCGCCTTCATAGGAGGAAAAGAGAGAGTCAGGAGCAGTCCGGAAAGAACAGCTAACGCCGTTGGCCATTTGTCATTTTTCATTGATAGATGCTAGTGATTCCCGGCTCGGGCCTCGCCGGATTGGGATGAGGGGGTGGTGTCCGTAATAACGATCTCTTCAATTTTTCGGACCCCAGCGGATTTGATGGTCATTTCCAGCCGGTCGAACATGACCTTTTCTCCGACGTTAGGAATCCTGCCGAGGAGATGGATAATAAATCCGCCCACCGACTCATAGCTGTCCCTGGGAAGGGTTATTCCGAAGTGGTCTTCGAGCTTTTCTATCTCGAGGCGCGCATCTACTAATATGGATTTTTCATCGAGCAGCGTGAGGAATGGAGGCTCCCTGTCATGCTCGTCCTGAATCTCTCCAACGATCTCCTCGATGATGTCTTCGATGGTGATGATCCCCGCTGTGCCACCGTATTCGTCGGTTACGATAGCCAGATGGCTCTTCCGCTCTTTCAATTCCTTCAACAGCTCGCTTACGCATTTTGCCGGCGGCACAAAGTACGGCTTCCTGAGGATATCGGAAGAGAGCGGGGTCCGGGGGTCCTTGCCCCAGAGTTTCAGGAGGTCTTTGGCGTGAAGAATACCGACAATGTCGTCAATGGACTCCCTGAATATGGGTATTCGGGTATGGCCGCAATCCTTCACCAGCTGGATTACCTCTCCGAGGGTTGAATCGATGGAAGCGGAAACCACTCCGGTGCGTGGAATCATGATCGAGTGAACCGTCGTATCCCTCAGGTCCAGCACGCCGTAAACCATTTCGGATTCCTCGTCCGTGATGAAACCCTTTGCCTGTCCTTCGTCCATCAGGTCATGGATTTCTTCAGTGAGGTCTTCTCCTTTCTGGATATGGGCGGTTCTCTTGAATAGGGAGCGGATGAATCTGAGCGGACTTTGACTAGGGTCGTCTTCCAAATGGATCTTTCACCTCATCTTCCGATCGATTATACTGTAAACTATCTTATTTTCGTATGGCAGTGATGTCAAGGGGGCTCTTGCTCTACCTTGCGGCGTTGTGACGGCCGGATCCGTGCTGTTCAGGCATTATCATTGGGAAATATTGCTTGACTTTGATTGAGGTTATGCTAACTAAGAGAGAGCCTTTACGCTCGGGTGACGTTTTTTCGAGTTCACTGAGCCGGTGACGAAGAACGGATTCAGCGGGCATAGCTCAGTTGGTAGAGCACAAGCTTCCCAAGCTTGGGGTCGCGGGTTCGAACCCCGTTGCCCGCTCCAGTGACTCGTCGTTGTGAGGCCCGATTCCCTTTTTGAGGTGGTTCATGCCCTCCCATGGAGGAAAGAACCTTCTTCGAATTGCGGACATGGTTTGGTTTCCCTGCTGATGATTATCGTGTGATCAATAATTAGCAACAATCCAGTCTGCAGTGAGGAAGCGGGTCCAAAGGCCCGCTTTTTGTTTGATCATGAACAGGAACAGGACCATCGTTGAAAGAATCATGGATCTGACGGAACCGATCCTGGAGGATATGGGATTCGAGCTTGTGGATCTGGATTACCTGATGGAACGGGGAAGGTGGGTTCTCCGGCTTTACATCGACACCGAAAAAGGTGTCACCCTGGATGATTGCGCCCGTGTGAGCCGCGAATTGGGAGATGTAATGGATGTTCATGATGTCATCGCGCACAAGTACGTGCTCGAGATCTCCTCTCCGGGACTCGACAGGCCCCTGAGAAAGGAGAAAGATTTCATTCGGGTGATCGGAAAGAAGATCAAGGTGCGGATGGTCGCGCCGGTACAGGGAAGACGGAATTTTACAGGCTATCTGATCGATTGTCAGCAAGGGAACCTTCTGATGGAATCGAATGGAGAAAAAGTTGCCTTGCCCAGGTCGGAGGTCGATAAGGCGAACCTCGTTTATGAGTTCGAAGCATAATGGAACACAGCGGATCGAGGAGTGAACGCATGGTTACAGATCTGAAGAGAGTCATTGATCAAGTGAGCCGGGAAAAAGGTGTTGATCGCGAAGTGTTGATCAAGACCCTTGAAGAAGCTGTCAAGGCTGCGGCCAAGAAGAAGCTGGGACCCGCTTATGAACTCGAAGTGACCTTCAATGACGAAATGGGTGAGATCGAGGTGTTCGAGTTCAAGCAGGTGGTGGAGAAGGTGACCAATGAGAGCCTTGAGGTTTCTCTTGAAGAGGCACAAAGGATGGACCCGGAATCCCAGGTCGGTGACAGTCTCGGCATCAAAATGGACACTGACGAATTCGGGAGGATCGCCGCGCAATCGGCGAAACAGGTGATCATGCAGCGCCTCAGAGAGGCCGAAAGAAACCTTGTTTACGGGGATTACAAGGATCGAAGGGGAGAAATTGTCCATGGCATCGTGCAGAGATTCGACAAGGGTGGAATTATCGTGAATCTCGGTCGTACGGAAGCTGAACTGCCGGTCAAGGAACAGATCCCCAAGGAGGTGTACAAACAGGGCGACCGTGTTCGCGCGTACATCCTGGAGGTGAAGCAGTTCAGCAGAGGACCTCAGATCGTCCTTTCCCGCACGCATCCCAACTTCCTCTCCGCCCTTTTTGAGAATGAGGTTCCTGAGATCGCCGAGGGGATCGTCACGATCATGCAGGTGGCCAGGGAGCCCGGAAGCAGGGCAAAGATCGCAGTGACCTCCAGGGACAGCGATGTGGATCCCGTAGGCGCTTGCGTCGGCATGAAGGGGACGAGGGTGCAGGCGGTTGTTCAGGAGCTTCGCGGAGAGAAAATCGATATCGTGCCCTGGGACCAGGATCCTGCGAAATTCATCTGCAATGCCCTGGCGCCTGCGGAAATCATCCGAGTGCTGGTGGAAGAGGAGAACCACACGATGGAGGTGGTGGTTCCGGACGATCAGCTCTCTCTGGCCATAGGAAAGAGAGGGCAGAACGTAAGGCTTGCCTCCAAGCTGTCCGGGTGGCATCTGGATGTGACCAGTGAAACGAACTACAACCGCGCTCTCAAGAACGCCTATGATTCCCTCCTCCAGTTGGAGGGGGTCGGAGAAAAAACGGCTCTCGATCTGTATCAGAGCGGGTATAAGTCTGCGAGTGAGGTGGCTGAAGCGACGGTTTCCGATCTTCTTCAGATGAAAGACATGGATGAAGAGAAGGCGCAGAGGATTGTCCAGAGCGCCGTGTCCCTGTCCCAGGAACGCCCCCCGCAGGCTGAGGGAAATGGAAGCCCGAAGGATATCGGAGCGGAAACTCCAACCGAGGCAGGCGGAGAAATGGAGGCAAAGGAGCAGAGTGCGGTCTCCGAAGCGGACGAGGATCAAAACGGTGGGGAAGCGCGGTAGTGAACCGTTTCAAGGTCCAGGGGTCGACCCCCGAAGGGGAAAGGGGAGCCCTCCGGTTCAACGCGGGAAGCATGACCCCGTTCGAACATGCATCTCCTGCGGGTCGAAACGGAGCAAGGTTCATCTACTGCGGCTTGTGCTGGACGAGCACCACTGCATGGAGCGGGATGAAAAAGGGACAAAGCCCGGCAGGGGGGCTTATGTCTGCAGAGAGGGCTCATGCATGGAGCAGTTGCCCAGGAAGCGGCTGGAACGGGCGCTGCGGTGCAAGTCTATTCAGGAAGGGCGGCCTGTTTGAAAATAATCGCAGGGGTTCTTTAAGATTTGATTTCAGTTTTTGGGGGAATCGATGGCGAAGATCAGGGTTTATCAGTTGGCCAAGGATCTTAACATGGACAGCAAGGATCTTGTGGAAAAGTTGAAGGCCGGCGGTCTGAATGTGAAGAATTATATGAGTACTCTGGATGGGGACGCGGTGGCCAAGGCAAAGGATATCGCTACGGGTGTGGTGTCCGAGGTCATTGAGGAAAAAAGAGTCAGACCGACCATCATTCGAAGAAGAAGGATGACCGTGCCGGTGGAAACGCCACGAGTCCCGGAACAACCCGAGGAGCCGGCGGCACAGCCTGAAATCCAGGTGGAAGAGCAGCAGCCGCAGACTGAAGCGGTTCGGCCCGAACCGCCGGAAGAGACGACGGAGGTTGAGCCGGCGGTTCTCCAGGAACCTGTTGAGGAAGCCTCTGTACAGGCTGAACCCGGGGAACCCGAACCCCTCGCCCCGGTTGAACCTCCCCCTGCGCAAGAACCCGCTCAAGCAGTGGAAACGCAGAAGTCGGAACCCCAGACGGCCCCCAAACCGCCTTTAAAGGACAAATTTAAAAAGGGTAAAAAGAGAAAAATGGAAGAGCCTGCCAGGATTATTCGAAGGGCCGAAGAAGGACCCCTGTCGCGAAAGATTCAGGAAGAAAAGAAGGAGGAAGTAGTCGAAGAACGTCCGGCGCCGGTTGTGCAGAGCCCCCCACCTGCACTGAAGTCTGTCCCTGCTCCTCTCCCCCCCAAGGAGGACACGGAGAGCGCGGAAAGGAAGAGAAAGGAAAAGAAACGCGGGGATAAGGAAGTTACCCCTCGAGGAATCGTCCGCCATCGAAAGGTGGAAGTGTTCGAACGGGCGGATCTTTACGAAGGCCGCTTGCTGAGACGGAAGAAGAAGGAGGCCGCAGCCAAAGAAGTGCATCGGAAACTGAGGCCAGCGGAGGCAGCAGCCCCTCAAGCGGCGAAGCGCAAGCTCAGAGTCCCTGAGACGGTCACGCTTTCCGATCTCGCCAAGGCCATGGGAGTGAAAGCGGCCGAGCTGATCAAGAAGCTTATGGGGATGGGTGTCATGGCGAACCTGAACCAGCCCGTGGATTTTGAAACAGCCTCCCTTGTGGGCGATGAGTACGGCTATGAGATGGAACGCGCCCAGTTCCAGGAGGAGAGCGTGCTCTCGGAGTCCGAGGACAGCCCCGAAGATTTGAGCTTCAGGCCGCCTGTGGTGACCATCATGGGACATGTGGATCACGGTAAGACCTCGCTCCTGGACTATATCCGGAAGTCCAATATCACAGCCGCCGAATCGGGCGGGATCACCCAGCATATCGGCGCCTACTATGTGGAAAAGGAGAAAGGGGATATCGTATTCCTCGATACTCCGGGTCATGAGGCTTTCACTGCAATGCGCGCGAGAGGGGCAAAGGTCACGGACCTCATCGTGCTCGTGGTCGCCGCCGATGACGGAGTCATGCCCCAGACCAGAGAGGCGGTCAATCATGCCAGGGCCGCATCCATTCCCATCATCGTGGCTGTCAATAAAATCGACAAACCCAACGCTAACATCGACAAGGTCCGGAGAGAGCTGGCGGAGCTTGAGCTCGCCCCGGAAGAGTGGGGCGGGGACACGATCTTTGCGAATATCTCAGCAAAGACGGGCGAGGGCGTTGATGATCTGCTGGAACTCATCCTGCTGCAGTCGGAGATGCTTGAGCTCAAGGCCAACCCCAACAAGCTTGCGAGGGGCACTGTAATCGAAGCCAAGCTGGACAAGAACCGAGGTCCCGTGGCGACGGTGCTCATCAAGAAAGGCACGCTCCGGCAAGGCGACTATTTCGTATGCGGGGACCACTTCGGAAGGGTGAGAGCCATGCTGAACCACGTTGGAAAGAGGATGGCCGTTGCAGGTCCTTCCATGCCGGTGGAGGTGTATGGCATATCCGGGGTGCCCATGGCGGGCGATGAGTTCATTGTGATCCAGGACGAAAGAAAAGCCAAAGAAGTCATCATGTACAGGGAGGCCCAGAAGGCCAAGGACACCACGAAGAGGACCATCGTCAGTCTGGATGACCTCTTTGACCGTATCCAGGAAGGCAAGATCAAGGAGCTCAACATCATCCTCAAAGCGGACGTACAGGGATCCCTCGAAGCGCTTTCCGAATCCCTCATCAAGCAAAGCACCCAGGAGGTCAAGCTCAAGGTGATCCACTCGTCCACCGGGGGGATTACGGAGACCGACGTGATGCTCGCCTCCGCATCGGGCGCCATCATCATCGGGTTCAACGTGAGACCCAACACAAGGGCCATTGAGATCGCCGAAAAGGAGAATGTGGACATCCGGTACTATGACGTCATCTATAACGCCATACAGGATGTGAGAAACGCCATGGCCGGCCTCCTGGAGCCGATCTACAAGGAGAACGTCATCGGAAGGGCAAACATCAAGGAAGTGTTCCATATCCCCAAGATCGGCACGGTGGCCGGATGTCAGGTGACGGACGGGCATGTCGAGAGGAACGTAAATGTGCGTCTTCTCCGGGATCACGTGGTGGTCTTTGACGGCAAGATCAGCTCCCTCAGACGTTTCAAAGAGGATGTTAAGGAAGTGCAGACCGGATACGAGTGCGGCATCGGACTGGAGAATTTCCAGGACGTCAAACCGGGCGACATATTCGAAGTGTACAAGATCGAGGCGGTCAAAGCAGAGCTTTAAGATTAGTTCCGCCACAAAGGCACTAAGTCACAAAGGGATTAAAAATATTCTCTTCTTTGAGTCTTGGTGTCTTGGTGGCAGATGTTATCGGAGCAGAGTTTGGAATGGTAGTCGGTACTATGTTGATAGAATTCCACATTCACGAGAATCAATCTCTGAAAGGCAAACGGAAGATCGTGAAGAGCATTGTGGACAGGATTAAACACAAATTCAATGTGTCGGTTGCTGAAGTCGGGTCCAATGACAAGTGGCAGAGGATTGAACTGGGGATCAGTACGGTTGGAAATGATCGGCGCCACATCGATTCTTCCCTGAACAATGTGTTGGATTTTATCGAGTCCCTTTACCTGGCTGATATCGTGGATGTCAAGACCGAGGTGTTCAACCTCTAAAAGGGAGGGACCGCAGGATGGGTGAGCATACAAAAAGAGCGGTCAGGGTCGGGGACCTGGTTTTGCGCGAAGTGGCGGATCTGCTCTCAAAGAAAGTTAAGGACCCCAGGGTGAATGGTGTGACCCTGACGGGAATTCATCTGAGCAATGACCTCAGGCATGCGAAGATCTTCTTCAGCCATATCGGAGAGGATGAGGATGTGCGCAGGGCCCATGCCGGGTTGGAGAGTGCAAAAGGTTTCATCAAGAGAGAAATCGGGACGAGGATCGAGATCAGGTTTGTACCCGAAATCCACTTTGTTCACGATCCCTCTCTGAAAACCGGCGCCGACATGGAACGGCTTCTTGCAAAATTGATGTCCGATCCGCCGGTCGAGCCGGTGGACGAGAGTGAATGATCCAATGCCGGACGGCATTGTTCTCATAGACAAGGAAAAAGGGGAGAGTTCCTTCAATGTGGTCCGCGATGTCAGGAGGATTCTGAAGGAAAAGAAAGTCGGCCATGCCGGTACCCTGGATCCGTTTGCAACGGGACTGCTGGTCATTCTTCTTGGGCAGGGCACCAAGCTTTTTTCTTACCTGACCTCGATGGACAAGGAGTATGAGGCGGTCCTCAGGCTGGGTATCGAGACCGATACCCTTGATGAGACCGGGCGGGTCGTGAGAACGGAAAGGGTTTCTTCGCTCGATCCTGAATTCATCAGGGGTGAGGCAAAGGAACTGGTCGGAGAAATCGAACAGATTCCTCCCGCCTTTTCGGCGATTCGGTGCGGGGGGAGAAGGGCTTATGAGCTCGCCCGCAAGGGGATTTGTCCCTCTCTTGAAAAACGGGTCGTCAAGATTCATCGACTGGAGATCACATCCATTGATCTGCCCGATGTGACCCTTACCGTCCGATGCTCCAAGGGAACCTACATTCGGAGCCTCGGGGCCGATCTGGGCAGGCGACTGGGACCCGGAGGGCATCTGGTTTCATTGAGGAGAATCTCCAGCGGTCCGTTCACAGTCGATAAAGCGATCCGCAGGACAGGATCGGGGTTCTCTGCTGAAGACCTCCGGAATCGGGTCATCCCGCTTCCGAATGCTCTGCCCCATTTGAGAGAGGTCGAGGTGAGCAAGGGTACGGGCGAGATGATCGAGAAAGGATTTCCGGCGAACCGATGGGAAGGAGAGATTTTGTCCAACCTGCCGGATTCCGTTGCGGGGCCGGTAAAGCTCGTCAGGGAAGGCAAGCTTCTGGCCATTCTGAAACGGTTGCCTGTCCCGGAAGGAAAAGACTGCCTTGAACTCATGCGGGTCTTCGTTTGAGGGTTGGCAGGTCGATTGCTAAACTAACATTTTGGAAGGAGGGATAAACGTGGTTCTGACCCCGGATACAAAAAAGGAGATTATTGACCGTTTCAAACTTCATGACAAGGATACGGGTTCCCCTGAAGTTCAGGTTGCCATACTGAGCAACCGCATCACTTATCTTACCGATCATTTCAAGGTGCACAAGAAAGACCATCATTCCCGCAGGGGATTGCTCAAGCTTGTCGGCCAGAGACGGAGGCTCCTGAATTATCTCAGGAAGACGGATTTGACGCGTTATCAGAATGTCATAAAGGAACTCGGCCTTCGGAAATAGATCGTGAGAAGACGCAACCTTTTGAAAGGATGAATAGAATGATAAAGAGCTGCTCGAAAGAGATCAACGGCCGGACTCTTCATATTGAAACCGGCCGGATTGCAAGACAGGCCGGTGGCGCTGCGGTCGTAACCATGGGGGAAACCGTGGTTCTCGTGACGGCGGTAGGTTCGAGCCAGATACGGGAAGGAGTGGATTTTCTCCCTCTGACAGTCGAGTATCAGGAGATGTCCTACGCGGGCGGGATGATCCCGGGAAACTATTTCAGAAGGGATATGGGCCGCCCCAGCGAGAGGGAGACCCTCACTGCCCGTCTGATCGATCGACCTTTGCGCCCCCTGTTCCCCAAGAACTATTTCTACGAGACCCAGGTCATCGCAACCGTACTCTCCACGGATAAGGAAAACGAGGCGGACGTGCTCGCGCTCATCGGGGCGTCTACGGCCCTGGAGATATCGGACATTCCCTTCCGAGGGCCTATCGCGGCGGTCAGGGTGGGAAGGTTGGACGGCAAGCTCGTAATCAACCCGACCATAGAGGAGCAGGAAACGAGCGACATCAATCTGATGGTCGCCGGAAGCAAATCCGCCGTGGTCATGGTTGAAGGCGGTGGTGAGTTCGTACCCGAAGCGGAGCTCATCGAGGCCATCTTCTTCGGACATGAGGCCATCCAGCCCATCCTGGAAATGCAGGAGGAGATCCGAAAAGAGGTGGGCAAGGAAAAGCGAATACTCCCTCCCGTGAAGAAGGACGAGGAGTTTGCGGCAAAGGTAAGAGAGATGGCCGCGCCGATGTTCCGGGAAGTGATTACCACCGCGGACAAGGGTTTGCGCCAGCAGAAAAGAGACCAGGTTTCGTCAAAGGTGATCGAAGCCCTGGGCGTGGAGGAAAAGGAGAAGAAAGCGGCGTTGATGGATCTCCTTTCAGATGTCGAGAAGGAGATGGTCCGCCGGATGATCCTGGAAGAGGGAAGGCGGATAGATGGAAGGGGCTTCACGGAGGTGCGTCCGATCGAATGCGTGGTAGGCGTTTTGCCCCGTGTCCACGGCGCAGCCCTTTTCACGCGGGGAGAGACCCAGGCCCTGGTCCTGACCACTCTGGGCGCTGAAATGGACGAACAGAGAATCGAGACCATTTACGGGCACAAGATGAGGAATTTCATCTTGCATTACAATTTCCCTCCCTATTCGGTCAATGAGGCGAAAAGATTGGGCGGTCCCGGAAGAAGGGAGATCGGACATGGCGCACTGGCAAGACGGGCGCTTCTTCCCGTGGTCCCTCCCAAGGAGAATTTCCAGTATACCATCCGCGTGGTTTCCGAAATCCTGGAGTCCAACGGCTCTTCCTCCATGGCGAGCGTCTGCGGCGGCTCCCTGTCCCTCATGGACGCGGGTGTTCCGATCAAGGAAGCGGTAGCCGGGGTGGCTATGGGCCTGATCAGCGGCGGCGGCAAGAAGGTGGTGCTGACAGACATTATCGGGGACGAAGACCACTATGGGGACATGGATTTCAAGGTGACGGGCACCCGAAACGGTGTGACCGCTATCCAGATGGACATCAAGGTCGAGGGCGTAAACAGAGAGGTTATGCAGTCCGCCCTGGAGCAGGCACGACAGGGGCGGATTCACATCCTGGACAGGATGGCCGAATCCATGGCCAAGCCCCGGAGCCACGTCTCTCAATATGCGCCGGTCATCACCACGATTCATATCAGGCCCGAGAAGGTCAGGCTCCTCATCGGACCGGGAGGAAAGGTGATAAGGGAGATCAGCGCCACGACCGACTCCAAAATCGAGGTCGACGATACGGGAAAGGTTTTGATTGCATCACCCGACAGCCGGGCTGCCAAGGCTGCCACCGATATGATCGGCAAGATCGTCCAGGAGGCCGAAGTAGGAAAGCTGTACATGGGGAAGGTGCGAAAGATCATGGACTTCGGCGCCTTTGTGGAGATTCTTCCCGGCACTGACGGCCTGATTCATATTTCGCAATTGGATAATGAGCGCGTGAACAAGGTAACTGATATTCTGAAGGAAGGCGACGAAGTCCTTGTCAAGGTGCTGGAGATAGACAAGAACGGAAGAATCGCTCTTTCCAGGAAGGCCGCACTCGGTCAGAGCATCGATGCATAAGAAGACTGTTCTCCCAAACGGTGTCAGGATTCTCACGGAGAGGCTTGACCATTTCAGGTCCGTCTCCTTCGGCATATGGATCGGTGTGGGCTCCCGCGATGAAACCGTGGAAGAAAACGGGATTTCCCATTTTGTCGAGCATATGATCTTCAAGGGAACCCGGAGCCGGAACAGCCACCAGATCGCGATCGAGCTGGATGCCATCGGAGGCCTCTCCAATGCCTTTACAAGCTCCGAGTATACCTGTTTTCATTCCAGGGTGCTCGACAAGCACATGGCCACACTCGTGGACATCCTCTCGGATATCTTTCTCCGTTCCACATTCGATCCAACGGAGCTGGATAGAGAAAGACAGGTGATCCTCCAGGAGATCAGCATGCTGGAGGATACGCCCGACGAGCACATCCATGTGCTTTTCAGCAATCTCCACTGGATGAACCATCCCCTGGGCATGTCGGTTCTGGGAACTCCTGACAGCGTTTCCTCCATCGGCCGTGAGGACATTCTCAGTCACATGAGGAAATTCTATACACCGGAGCAGATTCTTCTGGTTGCAGCCGGCAATGTCGATCATCAGATTCTGGTGGATCAGCTCCGGCCTCTTTTCGAACAGATACAGCCGTCCGACAAGGTCCCTGCTCGAACCTCCCCGAACTATCATGCGGGGACATCCTGCTTTCACAAGGATCTCGAGCAGGTTCATGTATGTCTCGGGGGACTGGGACCAACCCTCTCCAGCCAGCAGAGGTTTGCGGGCGCGGTGCTCAACATCATCCTTGGCGGGAATATGAGCTCCCGGCTTTTTCAGGAGATCCGGGAGAAAAGGGGCATCGCCTATTCCATCTTCTCTTTCCTGGCATCCTACATCGATGCCGGACTCCTCGGCGTTTACCTGGCTACAGAGCCGAAGAACGTGAACCGATCTTTGGAAATCATCCGGAAGGAGATCGGGCGGATACAGAAAGGCGACATTTCCGAATCGGAGCTTGCGGCAACCAAGGAACACATCATTGGGGGAATTCTTCTCGGCTCGGAAAGCACGGACTCGAAAATGATGCGGCTGGCCAAGAACGAGTATGTGTACGGCCGTTATATAAGCCACGACGAAGTCATCTCGGTGATCGAAAAGGTCAGACTGGAAGAGGTCGTCGATGTCGCCCGTGAATCCTTCCGGAATGACAGGGTCTCTCTGGTAACACTGGGGCCGTTCCAG
The DNA here is from genome assembly GCA_002840535.1 of Deltaproteobacteria bacterium HGW-Deltaproteobacteria-15. Classification (GTDB taxonomy): domain Bacteria; phylum Desulfobacterota; class DSM-4660; order Desulfatiglandales; family HGW-15; genus HGW-15. The sequence goes on along the minus strand of PHBH01000001.1, from coordinate 24,908 downwards.
CGGGAGGAATTGGACGAGAGCACCATTTTATATTCCTGAAGCACGACTGAAGTGTTCAGAGTTCGGTGTTCAGAGTTCAGTAGCTGGATCGGTGGTCAGTCGTGGGCTTTTCTTCCCTGAACGTTGAACACTGAACCCCTGAACACCAAGAGCTCATTTGCCTATTGAGGAGTCGGAAAGATGGCGGAAGTTCCGGTCAGGATCAAGCGCTTCGAGGGACAGGAAGACATCCCCCTTCCAGCCTACGAGACCGACGGATCCGCAGGCATGGATCTGAGGGCCGCGGTAAAGGAAAAGGTAATACTGAGGCCCGGAGAGATCAAACTCATTCCCACAGGTCTGGCGATTTCCGTTCCTCCAGGGTTTGAAGCCCAGGTAAGGCCCCGGAGTGGTCTGGCCCTGCGTTACGGACTCGGAATGGCCAATTCCCCGGGTACCATCGACTCGGATTACAGGGGTGAAGTCGGGCTTATCATGATCAACTGGGGGCCTGACCCGGTGGTGATCAAACGGGGGGATCGGATTGCCCAGATGATCATCACAAGAGTCTACAGAGCGGAAGTGGTACACGTGAGGGATCTCGACTCTACCGAAAGAGGCGAAGGCGGTTTCGGGCACAGCGGTTTGGAATAAACTTTTGCCACAGAGACACGAAGGCGCCAAGAAGACAATACATTCAACATCGACGGTCTCGCAAAAAGTAGTCACCCCGGTGAAAACCGGGGTCCAGGTGTTCTGCAACAGCCTGGAAATACTGGATCCCGGTTTTCACCGGGATGACGGAAAGAGGGCATTTTCGACTTTTTACGGGGCTGTCAATATTGGACATTGCTTCGTGACTTGGTGGCGGACAACTGGTGACGGATGCGCTTTGCGGTTCTGGCTTCGGGGAGCGGGGGGAATGCATGCTATGTCGAGACATCTCATGCCCGAATCCTCGTGGACGCAGGGTTGAGCTGCCGCGATGTGATCAGACGTCTTGACAGCATCGGTGTGGATCCGCAGCGTCTCGACGGATTGGTGATCACTCATGAACACCTGGATCATATCAGGGGCGCGGGACCCCTTGCCAGGAAGCTCGATATCCCGGTCTTTGCCAATGCCCTCACTTTCAAGAGGGGCGTGAGGTATCTGGGCACCATTCCGAAACCTGTCCCGGTCTGCACGGGCGAGACCCTCTCCATCAAAGATCTCTTTATCGAAACGTTCACCAAATGCCACGATGCCGCGGACCCGATGGGGCTCGTCCTTGCCTCCGAAGGGGTCCGGCTCGGCGTAATCACTGATCTCGGCCGTTCGACTCCTGTTGTCGAAGACCGCCTGAGGGGCTGTCATGCCCTGGTCGCTGAGTTCAACCATGACGAGAGAATGCTCGAAGACGGACCCTATCCGCTTGAGTTGAAAAGGAGGATCAGGGGACCGGACGGACACCTTTCGAACACGCAGGCGGCAAAGATGATCAAGTGTCTGACGCACAGCGGCCTTGGCTGGGTGGCCCTGGCCCACCTGAGCGAGATCAACAACCTGCCGGAGAAGGCGCTTCGGGCCGTGAAAGAAACGCTGGAGCTGTGCCAGAGGCATCGCACCGAGGTCTTGATCACGAGCCAGCATACGCCGGCGCCAATGGTGGAGATTTAGATCATTTTACATTTCTCATTTTTCATTTATCATTTGATTGGCATTTGGCATGACCGTTAGGCATGGAACCTTAAGAGACAAGGGTTCAGGTGTCAGGCCGGTCGTGGCGCGTAGGATGGGTAGAGCGAAGCGAAACCCATCAACTTCCGACGATCACCGCGGTAATGACCAAATCTTATGCTGAAATCGGCCGGTTTCTGCGGCAAGCGGCTGTGCCGACGGTTTTTGTATATGACTAGAAGAGCAAAAAAGGAATACCAATGCAGTTGTTGCGGAAAGAAGCAGCCTTTCTGCTGGACATGTCCTTGCGGGTTTCAGATCTGCAATGAGTGCATGGAGGAGAATCTCTGGGGTTTTACCTGCAGCGGGGTCAACTGGCAGTGCCCCGATTGCGGGGCACTGAGGCCACTTGCAGAATAGCGAACTGAAGAATGTCCAATATCCAATTTCCAATTATCAATGTCCAAGGAAAGAAGAAGAAAGTAACTTGGATATTGGACATTTTACATTCACCATTGGACATTCGCAGTTTCCTTGGCAGGAGCAGGTTTGAAGGGTAAAGTTTCCGACACCGGGCACAAGGTCGTTCCCTCTCCTGCTCTTCACGTGGTACTGTACGGGCCGGAGATACCTTATAACACGGGAAATATTGCGCGATTGTGCGGGGCGGCGGAACTGAGGCTCCATCTTGTTCATCCCCTCGGCTTTCGCGTGGATGACCGTCATCTCCGGAGGGCCGGGCTCGACTACTGGAACGAGGTGGACGTGAGACACCATTCCTGCTTTGAGTCCTTTCTGGAAAGTCAGGGGAACGGACAGGGCAGAATAATCGGTTTCAGCGCGCGATCCGGAACGAGCTACACCGAAGCGGTGGTAGAATTCGGAGATTGCCTGCTCTTCGGGAAGGAGTCCACGGGCCTTCCGCCCGAGGTAATAGAGAAATATCCCTGCTATGCCGTTCCCATATGGGGCAGAGTGAGGAGTCTGAATCTTTCCACAACCGTGGGCATCGTTACGTATCACTACCTGCACCGGATGGGCAGATTCTAGTGTCACATCAAAGGAGGAAACATGGTGGATTCAAAGGATCAGGGGCTCGATGAACTTGTATTGTTTGGAATGGATCTCATCCGCCGCTCCGGCCAGGAGGCGCTTGGATACTACGGGAAGGGAAGCCCTAAGCAGAAGTTTGATGAGGCGCTGGTGACTGAGGCCGAGCTCCACATGCGCGAGTTTTTCCAGGATCAGCTCTATTCCCGATTCCCGGAACATCAGGTCTTCACGACCTACGAAGGGAAGAACAATGGGTACACCCATGAGGGCAAGAGATATCTATGGGTGTTCGATGCTCTGGACGGGATAGCCAATTTCCAGGCGGGAATTCCCGTGTGGGGTATTTCCCTTGCCCTTCTCGACAATTACTGGCCCCTTTTTGGGATCTTCTACATGCCCGCAACGGGCGACCTTTTTCATGCACGGGCAGGAGGGAAGGCGTTCAGGGGAAATGAAGAAATTCGCGTTTCACCTCAAAAAGAAATCGATGACGAAAGCCTTCTTCTCACCTACTCCAGATTTCATCACCGCTTCCAGTCCAGTTTTCCAGGCAAGATGCGCGACCTTGGCTGCACCGGCGCACACCTCTGCTATGTGGCAATGGGACGGGCCGAGGCGGCCATTATCTTCAACGAAACCTACCAGGGACTTGCCGCATGCCTCATGATCGTCGAGGCTGCCGGCGGCAGCGTCTACAAAATGGATGGGAGCTCCTTTAATTCGACCGACCACCTTGAAGGCCAAAGGATCATGGAGCCCCTGCTTGTTGCGACAGGGAAAACGTATCGGCAGGTGAAGAGCAGCGTCCGCGAAATCAGATAAAATCAAGGGGAGAGTCTCTCATGGGTTCTCATCGCTTATTCTGCTGCCACTCCTTGACGAACCGTGCAATGAAGCCTTCATCTGCGAAGCTGTAGTAGGTTTCACGACCTATGATCACGTGATCCAGGACCTGGACCATCAGAAGCTGACAGGCCCACACCAACTCCCGGGTGAGCGAATAGTCCTCCGGTGAAGGGCTCGGGTCGCCGGAGGGGTGATTATGCACAAATACAAGGGCGGCCGCCTTGTTCTCCAGTGCCAGGGTCACAATCTCTCTTGGGTAGACGGCGCTGCCGGTGAGGCTCCCCTGAAAGACATCCTGATCGGTGATGAGTTCATTTTTGCGATTGAGAAAGAGAACCTTGAAGACCTCTCTCTTCAGTGCCCGCATGGAGTGAAAGAGATAATCGAAAACTGTCCTGGATGAGCCGAAAAAGCTCTTGCCCACTGCCTTGTCCCGGAGGTATCTGCCTGCGACCTGATGGATGAGGCTGAGATAGAGCGCGTTTTTCGGCCCGATACCGTCAATCTCGCGCAGCTTTTCCTCGGGGGCGGAGAGGACGCCCGAGAGACTGCCGAAACGCTTCAAAGCCTCACGGGCCTGAGGCTTGACATCGCGTCTGGGGGTGCCGAGGGTGAGAAGAAATTCGATCAACTCCTCGTCGGAAAACCTCTCTATCCCGCCGTCTGCAAATTTCTGCCTGAGTCGCAGGCGGTGCCCCTTGCCCTTCTGCTGCCACTCTTCTTTCTCCATAGGATCATTTACCATTGGTCATTTGGCAGTGATCATTCATTGAGAAACCCCTCCAGGCCGAGAGGTAACGAGCCTGATTCTGCAATATAGCACTTCGAGCGTTTTCACTGAAGAGACTTTTCAGATTTCTTGTCCATTGACGGCTCTGTCCAAGAATACTACAGTCGCAGCTTAACCGGATTAATAGATGGAACCGCGAAGGCGCGAAGGACGCAAAGAAGAGGCGCACCTGGCGTCCTGGCGGTTTGAAAACAGGGTAGAAATACATGGGCATTATCAGGGTTCTTCATGAGAAGGTAATATCTCAGATCGCTGCAGGCGAGGTTATCGAGAGGCCTGCCTCCATTGTCCGGGAGCTCATCGATAACAGTCTCGATGCCGGGTCCACCAGGATCAATGTACTGATAGAGAAAGGGGGCAAAGGCCGGATCAGGGTCAGCGACAATGGGTTTGGCATGGTCAGGGACGATCTCCTTCTCTCGATTGAAAGGCACGCCACCAGCAAAATCTCTTCCGTGGAGGAACTATTCTCCATCCGCTCTCTTGGTTTCAGGGGCGAGGCTCTTCCCAGCATAGGCGCTGTTTCGAGAATGGAAATTACCTCCAGGCCCGCAAAAGAAATCTCGGGCAACAGGCTGAAGATTTCCGGTGGACGGGTCCGGTCGATCGACGAGGTTGGCTGCCCTCCCGGTACCCTTGTGGAGGTGAGAGATCTTTTTTTCAACCTGCCTGCAAGGAGGAAATTCCTGAAAGGAGACAAGACAGAGACGGATCACATCGTGGATCTGTTTGCGCGGGTGGGCTTGCCGTACAACCGGGTCCATTTCAGGCTCGACGTGGAAGAGCGAACCGTGATCAATCTGGCCCCTTGTTCAGGTCCGGGAAGCCGCTTCCCGGCTGTCTTTGGTGCGGATGTGGGCTCCTCGATGATCGAGACATCTCTGGATTTGCCCGGGTGCCGCATACAGGCGTGGCTGGGCAGCCCGGATTTTGCGAGATCCAGGGCCGACCGCATCCTGCTCTATGTCAATCAGAGACATGTTCGAGACAGGCTCCTCATGCATGCCGTGATGGAGGGGTATGGGCAGCGTCTCATGAAAGGACGTTACCCCCAGGTTGTTGTCTTTCTGGATGTGGATCCTTCACAGGTCGATGTCAACGTCCATCCCGCCAAGCATGAAATCCGGCTCCAGCAGGGCCGCACCATTCATCAGGCAGTGATCGCTGCAATGCAGCAGGGGCTGGGGCGTAACATCCATCCTGTCCCCGATGGGATCGTCGCACCCTTTGCTGCCTCCGTTCACGGGGGATATCCCGTTCAAATGGCCTTCGAGCCTCCCGCCGATTACGCGGAAGAGGAGGGAAGGCCGGGTGCAGCCGGAGCGGAAAAGGATTTCAGAATTCTGGGGCAGTTGCGTGAGACGTACATTCTTTTTGAGACGCCGGAGGGTCTTTCGGTGATGGACCAGCACGCGGCTCATGAAAGGGTTGTCTATGAAACTCTCCGTAAATCCTACGGCTCCTCTGGGCCGGAGGTGCAGGCATTTCTTATTCCCCAGAGCCTTGAATTTTCACTGAGGGACGCTGCCATGATCATGGAAAAACTCGATTCCATGAGAGCGCTTGGGTTCGAACTGGAGCCGTTTGGCGGGACCACCTTTCTGCTGCGATCGGTTCCTTCCTTGTTTGTGAACACGAATTGGGAAAAGTTCTTTGCAGAACTGGTCCCGGTTCTTGGGGAAGGCGGCCCCGTGGATGGGAACTTGGCCAGCGATAAATCCTTGACGATCATGGCATGTCATGGCGCGATCAGGGCCGGTCACCATCTCTCCCAGCAGGAGATGACCAACTTGGTGAAGCAGTTGTTCTCTACGACTCTGCCCACGAATTGCCCCCACGGCAGGCCGACCATTCGAAGATTCAGTGCCGAGGAACTGGAGAAGTTGTTTAGACGCACGGTGTAGAGCAGGATCCAGGATGCAGGACACAAGATGCAGGATCCACGATGGAAAGAATCGATTTCCGTAGCTTGTCCCGGTCGGTCTGACTGCCTCGTTCTTCTTTAATCTTGAATCTTGTATCCTGCATCTTGGATCAATGTATGGAACAGAAACCAAAGATCGTTGTGATCGCCGGTCCTACGGCATCCGGCAAGACGGGCCTTGCCATTGAGCTTGCGCTCGCCTTCGGCGGAGAGATCGTCAATGCGGACTCCATGCAGGTCTATCGTGGAATGGATGTGGGTACGGCGAAACCCGAGTCCGCTGAAAGGAAAAGAGTCCCGCACCACCTTATGGATGTGGTGGACCCGGATGAGGATTTCAATGCCGCAATCTACCGCTCTCTTGCCATTCCCGTGCTCAGGGAGATACACTCACGGGGCAGAGTGCCTTTCGTCGTTGGCGGGACAGGCCTCTACATCCGGGTGCTGCTGGGAGGAGTCATTCATTCCCCTCCCATGGACCCGGAACTTCGCAGCGGATTGCGAGAGGAACTGGCGCTCAAGGGGCCGGTAGCGTTGCATGGACGGTTGAAGGAGCTTGATCCGGAATCCGCCCAACGGATACATCCCCACGATCGAGTGAGGATACTCCGCGCACTGGAGATCATTCACCTCTCAAAAAGACGGCTCTCCTCCCTGGTCAAAGACCACCGTTTCGGGGACAACCCTTTCTGTGCGCTCAAAATCTGTTTGCAAAACGAGAGGGAGCGACTGTATCATCAAATCAATGAACGGTGCGTTCGCATGATTCAAAGCGGGCTTGTCCGTGAAGTGGCGGATCTTCTGAAGAAAGGCTACTCTCCTGCACTTAAACCCATGACAGGATTAGGATACAGGCACATGGTCGGAGTGCTGGAGGGACGATGGGACATGGATACAGCCTTGCTGAAGCTCCAATCGGACACGCGGAGGTATGCGAAAAGGCAGCTGACCTGGTTCAGAGCCGATCCCGAAAACATCTGGATCAAAGCAGACGATGTGGAGGGAATTGCACAGAGGATCAGGGAATTTCTTGGCAAGGCGGATAAACCATGAACCCACGTCTGAAGATACTGCTCCTGTTGGTACAGGGGTTTCTTATTTTGCTTTTTTTCCTTTCTCCTGCATTGGGCGCCGGCTACACCGAGGTTTTCCACTCGGGCAAGATAGACTGGTCCAAATGGGTTGCGGAAGCAGTGGGCACAACGGTTCTGCCTGCCAACAAGGCAAAATCGGAAAAGGCAAAGGCTGCGGCCTCCGAAGAGGCCGTGCAGGCCGCAAGGGGAAATCTCTTTGATCTGGTGGGAAAAATCAAAGTCGATTCAGTCACCACGGTCAAGGACCTCATAACTCAATCGGAAGCTCTCGGGAAAAAGATTCGGGATCTCGTTCAGCAAGTATCTCCCAGGAAAGTGCGGTTCAGTGGAAACGGCAGGGTTGAAGCGACGGTCTCAATCGCCATATCCGGTCCCTTATCCGAACTCGTTCTTCCTGATGCGATCTGCGCCATTGATTCCGTGCAGTCCAGCGTTACCAATCAGAATTCCCCAAAAGAGTCCTTTACTGGCCTGGTGGTGGAGTGTACGGGCATAAGGGTCAGACCGGCTGTTTTTCCATCGATCTTCGACGAAGATGGACAGCTGGTCTACGGATCGCCCTACATCCATCGGGAACATGCCGTAAAAAGGGGTGTCGCTGCATACATAAGGGACATATCAGCAGCCGAAAAGGATGAGCGGGTCGCCCCAAGGCCGCTGATCGTAAGAGGGATCAGAGCTGCGGCGTCAGGATCTTCCGACATCGTGATCAGCAATTCCGACGCGGCCAGGGTGAGGGGGAGCGCGTATCATTTGAAGTGGCTTCAGAGCTGCAGGATCGTGATTGTTCTGGAGTAAGAACCATCGCGTCCATCCTGATTGGAAATAGACATCCGGTTGTGTCACTTCTCATGGGGGCAAAAGATGAAAAGGATCGGCTCTTTTGCGATTCTCTGTTCATGGTTCCTGGGTTTCCTCTTTCTGAGTGGGGGCTGCGCCTCACACAAGAGATATGGCGAGACAGTCCTCGACACTCCCGAACTCTACGTTTCAAACGGCTATAAGCTGATCAAGACAAGCAGATACGAAGACGCAGAGAGAGAGTTCAGCAAGGCCCTCAAGCATGATCCCAGAAATTCCCAAGCGTTCAGTGGACTGGCATTGGCAAAGGGATACAGGGGAGAGCGGGAAGCTGCCCTGACAGCCATGAAAAAATCCGCATCCCTGGCCAGCGGCAGTGACGAGGAGTACAAAGTGCAGGTTGGGTGGATACGGCTTTACAGTGTCCTGCGAGAAGAGGGCTGGATCAAGGAAGCGGAAAAAGCGTATACATGGGCCTGTTCAATTGCAAGGCATCACCCTGAAGCCTACTACTACATGGGGATTGCCTATAAGCACGAGTGCAGGATAGGGGAGGCCAGGTCCGCTTTTCTGCGGGTGCTGGGAATCAACGGTTCTCTCGTTCCCGAGGCGAGTAACGAGCTCCTCATCCTGAAAAGAATGGAGAGCGCAAAACCTCTCTCTGATTTCGGGAGGCGGCTTGTGGTGAAAGAACGGATAACGAGGGCGGAAGTAGCGGCCTTGTTCTTTCATGAGCTTCGGGTAAAGGAGGTTTTGAAGAAGGAGGTTCCCGGAGCTGCCCGTGCAGCAGCTTCCGACATTGCGGCCCACCCGCTGAGAGGGGAAATCAAAGAAATTATAGCCTTGAGAATCAAAGGGTTGACGGTCTATGGGGACGGCACTTTTGAACCGAATCATGTGGTCACCCGTGCAGCCTTTGCCGTCATGTTGGCCGATGTCATCAGCAGAGCCGTCAAAGACCCGGCCCTGGCAGCCCGGCACGCCGAGAGCGGCTCTCCATTCTCGGATGTCAAGAACGATGCCCCATATCTGGGGGCTGTTCTGGTTTGCACAGCCTGGGGCGGGGAAATGGAAGCCGGGAACGAGTTGTTCAATCCCATGGGGGTTCTTGCCGGATATGACGCCGTTCTCTTGCTTCAGAAGATTCGAGGCAAACTCGAAAGATGATCTCCTGACAAGGTATCATGCGAATGACCGTTCCGAACCTGATAACCATAATACGAATCATCCTCACCCCGGTGTTCATTATTTCTCTCATGGGGGAACAATTCCTGACAGCCCTGATCATTTTCGTGGCGTGCGGGGTGAGCGATGGCATTGACGGGATGGTCGCCCGTCTTTTCAAGCAGAAAAGCAGACTTGGAACCTACCTGGATCCTCTGGCGGACAAGATCCTGCTGGTGAGCTCCTATGTAGTGCTGGCCGTGATTCATTCCCTCCCGAGTTGGCTTGCAGTCATGGTGCTTGCAAGGGATTTTCTCATCCTCCTCGGAGTCCTCATCATCTCCCTCAACCGCGTCGATCTGAAGGTCAAACCTTCCATCATCAGCAAAGTGAACACCTGTTTCCAGTTCATCACGGTGCTGGCCGTGCTTTCTCAACCTTACTTCGCTTTCCGGCCGCTGTTCTATGACTTCCTCTTTTATGCCACCGGCTTATTGACCATCATCTCCGGTCTTCATTACATCTATTTGTGGTTGGGATTCATGGGAGAGAGCCCCAACGGGCGCAGGAACAATAAGGCTGGTGTTGCCGACCAGCCACGCGAACCAGGGCCCAAAGGAGAATAAGGACTTGACACCCCTGCAACGGCTTGGTAATACCTATTTATTCCCAAACAGGCACGTAGCTCAGTGGGAGAGCACTACTCTGACACGGTAGGGGTCAAGGGTTCAATCCCCTTCGTGCCTACCAGACAATTAGGCTGGGTATTCAGCAGGTTATAGCGGGGGTTGCGGTTCATGCCGTGACCCCTTTTTCGTCGTTTGCTACCATTTTGCTACCGGTAGCCTCGAAAATGGTGCTTTCCAGCCTCTTCGCGGAGTCCTGGTTGGTGGGCTTCATGAGGTGGGCATAGACGTTCAGGGTCACGGTAGGGGAGGAGTGGCCGAGCTGGGTCTGAATGTACTTTATGTTCTCCCCCTGTTCGACCAGCAGGCTCGCGTACGTGTGGCGCAGGTCGTGGAACCGAATCCGGTCGACCTTTCCGTTCTCCAACTTCTTGCAGAATCCAGCTTTCTTTAGTGCCGGGATGAAGAACCTGTTCACCATGTTGTGGTGATCCAACGGCTCGCCCTCCTCATTGGGGAAAACGAGTCCGAGCTTGCTCTTCCCGCTCGCGAGCTTCCACTTCTTCAACTCCTGTATGACAATGGGTCCAAGATCGATCCTGCGGTTTGAAGCCCTCGTCTTAACTGCAAAAAAACGGCCGTTGTTGAATGTCCTCTGGATGTGAACCTGTTTGTTATTCCAGTCGAAATCTTTCCACTTGAGCCCTAAGAGTTCTCCCTGCCTTGCCCCGCTGAACGTGGCGAGGGTGAAGAGAACCCGGTACTTTTGCTCCTCGGTGTTCTCCAAGAAAATCTTTATCTGCTCGGGATTGAGAACACGCATTTCCTTCTTCTCCTCGTGTCCCTGGTCCCTCGGTCTTTCTGCTTCCCGTAAAGGATTGTACCCAATGTAACGGTGTCTTACGGCATAGGTGAAAATCTGGTTCAGGGTGACCAGGAGCTTTCTGAGCGTGTTCAGGTTCATTTTGTCGGCCTGCTTCTCGCCTATCCATTTCTCGCAGGTGGCCGTAGTAATCCGGTTTATTTTCATTGCCTCCAGGGTCTTGAAGTGAAGTTTCGTATGTGTCTTGCAGACTTCCCATGTCGACTCCCGAAGGAATCCCTTCTTGTGTTTGATCCAATCCTCGGCAACCGTCGAGAAAAGGGGAACCTTCTTGGCAGGGAGATAGGCTCCGTTTGCAACCAGCTCCTCAATGTCTCGAAGCTCTTCCTTGGCCTTTTTCTTTGTTATGTTTTTGTGAAGGGTTTTCCACCGCCTCTTACCGGTCTGGTCATAGAAATCTATGACATATCGGCCCCTCCTTTTTACCAGACAAGCCATTGGTCTTATCCTCCTTTCTTCTTCTTTTGGATGTACTCCGTCAATGCCCTTATTATCAGCTCTTTCAAGGTGATCCCCATAAGGGCCGCCTCTGCCTTTGCCTTCCGGTGAAGGTCATCCGGAAACTCTCTCAGGTTCACAACCGCCATATGGCGCCTCCCGTGTACTTTTGATACAAATGTATCCTAAGTACACTTGCTTCGTCAAGGGAGAACATGTAATCATTCGCTTCCAGTTATCCTATTAAAAGACTTGACAAAAAAGGTCTCTTGCGTGAAACTCGCACACGTTCTCGACATCGCGATTCGTGCAGATGCACCCACCGGAGTACTTCTCAAACCCTCAAGTCAGGGAATCAGAAGTGACCGACCAGGTCGAAAACTTCCGTAAGCTGTTCCTGGAACTGACCGCTAGAGAACCTTTCCCCTGGCAGGCACACTTGGCCGAAAGGTTCCTATCCAATGACATACCATCCGCTTGTGACATCCCTACAGGGATCGGAAAGACCTCGATCATCCCCATTTGGTTGATCTGCCTGGGGCTGAAAGCCGAACGCGGCACTGTCCACCTTCCAAGAAGGCTCATTTACACGGTGAACCGCCGTGTAATCGTCGACCAGGCCACGGACGAGGTGAACCAGATCCTGAGTGTGCTCGGCAATCCTCCGACTCCCGGTCTTGATGCCCTACAGAAAGCTCTCCGCGCCCTTTCCACAGACCAGACTCGCGGCCCAGTGGCGGTTAGCACGCTAAGGGGCGGGCTTGCCGACAACCAGGAGTGGAAGGTCGATCCGGCAAGAGCCGCGATCATCATCGGCACGGTCGACATGATCGGTTCCAAACTCTTCTTCTCGGGCTTCGGTGACGGGAAAAGGGACAGGCCCCTTCACGCCGGGCTTTTGGGGCAAGATGCTTTGATCGTCCATGATGAGAGCCATCTCATGCCCGCCTTCGGGAAATCCCTCCAGACTGCAGTGAGCCTCAACAGGAAAGGCGTCTCCCTCCGGCCTTTCCACGCAATCGACCTAAGCGCCACCCAGACGGGGGATTCCCGGAGCGATTTACTTTCTCTTACTGATGCTGACTTTTCAAACCCTGTAATCCGCAGGAGGATGGGACTGGAGGAAAGTGGGGGGCGGAAGCGTCTTGAACTCCATCGGGGTGTGCCGAGGAGAGAAGCAGCCGCCTTCATCTCCGACCTGGCTGCGAGGCACCACCCGCATGGAGTGGCTGTGCTCGTCTATGTGCGCACAGTGGATCTCGCCAGGAGGGTCCGGGAGAAGCTGCTTAAGAGGGTAGGAAAGGACGCGGAAGACAGTATTGTCATTCTCACAGGTACCCTTCGCGGCTACGAACGAGATCGGCTGATGGATCTGGATGCGTTCAAGCGATTCCTCCCAGGTCGGGAACGCACAGTTCAAGATCCTGCGACAGTTTACCTGATCAGCACATCAGCCGGTGAGGTCGGTGTGAACCTGGATGCCGACCACTGCGTTTGCGACCTCACCACGCTGGAGAACATGGTACAGCGCTTTGGGCGGGTGAATCGGTTTGGTCTCTTCCCTGAAAGCGAAATTGATGTGGTCTGGGTCGAGGAGGAATTCAAGAAGCAAACCAGGGGGAAGAAAAATCCACCCAATCCTTTGGCTCGCACATGGGAGGTGCTTGGCGCCATGAATGGGGATGCCTCGGTGCACAACCTTTCCGAGCTGCTCAGGTCACCTGAACTAGTCAGGGATGCCTTTTCTCCGATGCCTCTCGTGTTAGACCTGGACGCCTGGACCTTGGATACCTGGTCCACAACGGGGATCAATGCTCGTGATTATCCACAACGTCCAGACGTGTCAGTCTGGCTGCATGGGCTAACCGAGGAGGAGTTGCCCGAAACTCATCTCCTCTGGCGTTTTGACCTGCCTCTCTTTGTGGATGACGAGGCGTCGGAGGTTGAAAGACAGGTCAAGGAGTATTTGGAGCTGTTTCCTGTTCACAGGCAGGAATTGTTGAAAGAGCGGACCTCCGCAGTCAGAAGGGCACTTGCAGAGATTCATGAGCGCTGTATAGCCCAAGGCCGAAAGCAGAAAGGCATACTCATCGATTCGGATGGCGACGTGGTCCTCGACACCCTGGAAAATCTGAGTCGAGCACGCCTCGAATGGGGAACTGTGATTCTGCCGACCGATATCGGCGGCCTTTCGTCTTCCGGGCTCTTGGATACCTCCGAAGAGACTCTTCGAAAAAAAGTTGCCGATGTCGGGGATCAGTCAGGGGTAAGGGAGAGGTTCTTATTCCAAAGGGATACCGGTTCTTGGGAGTGTCACCAGAGTGATGGAAGAGCCGAGTGTCTTGCCTCTTCATCCCTGGAGGAGGCTGCACGGCGGCTCGCACAAACGAGGGGCTACAGGCTGTCCACGGTTCTAGAATATATCAAGATAACCGATCAAGGGGAGGAGACAACAAACAAGGCATTGGTCGTTCTGGCCAACCCTGAACGGTCTTTACCCCCATCGGAGAATCTGCCGGCATACTCCAGGCAGCCACAGACACTTGCCGCTCATCTCTCTAGGTCTGAGGAGGCTGCGCGACTCCTCGCCTCAAAGTTCAGCCTTCCCGATGCCATGGCCCAAGCCATTTGCATAGCGGCCCGATGGCACGATAAAGGCAAAGACCGGGTGGGCTGGCAAAAGGCAATCGGCAACTTTAAGGAGGAGCCGCTTGCGAAAAGCGGACGCACCACATTCAACCACCGGTTCACACGTGGTTATCGTCACGAGTTCGGTTCTTTGCTGGATGCTGAGCGTGATCCGCAAGTCCGTGATCATCCGGAATCCGATCTGATTCTGCATCTCATCGCGGCTCACCATGGGAACGCTAGACCAGGGTTCTCCGAGCAAGCGTACGACAGGACTTTCCCGTATCTGCAAAACTACGAGTCCACACAGGCGGGATTAAACCGCTTCACCAGTCTTCAGTGCCGCTTCGGCTGGTGGCAGCTCGCATGGCTGGAGACCCTCGTGAAGGCGGCCGACGCTATGGGGGCGCCCCAATGATTGAGTTAAAGCTGGAGCCGCGAAATCCCGGTGAAGTGCTTGCCGCGTGCGGTCTCTTCAATCTCGCCGCTTCGCGGTCATACTCAACGGCAGGTTTCACTACAGAGGGGCATTTCCGCCTGGATACACCGGAGCCCCTGGACGACCTGCTCTTGCTCCTGACACCGGACCAAATGGATGCCGCCCCTGACCTTTCTTCGGTAACCCTGGCGGGAATCCATCTGAACTGGTGGATGCGTGAGGGGAGAAAGCTCAAACTCTGGGCTGGTCAGGTCAACCCGAAGAATTTGCTCGAAGACCTCCTTGGTGCCTGCGACAAGGTGCGGGAAAAGGCCCCCAATGGCAATTTCCTAGCTGGTTCGGTTCCACTCACAAAGCGGCTTGGCACGGATCCCCGGTCCACGTGGGTGAGCATCGAGATTGGCTATTCACCGAATGACCAGGGTATCGGGGCCGTTCACACACGCCCCTTTGCTGAGACCCTTGCAATGATCGGGCTCCAGACCTTCCTCCCGAGGGAGGTCGGCAGGCGCGGCTATTCATACGTCTACTCATATTGTCTTTGGCAGAACATGCTGCCTCTTCTCCCGGCAAGGCTTGCCTTTTCCTGTGCCGCACTTCCTGTCCCTGTGCAGCGGTACAGGTTCGAGGTGACCAAAAGCGGAAGGTTCAAGGTTTTCAATTTTTCAGAACAGGAGGGTTGATATGGCCATTGGAACCATCGATCAGTTGTACAAATCGGGTGCTGTCGCTTTGTCCCTCACGGAACCGTTGCGCCCTGCAACGGGGGAGGTGATTTTCCCTCCGACCTATGCCCCCCCAGTTGGAAGTGACAAGAAGTCAACCTATGACATCTCCTCCACCAGGAACGGAAAGATGTGTGCTATTGACAGCCTGGGATCGCAAGCAAACCGGATGGAGATGCTGTTCTTGGAGGATGAGTACAGAACCCTCGTGCCGCAGGTAACGGTGAAGGCGGGGGAACTCGAGGCCAACCTGTTGAAGATGGGCCACCGCCTTGCAGATGCCGCGATACGCTTCTCAGACCTCCATGACCGGATCACGGGCGCATTCCTTGCCTTTCGTGACAAAGGGAACGCCGTTCCCCTCGCCAGGATCGGGCCTACCTCTCTCGTCTTCGGCGTCTGGGACTCTCGGGAGACGAATGCCAAAATCCCCCGAATAATTAACTCGGTCATCAGGGCGTATGATGTGGAGGAATTGACCCGCTCTGCCCAGTACTTCACAACCTTCAAGTATCAGGATGTCGGGTTTGGGGACAAAGACAAGAAGGACGCTTCAGCTGTCGGCCTTGCAGATGCCCCGAGCGGGGGTACCCACGGAGGTGTCCTGGTCCACGGCAAGATCGTTCGAGAGGCGCAGCTCAACCTCCACTCGCTTCGACAGCTCAAGGGATCTGACGATAAGGAAACCGATCTCCTCCGTCGCTACATCCTCGGTCTTGCCCTCTTGGCCATGCTCGCGCCCAGGGTCCACGACTTACGCCAGGGGTGTCTCCTAGTTCCAGATCAACGAACCCCGGCTAGGATGGAGGCGAGCAAGTTCAACGGTGGTTCCGAGGAGTCCAACATCCGCTTTGAGGAAGTCCAAACATTTGCCCATGAAGCGGCAAGGAAATTTGGGGCTCCGGCATCCTTGAGCGCAACCTTCGATGCCAAGAAAGCCCGGGAATCGATGAAAAAAAAGCTCGATGAACAGGCATGAGCCCACCGAAGGGGGATGGTGATATGAAACAACTTGAGATTTCAGCTACATTTCTTTCCGGCATGTATCATGGGAAGGAATGGCCCCCTGCGCCGATGCGCTTGTTTCAGGCCATTATTGCAGGTCACAATCAGGGCCGGGCGAGAAGAATAGAGGATGCAAAATTCGGTGCTGCCATGCGATGGCTGGAGTGTCTCCCGCCTCCCTCCATTTTTGCCTGTGAGGCGATCAGCGGCAGTACTTGCCGCAGGTCTGTGCCTAACAACGACGATGACATTGCCATGTCCCGTGCCGTTCAGAGTCGCCCGGAAACGCCCTATGAAAAAGCCAAACGGTACGCATTTAAAGCCACAAGTCCATGGTTCCTGGAAGGGGACCACATGGTCCATTATTCGTGGGAAGTGCCGGAAGGCAACGAGTCATTTGCAGAGGATGTGAAGAAGTACGCGAGTGAGATTACGATCCTGGGCTGGGGTGTCGATATGGTCTCATCGAGCGGGGCGGTGTTGGCATCAGCGACCCCTCGATCAACAGTAAGGTTCACCCCACATTCAAATGCGGGCAAAGGCCGCGTGCTCCGAGTCCCATGCGAGGGGAGCTATCAGTCTGCAGAGGTTCGCTACAGTGATTTTATAAGCTCCGGCTGGAGAGAGGGGGGGCTCACATTCACAAAGACGCCCCTGAAGTATTTTCAGGTAGGGTATATCCGGGATGATGAACAACCGGATCAGCATTATCAGTGTTACCATCTCCTTGAAGTCGACGGCCGCAGTTCCTATGTGAGAGACCCGAGGGAGGGAATTGCCGTAGCTGCCATGCTGAGGCATGCGATCAATGGCTTGCTCCAGAGGGAGGGGTACGACGATCAGACCATACAGGAATTGCTCGGCCATGGCCAAAAGGGAAGGCAGGTTTCCTGTCTCCCTCTCCCTTCGGTCGGACATAGACATGCCGATGGGATGATCCGGAGGGTGATGCTGAAATCATCCGACTCGTCAGTCCTCTCCCGCCTTAACTGGGGGTTGGAAGGTTGCGAGTTGAAGTACCGAGAGCAACCCGTTGCGATGCTGTCCCCGATTCACGCTTCAGATGGCGTCGTGGACCGGTTCACCTCCGAAAGCATGGTCTGGGAAACGGTCACCCCAGTGATCCTGCCGGGATACGATCAGATAAAAAAGAGGAAGAGGAGAACGGAAAAGCTCATCGGCAGGTCGCTTCTGCAGTCTGGGATCACGCCTTCACAGGTAGCCAGCATCTGGTATAGGAAGTTGCCGTGGAACCACCACGGCTATCCGGCAGGGGCATACCAGACCGCCCGGTACATGCGCTATCCGCAATACCACGTGAAAGTGGAATTTAGAAAGGCCGTGCGCGGACCGCTGGCTCTGGGTGCAGGGAGATACTTCGGGCTGGGTCTTATGGTCGGGTTGGAGGAGAAAAGGTTGACGGTTGCTGCTTGATGTCCGCGAACCTCAAGAGAACGCCAAATCCCAGGAGGGTTCGCATAACTGTGTTTCCGATGCTGATAAAAGGTTTAGGGCAATGTTCTCCTCTTGAAATCTCCCGAAAGGAGCCCTGCGAGGCGGGTTCGCGGAAATAGAAGAAAAAGTCTTTCTGTGTAGGTGATTTAATAAGAAAGAGTCTCATTCCTCCTGGAAAAGGAGGTCACGTTGAAGCCACAAGAAGGCAGAAGCAGCATACCGGAAGTACGGTCTCATTCCTCCTGGAAAAGGAGGTCACGTTGAAGCCGACGAGCCCCTTCTTTGTGCTCTGAGGGAACTGTCTCATTCCTCCTGGAAAAGGAGGTCACGTTGAAGCGTAATCAGGGCCGCGAATATCCCAAAAAGAGTCAGGTCTCATTCCTCCTGGAAAAGGAGGTCACGTTGAAGCCCCCTACGCCTTCCACATCTATAAGAGGCTTGAAGTCTCATTCCTCCTGGAAAAGGAGGTCACGTTGAAGCAGTAGTTTTTTCATGCCGAACAGTCCTATCCCCAAAGTCTCATTCCTCCTGGAAAAGGAGGTCACGTTGAAGCAGGGTTGTGGAAGTGGCATCCTTCAGGAGCTTTGTCTCATTCCTCCTGGAAAAGGAGGTCACGTTGAAGCTTGGCAAACTCGATGTTGTCACACGTCCCCCCGGTCTCATTCCTCCTGGAAAAGGAGGTCACGTTGAAGCAGCACCTCCTGGGGCAGCACCAGCAGCGCGATCCGTCTCATTCCTCCTGGAAAAGGAGGTCACGTTGAAGCCATTGCGACAAAGCCGCGTGCCGGGAAGCATGGGGTCTCATTCCTCCTGGAAAAGGAGGTCACGTTGAAGCGCCTTGTAGTGCATCACGATATCGAGAGGCGAGCGTCTCATTCCTCCTGGAAAAGGAGGTTACGTTGAAGGTGTGGGTGTGCCAAGTGCTGGCAATAGCGCCTGGTCTCATTCCTCCTGGAAAAGGAGGTTACGTTGAAGCATGTAGCCGATGAGCTTGATGTGCTTTGGCAGGGGTCTCATTCCTCCTGGAAAAGGAGGTTACGTAGACTGGTTGGGAAAACTGCCCACTTTCGGACGGGCTCCCTACCTGCCTTGACAGGACACCATGTTTCATCCCTCCCCGGTGTGCGGGAATTCGTTTCCTTTGGTGATTTACGGCCTCTTCGGGCGGGCCGTTAGCTCGCCACGGATTCTATTTTCAAAGAGCTTTGCCCCCACGCTCATGGTCCCCCTTACCCGTACCACTCCATGTCGCGGGATCGTGGATCCTGGGGCTGAAAAGCCTCACTTAAGTTTCCTCTTGGGGCGTCCGCCGATGCCCCGCCGACATGGATTCTTGCCGAGCCTGAACGCGTAAAGCGGACACATGGGATCAGTGCATTTTTTGACCTCCTCCAGTTCCCATGCAAAGCACTCCCTGCAATGAGCCTGAATTGCAGTGACAGGGGTCAGGTCGACCTCCTTAGTACCCCTGCGTGTTCTGATTCTCTGAACGACTGTCATGATGAATCTCCTTTTTAAGAATTCAGGGGACCGCCCCCATACTGCGATAGCACTTCACCCGAGTATCCAGGGATCTCCTCAAGACCTCGAGGTTGTCACGGTAATCGTGGATAATCGGCCTTCCTCTTCTGTTCCGATCTCCGCCCACCAGAACGGACCCTACTATCTGAGCGAGATAGTCCTGGTGGGTCACGGGCGAACATATGAAAAGATCAGTTGCTCCTTTAGCCGGAATTGAGGGCGATGACTTGAAAGTCGACATGAGTATTTTGAGTCTCCCCTTGGAGAACCTCTTTGCAGCCCTTGCCCGCACCAACGGGGACGTCTCCGCTGTCAGGATTTGGCACTCCCCTTGAGCCGCCCCGATGATCCGCGCCAACTCCTGGAGGTGACCGATCCTTTCTGAGATGATGACTGCCTTGCGGTCTCTTCCCGCTGTTGATTCGAGGATATCCCCGGCGAGAATCCTGTTCCTCTTTTCATCATGCCCGAGGGCAGTGATCAGGCCGTGCCAGTCATCCGGAAAATCGAGGTCGAAGCCGGTGGACTCGATTTTCAGGATCGGCTCCACCTCGCTTCGATCTCCAGGGGCGGGGAGTTCGGCGATCTTCTGTCCAATGCACGCTTCCATTAGCTTGGTGAGCCCGTCCTGCCGCTCTGACCTTGTGGCAATGCCCAGGAGGGCGGAGCAGTTGAATCGTGAAAGCCTGAAGAGCAGGCTGAGGCTGGCGACCTCGCACCGGTCAATAATGAGAAATCCCGTCAACGGTTCGACCTGGTCCAGGATTTTCCAAAGGCTCAAGTTCACCGCCACGGTAAAGGGTCTCCCGACATCTTTGTGGCTGTCCCCGATCAAACCAACCTGCTCCCTGGGAAGACCAAGATGAGTGGTTGCCGTCTCCCGCCAGGCGTATAGCTCAGACCTCGTGGTCACGATAACGAGCGTCGGGATACCCCTTCTCGCCGCCAATCGGCAGGCGATCAGTTTCTTCCCCGAGCGAGGAGGTCCTACCAGGATCCCGAATCTCTGGTTCGAGAGTTCCTCTAGGACTTCAGTCTGCTCGGATCCCGATAACCGCTTGCGCTCCAGCCCAACCGCAGGTCCGAGTGCCACCCCCTCAAACTTTCGTGTCTCGTCCGTGATCTGAGGTTCATATCGGTTCGCATGGAGAAGCCTGACCAGTTCGGAAAGGTAACCCCTTTCGATCAGCAGATCCCCGGACCCCCTTTCTATCCAGGCTGCCAAAAGGGTCGGCTTCAAACCGGGAGGGTTCGGCCTTCCGTTATGAACGTTCCGGTGGAAAAGGGGGTTCTCGAAGGTGAGCTTCTCCATGAAGAACCGGACCCCATCTGATGGCAGAGCCCCTGCAGGAATCCTGATGGTGCTTCTCAGCGTTATTTGTATCTTTTTCATGACCGCTCTTTTCAGTTAGTGTTCGTGGGCAGGTCATCCTTTGTCACGCCCTTGCCGATAGGGGGCATTGTGACAGCCATCCGGGCGAGAAGACATGCGATTGGGCTGATCGTCACGGCGTCACCGCCTCCTTGTGGATGAGAGGGTGCATGTCTAAACAACGTCCTTTTCGCTGAAGGTCTCTTTATCTTTATCCTTTCAAAAGGATGTGATGATGTGACAGAAGGAAAATTCATGAGAGTTGCCAGTACCTTTTCCGTCGCGGTTTCCGTCACGCCTCGTCACGGCGTCACGCATCTTTGAATTTCTCGGATTCGCCCTGATCGGTATCTGTTTTCCAGCCTCGCAAGAGTATGCCTCGCTGCGGGCTACCCGAGATTCTTCTTTGGGCTGGCTCCGCCCCTGGGATTCTCTTGAGGATGCTCCGGGTGTTCAGTCCCTTCCACTCCGAATCCTTCAGGAGCATCCGTTCAACGGTCTGGGGATAGAGGAAGAGTCCTTCGTCACACAGCTTAATCCCGTGTGCGCCCAGGGTTTCCTTGTGGGCCATATTTTTCCCAAGGAGTTGCCGAATAGAGCGCCTGGATAAGAGGCTGCGGCCATCCTCATCAACAGGGACCGTAAGGACCGAGTCGAGAATGGCGTCCAGCAGGGCAGGCTCGTCATCCGGAAGTTCACCATCGGCGTAGTCCTTCCGCTCATTCAGGACCATCCGCAGAAAGGTCTCCAGGCTCTCTGCCGGATCGTCATTCGTCAGGACGGCCATTGAAATCGGTGCGCTGTAAGCCTCGACGAGCCTCAGCGGATAGGCAGTTATGGGGGGGAGCCCCTCGACGGCCAATGGCGGATGATCCGGCCCGTTGTGGAGCCCTTCACAGAGCTTCATGGCCTTGAAGGATGCCCACAGTGCGTACGCGGTATATTCGAGGTTGAGCCTTCTCGCCTCCTCCAGATCAGGAATCACCGGCTTCTTCCTGCCCGGGTCTTTTTTCATCTCGATGGGGATATACCGATCTTTGTCTGCAGCCCTGGCGAGGCTCCTTTCGATGGAAGCGATAAACACGAGGTGTTTTATGTGGAAATATATAGGCTTGCCTGATGGGGTTCCCTTCACAGACTGGCCGCCCCTGCCTGCGCTTCTGAGAAAATCGATGAGCTTTTGCCTCTCGTCGTTGACGGTCTTCTCGAACTCATCGATGCAAAGCAGGGGGTAAGACCCTTTGAGATCTTGGCGGAAACCCGATGCCGACAGGGTCGGCCCCTCCCATGTCTTGGCGAGGCTTCCGCCCACGGTTCGTATGAAGGTGAGGAGTTGTGTTTTCCCTGACCCCGCAGAGCCGCTTACCCAGGGGTGTGCCCTCCAGTCCCATACCGCTTGAACGCGCTGGGCCAGTATCGATCCCACTACAAGGTCGACGTCCAAGATGCTCGCGAACCCCCACTGGTTCACTCTGGCGCGAAGGTCCATGACAATACTGTTGGCCTTGTCATGGCCCATGTTCAGGACGGCTTCCCGGAGCTGCTCCACATTTACCCATTCCCCGCCGGGTTCTCTCTCTATGAACTTCCCATCGATTACAGGCCCGGCATGAGTGTGAAATTCCCTGCCGTCCCAAATGGTGGCAAGTTCGCCGCTGACAATCAGGAGCCGTTTGTCGTCTAACGGGTGAATACCTTGTTTCAGTGACTCCGCTTCAGGGAGTCGACACTTCCCGGCGGCGACGATGATTTCCCCCTTGAGTTTTCGAAAGAGGATCTTGCCGTCTGTGATTTCCTTGTCCGACCTGACCAACTTGGCAATCGCTTCACTCCCAGCAATTAGGTACATGAAATCTAGGGTGAGATCGCGCAGGGTGGTTGTGTACATCATCTGCTTTTCTCGTGAAAAGAGAGCGATCCGCTGGTCCGGCAGCTCGCCCACGACCTCGAAACTGGAAAACTGGGAAAGGAGAGGGAACTCTTCCGAGAACGACCTCGTGACCTCTTTGGCACCTTTCATTAACTCAGCGAACTCATGCGGAGGGTCCTTTGAGTCTCGGAGGAAGTCATCGATATCCTTGTGCGGGGACGGGACCTGGATTGTGTGGACTTTGCCTCCCCCCGCAAGGATGGCCTCTCCATAACGTTTTGCATATTTCGCCCCCGCGGGGTCACGGTCGAAACATAAGTAGAAGGACCTTCCCCTGGACTTCGACTTCAAGTGGTCGAGGATGTTCGCTGTGTTGAACTCCCCAATGATGGCGATGACCTCCCGCTTGCCCGCTTTCCCGGCCACTGATAGACAGTCATTCTCGCCCTCGACGACGATGATGGGCGCCCCTGAGTCGAGCGCATCCTGGTTGAAGCAGAACCAGCCTGCTGCGGCATACTCCTTTCTGACCTGATACTTCGGAGTGGTTTTGTTGGGATTCTTTCGTGTGAAAAAAACTATTTCCTCCTTCACCCGATGTGGGTAGATAAAATCTCCCGGTTGAAAACAAGGCTCGTAATCGTCGCCTCTCCTCCTGACAAGGCCGATCCGGACCAGATCCTCGGCATGGAAGCCGTGTTGCTCAACGAAGGAGACCAAGGAACCTGCACCGGCATATCCCGCCTGAAACGCTTTCAAGATTTCCAGGCTGTGCCCACGTTCCTCCATCTGGTACCGAAGCGCCGGTTCGTTCGAGAGGAGTTCTCGATGGTAGAAGTCGGTGATCAGTTCCCTCAGCTCTCCTGCCCGCTTTCCACCTTGGTGCGGAGTGAACGACCGACAACTTGGTGCATCCAGCTTCTTCACTTCACCGACGTCAATCCCTGCCTTCTCGGCTGCCGACCGCGCAGCCTCTAATGGATTGTCATACCCGCGGCGAAACATTTCGTAATCAATGACGGTACCGCTTTTCTGGCAGCTGAAACAGTTGAAGCTGCGATCACCGAAAATCGAGAAACAATCGTTATGGCCGCAGAAAGGGCAGGGATTCACCCGCAGGACGCTCCCGGCCTTTTCAGTTCTTGAGCCCACGTCCTGTTCGATGTACCAGGCCAGGTCCACTCTTTCTTTCACAAGGTCAAAGATATTGGTGTCCCTTTGTGGCATGCATCTTATCTCCTCCGGAAATCGTTAAATAAACGCCTATAAGCCATGACTTTATGCATATACTCAGCTCCACCTGGCTGTTCGTTTTTTGATACCGACTAATCGCTCCATGATCTGAGCTTTCATTCACGTCACGTTTGCTTTGTCTGATCCAAGCAAAAATCACTCAGCCGGGTCTTGCCTCCGTTTCATGAAAAGGGTAAGAAGAAGTTCATGTATCTTGGGGTGCGGGGAGCCGGTTCGTGCGAAATTCGTGCTCGCTATCAGCTCTCTTCATTTTTCCCGCGTGCAGTCCATCCTGGTCTGCGGAAGATGTGCAGATCATCGGGTCCCAACCGTTGATCCCCCGCGTAGAGTTTGAACATTAACTCTTCTGCATGGGACCGGAAGAGATCAAAGCTATCGATGGCTTTACTCAAATGATTTGTGATCTTTTTTGGTAACCCCTTTGTAAGTCGCAAGACGTGGAACAGCTCCTCTCTGGTCTCCTTGACCCCCTCTCCCAGCTCCAAGAATCCCTTGGGTTGCATATACTCCGCCTTCCTTCTCCTCCCTCTCATTCCTTGCCTCCTTTGAGTTTTCTTAGTTCTGCTCTTTCAACCATGCCAGCACATCCGATAAGCGGAACCGAAGATACTTCCCACAACGAATGCACGGCATTGCCCCCTCTCCCCTGACCCTGGATCTTGCGTATATCCACGTAAGCGACACTTTGAGAGCCTGAGCGAGTTCCTCGGGTTTCAGCAGGGGCTCAGATTCAGCCGCCTGCTCCTTCAGAACTCTCAGGATCTCCTTCTCCTGTGGAAGAAGAAAATCTGGCATCGAATTACCTCCCTTGAGAAGTGACCAAGCATCAACAACGCGGTCGAATATAGAACCCGAAAGAAGGGGCGTCAAGCCAAAAAGATAAATGATATCAATATATTATGGCATATCCCAATATGCAGAATTGCAGATTCAGAGTTGCCATTTTACTTTTTGTTTGGATTCCGAGGAAATGGATCAAGAGTCCGCAGTGGGGTGATTGATGCCATGCATGTGGGATTTTTCTAGAGCGGGATTAAGGCAGGTCGGCTGCCAGTTCTTCGATTGTAGGGACTTTGCCCTCGTTATCGAATTTGTGGTTTTCCAACACAAGCAGGGCTTCCTTCAAACGAGGGTTTCGGGAGATGAGTTCCTCTCGAAATGCTTTGAGAGACATTGGGCCGGTAAGGCCAAGCTTGGTTCCGCGGCTTTCAAATTCCTTTTTCCAGAGCAACCAGATCAAACTCGTAATCTTAATGGCATGAGTCCCCTTGAACCTGATCTCCTCTTGAGGCAAAGAGGCCACTATGAAGTGGTTTAATGGAAACGGACACTATGTTAAGAGTAGCCATCTGAGAGAAGAGGTGTCCGATGAACAAGAAACA
>PHBH01000084.1 GCA_002840535.1 Deltaproteobacteria bacterium HGW-Deltaproteobacteria-15 | reverse complement strand
CGAAGCACGAAATACGAAACAAGTTCAAATGACCAAAATCCAAATGACCAAAACAACCGTACTTGCACCTTTCAGGTATTTTCATTTCTGTCGTTTGAAAATTCGAATTTGAATTCCTTTGTTTCGAATTTCGATATTCGGATTTCGAATTTTTGCGGTTTTCGCACTCATCCTCTTAGTGGCCATAGGAGCGGGATGATAAAGGCAATCACCCCTAGAACCAAAAGGACCGGCCCGATCCCGAAACGAAAGTAGTCGCCGTTTTGGTATCTGCCCGGCCCCTGCACCAGCATCACGGCCGGGTGTCCAACGGGCATCAGGAAGCTTGCGGATGCCCCTACCACCACAGCAACTGCGAAACCCGTCGGGTCGGCCTGTAGTTGACTGGCCACCTGGATGGCGACAGGGGTCATGATCAGGGCCGCCACCGCGCTGTGCATGGGCTGCGTCAGAAGAAGCGTCAGGAATCCTACAGCTAGAAGAGACCACGCGGGGTGAAGAGAGCCGAATACGACCACGATCAGATCGGCAGCCTGTCCGGCGGCGCCCGTCTTCTGAAGAGCCGTTCCGACCGGGTACATCCCTCCGATCAGGATCAGGGTGCGCCAGTCAATCTGGCGGTAAGCTACCAGGGGAGTCATGGCGCCGATCAGCACCATGGCTGCGGCCCCTGCCAGTGCTGCAACCGCAATGGAAACCCAGTCAAGAGCGGCGATTACCACCACAAGAATGAATATGAGGGCGGCAAGCGGACCCAGATGGTGCAGAGAGGGAACCGTTTCCTCTTTACGGGGTTTGTAGAGCCATAGAAAATCAGGCCTGGGTCTGAAGTTTCGTACATTCGCCTTTGTTCCGAAGAGAAGCAGCCCATCACCCTGCTCGAGAGGTATGTCGCGCATGCCTGTGCGGATAGGGTGATGATCGCGCCACAGTGCCACGCCTACCAGACCGGTTCGGTGCCGGAAATCCGCCTCTCGCAAACTCCGTCCGATCATATTCGAATGGGGCGGGACCACCACCTCCACGAGCTCGAATGCGCTCCAGGTGAATTCTTGCTCTGCCACCGGCTGCCCCATGAGCACCAACCCCTCATGTTCCCGGGTAAATGTCTCGACCCGATCGCGCCGGCCGGCAACGGCAAGCACGTCATCGGCCTCGACGGCAAACTCTCCATTCTCCACGGGCAGTTGCCTTCCGCCCCTCAGCACGAGCAGCACATTGAGCCCGTAGCGCCGCCCCACGCCGATCTCCCCAATCGTTTTGCAGCACACCGGGGAATCCTTGGTCACCTGGATTTCCCAGAGTCGATCGTTCAACTGATACCGGCGCACCAGATCACCGATGGGATCCTGCGGGGCCCTGTCTCTCGGTTCCTCCTCCGCTTTTTGAAGGATTTTTTTGAATACCATGGAATGTAAAACCATGGCGGCGAGAAGAACCGCGCCGACAGGGGTGAACTCGAAAAAACCAAAAGACCTGCCGGTCTGCTCCTGGAGCAGGCTGTTCACCACAAGATTATGCGAAGCGCCGATCAGAGAGAGATTCGCCCCTGCAAGCCCGCAGACCGCCATGGGCATCAAGAGATTCCCAGCGTGCACACGGCTTCGTCGCGCCATCCGAAGCAGTGCCGGAATGAATATGGATACCGCTGCGACAATGTGGATAAACCCGGAAAGAATTCCGGGCGCCATTGTGGCTACGAAAAGGAGTCGCGGGTAGCTCTCCCTGGTCCATGAACTCAGCCGATCTGCGATCCACTTTATTACACCCGTTCGCACCAGACCCGTGCTGATCATGAGAAGAGCCGCAATGGAAATGACCGCGCTGCTGCTGAAGCCGGAGAAGGCTTCCTCGGGCGTCAGTATCCCTGAAAGAACAAGGGCCGTCAGGGCCAGAACCGCCACGACATCGGCCGATACCCATTCTGAAACGAAAAGGAATGCCGCCGCGGCGAGTACCCCGAGAACAGTTGCCGCTTCCACAGTGATCATAGGCTTTTTTTCTCAAACCAACGGAAGAGCAAAAGGGCTGATATGACGACCAGGACGATGGCGAACCAATGATTTACGCGAAGTGCCTGAGGGATACTGATCTTCCCCAGGTCCCCCCACGCCAGGATCGTCCTCATTTAGAAAAGGATAATTTCCTCCGAGCATGGTGTTCTCCTGAGTAAATAATCTCAGCCTATATCTGTTTCAGAAAATTTCAAATGGGGTTTTGCTCACATTTGAAGCAGAAGATAGCGGCATATGGATGGTGAGATTGGGGTTTCAGTGAAAACAAATAGGACCAAATGGGTGTGTACATACAAGCTGTGCCTTATTTTGTTCCCCAGGGTCAAATGGATAAATGACATAAGCAGAAGAAGGAGGTAACAATCATGAAAGAAGGCTTACAGGCTATGCTTCCATCTACCGCCCGCCGTGTTCCGGACCATACTCCGGAACACGTAGAGCAACAGATAACACAAAAAACCGTGGAGAATCTGAAGTGTTTTGCATCCGGCAGCCCGGAAGCCATTCGCGAGCGACTCGCCCAGCTGGATGCAGAGTGGGATATCGAACGAACCCTGGAGGCCAATGCATCCACCCTCGCGCTGATCGGTCTCGCTCTAGGTGCTTTTGTAAGCAAAAAATTCTTGATTCTACCCGGTATAGTTGCAGGCTTTCTGCTGCAGCACGCCCTGCAGGGATGGTGTCCCCCACTTCCGGTATTCCGAAGGATGGGCATTCGCACGTCTTATGAAATCGAACAGGAGCGCTATGCGTTGAAGGCTTTCAAAGGGGACTTCGGAGATGTTGCCGGAGACGTGGCCAAATCCGCGGCAGCAGTGGGGCTCAAGAGCAACGGGCGTCCGAGCGCAGAATTGTGAGCCTGTTTTGATGCTCGCGTAAAAAGTCGGAAACGCCCTGTTTCGTCATTCCCGCTGAATGGAACCTGTCCCGGCGAAGGCCGGGAACCGGAATCCGTTGTCTTCATCTACCTGCAACCCCTCTGGATCCCTGTTTTCACCGGGGTGACGACTTTATTCAACCGACTGACTGTCCGACAACACAGCCCTGCTGTTTCGGTTCAAAGCGCTTCCATGTTACACCTCTGTAAAGTTACAGCCCTGTAACTGTTACACCCTTCAGGAATTCCCTTCAGTTGGGCCGATCCCTGCTTGCATTCAATCCCTTGAATTTCAATAAGAACTGAGAGCGGCCTATTTAGCCCGTTCTGGCACGATTGTTGATCTAGTAATCGGGCACCTTGGAAATCCTATCACTCTAATATTAAAAGGAGCATTACCCATGAAGAAAGCATTAACCGTTATTTTGGCAGTTCTTTTTGTTTTCCTGATGACCGACGCTGCTTCCGCCAAGAGTTACCCCGGGAAAAAGGTCCTCTACATCGACTCCTATCACCAGGGATATGGATGGAGCGATGGAATAGAAAAGGGCGTTAAGCAGGGGCTCGAGGGAACCGGTGTTGAACTGAAGGTCTTCAGGATGGACACCAAGAGAAACACGAGCGATGAATTCCTCAAACAGGCAGCGCAAAAGGCGAAGGCCGAAATCGAAGCTTTCAAGCCCGACGTGGTGATCACCGCCGACGACAACGCCGCCAAGGCAGTGATCGTGCCTTTCTACAAAGACAGCAGCCTGCCCTTTGTCTTCTGCGGATTGAACTGGGATGCGAGCCGTTATGGTTTTCCCACCAAGAACATCACGGGAATGGTGGAGATTGCGCCCGTGAAGGAGCTTCTGGAGCATCTTAAGCCGTATGCCAAGGGAAACAGGCTGGGCGTTCTGGGACCTGACGTGGAAACCAACCGCACAGAGGCGGCGGCCTACAAGAAGACCCTGGGCCTTCAATTTGAAGAGTACTTCTGCAAGGATGTGGCGGACTTCAAGAAGGGGTTTCTGGAACTTCAGGGCAAAGTGGACATGATCCTGATCGACAGCGACGGCGGCCTTTACAACAACGCAGCCGAAGAGCTGAAGGCCTTCTTTCTATCCAACACAAAGGTGCCCACCGGCACCTGCTACGACTTCATGACACCTTACGCATTCATGGGATTCACCAAACTGGCCGAAGAACAGGGTATGTGGAGCGCCGGCGCTGCTTTGAAGATACTGGACGGGACGGCTCCTTCCGCCATTCCAGTGGCGAAGAATAAAGAGGGCTCGCTGATCATCAACACGAAAATTGGAAAGGCGATCGGTGCGCAAATTCCCTTTGCCATGCTGCAATCCGCCGCCCAGGTGATCGAGTAGCAAGAGCAGCTCGTTTAACCCGAAGAACCGGATGCCCCCCTGACGGGGGCAACCGGTCACAGGCCTCCTCAGTGTTTCAAAGAGCTTGAAGGCATGAATGAAGGAGTAAAAGCCATGTTTTCTAAACTCGGTCTCAGAACCAAATTTCTCGTCCCGGTAATCTGCCTGATCATCCTGGGCATGGGGACCTCGGCCTTGATTTCCTATTACAGGGCAAAAACGGCGCTGGTGTCGGCCATCTCCGGACAACTCACTCAAGTCACCGAGTCGGCCATGGTAAACATATCCTCGTGGCTTTCGGATCGTAAGCTCGATGTGAGCAACTGGAGCAAGCAACCCCTCTTCGCATCTGCCCTGAAAGACACCTTTGTCGGCCAGGCCGCCCGAAAACCGGCTGCCCAGCAGCTTGCAGAAATGAAAAAGGATTACCTCTACTATGAGAACCTCTGTCTTGTAGCCAGGACGGGCGATATTCTCGCAGCTTCCGATGAAACCCTCATAGGCAAGCTGAATTTGAAGGAGGCCAAGCACTTTCAGACAGCCCTCGAGGGCAAAATTTCCTCATCCGAGGTGAGCAAAAGCCCGGTGACAGGGAATCCCGTTTTTTCGATAGCCGCACCGATCAGAGAAAAAGACTCCATTACAGGCGTCCTGCTGGGCATGCTCGACATGAGTGCCATGAGCAAGCAGTTTGTGGAGCCGATCAAGGTGGGAAAAAGCGGGTACGCGTACGTTATGCAGCGGGGCGGAATGACGATAGCACATCCTGACAAGAGCAAGGTACTTCAGATGAACATCCAGCAATTCGACTTTGGCAAGGAAATGATGGCCAAAGAAAACGGCGCAATGGAGTACACGTTCGAAGGCATGGACAAAATGGCTGTTTTCAGAACGGTGAAGGAAAACGGGTGGCTTGTGGGAGTCGGGGCCTCTACCGCAGAGATCCTTTCGCCTGTCAGGGATCTAGGCTATGCAAATGTCGTAGTGACAATTTTGGCCGTTGTATTGGCGGGCATCATCATGTTGCTCCTTGTCCGGTCCATTATCAAACCCCTCTACAGAATGGTGGAAAGTCTGAAGCGTTCCGCACTGCAGGTGGCCATGGGCTCCGGTCAGATTGCCAGTTCGAGCCAATCACTGGCAGAAGGGGCTTCGGAACAGGCTGCCTCTCTTGAAGAGACATCGTCCTCCCTGGAGGAAATGTCCTCCATGACCATCAAGAATGCCGAGAATTCCAGCCAGGCGGACGGGCTCATGAAAGAAGCCAACAGGGTAGTGCTCATGGCCAACGATTCCATGGGGAAATTGACCGTCTCCATGGACCAGATCAGTAAAGCGAGCGAAGAGACATCCAAGATCATCAAAACCATCGATGAAATTGCCTTTCAGACAAACCTGCTGGCCTTGAATGCGGCCGTGGAGGCTGCCAGGGCGGGCGAAGCAGGAGCAGGGTTCGCGGTGGTCGCCGATGAGGTGAGGAATCTTGCATTGAGGGCTGCAGAAGCGGCTCATAATACGGCAATTCTCATAGAGGGCACGCTCAAGAAGGTAAGTGAAGGATCCGGCCTCGTAAAGGGGACGAACGAAGCATTTACCGAAGTAGCTCAGAGCACCTCGAAGGTCGGAGAACTTGTAGCCGAGATCGCAGCCGCTTCCCAGGAGCAGGCACAAGGCATTGAGCAGGTAAACAAGGCTGTGTCCGAGATGGACAAGGTCGTGCAGCAGGTGGCCGCCAATGCCGAGGAGTCCGCATCAGCATCGGAAGAAATGAACAACCAGGCCGGTAAGATGAAGACCGTAGTGGAGGAACTGGTGAGCCTGGTAGGAGGCGCCGGGAGTGGGCAAATCGAAGAGGCGGACTCGGGGCCTCAGTCCGAGAGCAGCACTCCTGCAAAACGGCATACCGGCTCTGCGCTCCCCGTTCCGCGGAATACACGGAATGGGATTGGTAAGCAGCTCCCTGCCCCGGGCGAAACGTTCTGAGTCGGAAGTGTTTTCTATGAGAGGATAATGAGTCTACCGGGAATCTTCGCACCCTTTCAAGGTAGACTCCCTCATTTTGACGCAGGGGAAACTTGAAGCCACTTTCTTCCGATGTATCGCCTGGTCAGGAGCAGGGCTTGAACAAACTGGGAGATATTCATGGCCCACCACACGGCGGCAGCGCTGAAACCAAAAACCGCCACGGAGACATAGCACAGGGGGATTCGAACCAGCCACACGCTGGCTGCAATCCGGATCATCACATTCCTGGTGTCGCCGGCACCGCCCAACGCCCCTCCCAGGATAATCCCCCATGCCATGAACGGCTCGCTGATCATGCTGATGTAGATGTACCGGATGCTTTCCCTTACAACCACATCATTACTGGAAAGAGAACCTGCAATCCAACGTGCATTCAGAATGACAAAAACCGTGAGCGCCGTCACCACGGCCACTCCCACTCCCGCCGTAACCAGACCGCTCCGAAAGGCCTCACCCTCTTTCCGCTCGCCCAGAAGGTTTCCCACGACGACCGCATTGGCCATGTTGAACGCAAACGCCGGGAGAAAAATAGCGGATTCAATCCTGATGCCTACCGTAAAGGCGGCAAGGATCTCCACATTTGCCGGCAGCATGCTCAGGATAAGGAACAGAGCGACCGATCCGAGCTGCCACAGGATCTGCGTCAGCCCCATGGGCCAGCCGATCGCTGCAATGGACTTCATGACCTCTCTTGAGAAACGGGGGAGGGACACCATGAGCGTTTTCAGATGTCGGAAATTCAGGAGACTTCCCACCGCAACACTTGTCGCTGTTGAGGCCGCAATCCCCAGGTATCCCAGAGAGGTGTGAAAAACAAAGAGGAAGATCAGGAGCAGGTTGCATGCACATACGAAAGCCATGGTACTCAGGGATTTCCTGACCATCCTGCAGGAGCGCAGAATTCCGTTCCCGTTAATGAGCACGTAATGGAAGAAGCCCCCTGCAAGGTAGATCCTGCTCAAGGGAAGCACATAGACTTTCAGCTGATCCGGGATATTCAGCCACCCGATGATCTGCGGCAGGAAAACCATGCCCGTTCCACAGACGGCCAAGCCCGCCAGCCCGGTCGTGGCAATGGCTGAGAACACTGCCTGTGAAAGGTTGGTCCCACCCGCATCGGACCCCTGAGCAGTGAAGATTCTGGAGACCACCGAGACAGTGCCGACCGTGAGGGCATTTGCAACGACAATGGAGATGAAGTAGATCTGGATCACGAATCCGTGCGCCGCCTGGACCTCCTTGCTGATCTTTCCCGCAACATAGACATCGGTGAGGCTTATCAGGAATTCGAAAAACATGATGAGGGTCATCGGCCAGGAAACCTGCCAACTCCGTGACACATAACACCCGATGTCGTTCCTGGTCCAGAAGCGCGAAAAGAGCATGGCAATTTCCCTATTCCCGGCTGCTCAGATCTCCGGTTTCGGGATCATACTTTCCATGCAGCTCATCCACAACGGATTTGTCCCATAACTTTACGCCGGAGGTGTAAGCCGCACGACTGATCAGATGGGCGGCAATGGGGGTTGTGATGACGACGAAGATGATAATCGCAACAGAGCGGACCGTGATTTCCAGCGCGGCAAAATGGAAGGCCATGCCCGCCAGCGACAATCCCACCCCGAGAGTGGACGCCTTGGCGGATGCCGAAGCCCGCATGTAGATATCCGGGAAGCGAAGGATTCCCACTGCCGCCACCAGCATGAAAAGGGCCCCGGTCACCATAAGCAGCGAACTGATCGTTTCCAGCATCATCCCAGCCTCTTCCTGATGTAGAACGCAAAGGCCACGGTGGCCAGAAACGCGATAAGCGCAATGACCACCGCGACGTCCAGATAGACCCATTCTCCCATGGCCACGGAATAATGTGAGGCGAAGCCGATGACGATGATGGCCATGAGATCCAGGGCTACAACGGCATCCGCCAGGCTGGGTCCGCGAAGAAGGCGTATGAGCGTCAGGGCGAAGGCCGCGGCCAGAACCGGCAGGGTAAATGACGTCACAAGCTGGGGCATGCTCATCGAAGCACCTCCATGACCCTTCTCTCCATGTCCTCCTTGATCCGACGCTTGAACAGCTCTGCCTCCCTTATGTACATGGCATGGATGTATAGCACCTTCCTGTCGCCCGAAACATCCAGGCTGAGGGTGCCGGGCGTGAGGGAGATCAGGTTTGCCAGAAGCGAGATCTCGGCCGCCGTTGCGGCATCCAGCTTTATGCCGACGATGCCGGGCCTGAATCTGGGGCGCAAGGATATGACGTCCCGCGTCACGCGGAGATTGGACATGATGACTTCCCAGAGAAAGTAGACTAAGAAGCTCGCTACCTGGGGTATTTTTCTGAAGTATGCCGGTACCGCCTCCTTCCTGTATTGTGTGATCCAGAGCACCGCGAACCCGAAAAGGTATCCGATGATGAGGTTGAACATGCTGAATTGCGCGGTCAATATGATCCACGCCAGGGAAAGGAGGATGTTGAGCAGAAAGAAGGTCATTGTCCGCCTCCGAGAACCGCCTGGACATAGAGGGATGAATCCATCAGTTGATCCGCTGCACCGGCAGCGAGATTCAACAATATTTCTGCACCCATGCCTATAGCCAGCGTAGTGAGGGCAAGGCCGGCCATGGGCAGGACCGTCAAGGCCCATGAGGCAGGGCTGATTGAAGGTCCTGGAGGAGAGGCCACAGCCTTTCCCGGTTTCCAGAATGCCTCATTCCAGATTTTGGTCATGGAGTACAGGGTCATCAATCCCACAACAAGTGCAACCCCCACGATGGTGTACCGGCCCGCTTCCAAACCGGCCTTGATCAGAAGCAGCTTGGCCCAGAAACCGGAAAGGGGAGGCACTCCTGCCAGGGAAAGGGCCGGAATGAGGAAGAGGGCTGCAAGCCAGGGGTATCTGCTGTACAGCCCTCCCAATTTCTTCAGATCATAACTTTTCCCCAGCTTCGAGGCAACCCCGCTGACGAGGAAGAGGTTGGTCTTCACGATAACATGGTGGAAGATATAGAATACCGAGCCTGCCATTCCAAGCGGCGTTGCCAGCCCGAGCCCCATGATCATGTACCCGATCTGGCTCACAATATGGAAAGAGAGGATACGTCTGAACTCGTTCTGGGAAACGGCCCCGAGCACACCGGTTGCCATGGTGAATCCTGCTGCCGCCAGAATCAGGACATGCGTCAAGACCGGATCCTGGATGAAGAGCAGCGTGAAGACACGGATAAGGGCATAGACGCCGACCTTGGTCAGCAGTCCGGCAAAAATGGCCGAAACCGGCGCAGGAGGGGTATGGTATGATGCCGGAAGCCAGAAGAACAGGGGAAACACGGCTGCCTTGATGCCGAAGGCAAGAAAAAAGAGAACGGCCACCGTGCGGACCATGGGACAGTCCACCTCACTCCTGAACCGGACGGCCAGATCCGCAAGATTTAGAGTGCCCACAACGCCGTAAAGGATTCCTACCGCAGTCAGAAAGAAGGCGGAGGACATGAGATTCAGCGTGACGTACTTGATGGCGCCTTCGAGTTGAGCCTTTTCATTGCCCAGCTCCATAAGCACGAACGAGGCGATCAGCATGACCTCGAACCAGACGTACATATTGAAGATATCGCCCGTTAAGAAGGCGCCGTTTACACCCATCATGAGCACATGCATGAGCGGGTGATACCCGTAATGCTCCCTCTCGCGGTCGATGTTCGCGAGCGAATAGAAGACGACCGAAAGGCCGATCACCCCCGTGAGGGTAACCATCATGGCGCTGAAGATATCGGCGACCACCGTGATGCCGAAAGGCGCCGGCCAATTGCCCACCTGCCCCGCCTGAATTCCATTGCTATGAACGGTCAGGAGCAGCACCAGGCTCGAGATAAGCAGGGCGGCGGCCCCTGTGACACTGAGCACCCGCTGCAACCGAATCCGGCCCCATGCGAACAGCAGGAATATCGCCGTAAGAAATGGAATCAGAATGGGGGAAAAGAGTTCAACTTTCATTCGCCGTTCTTTGGGTGGATTGAATCCGTCATCTGGAGTTGATCCAGATCATCGGTATTCAGGGTCTTATAGGTTCTCCGGATGAGAACAACCGTAAACGCCAGGACGCCGAATCCGATCACAATGGCTGTGAGAATGAGGGCTTGCGGCACCGGATCCGCGAAAGTCGAAACGAGCTGCGTCTGATCCGGCGGTATCACGGCGGGCCGGCCCCGGG
>PHBH01000034.1:23970-145451 GCA_002840535.1 Deltaproteobacteria bacterium HGW-Deltaproteobacteria-15 | reverse complement strand
TTGCCCCGAAGGGTGAAGTTTGTCCTGTTTTTTTGAAAAAAAACAGGACAAGTTGGCACTCTCCAGAACTCTGTGCCCTTAAGCGAAGCGGGCGAGAGACGCTCTTTCTTGCGTGAAACAAGCAACAATTATGTGCTTCGCTCAATAACTCCCATAAGGTGAAGACCGTATTTGGACCGGAGAGCCGGCGGACCGGGCTGGATTAATTCCAGGAGGAGTCAAAAAACGGCCTTTGCCCTATTTACCGTGGGCATCTTGATGTCTAGAGTTGTTTGTGAAAGGTGACTTGGGCAAGCGCAGCAAACCGGCTGAGATGAGAGGACAGGCGGTGCAGGATACCGAGACAGCATTGAGAATGGCTGAGGCAGCCGGTAATTTTCTGACTTCTCTCACTGCCGAAGAGCGGACGAGGGTCGTCTTTCCGGTGGAAAGTGAGGAGCGCAAGAACTGGCACTATCTGCCCCGCCAGAGAAAGGGCATTCCGTGGAAGGAGATGAACGCTTCACAGCGGAAATTGGCCCATGCTCTCGTTGCCGCCGGATTGAGCCTGACCGGCTATTCAAAGGCCTTGTCCATTATGGCTCTCGAATCGATCCTGAAGGAGATTGAAGGGCCATACGGCCCCTTTGAGAGGGATCCTGACCTTTACTATGTCACGCTCTTCGGGATTCCTTCAGAAGAGGCGGTCTGGGGGTGGAGACTGGAAGGGCATCACATCTCCGTCAACTTTCTCGTTGCACCCGGAAACCGGGTTGCCTGCACGCCGAATTTCTTCGGCGCCCATCCGGCGCAGGTTCCTCCGGAATATCCGCTCCGCGATCTCCGCGTCCTTTCAACGGAAGAAGACCTTGCCCGCGCTCTATTGGACTCCTTGAACGAGACCCAACTGGGAACAGCGGTCATTGAACCCGAAGCCCCACCCGATATCCTCACGGGTGCGGATGCGCAGGTCCGATTGCAGGAGCCCGCCGGCCTCCCCGCCTCGGACATGAACGAAGCCCAGCAGCAATCCCTGATCCACCTTGTTTCCGATTATCTCCACCGTATGCCGGAAGACCTGGCAAACGGCTGGATGAACCGGTTGGAGAAGGAGGGAAGGAAATTTATCCATTTCGCATGGATGGGGTCGAGGGAGAGGAAAAGACCCCACTATTACCGTGTCCATGGCCCCAGTTTCCTGATCGAGTACGACAACACCCAAAACAACGCGAATCATATTCATTCGGTCTGGCGAGACCTGCGGGACGATTGGGGCGAGGATCTTCTCAGGGCCCACTACAAGGAATCCCATTCATAACGATTGGCATGATTTATCCTTCCACACTGTAATTCCCCTTCATCTAGACTTTTTCAGTGAACAAATAAGCGGGAGACCTTATTCATGGGCGGTCCCGGCCATTGTATATTGCTTTGAAGACTTGAATTCGAACGGAGGAATAAAGGAGGAAACACCATGGCAAACGTGGCCATAAATGGCGTCGGACGGATTGGAAGGGCAACCTTGAAGATCATCCTGGATACACCCGGGCTGAATCTTGTGGCCATAAACGATCTGATATCCCCGGATAACCTGGCCTATCTTCTGAGGTACGATTCGGTGTACGGACGATACGGGAAATCCGTGAAACATGCCGAGGACGGGCTCGTGATCGACGGGAAGAAATACCCCCTCTTCAACCAGAAAGATCCCGCGCAGCTTCCCTGGGGCAAAATGGGCGTAGATCTTGTCTTCGAATGCACTGGTGTCTTTACCACCAAGGAGAAGCTGGAAAATCACCTTAAGGCAGGGGCCAAGGTGGCCCTCCTTTCCGCCCCGTCCAAGGGAGGCGACGACATGCCGACGGTAGTTTATGGGGTAAACAAGCCTGAACCGGGAACAAAGATCTATTCGTGCGCGAGTTGCACCACCAATTGCATTGCACCTGTAGTCGAAGTGATGGGAAGGAGAATCGGGGTCAGGAAGGCGATCATGACCACGGTTCACGCATACACTTCTTCGCAGGCCATTGTGGACGGGCCCAACAAGAAATTCCGGAGAGGCAGGGCCGGCGCCGCCAACCTGGTTCCTACGACCACAGGAGCTGGCAAAGCCACGTCCAGGGCGCTGCCCCAATTCAAGGGCAAGTTCGACGGCGTGGCCGTCCGCGCCCCGATAGCGGTCGGCTCGATAGCGGACATCATCTTCGTCGGGGAACGATCCGTTTCGGTGGAGGAGATAAACGCGATTTTTCAGGAAGAATCCAAGAGTGATCGTTACCGGTCCGTTCTCGGTGTTTCCGACGACAACCTGGTCTCGGCCGATATCATCCAGGATCCCCGCGCCTCCATTGTGGACCTGACCATGACACAGGTGGTGGACGGCGACCTGATCAAGGTGATGAGCTGGTATGACAACGAATGGGGTTACAGCGCGCAAATGGTCAGGGAGGCGGTCAGAAGGACAAAAGAATGATCCGATGGCACACCCCGGCTTCTTTGAAGTATTTAAAGCAGATGATGGCGTGATACTTGTGGGGTTCACTCACCAGCGGATCCTCTCATGCGCCGAACTTTTCGAGGCGGCGCGCATGAGCTAATGCAAGAGGCAGGAGATCCGCGGCCGGAAGCCGCGGTCCCAGTGCCCCAGCGAGACAGGCCGTTTCGCCGAAGCGCTCGACCGGGTCCCTTCGGCAGGTTGAGGCCCGGAGGAGCACCGGAACCGGGTGCCAGCTGTGGGATTTCATCACGGAAGGGGTGGAATGGTCCCCGGTCACCACAAGGACATCCGGTTTCAACGACAGGATCTTCGGCACTCTTTCATCGAAGTGTTCGATCCATGAGACCTTGCGGTCAAAATCCCCGTCTTCCCCTGCGCTGTCCGCGGGCTTTGCATGGATGAAAAAGAAGTCGTAGCCGTCCCAGTTCTCTTTGAGGCTCTGCAGTTCCTCGTCGAACTCCTCGCCGGTTTGGATGACCTCCATGCCGATGAGCCTTCCCAGGCCCCTGTACATGGGGTAGCCCGCTATCACCGCGGGTCTGACACCGAAGATTTCCCCCATCTGAGGCCATTCCGGTTTTTTCGAAAATCCGCGGAGGAGGACCATGTTGGCAGGATGATTCTCCGCCAGGACATGACGGGCCTGGTCTGCGAAACGGTTCACCACATCCGATGTCTTGCGTGCATCCTCTGAAAGCGGCACCGGATCGCGAGGGGGCTTTCCCGTCTGCTGGGGGTCGGTATCCGATACATCTTCGGAAAGCATTTCCCCGCGAAGCACCAGCAGGAACCGATGTTCCTTCACAGTCTCTACGAACACCTCCACGCCCTCGACTTGGATGTTCCGAAGCCGGTCGCAGAGTTCCCTGTTCCGTTTGCTGCTGATGCGGCCGGCCCGTCGGTCGACCACCTGCCCCCGGTCGTCCAGTGTGCAGAAGTTGCCTCTTGCAGCCACATCCTCCCATTTCAGGTCGAACCCGATTCCCAGGGCCGAAAGAACCCCGCGTCCCACTCGGTATCGCAGCGGATCATAACCGAACAGCCCCAGGTGCCCGGGTCCGCTTCCGGGCGTGATCCCGGTTGCCACGGGCTGGTGCAGGCCGCAGATGCTTTCTTTGGCCAGCGCGTCCAGATGCGGGGTGTGGGCGGCCTCGAGTTCTGTAAGCCCCTTTTGTAAGGACGGAAGCCCCCCGAGACCGTCGATGACCGCAAATACTATCTTGGTTTCCGAAGGACGAATCAGTTCTCTCAGCACATCAAAGTCCATGGGATTTCCTTTCAAATCAGCAGGCAGTCACGGATAGATTTTCCCACGGTCCCTCAGTCAGCATCTCAATGGAATGGGTTAACACAAGTATTGGTTTCCCGGAGGGGCGAATTCTGGATCCCTGTGTCGCAATCAGGGGTGCCTGTTTGCTGCCATTTCGACCGAAGGGAGAAATCTTGAAATCCACAATACGTGCAGAATCAAGATAGCCACCATTCTGCCAGGGACCGGCGAGCCAAGGACGCAGAAAGCGATGATCTTCTTTGTGAAGCCGTTCTCTTTACAGGCATCGCATGTACGCTACGAGCGCCTTTTTCTCCTCGTTCGTGAGATTGACTCCGGTCACGAGGTTGAAAAATTCCACCGTGTCCTCCAGTGTGAGCAATCTCCCGTCGTGAAGATAGGGCGGCGAATCCTTGATGCCCATAAGGGTGAAGGTCTTGATCGGTCCCTCTGCATGGATCCAGTGATCGTTGATCATTTGCGGCTTGTAAAAGCGCTCGACCAGGAGATCATGCATCTGGTCATCCAGAAATGCAGGACCGGAATGGCATTCCCCACATCTCCCTTTGTTAAAAAAGACTTCCTGCCCCATGAGTTCCTCCTCGGTGGCCTTGCCCGCAATGAGCTTTCCAAAGACGTCGAGCTTTGGCGTCGGAGGGAAGTCGAACATATTCTGCATTTGCGCCATCATCATCACCTGACTGACACGGTCAGGGAAGTTAGCGCCCTTCTTGGCAGCAGTCACGTGGTCGCCGTCAAAATAGGCGGAACGCTGCTCGAATTCAGTGAAGTCTTCGATGGAACGCAGGGAGCGCTTCGAACCATGAACGTGCTGATTGAACACCCCCCGAAGACTCACCGTATCCAACCGCAGCCGAGCCGCCTGGGGCCGGGTATCGGGGTTGAGATGAAAGGCGCCGTTCGTATGGCCGTTGGTATGGCAATCCAGGCAACTCACCCCGAAACTGGGCTCTTCGCTCTTTCGGTCTTCCGTCTGGTTGAATTGTTGCTGTGGAAAAGGTGTCAGCAGGAGCCTCAGTCCTTCCATCTGAACCGGAGTCAGAATACCGTGCATGAGCTCGTAGTAGTTCTTGATGGTGAGGAGCTTTCCCTGCGATACGTCTCCGAGATCCGGGCGGGAGCTGAGAAATATGGGCGGCGGAAATTCAGGCAGGAGGTGTGCCGGGATGTCGAATTCAACATCGAATCGATCCAGTGAACGTTTCTCCGCCTCAAGGATTTCATCGATCTGATCCTTGGGAAAAACCTGGCCTCCCACTTCGTGTTTCACATGGGGCAGAGGCAGGAACCCTTTGGGGAACAGATCCTTTTCCCGGATTTCCTCGGGGGACATCTTGGCAAGCCTTTCCCATGTCATGCCCTCCGGCAGTTTGACCCGGACCCCCTCCTGGACCGCCCTTCTCCCCCCGGACATCATCACGCCCTTTGCCGGCCGATCGCTGAGATCATAACGGTTACGAAGAAGCTCCGTTTGGCGCTTCATCACCTCCGGTTTCGCCTTTACGTCCTCCTGCAGAATGGTCTGGAAATCCTTCTCGATGACGACCGGCATGTAGGTCTTTGGCTTTCCGGGTATCTCGTTCACTTCCGCGGGATTCTGTTGCGAGCTGACCGACGTATGGAGTGCGGAAACCATCATCACGCACAGCGCCCCCGCGACGGCAATGAGGTACTTTGCTCTCATTGGTTCCTCCTTTCTCTGAACAGATGTCGCAGTTTGTTGGTCTTTCGCTCCTCTTCGAGGGGAGATGGGTCATTATTGCGTATGAAGTGCCAAATGAGAGGTAGATCTTTCCTGTATTCCAAAGAGAGGAATGGGGAAGATCCATGTTGAGGAAGTATAATGCTTGGGTCAGAGGCCGGGAGGATGATCCGGTCCACAGATTATGGGGATTTTCTTCTCGTTCACCCCCCGACGCTGGATCATAAGTGGTTTCTATCTAATCTTTTCAGTAACACCTCCATTGCCATAGATCCAATGAGCTTTAAGTTGATTGTAAAAACATGAAAGGGAATTCGGCAATGAAGAAACGAATATTGATGTCTGTCATATTGCTGGCGGGCTTTCTGCCGGCTTCGAATGCGGTTGCCCAGCAGCAACAATCCCCCCAGGAGCAGGGCATACAAGAACAACAGACCGCGCAACCCGGCCGGCTTCGCTGGGCGCAGAAATCATCCGACATTCTTGACAAGAAGATTGTATCCAATGATGGAGAGGAACTCGGAACTGCGAAAGATTTCGTTATCGGCAGGGATGGAAAGATCGAGTACGTAATTCTCTCCGTCGGCGGATTTCTCGGTATCGGCGGCGAGAGGATAGCAGTACCATGGGACAAAATCAGGCCAACGCCAAATGTCGATCTGTTAGTGGCGGACGTGTCCCGGTCCGAGATCCAGTGGGAACCCGGAGGGGCCGGAAGGGGCGACATGCAGCAAGCGGCGCAAACCGTCCGGAAAGAGCCGCACATACCTTTTGCCCAGATGGACTCCGATCGTGCCAGGGAATTCATGGAACGGACAGTAGTGGGGAAAAACGGTGAGGAACTGGGCAAGATGAAAGATCTCTTTGCTTCAGAGAAGGACAGGCCACTGTACGTTGTCGTCCAGGATGAGTCGAACAAGTTGCACCCGGTCCCGGCTCAGTTCATCCGTACGAATCCCGAGGATGATAAGAGGCTGTCGGCCGATTTGGACAAAAAGGCCTTTCTGAGTTCCCCGAGTTTCGACGAGGCCCAAATTTCAGAACAGCAACAGTGGGAACCTGAAGTTCGCAGTTATTATCAGAGCGGCTTTCAAGGCGGGTAGTACGAGGTTCACCGGAGTTGCGCGGGATCGGCTGTCTGGTTTCGTCAGCCGGCCCAACCACCGCGAGTCGCTCTGGCGGCATGCGGAAATGACAGTCAGAGGGGCTCTTTGAGGATTTGCCGGAAAATGAGGACCGAAAGGCGGTGGAAAGCGATACGACGAGGCAAGCCGAAAGATTCGATCACTGCGTGGGTGACCCGGCCGGTTGAAGGATTTGTTACAAGATCCTCGACTTCGCCAAGGTTTTCATTCCATTGATTGATCACCTGCGCCCCAATGAAGAGTCCCCGGACATTCCCCTGTTCACGCGTCCCTGCATCATCTGCGCCTGCCGGCCTTGTTGGCGCTGTCTCATTCCGGCTCTGCCCTGCGGTGAATCCTGTCCATTGGCACGATCGGTACGATCACTTCCTTACCAAGGCTCAGCAGATCATTGACAAGCACCTCGTCTTGACCTTCTTCGTAGTACCCGCGGGCTGAGGGCTCTGTATAGTAATGCAATCACTACCTACAGGCTGACCTCCCTCATATTCGGTGGCAAAAATTCCGGAAAGGTTCCCAAGGATTATTTCAAACTGACCGCCGGAGACGG
This sequence comes from Deltaproteobacteria bacterium HGW-Deltaproteobacteria-15, assembly GCA_002840535.1. Taxonomy (GTDB): domain Bacteria; phylum Desulfobacterota; class DSM-4660; order Desulfatiglandales; family HGW-15; genus HGW-15. The sequence goes on along the minus strand of PHBH01000034.1, from coordinate 138,287 downwards.
ATCATGGCCTGAGGCCGGGCACCGGAATCAGTTCCGCCGGAGCGGGAAACAGAGAACGAGGAGGGGCGCTGCCTGGGGAATCGCAATTACTGCAGGGGTCACGGCATGTTTCGCGGGAAGCAGACGGATGTCCAACAAAGGATCGTGACATCGGTTCGGATATTTTTCTAATCGGAAGAGAGCGCAATACAGGTTTGCGCCCATTTTCCAGCAGGCCGACATTCTTACAATGGGGGGTACGTAATTTAATAGAGGAGGTGTTTCAATGATAAAGAAGAGAATGACGGGTTTCTTATTGTTCACGCTGATCCTTTTGCTCGCTCTCCCGGCAAGCGCTCAAACGCAGGCTTCCAGACAGAGTGGGAGTGTCCAGGCGCTCTCTCTCGAAGAAGGGCTGCTCGGTAAAGATGTGAGAACCCGGGGAGGAGAAGAGATAGGAAAAATCGAGGATGTGATCTTCAGCAGGCGGGGCAGGATCTCTCACTTTTTGCTGAGCATCAATGAGGGATTCCTGGGAATTGGCGGAAAGACGGTGGCTGTCCGCCCCGATCGTATCCAATTCGGCGCCCAGGAACATGCTGTTTTTAACGGCACCGAGAACGAACTTGAAAATATGCCGGAGGTGGATCTCTGGGCCTTTAGACCGTCGTACCGCGGCTACTACGGTCCCGGATGGGGGTCTTACGGCGCCCCTTATGGGCCTAGGCCTTATTACGGACCGGGCAGGGGCTATGGTCCCGGTTATGGACCCGGCCCATACCCGCCGCCTGAGGGGCGATTTCAGGATCGCGGTTACCCGCAGGACCAGGGATACCAACAGCAGCCCCCGCGCAGAGGGTATTATCAGGACTCGCGGCAAGACCGGGCTGGAATGAGGCAGAGCCAAAGGGGGCAGCAAGGGCAGCTGCCAAGAGGCATGAGCCGTGGCATGTCCGGTGATTTCTTTCTTGGCTCTCCGGTCTACAACCAGTGGAACGACAACCTGGGCAGCATCGAAGATCTCGTTGTGGATCCTTCGAGCGCCAGGATTACTCATGCAGTGATCGAAGTGGGCGGCGTCCTGGGAATCGGGGGTCAGGAGGTAGTCATTCCCTACACTCAGTTAAGCCATGTGGGTCCCTATACCGTCTTGTACAGAGGAACGCAGGAACAGCTTGAGCAGATGCCCGAGTACCAGGTAAGCGAGGGGGGCAGGGTGTTTGTCGCTGACCTCGGAAGACGACAAAACACCATGGCAGGCAGTCAGGGTGGATCCCAGCCCCAGGACCAAAGAAGACAGGGGGGATATCAGCAGCAGTAAACATTCCGCATACATCGAAGCATATGAGGCCATATGCATGGTGAAGACCGAGCCCGGGTGAGGGGGATCCTCCACGGGCTCGGATTCTTGCACCTCTCAGACGAAGCTTTTCTCTGAATCTACAGGGTTTCCTCTACCGGCAACCGAAGGGCTGGTTTCGTGCAACACGAAAATGATGTGAACAGAGAGCCTATCACTCGAACCGCTTTTTCTCGGCTTCGACGGCTTCGATCAGATCGTAAAAGATCTTGGGCAGTTTGTTCGAAACCCTCTCCCACGAAACCGTCTGGGGGGTTTCGAAGACACTCTCCTTCCCCTTTTTCTCCACCGATAGAATGGTCTCGACCAGCCCTCTGTCGATGTAGGGTTTGAACTCATCATAGGAGTGCACGAATCGTAAAAGGTTTTCCACCATCCTGTAGGGGGAGGCGAGCAGGTCGCCTGCGTAAAGAATGGAGTGCTGAAAGACATTTCTGACCATGCTTTCTTCCGCGTCCCGGTCGTATTTCAGATTGCTGAAAGAGGCATCGTCCGAGTACTTTTTGATCAATTCCTCCGCGACTGCTCGGTAAGTGATGGCCAGGTCGCGGAAGAACGTATCCGATATCTCAAGCCCCTCCTCGATGACGAGCGCATTCATGAGCGTGGTAACGACATCCACAGCCATGCGGTTGAGCCCCCTGGTGCTGTCCTGTTCGGAAACCTCCTGGTGCTTGTGGTCAAAATGACCTTCCGAAATCATGACCTGGGCCGGAGTGGACGCCTTTCGATATGCTTCGATCAGTGTGAAGATCTCCACGCCCCAGTTTGTTGCAAACCGCATCCTCTTGAGGAGATCCACTCTGAACGCCACTTCTCCGGAAAGCTGATAGTTGAACCCCAGCAGGAAATCGATCAGGCGCAGCATTTTCTCATCCTTGCTCTCGGTGAATTTTCGCTTGAGGGAAAGGAGAAGCGGGTCCAGGAGCAGCCGTTTCACCCTGCCGTAGAGTTCCCGCTCCTTCAGCCGGGCATAGTAAGCCTTGGCAAAATCGTAATTCAAGGCCACCACCGGATAGAGGAGCCTCTCGAGCTGGGCACGGTTGAACGTTCGAATATCCGCATCCAGCAGCGCAATGGCCTCGGCGCCCAGGGCAATGGCAATGCCGAAGCTCAGGAACATGTTCTTGCCTTTGCCGGGTTCCTGAACCTGAAAACCCGCTTCGTTGAGTTTGTCATATATGGAGGAAAAATCGGGGCCGTCATTCCATTGAATAATGGAGTGCCTGATGCCGTGCTTCCCGATCAGGGATTTGAGCATCATGGCATCCTCACTTGAAGCCCGGTCCAGACCGAATATGATGTTGGACAGGTACCGGATGTCCGACAGTTGCTTAAGGATGTTCTCAAAGACAGGAAGGTTCTCCGGTTCCGTGTACTCGGTTGCAAGAAGCGGAATAATCAGAACGGTCTTTTTCCATTTCGAGAAGAGCCTCAGTTGATTTCTGAGGTGCTTCCTGTCTTGTTCCAGAATATGAAAAGTGGTGATCCGTGTTCGATTCTGTGAAAAATCAGACATGGCGACTCCCTTGTCCGCTTCAGCTCTTTCCCTTTCCCATGACTCCTCCACCTGGACGGATCAACTGATCGCACGGCTCTTCTATTGTCGGGCGGTTCCCGCCCTGGTCTCGGTTGCGTTCTCGATGATGACCTCCACCCGTCGATTCTGCAGCCTTCCTGAGGGAGTGTCATTGGAGGCCACAGGGTATTCCTGCCCGTACCCACGGGTAACAATGCGGTCAGAGTCGATCCCCTGGGACCTCAACGCCTGAGCTACCGCCTCCGCCCTTCGGCGTGAAAGGGCGAGATTGTATTCCGCGCTTCCGGTACTGTCGGTGTGGCCTTCGATCATGATGTTGCGGCCCGGGTTTTGTTTGAGAAAATCGCTGAGCTTCTCAAGGCTCCGAAAAGCCCCGGCCTTCAGATGGGCGCGGTTCGTTTCGAACAGGAAGTTGTCCAGGGTCAGGACCAGCCCCCGATCGGTTTCTCTGGCCTCCAACTCGGCCAGCTGCTCGCGGAGTCTTTGCGTTTCACGTTCCGATTCCCAGCGAAATCTCTCGGTCTGTTGTCTTGCGAGCTCCCTCTCGCGGCGGAGCCTCTCCGCCTCCATCTCCGCCTCTTGTGTTCTTTGGCGCTGCGATCGAAGGACCAGCGAATCCCTCTCCTCTGCCGCCTGCGCCATCTCGTCCTCAGCTATCCTCCTATGCGTCATTGCCAATGCCAGCCCGGCTTGCCTTTCTGCGAGGTAGGCAAAATGGTTGCGCGCTTCGGCCGATTCCGCCTCCTCTGCCCTTCTCAGGTTCAGATAAGCTTCCCGGAGGGGTATTGGGGCGTATTCCTTCACATGAGGTCTCTCTGCCGCCGCCGAGTAGGCCCTCCTCGCATTCTCCACTGCCGGATCGGTCCTGTCAGGTGCAGTTGCGCAACCACCGATCAACGCAACCACCAAACTGCCGGCCAGGACGTGATAGACTTTCCTGAATGTGATTCCTGCCATGGTCTTCTGCTCCTTTCTCCAGGTTCTTTGGTCATCTTTGTTCTATCTGCCGGCGCAGTTCGGTCAGGCTTTCCTGCATCCTCTTTGCATTTTGAGACGCCATCTCCGCGCGAGTCTTCTCTTCCGCGACCCTGGCGTCCAGTTCGGCTTCCACCGCCAGGGCGCGCGCTTTTTCGATGTTGCCGTCCCTTGTCTCCGCATTTGCTCTTTGCAGTTTTTCCTCTGCGATCCTCAAATCAAGAGGCGCATGGGCAACGGCGCCGCTTTCTCGCGCGCGCTCAATAGCGGCATCCGCCCTGGACATTTCTGCCGTAGCCGGCCTGGGTGTTGCACACCCTCCCCAGAGCAATGGAGCGGAAAGGATCAGGGCAAGACAGATGATGGTGAGTCTTCTTTTTCGCATGATGTTCCTCCGTGATTTCTTCTCCGTACTACGACTTAGTTTAGAGGGAGGTAGCTCTGGTAGGAATAAGGGTAAACTTGTATTCCTTGCAGGGAGTAATCTCATCTGCTCGAATTGAAGCTCCCCGCAGCCCCGCTAACGGGATTTTTCTTCGCTACGCTCGAACACCCCACCCTTCGGGCGGTTCCCCATCTTGTCCGTCAGGGACCACGGACACCCCGCAATCGGGTCCCCATCTTCCGCTTCGCTACAACAAGCTGCAGGGAGCTTCGACCTCAAGAGGACTTGTTGCTGATGGTCTTATGAGTACGGCTACACTGAGGAGATTTTAAATGGGATGGTTTTGGAGGGAGGGTTTTCCTTTTCGTTCTTTTCCTCCTCTTTCTGCCACGGGTACTCCACACGGGTGTGAAATGATGCGGCAAGGGAGTCGATCAAGGCTTCTCGTATCTTTGCGATGTCTCGGGTGGAGAGGTTGCATTCTTCAAACTGACCGTCGGCAATTCGCACCTCTATGATATGGCGGACCATGGACTCGATCTTCTCACGCGTCTTTTCATGCAAGGTCCTCGAAGCTGCCTCTACGGCATCTGCAATCATAAGGACGGCTGTTTCCACCCTCTGGGGCTTCGGGCCTCGATAGCGAAAACTCCCTTCCGGGACCTGTTCGTTTCCGCTGGAGTTGCGCGCCTTGTCGTGGAAGAATTCAAGAAGCTGCGTGCCGTGATGTTGCGAGATGAAATCCTGAACCACTTCCGGCAACCCCGCTTCCCTGGCCAGCTTCAGCCCATTCTCGACATGATTGGTGATGATCTCCGCACTTTCCTGCGGAGAAAGCCCCTGGTGGAGATTGGGCCCCCCGAATTGGTTTTCCACAAAGTGGTTGGGGTCGGTGGTTTTCCCCACATCATGATAGTAAGCGCCCACACGGACAAGAAGCGAATCCGCTCCTACCGATTCGCTTGCGCTCTGGGCAAGATGCGCTACCGTCATAGTATGCTGATAGGTGCCCGGCGTTTTTGTGAGGAGATCCTTGAGAAGAGGATGATCGAGATCCGTATACTTGAAAAGCTTGAAGTTGGATGCGGTGTTCCACACACGCTCCATGAAAGGCAGGAACAGGAGGGCCAGCGGACCTGAAGCGATCCCCCCGGCAAACGCCCATCCCATCTGAAAAACAATATTCGTCTTTTCCATCACCGCATGGGTGTTTACACCGGCAGTGCTTGCGACCTGCACCCATTCCGTATTCCCCATTCCGTCGACCAATGCAAAGAACACGGCCACTGCGTTCGTACACCCCACGAGGAGGGATGGAAGCACGAGCTGGGAGCGCTTCCTGATGACAGGGGTGACCAGAACTGCCATTATTGCTCCGAAGCCGAAAAAGAGCATGAATTGAAGGCTGCGCCCGGCGAAAAAGCTTACCAGGAGGACGCTTAACAGCGTACTCAGGATAATGGCCATCTTCTCGTGATAAAGCATACCCAGCAGCAAAGGAACAAATGCTACCGGCAAGGCGTGGACCGGAAAGGAGGTGAGGAGGAGGAACAGATCCAGAACGACTATTGCAAGCACCAGCACTGACAGATAAAGCAGAAAGGGAGTCCTGCCGTTATGGAGGGAGGGAAAGGTCCTGTTCAGGAGAAGGACATAAGCCCCCACGGAAAAGAGAATCGCGAACAGTATCCAGAGGACGCTGCCGTTCGAAGCCCCTTCCTTTCCCGTTTCCTGATGAGCGGAAAGCAGGAGCACATCCTCCTCGTTCAGGACTTTTCGAAAGGGGACCAAAACATCACCGGAATTGTAGTGGATGGTCTTGGATGGATACCTTCGGAGAATCTCCTCGATCCTCCTGTCATTCTCCACCTGGTCGTACTTCAGATTCGAAGTCATGGTTGCCAGAGCTATGCGGACGACCGGATCGAGAATCCCCTTTTCAACCTGCCAGAAGACCTGGGAGATCTTACTCTGCAGCGTCTCCCTGGCCTGATCCAGAGTGACTACTTCTGTGGCCGGGAATGCGACAGTGCCGAGGGGTTTCGGAAAAAGGATCTCAATGGTTCTTTTTCCCTTGAGAGGCTTCGGATCCTCCACGATCCTCCCCTGCAGGATGGAATCCTCTATCGCTATAACGGCATTTAAGAGGTTCACCAGGTTGGGATACTGCAAGAGAGCGCTTGCCGACTCCGAGCCGACATCGATTCCAAATTGCTTTCGAAGATACTTGTCGAATTCGTTTCCGTCCCGTTGTGCCTGAGACTGCAATGCGGTGACCTTTTGAATCAGCTCCCGCATCTTCTTCTTGCTTGACTCAGTCCCCTCCAGAATGGAGTTGTATAAAGGCGTGTACTGAGATACGGCAACCTCTCGCTTGCTGCCAAATGCCTTTTCCTGATCGAATCCGAATGGACGCCGCGAGCGGTGGGTCAAATAGCTCATCTCTCCCGGTTTGGGAGGCCACATGGAAAGGTATATGTCTTCACCAAAACTGGCTACAAAGGCACCGCAAACCAGAAGTATGCTTAGAAAATATTTCACAAAGGAAGCTTAATGCACCGAAGGGTTGAATGTCAACTCTCCCAGGGTTTTCGGTGGAGTAGTGCTGCAGCGCAGAAACGTACAGCGAAACGACGCATACGGTCTACACGCGGTCTTATTGGAGCTCAACCATAAACAAAATCAAATAATTGCGCCCTTGATACTATCAAAGGACAGAGGATTTTGCTTTACAATGAACACCCCTTTCCTGTACGAATAAAAGAGTCGCCGCTCGTTAGTAAACAACCGCTTGCTTATACACCCCTGGGCTCCCGCCTGGATACCTTGTTGATTCGGTAACGATTGTAAAACACCCGAAGAGTCATCCCTTCGACATTGAGAAAGGAGATCAGGTCATGGATGCCGAAGCCTTGGGACAACTCGTCTCCAGAATAGCCGAAGGGTCAAAATTCATTCTCGTGTCAAACAGAGAACCCTGGTTGCACGAGAGGGATACTATGGGCATCAAAGTCCTCCGCCCTGCCAGCGGCATGGTCACCGCGCTTGAGCCGATAATCCGGGCCACGGGGGGAACATGGATTGCGCATGGGGCCGGCTCCGCCGACCGTCTGGTCACGGATCACAAAGACCGCATAGAGGTGCCCCCGGAAAAACCCGCGTATGTCCTCAAAAGAGTGTGGCTGAGCAAAAAGGAGGAAAACGGATATTATTACGGCATCTCGAATCAGACGCTGTGGCCCCTGTGTCACATCGTCTATACCAGGCCGCGTTTCAGCAGAGAGGACTGGGAAATCTATCGGAGGGTCAACCAGCGCTTTTGTGACGCCGTTCTTGAAGAAGCAGGAAGCGACCCGGCCATCGTTTTCATTCAGGACTATCATCTCGCATTGCTCCCCCGAATGCTTAGAACCGCCAGGCCGGATCTATTCCTTATTCATTTCTGGCATATACCATGGCCCAACTGCGAGGCCTTCCGCATTCTTCCATGGGGTGAGGAACTTCTGGATGGTCTGCTGGGCAACGATATCCTGGGCTTCCACATCCAATACCACTGCAACAACTTCATGGACACGGTCGAACGTACCATCGAGTCAAGGGTGGACTATGAACAATTCAGGATCTTCCGTGGGGGCAGGCCCACCCACATCCGATCTTTCCCGATCAGCGTCGACTTTCACCAGATCGCAAACGACTCTGAATCCCAGCGGACCAGGAAATCCTACGACCGTATTGTGAAAGAACTTGGAGAGGGGGTGCTGGGGACAACGGTCTATGCCGGCGTGGATAGGATTGACTACACAAAAGGGATACCGGAAAGGGTGAAGGCCTTCGATCTTATGCTCAAACTCCACCCGGAGATTCATGGAAAAGTCACCCTGTTGCAGCTTGCCGCCCCAAGCAGAACACATATCGAGGATTACCGGGACATCAATGACAAGCTTGACGATCTTGTCGATGAAGTCAACTGGAGACATCAGACCGAGGAGTGGACTCCGGTTCGTTTTCTCCGCGGACACCATGACTATTACACTGTCCTGGCGTCTTACAAGATCGCAGATATTCTGCTTGTGACTTCTTTGCATGACGGCATGAATCTGGTTGCCAAGGAATACGTCTCGGCGAGGAAGAAGAACCCGGACGGAGTTCTTCTGCTTTCGCAATATACCGGGGCATCCAGAGATCTTCAGGATGCCCTTCTTGTGAACCCTTACGACATTGAACAGATGGCGGACATGATGTACGCATCATTTTGCATGGACAACAGTGAACGGGCGGAAAGGATGAGCAGGATGATCAAACAGGTGCGCAGGAATACGGTATATGATTGGGGTGCCAAGATCATGAGAGAGCTGGAAAAAATCCTGCCGACAGGCGGAGTAAGGTAAACATGCGCGGCTGAAACTCTCTCACTTCACCCCATTCCGGTCCTGCGCATCGAAGTTCGACCGGGTCGCCTCCCATTGGTTCTTACCGGTGGCTTCTTCCCGGGCGCCGGAACGCAGACCCCAACTCGCAACCAGGAAGATCATGAAAAACGCCAGGCCCGCCAGGATGATTGAAAAAACAGGGTGATTTGTGAAGGTCGACCCCGATGATTTATGCCAGGAGGAAACACCTCGCCTTTTCTGGTTCATGGGTTTATCTCCCGCCAAATGTGTCATGCGGAATAATGGGCGGATGTTTGACTGCCAACGGGTCAGCGCCGGAAATGAGGTGCAACTATTCTTTCCAGTTGAACTATAAGCAGTCGCGTTTTGTCATCCAATACAGGATTTTCCGTATTTTTATCCTTGAAGAAGTATGGTTCTTCGATGCACGGGATCCAAATGCTCAAAAGAGTGCATTCCACGGTATCAAGTATGAGACATACTAAGCCAAGCCGGAATGACGGGACTGACTTTGAAGGGAGGACCTGCATGAAATTCTCTAAGTCTATTCGGGGCTTCGTTTCACTCGCAGTTTTTTCGCTCCTTTTTCCCCAGGGAGAAGCGTGTGCTCAGTACAGGGGTTACAATGACTGGCACGGCCGCATGATGGACGGCTGGGGAATGGGCTGGATTGGAGGAATATTCATGATTCTCTTCTGGATTCTCATCGTTGTTGCATTGGTCCTCTTCATCAGATGGCTGGTTCAGAACACCAGGGGAGGGACGACATCCTCCCGAACGGAATCGTCCAGGGCTTTGGATATCCTCAAGGAGCGGTATGCCCGGGGAGAAATCGACAAACAGGAGTTTGAGGAAAAGAAAAGGGACCTCTCCTGAGACCGTCCCCGGCCGTTCCCGGGGGGGTACTCTTCAGGGACTGCCGCGATTCGCCGCTCAGCATCAAAAAGTCAAGGATCTCTGGAATCCGACAACCACCCTCCGGTGCCGATCCCAAAGGTGAAAGGACGGATGTGCCGAAGACGTGCTCACACCTGATGAAGTCAGTCGACGAGGAATCGGCGAAGAGGATCGATACGACCATTGTTAAACAGACTGGAGACTTTTTGGAACTTCTGCGGAAGAGGAGAAAGCGAAGGTTGCAGCAAGTGCTTGACTTCGTTGAAGCCACCGCGCGGAATCGAACCGCGGACATCCTCATTACGAGTGAGGTGCTCTACCGACTGAGCTACGGTGGCCTGGGAAGGGAAGAGTAAAAATATATTTCGTTTTGTGGTGTCTGTCTACGATTTTTTGGAAAAGCAGGTTGATGATTGTTTGTGGATTGTGGCCGGGAAAAATATGGCCTATAAGAGGTTGGGCAGGACCACAGGATAAGAAGGATCGAACAATAAGACTGGCAAAGAACCAAAGAACCGGGAAAAGGGCCATGAAAAAAGGAAAAGACTACCTGATCTTCCCGCTTGACGTTTCCACCCGTCAGGACGCCTTGAGACTTGTGGAAGTCCTGAAAGACGATGTGGGGCTGTTTAAAGTCGGGCTGGAATTGTTCATCAGCCAGGGGCCGGAAATCCTCAAATCGATCCGCAACGTGACAGGAGCCGGAATCTTCCTGGACCTCAAGCTCCACGACATCCCTGCAACCGTCAACCGGGCTTTTCTGGCAGCAAGCAGTTACAACCCCAGGTTTGTGACGGTCCACTGCGATGCAGGGGACGGGGTTCTCAGAGACGTGGCTTCGAACAACCCCGCCACCAGTATCCTCGGCATCACGCTGCTCACGAGTCTGAACAGCCGGAACCTCGAGATACTCGGTTTCAGGGAAGAATACATCAAGGATTTGCTGAAACTCGTTCTCCTGAGGGCCCGCATCGCAAAGGAAGCGGGTTGCCATGGGATTGTCTGCTCAGGCCGGGAAGTGGCTGCAATCAAGAAGGAGCTGCCCGATCTGATCGCCGTCACCCCGGGCATACGCCCTGCATGGTCTCTGGTGGGGACGGATGACCAGAAACGAATCGTTACCCCGGCGGGCGCAGTGCAATCCGGCGCTGATTTCATTGTGGTCGGGCGTCCTGTCCGGGATGCAAAGGATCCTGCGGAAGCCGCAAGGAGGGTGGCCGAGGAAATCGACGCGATCCTTTGATCGCCGCACCCGAGGAGTGGTCTTCTGCGGCGGCCACGATTTCTGTGTCATTCCATTGACCGCCCCCTGAAAAATCATAAAGCCTGGCAGATGTATCCCGACCTCCGAGGCGTTGTTCGAGTCAATCGTTTGGGGCTGCGTCCGCTTCGCTCGACATAGGATCTAGGCCTGTTCAGGAAACGACCGCATATGCAAGACGCGGCCTTTCTCGAAGACCACTCCTCAGGTGCGGCGATCCGGCGTTCTGTGAGGAAACCTTCTTACCTTCTCATCTTCTAGCTTTTCAACTTCTGTCTTTCAGTTTTTCTCTCGGTACCACCATGAGCGTGACCAGGGCCTTGGCCGCAAGAGCCTCTACCCCTTCCCTCCTATCAAAGACCTCTGATTCGGAAATGATGATCCGGCTCCCGCCGCGGATCACCGTTGAACGACAAATCAGCGAGTCCCCATAAGCCGGGCGCAGGAAATTGATTTTGAACTCGATGGTAAGGATCTGAAACTCATCCGGGACCGTGGTGAATGCGGCATATCCCGCGGTATGGTCAGCCATGGTGGCCATGACCCCGGCGTGGATGAATCCGTCCTGCTGCCGGTGATGCTCCTCGATCTGCACCCCGGACTGAAAAAAGCCGGATCGGACTATCTCCGGCTGGTAGCCGCAGTACTGAATAAAACCGCGGCAGTAATCCCTGGTCAGAAATTCGATCCTTTCCTTTGAAAGCTCGCCATTCATTCTTTCCCCTCTTCCCAGGTTTCCTTCACCCTAACGTTGCATAAAAACGCGTTTGTCACTCCCCGTCATTCCCGCGAAGGCGGGAATCCATGCGGTCTTCTGAGGACTGGATGCCCGCCTCCGCGGGCATGACAGGATGCAACCCAAAGTCCCTGCTCCTCCCTGCCCTTGAGGCTGTTGCCCATGGAGACTCTACTCCCCGGGTGAAGGGAAAAACCTCATTGAAGCCGCGGAATTGTTTGGAGGTTTCGCTTCGCAATCTTCATTTATCAGATTGACCGATCATGAGCAATGAGTTATGCATTTAATGCTCACCTGCCGCGTGTTCCTGCCATTCGACCGAAGGGAGAAATCTTGAATGTGAAGATCTCTCGCTCCGCCCGAAATGACATTTATGCGGACTCGGAGTGCGTCAACTTTAATCAAAGAAAGGAGATCGTCTGGAATGGAAATCAAAACAGTGGGTGTGGTCGGCGCCGGTCAGATGGGATCCGGAATCGCCCAGGTTGCAGCGACCAGGGGTTTTTCGGTCATCATGAGCGATGTGAAAGAGGAATTCGTCCAGAGAGGTCTATCCACGATCACCAAGAGCCTGGACAGGCTTGTCAAGAAAGGGACTCTCCAGGAAGCGGACAAGCAATCGGTTCTCGGGCGGATCAGGGGGACAACGTCTCTTGGCGATATGGCAGGGGCCGATTATGTGGTTGAGGCGGCCACGGAGAACGAAGCCTTGAAACTGCAGATCTTCCGAGACCTGGACAAGATCTGCAAACCGGACGCGATCCTTTCCTCAAACACCTCTTCCATATCCATCACCCGGATCGCCGCCGTCACAAAAAGACCCGAGCTGGTGATCGGCATGCACTTCATGAACCCGGTTCCCATGATGCAGCTTGTGGAGGTCATCAAGGGACTTGCCACCAGTGAGGAGACCTATCGCCTTACGGACGAGCTGGCCAGGAAAATGGGTAAGACACCCGTACCGGCAAACGACTTCCCGGGTTTCATCGCCAATCGGATCCTCATGCCCATGATCAATGAGGCGATCTACACCCTTTTCGAAGGAGTGGGGAGTCCCGAAGACATAGATCAGATCATGAAGCTTGGAATGAATCACCCTATGGGCCCGTTGGCCCTGGCGGATCTGATCGGCCTGGATACCTGTCTTTCCATCATGCAGGTCCTTCACACCGGATTGGGAGACACCAAATACCGCCCCTGTCCTCTCCTCGTAAAGTACGTGTCTGCTGGATGGCTGGGAAGGAAAACCGGAAGAGGATTTTATAAATACTAGAGGTCAGAAGTCAGAGGTCGGAGGTCGGAAGGAAGTCTGCTTATGACCCTGATCTCTGATATCTGACCTCCGGGTTTCCAATGAGTTCGGAAGCCGGAAGTCAAAGAGATTCCTTTTCTGACACCTCTGACCTCTGGCCTCTGATCTCTGACCTCTGGATCATATGATCGCAATTATCGACTACAAGGCAGGCAATCTGACGAGCGTACAGAGGGCACTTGCCTCGTTGGGCCGTCGTTCCCTTATTACCCGTGTACCGGCGGAGATAGCCGAAGCGGAGAGGATCATTTTTCCGGGTGTCGGCGCAGCCGGGAGGGCGATGGCCGACCTCAAAGAGATGCAGCTCGATCGGGTTCTCATCGATTCGTTCAGGGGAGGGAAACCCATTCTCGGAATCTGCCTCGGAACACAGATCATCATGGAGCGGAGCGATGAGAACCGGACAGAGTGTCTTGGGCTGATCAGAGGAGAGGTTGTCAGGTTTTCGGATGATCTTTCCGACGGCCGCGGAACCAGGCTGAAGGTACCTCACATGGGGTGGAACAGGGTGGCTTTCAAGAAGAGCCATCCGGTCGTTCAAGGGATCGACCCTGAAAGCGAGTTCTATTTCGTGCACTCCTATTATCCAAAGCCCGCGAACCCCGATCAAGTGCTGGGCGAGACTTCTCACGGAATACTTTTCGCGTCCGTTCTGTCGAACAAGAACCTTGTCGCCGTCCAGTTCCATCCTGAAAAGAGCGGGCGGGCAGGTTTGTCCCTCCTCTCGAATTTCTGCGAATGGAAAGGGGGAGTCGATGCTTAGCAAAAGGCTCATACCCTGCCTGGATGTGAGGGACGGCAGGCTCACAAAAGGAGTGAAGTTCAAGGAAAATCTGGACATCGGCGATCCCGTGGAGACGGCCGCCTTCTACTATGAGGAGGGCGCCGATGAGATCGTATTCTATGACATCACTGCGTCGAGCGACCGGCGAGACATCATGATCGACACGGTCCGCAACGTGGCCGAAAAGATTTTCATCCCCTTTTCCGTAGGGGGCGGCATCAAGAGCGTCGGCGAAATGAGGAGCGTCCTTCTGGCAGGTGCGGAAAAGATAAGCGTCAACTCGGCCGCCGTGCGGAATCCTCAGGTTATATCCGAGGGGGCGGAGGCCTTCGGCAACCAGTGCATTGTGCTGGGCATGGATGTCAGAAGAGTAAGCCTGAATTCCAGTATCCCCAGCGGATTCGAGGTGGTGGTTGACGGGGGCAGGACCCCTATGGGAATCGATGCGCTTGAATGGGCATTGAGGGCCGAAAGGTTGGGAGCAGGCGAGATTTGCCTCAATTCCATAGATGCCGACGGGACCCGGGAAGGGTATGATCTGGAGCTGAACAGGTTGATCGCGTCACGGGTGAGGATACCGGTGATCGCGAGCGGGGGCGCCGGGAAGCCGGAGGACCTTTTCGATGTCCTCACCAAGGGAATGGCGGATGCAGCCCTGATCGCCTCTATCGCGCATTTCGGGACTTATACGATCCGGGAACTCAAGGCATATCTCTATGAAAGAGGGATTCAGGTAAGGATGCACTGGTAAGACAGACGGAGGTTGGAGGCAAACCGAAAGGTTTCAGGTCGCTGAGTGCGCGGGTAACGTTGCCAAGCGGCGGAACCTGTGTTATCTTCCATAATAATTTCACATTGGGGAGCCCCCACTATGGCCAAGATACTGATTGTGGATGATGAAGAGCATATCCGCTTTCTCTATTCGGAGGAGTTGACCGAAGCCGGATATGAGGTCATCACCGCAGACAGCGGGTACAAGCTTCTGGAGAGGATCGAACAGGAAAAACCGGACCTGATTGTGCTCGACATCAAGATGGTTGATTATAACGGGCTGGATCTCCTGCAAGATATCCGCAACAAATATTATGACTTACCCGTAGTTCTCTGCACCGCCTATGATACTTTCAAGGAGGACATGAAATCGATTGCAGCAGATTTCTATGTGATCAAGTCATTTGATCTGACCGAGCTCAAGACCAAGATTGCCATGGCCCTGGAAGCCGGCCCTGGAAATCGATAGCCGGACGGTCGACATTCCCCGGGCACGGCTTCGCTGCCTCTGATCCGATCATTGCCCACCTCTTTCACCCACCGGAAAAGACTCTCTGTCTCTGTGTACTCTGTGAGAGGCAGATTGAAGGTTTGCCGCCTCACTTGTGGTACTTTTCCCCTCGGAGGATGGTGAAGGCCCTGTATAGCTGCTCGAGGAGCACGAGCCTGCTCATTTCGTGGGTAAGGGTGAGTCGGGACAGGGAGAAGCCTTCGCGGGCGCCGGCCAGAACATCCTTTGCCAGCCCCAGCGGACCCCCGATAAGAAAAGCGACGCATTCGACACCCTTCTGCTGCAGACCTTCGAGCCAGAGAGCCATCTCCTCGGAGGTACGCGACCGGGCAGACCTTTCCATGGCGACCGTATAGTCTTTCGGGGTTATTCTCTTGACAATATTCTCCGCCTCTTCTCCGAGAATCTCCTCTTCGGGTCTGCCCTTCCTGATTTTTGCAGGTCTCACCTCGTTCCAATCCATGACCGCGTATCTTCGAATCCGCTGGATGTAGAAGGCCTCCCCCTCCCTGAGGAACGGCTGCCTGGTGCGGTCCACTACAATCAATTTGATTCTCAGCATGGTTCGGGTTGCCTTCTCCCATGCGGTGGGTTGATGCCCATGGAGATTTCTAAAAGTCCTTATTTTTCCGGCTCCAACTCCAGAATCTTCGCGATTTCGGCTGCGGTTTCCTCTACGAACCGCTTCATTTCATCTCCCTCGAGAGGTCTGCCCGGCTCCGGGAATCGGTCGACCTTCTCAGGTCTGACTAGGAGAGGGCGATTTCTGAGCTCCGGTCTGGCACGAACACCGAACTCCGGTCCGAACGCGTCCTCAAAATACATTTCCTGAAAAGAGATGAACTTGAGCATGTGGGCGGTGGAATCGACGATGCCTGTTTCTCCCTTGGCGGCATAGCCCTCCCGTACCGCCTTGGCGAGGCCTGCCATGGATTCCCCGCCCTGTGTGCAGGCGATGTTGCCGTTTCGGTTGGCGATCATCATCGCATCCATGATCTCCTGTTCGCTTACCTGCACGACAAAGACCCTTTTCTCTCCCGCCGCGCTATTGTAAGCTTTCACGAGATCGATCACCCTGGGCATGGAAACGGGATTCCCTATCATGGCCGCCTGGGCCACACTCGGCTGAACAGTTACAGGCACGAAGACGCGTTTCTCCTCATCTCCTTCGAGATAGTACCGATAAACCGGGTCTGCATGCTCACTTTGAACTCCCACGATCTTGGGAAGGCGCTCGATAATTCCGGCTTCATGAAACTTGAGAAACCCGCTCATCACGGCGGTGATGTTTCCGGCATTTCCAATGGGCAGCACGATGACCTTATCGCCGACCTCGTAATCGAAATCCTGGGAGATCTCGAAGGAAAAGGATTCCTGCCCCAGGATGCGCCAGCTGTTTTTTGAATTCAGCAGGGCGACCGGGTATTTCTCTGCAAGAAATTCGACGACCTTCATGCAATCATCAAATACCCCTGGTATCTCCAGAACCCTGGCCCCGCTCCCAAGCGGCTGGGAAAGCTGCTGAACCGTGACCTTTCCCTGGGGGAGAAGAACCGCCGATCTGAGCAAGTCCTCCAGATAGGACCCATAAAGTGCGGCAGAGGCGGAGGTATCCCCTGTTGACGCGCATATGGCCAGCAGATTCTTCACATTTCGGCTCTTGACAAAATGGTTGAGAAAGCTGAGAGCACAGGCCATTCCCCTGTCTTTAAACGATGCGCTCGGGTTCAAGCCGTCGTTCTTGAAGAAGAACGGCATGCCCACCCGCTCTCTCAGGCTCTTGTTGGCCTCCACGAGGGGAGTATGCCCTTCACCCAGGTACACGATGTGCTCGAGCGGGATCACGGGCGCAATGAACTCGTAATAGCGGAATATCCCCTTCAACGGAGTCTCGTTCAGCATTCTTCGATAATCGAAGATCCGCCTCCACATTCGGCCGCCCTTTTCTTTGACTTTCTTGAACCCTTTGTTAAAGAGCAGAAAAACCCCGCCGCAGTCTGGGCAGGTGTAAAGGAGGCGGTCGATTCCTGTTTCCTTTTGGCACCCAAGGCATCGGTAAACCATCTCTCCCCCGGGCTGGGGGAGCAGGTGGCGCTGAATCTCTTCCGGAAAATCATGAATTCTCATGGGGAGTTCCTCTTGCCTTTCTTCGGTGTTTTTGCTTGCTTAGGTGTATTACACGGCGGGGTTTTATTCAAGGGGCAAGTCATTTCAGGATTAAAGCTCCCTGCAGCAAGATGCAGGAGAAAAGATAGGAGCGAGAATTCAAGAGGTATCACCGCAGAGACGCAGAGTGCGCAGAGCAATAAGCTTTTTTCAATGCCGGGAGATACCGGCATTGAAAAGACCTGCCTCTCATCTAGTTCAAAGATATTATGTGCTGCATAACTTGTGATGGGCAAGCACATCAATAGATTAGTTTCGGGAGCCTTTTTGTCTGCCGGTATCTCCCGGCAGACAAAAGAATTCTCCGCGTACTCCGCGCCTCTGCGGTGAACAACTCTTCCTCCCTCAGCAACCTGCTAGAGATCAACCGGTGTCGTTAACATGCCGTCCACAAATGTCTTGAGCGGGCGGTGATCCAATTCCGAGAGCTCGGGGTCCCCATCTATCAGCTTTTCCGCCGCGCTTTTCGCCCTGAAAAGAAGGTCCGACTCCCTGAGCATCTCCGAGAGATCGAGCTCGCCCATCCCTGCCTGCATTGTCCCTGCGAATTGACCGTATCCCCGCTGCTCCATGTCTTTTTGTGCGATCTCGAATCCATCCAGGCTGTTCACAAGAACCTGCAACCTGAGGAGCGCCTTTTCCGAAAGATTCTCGGGAATCATCAGCAGACAAAGCCCCCGCTTGGAACCCCTGCCGACTCTGCCCCGAAGTTGATGAAGTTGCGACAACCCGAAACGCTCCGGGTGTTCGATGATCATGACAGTGGCCTTCGGCACATGAACTCCCACTTCCAGGATCGTCGTGCCGACAAGGATATGCAGAACCCCTCGTCGGAACTTTTCCATCACCGCCAGCTTTTCTTCGTCAGGCAGCCGGCCGTGGATCAGGCCCACTTCGTAAGCGGGAGAAAAAAGCCTTTTCAAACTCTCCGCCATGTGAACCGCATCCTTCAGATCCTCCTCTTCCGCTCCCTCGATGGCGGGACAGATGACAAAGGCCTGTTCGCCTTCGGCCAGACGCTTTTTCAACCTTTCGAACACACTCCTCTTGCGCTCTTTTCCCAAAATGTATGTGAGCACGGGGGCCCTGTCCCGGGGAAATTCCCTGATCACGGAAAGGTCCATATCTCCATATGCGGCAATGGCGAGTGTCCTGGGAATCGGAGTGGCGGACATGACAAGCTGATGAGCGCGCACCTCCTTTTGCTCCAGCATGGCGCGCACCCTGACCCCGAACCGCTGCTGTTCATCGATGATGACGAGCCCCAGCTTCCTGAACAAAAGAGTTTCCTGAACGAGGGCCTGGGTCCCTATTACGAGGTTATGCCTGCCCTCTGCGATTTCCTTGCAGGCCGCAGACCTTTCGGCCGGCTTGAGTCGACCCGTGATCAGGATCGGCTGGAAATCAAATCCCGGATGCAATCCCCTGAAATACTCCAGGTGCTGAAGGGCAAGCACCTGAGTGGGAGCCATGAGCGCGGCCTGACAGCCGTTGCGGACGCAGAGATGTGCGGCAAGCGCCGCCACGACGGTCTTGCCGCATCCCACATCGCCCAGCAAAAGCCGGTTCATCGGTCTTCCCGAAGCGAAATCATTCAGAATGTCCCTGAGAGCATTGGCCTGATCCCCTGTGAGTTGAAACGGCAGGAGCCTCTTGAAATTTTCCTGCAAGGAGTGAGAAATCGGCCAGTGGGGAGCGGTTCGTTTATGTCTTCTCTTTTTCAGAAAAGCCACCAGAAGCATGACCAGAAAAAACCGGTCAAAGACCATCCTCTTGTGAAAGGGGGTATCGAATGCATTGAGCTTGTCAACGGAGGATGAGGAACAGGGGGAATGCACGTTTCTGATGGCCTCCCCAAGATGCGGAAGCTCGTTTTCCCTCCTGATCTCCTCTGGGACAGGATCGAACATGGAAGGAAGGAACTGCTGCAGGGCAAGCGCTACGGCCTTTCTGACCGCCGAAGGGGTCATTCCATTGATCGCTGAATACACAGGATAGATGCCGAGCCCTTCCCGGCTGTCCTTCCCCTTATCCGTGACCTGATGAATCTCCGGGTGGATCATCTGTCTTCGATGCCGGCCCCCTTCCACCCTGCCATATGCTGTCAAACGGCATCCGGACGCCAGGAAACCGCTGAGATGGATTTTGCGATATCGAAACCAGATCAGTTCGATGAAGGATTCATGCTCATCCTCGAGGAGAATCTTGAAGAGACGCTTGCGGCTTCGAGGAAATTGTTGCTCTCCCCCTGATATCACCCGGCCTGACACCATGGTGTATTCCCCTTCGACCGCTTCCGCGATCGGGGTGACCCGGGTTCGGTCCTCGTAGCGGATGGGGGTGAAGAAGAGAAGATCCGGAACAGTCCGGATCCCCTTCTTCATGAGCAGACCGGATCTCAAAGGCCCGATCCCTTTCAGGCAGGAGACCGGCTGGTCGAACCTTTGAAATCGTTTGAGAAATGTGTCTTTTCCGGCGATCATGTGGAAGAGGGAAGGTAAGAAGATGAGAAGATGAGAAGATGAGAAGACAAGAAGTCGAGAAAAGAACCTGCGAGTCCCTTATCTTCTAACCTTCTCACCTTCTCATCTCCAAGTATCTGCAACTCAATCGCCATGTCCCGCCGCACCTCGAAGCGCTCTTATCGCCATCCTCTTTTGATGACCTCTGCAGCGGGTTGCTCAAAAATGCCCAGATACGAGGCGCCCGCCGTCTCGACGAGTGAGGCGTACATTTGAGTACGCCGCAACGAGGCGGGACAAGGGCAACGACGTAGATGGGCGTTTTTCAGCAACCCGCTATGCATCCCATCCATGGGTGCCTATGAGATCCACAAAGCGGCAGCCGCCAAGGTTCTCCTCCTTGAAGCTGTTCCCAACCCTTGTCACCTTGATCAAATCCTGACCGGCCCTGTTCCCCACGGGGATGACCATCCTTCCCTTTTCCGAGAGCTGCTTCAGGAGAGGCTCGGGGATCTTCGGCGATCCTGCAGTAACGATGATGGCATCATACGGTTCGAAGTCTTTCCACCCGAAGGTTCCGTCATTGCCCTTGAAAAGGATGTTGGAGAAGCCCTGGCTTTCCAGAAGCTTCCTGGCGTTTTCCAGCAGCGGCCGAATCCTTTCCACAGTGTATACGGTCCTGGAAAGATCGGCCAGAATAGCGGTCTGGTAGCCGCTGCCGGTCCCTATCTCAAGGGTCTTCTCCGTTCCCTTGAGCTCAAGGGCTTCGGTCATCATGGCCACGATATATGGCTGTGAGATAGTCTGTTGATGTCCTATTGGAAGGGGATGGTCGTTGTACGCCTCTCCATGCAGGGCCTCCTCGATGAAGACATGCCTCTGAATCCTCCCCATTGCCTGAAGCACCCGTTTATCGGTGATCCCACGGGAAATCAGATGGTTCCTGACCATTCGCTCTCTGGCGAGCCTGTAGTCGTGGTTCATCCTGCTTCACCCTCTCCACCGCCGGACCTTCGCACCCAGTCGGAGGATAGAAAAGTTCCATACCATCCAAGTCATACAAATTTCAACATCCTTTTGCCTTGATCCTTTTACCTTGACAAAAGAATGGGCGTAGAAGATTATAAAACCGACCGACCGGTTGCTTTTCACCTCAATAAATCATTCTTCCACCATGGACCGCAGAGAAGAGATCTACCAGAAAGCCTTGGACCTTTTTACGGAACGGGGCTATGACAACACCCCTTTGTCGCTTATCGCCAAGGCGTTGGGGCTCAGCAAGGGAGGGCTCTTTCACTACTTCGAGAGCAAGGAGCACCTGCTTTATCTCCTTCACGAATACGCCGTCGCAAGAGATATGAACCCGATTATCAATGAGGCCGAATCGATACAAGACCCGGAGGACCGCACACGCTTCTTCCTGAAGCGATATACAGAACTTCTGGCCAGAAAGCCGTACGTACGGGTACTCATCCATGAGGTTGGAAGGCTGGATCCTCACCATCAAAAGGCAATCACCAAAGTCTGGAGAAGGGCGTTCGACCTGGTCCGAAACGCCATAGGGGAGATGGAGGCGGCAGGAAAGGCCAAGCCTTTGGACATCACCTTCGCCGCTTTTGCCTTGATCGGGATGTGTTCATGGCTTTTCTATTGGTTTGATTACTCGCGACCGGATTCCGCCGCAAACGTCTCGGAGACCTTTGCCGAGATTTTCTTTAAAGGGATTGGGATGCGATAGCCCTCATGGGCAGGAATTTCGTTTCTTGTAACACTTTAGCTCTATGAAATATCCGTTTGAGTGAGGTTTGAGCATGGGGGTCTTTTTTCAAAAGCGAGGAGCGCTTGGGGAAGCGCATGTGCGCGCCACCTGCCGAAGCCTCGATGAAGACCTGCCTTGCACAAACGCAAATTGCAGGGGAAGGAGGTGATCCTGGCTCGTTTCACGGCATGCGAGGTGGCCCGGGGTTTTGGCATGTACTCATAGAAGGGCTCTCATAAACGGCGGGGCCTATACAAGGGAGGCTGATATGAAGAAAGCGGTACTAGGGGCAATCGTTCTGGCTCTCATGGTGGTTTTCAGCGCGCCGGCGGTCCACAGCCAGACAACCGTGCTGAAGGCGGTGACCGCCTTTCCGAAGAACCATCTCAACAACGACCCGGTTCCCATATTCATTGAAAAGGTCCACCAGCGATCCGGGGGCAAGCTCAAGATCGACTGGGTAGGCGGGCCGGAGGTGCTCAAGGCGTTTGATCAGGCGCAAGCCATAAAGGCAGGGACCGTGGACATGAACCTGTATTACCCCTTCGGCTACATGAAGCCTGTAATGCCCGAGGCATGGATAAAAGGGCTGACGGAGCTTGCCGAATGGGAAGAGAGAAAAACCGGTGCATTCGAGATCTGGGGTGAGATTTTCGCGAAGAGAGTCAACGCGAAATATCTGGGCAGAATGCACAACCTCCTTCCGTTCAAGGTGTTCACCAACAAGAAGATCGAAAAGGTGGAGGATTTCAAGGGCATGAGAATACGGGTCATGCCCCTCTACATCCCTTTCATCAAGGCCCTTGGCGCAACTCCGGTGACTGTTGAACCTACCGAGATTTACACGGCCATGGAAAGAGGAGTTGTGGACGGATTCATGTGGCCGAATGTGGGTGTGATCAGCTGGGGTCTTCAGGAGGTGACCAAGTTCGTGATCGATCCGGGCGTGTTCCAGATGGAGCCGGCCACCATGATCAACATGGACAAGTGGAAGAAGATCCCCAAGGACATGCAGGATCTGCTCATGGAGATCATGCAGGACGTGGAGTACATCGCCTCCATGAGAAACTCCATGATCGAGGCCAAAGAGGATGATGTGAGAAAGAAAGCGGGCATGAAGACCATCGCCCTGGCCCCGGAAGAGGCGGAGAAGTTCCGGAAGATCTGCTACGAGGAGACCTGGAAATTCGTCATCGAGAATGCGCCGGAATATGGCCCCAAGCTAAGGGAAGTCAGTTCCAGAAAGGCGTTGCCGAAGGGTGCCTTTCCCTGGCAATAATGAAGACATGATGAGCGTGCGATAAGCGCCGGCTCAACATGCATTATAGACGGGGCGGCTCCACGCGCAAACGGCGCCGCCCCGTCATCGAGGGTGACTTATGAAGGGGAAAGGCTTTTTTGACTGGGTAGTAGATTCCATGGCTTTCGTAGCCGGTGTTCTGCTCACTTCA
Source organism: Deltaproteobacteria bacterium HGW-Deltaproteobacteria-15 (assembly GCA_002840535.1). Taxonomy (GTDB): domain Bacteria; phylum Desulfobacterota; class DSM-4660; order Desulfatiglandales; family HGW-15; genus HGW-15. The sequence goes on along the minus strand of PHBH01000034.1, from coordinate 115,547 downwards.
ACGGTGCTCATTGAGTTTCTTGAAATCTTCATGAGGCATTTCATACGAAAACCTCAGGTGTGGACGGTCGATGTGACGGAGTACATCCTCTTCCTGGTGGCCTTCCTGGGGGCTCCATGGCTTCTGAAAAAAGGCGGTCATGTGGGGGTGGACCTTGTCGTAGAACGGTTGAGCCGGAAAACAAACACCCTTCTGGGGATGCTCTCCTCGGCCATAGGAATATTCGTCTCGGCCGTCGTCAGCTGGTTCGGGCTCGTGGAGACCTGGAACTGTTACCAGGGCGGGGTTCTCGTGATCAAGACACTTTCCGTTCAGAAGTACTATTTTCTCTTCTTCATCTTCTTGGGCTATTTTCTGCTGCTCATTGAATTCGGAAGGCAATTCGCTCATCACCTTGTACGGTTCAGGGAAGGAGGGAAAGCAGACTGATGGAATGGTGGCTTCTTCTGATTGTGATAGTCGGGGCATTCCTCTTCTTCCTGGCGATAGGGCTTCCCGTATTTCTTGCCTTCACCATAGTCGATATCGTGGGAATATATTTCTTATGGGGCGGGGCCACGGGCTTGACCCAGTTCATCCATTCGGTGTTTTCTTCCATCAGCACCTTTGTCCTGCTGCCCGTGCCCATGTTCATCCTGATGGGGGAACTGCTGTTCCATTCCGGGGTGTTTGTGAGGGCACTGGACACCCTGGACAAGTGGATGGGACAAATCAAGGGCAGACTTTGCATTCTCAGCGTGGGAGGGGCCACCCTCTTTTCCACACTGAGCGGCTCCAGCATGGGTACGACCGCCATGCTCGGCTCCCTTCTGCTGCCCGAGATGGAGAAAAGAGGATATCACAAGACCATGGCCATCGGCTCCTGCATGAGCGGGGCACTTGCCATGATCATTCCCCCAAGCGCGCTGGCCGTGATTCTCGGATCCCTCATGGAGATTTCCATAGGCAAGCTCCTCATTGCCGGATTCCTGCCCGGGATGCTGATGGCCGCGCTCTATATAGGGTATATTGTTATCAGGTGCACGATCGATCCGACCATGGCCCCTGATTACTCCCCTGAGAGGCACCCCTGGGGTGAAAAGATCAAGGGTTTTGCGGCCCATGTTCTTCCCTTTGGCATCATTATAGCGGCGGTTACAGGGCTCATCTTTTTCGGGATTGCCACACCGACCGAGTCGGCGGCCATGGGCGTACTGGCGACTGCGCTTGTGATAATGGGTTTTCGGAAACTCAGCTGGGAGATTGTCAGAAAATCATCCGAGTCGACCCTCCGCATCACGGTCATGATGTTCATGATCCTCACCGGTTCTACTGCCTTCAGCCAGATCCTGGCTTTTACCGGTGCGAGCAAGGGCCTGGTTGAGCTGGTGGTCAGTTTCCCTTTACCCGAGTTCTTCTTCGTAGTGATCATGCAGGCCTTGATGATCGTGCTGGGATTCTTCATGGAGCAGGTTTCCATCATGATGGTGACCTTCCCGATTTTCATGCCCATCGTGAAGGCCCTAGGGCTCGATCCGATCTGGTTCGGGCTGCTCACCCTCATCAACATGGAGATCGGGATGAAAACCCCTCCCTTCGGTCTTTGCCTTTTTGTAATGAAAGGGGTTGTCCCGCCGGGCACCACCATGGCGAACATCTTCAGGGCCGTGATCCCGTTTGTCGTGCTGGACGTGATAGCCATGCTGATCATCATGTTCTTCCCTTCCATCGCAACGCTGTTGCCCAGCCTGATGAGGCACTAGGGAGCGGGGGAGAATGAAAGTAAGACTCATCACCAACTTCTCATTCGTCACCGGAAGCGGGGGGGAATATTCTGTGCCGGATTCGGCGGCTACCATCGAAGACCTTCTCGCCCATGTGGGCAGGCAGATCGAATTTGTATTCATGGACCCTGAAGGGAAAAATCTTCGAAAGGACATCGAGTTGGAATTGAACGGGAAGAACATATGGTTTTATCCTGACGGTCTGCAAACGAAATTGAAGGAAGACGATTGCGTGGATATCACCCTCACCCCCCTTGGGGGAGGTTAGGACACATATCAGCCACAAAGACACGAAGACACAAAGAGAATTTCCATGACTTGGTGTCTTTGTGTCTTCGTGGCAAGGTTCAAAGTCGAAAAGTGGCTATTGACGGCCGAGGAAAGGAGTGGAAGACGTGGTAACATTTTACAGACGATTACCCAAATTTGACGTTGTGACGCCCCGCACCCTGGATGAGGCATTGGGGCTTCTGAAGGGAAACCATGACGGCGAAATCAGGCTCTTTGCAGGGGGAACCGATCTCATCCCGAGGCTGAAAGAAAGGATCGTCAAGACGCCGAGATGTTTGCTGGACCTCAAGAGAATCCCTGATCTCGACTATGTCCGGGAGGATGGGGACGGGGGGTTCAGGATCGGAGCCCTGGCCAGCATCGCCTCGGTGGCGTCCTCTCCCATTGTCAGAGAACGGTGTTCCATCCTGGCGCAGGCTGCGGGCAGTATCGCCTCCAACCAGATACAGAACCGGGGCACCGTTGCAGGGAATATCTGCAATGCCGTGCCCTCGGCCGACTCGGCGCCGGCTCTCGTTTGCCTGGACGCGGTTGTGCTCTGCGCCAGCACTCGCGGCACGCGAAAAGTCTCGATCCATGAATTTTTCACCGGCCCTTACAAGACTGTTCTGGGTGAGGATGAGATCGTTCGAGAGATTCAGATTCCCGGCGCGCACGCAAAGGCCAATGGCGTATACATCAAGCTCTCTCCGAGGAGCAGGATGGACCTCGCGGTGGTAGGTGTGGCGGCGATGGTCTCTCAGGAAAAAGGGCTCCTGAAGGATGTCCGGATCGGGCTTGGGGCAGTAGCGCCGACACCCATGCGCGCAAAAAAGGCGGAAGCCGTGCTGAAGGGTGAATCTTCAGGAGATGAGCTTCTGGCCAAGGCTGCCAAAGCGGCCTCGGAAGAGGCCAGTCCCATTGACGACCACCGCGCCTCTGCGGAGTACAGGAGGATGATGGTGGAGGTGTTGGTCAAACGCGCTCTTCGACAATGCCTGGCCAGTTAGGATCTTAAGGTGTTCTATGCGATTTGCGGACAAGGTGAAAATCCGAAATCCGAAGCACGAAATCCGAAACAATATAAAACTACCCAAATCCAAAATGACCAAAATTGCTGGGCTCGCTCCGGTTTTCTGTTTTGAACATTGAAGTATTTGTGCTTGTGAGTTTGTTTCGAATTTCGGATTTCGATATTCGAATTTGATGGCGGCCGTAGCGCCTGCATTTTGGTGATCCCGATGGAGGAGAATAGGTGATGGAAAAAAAAGAAATAAAGTTCGTTCTCAACGGACAACCCCATACATTGGAGGTTTCCCCCTGGAGAACCCTGTTGGAGATGATCCGCGAAGATCTCCAGCTGACCGGGACCAAGGAAGGTTGCGGGCAGGGCGAGTGCGGGTCGTGCACCGTGATCATGGGGGGAAAGACGGTGAACAGCTGCCTGGTGCTGGCAATGGAGGCTGACGGTCAGGAGATCACGACCATCGAAGGTCTGGCAAAAGGAGAGGCGCTCCACCCCATCCAGGAATCGTTTGTGGAGCATGCGGGAATGCAGTGCGGCTTCTGCACGCCGGGCATGATCATGTCCGCAAAAGCGCTTCTGGACAAGAATTCTTCGCCGAGTGAGAAGGAGATCCGGGAAGGGATCTCGGGGAACTTCTGCCGCTGCACCGGCTATACCAAGATCATCGAGTCCATCAGCGCTGCGGCGGTCATGATGAAAGGGGGCAAGTGAGCATGGAAGACTATTCTGTTATCGGGAAAAGAATCCCCCGGGTGGATGGAAGGGCGAAGGTTACGGGCGAGGCCAGGTTTGCAGCCGATTACAGTTTTCCGGGGATGCTGTGGTGCAAAATGGCGAGATCTCCGTATGCCCATGCGAAGATCCTCAATATTGACACCAGCCGCGCAGAGAAACTTCCCGGGGTAAAGGCGGTCCTCACCGGGAAGGATTTTCACGGGTGGAAATGGGGGTGGATGCCCAAGACCAGGGACGAGGGTCCGCTGGCGGACGACAGGGTGCGGTATCTGGCCGAGGCGGTTGCGGCCGTGGCCGCGGTCGATGAGGAAACAGCGGAGGAGGCGACCGAGCTGATCAAGGTGGAGTACGAAGAGTTGCCGGGGGTCTTTGACCCGGAAGAGGCCATGAAGGAAGGCGCCCCGCTGGTGTACGACCATGTGAAGAACAACGTGAGCTGGGAATTCCACATGGATTTTGGGGACGTGGAAAAGGCATTCCGGGAATCCGACCTGGTAAGAGAGGACCGCTTTGAGACGGGACGGGTTATCACGGGATACCTGGAACCACCCGCTGCCGTGGCCATGTGGGACGGTTCCGGCATCACGATCTGGGCCGCCAAGCAGAGTCCCTATTTCGTCTACCGCCACCTGGCAGCCTGCTTCAACCTGCCTCTCAACAAGGTAAGGGTCATCCAGCCCTTCATCGGAGGGGGTTTCGGGGGAACCAAGAACGATTCCCTGGCAGGCGACTTCTGCGCATGCCTTTTCTCCAAGATGACCGGCAAGCCGGTCAAGTTCATGTACAACATGGAAGAAGTGCTCAAGACCTGTCGCCGGCGGCACAACATGATCATCTACAACAAGATGGGGATGAAAAAAGACGGCACCATCACGGGTATGCAGAGCCGGGTGATCGCGGACGGCGGCGGGCATACGGCCATTGGCCCCCTTACGATGTACCTGACCGGATGCATGAGCACCCTTCCGTACAAGCTGCCCAACTTCAAGCACGATGCGTACAGGATTTTTACGAACAACCCCATCTCGGCAGCCATGCGGGGGCATGGGGTCACCCATACCAGGTTTGCCGCGGAAATCCAGATGGAGATGATGGCCGAGGAGCTTGGGATCGATCCGGTCGCCATACGGCTCAAGAACGCGATCGAGGCCCCCCATGAAACGATCAACAAGGTGACGGTTCACTCCTGCGGTCTCAGCGAAGGGATCAAGACCCTTGCCGAGGACCCTGCCTGGAAGGACAGGGAAAAGAAGAAGGGCTCCGGTCCGGTTGCCCACGGGGTTGGACTCTCCGGCACAGCCTACCTGGGAGGCGCCAGGCAGAGAGGCCACCAGTCCTGCGGGGCAGTGGTCAGGCTTTGCGAGGACGGGAGCGTGGACTACCTGACCGGCGCAACGGACTGCGGCCAGGGATCGGACACAGTGCTGGTCCAGGTCGTCGCCGAAGAGCTGGGGCTGGGAGTAGAGGATGTCGATATCAAAAGGGTGGACACGGCCCTCACCCCGTGCGACGCGGGCAGTTACGGGAGCCGGGTGACGGTGCTTGCCGGCGAGGCGGCCCAAAAGGCGGCCCGGGACGTAAGAGATCAACTGGCCGCATTTGCAGCCGAGCAGTGGGGAGTGAAACCGGGTGACATCGTTTTCCGAAACCGGCAGGTTTTTGTGAAAGGCTCACCGGAGAAGGCCATGCCTTTCCAGAAACTGGCCCAGGCGGCCTGCTACTCGGGTTCCGGGGCGGTCATTCTGGGGAGAGGCTACTCCAAGTACGGCATCGAGGTGTTGGATTTCGACAAGGGGATCGGCAACGCAGGCACCTCCTACAGCTTTACCTCCCAGCTGTCGGAGGTTGATGTGGACCTGGAAACGGGCTTTGTGAAGGCTACCGACTTTGTGATTGCCCACGACTGCGGCAGACCCCTGAACCCGATCAATGTGGAGGCCCAGAATCAGGGGGCGGCAATCCAGGCTTTGGGGCAGACCCTGTATGAGCAGTTCAAGATGTCCGAAGGCAAGACACTCAACCCCAATCTGGTGGATTACAAAATGCCCCTCTCCCTGGATACGCCGGATATCCGGGTGATCGATATCCTCACGGACGATCCGGACGGCCCTTATGGCGCCAAGGAGGCCTCGGAGGGCGCCATTGTGAGCACCCCTCCCTCGGTCGTGAGCGCGATCCACGATGCGACCGGCATATGGTTCAAGGAGCAGCCGGTTACGCCTGAGAAGATCGTGATGGCTCTGAAGAAAAAGAAGGAGAACAAGGGCTGAGCAGGGGGTAGAGTTGTCCGCTTTCATTGCAGCCCAAAGAGAAATGCGTCTCTCGCGCGCTTGTCCCGCTTTGGCGGGGCTTCGCTAGAGAACGCAGAGTTTACAGAGAGCGTCCCTGTCCTGTTTTTGGATCCCAAAAACAGGACAACCTCAGCTCCTTCGGAGCGTGAACAAGCTAGAGCGTATCGCCGCGCAGCGTTGCGCAACCAGACGATCTCCTCTGTGCCTCTGTGGTCTCCGCGAGAGAATATACTGTCTTTTCTTCCGGCTGTTCAAAGAGGGACTGTCATGAGCAAGGAATACATTCTCAAGGAATTGGCCCGATACAGGGTCGGCACATACGCGGACATCATCAACCGGAATGGGCTGCTTTACCCTGAGGAGATCGCCTTTAAATGCGGCCCTGAGCAGGTGTCCTTTTCAGGGTTCAACTCCAGGGTGAACCGCTTGATTCATGCGCTTCGCTCGTTAGGCGTCAAGAAGGGCGAAGTCGTCGGCGTTCTTTCCTGGAACTGCCTGGAGTACACCGACGTGTACGGCGCGGCGATGAAGGGGGGCTACATCGCATCGCCCTACAACGCCAGGTTGCAGAGCGGCGAACTGGAGTACCTCATCAACTATTCGGACGCAAGCACGATTTTTGTCGGTCCCGAGCTGGTCGAGATCATCCGTTCGCTGCGCTCCCGTCTTCCGAAGGTCAGAAACTTCATCTCATTCAAGGGATCCTTTCCGGGCATGATCTCCTATGATGAGCTTGTGTCATCGTCCTCGAGCGAAGAGCCCGATGTCTTCGTGGAGGAGGAAGACCCGGTGTTCCTCTTCTATACGAGCGGGACCACGGGTGTCCCTCGAGGGGCGCTTTATACGCAAAAACGCGCCATGGACGACACGAGGAGATTTGCGATCGCGATGGCCCTGGAATTTGGGCGCAAACAGATTCAGATCATGCCCCTGTTCCACGTAGGCGGCACAAAGAACCTCTGGGGCTATTATTTCGCCGGCGCAACCAACGTGATCACCCCCAAGATCTCTTTCGACCCGGGCGCGACACTTCAAGCCATACAGGATGAGAAGGCCACGGACATCCACATCGTGGCAACCCACCTTGCGGCCTTTCTCGCTTTGCCGGACATTGATCGATATGACCTCAGCAGTTTGAAATGCATGTTCTACGCCGCCTCACCCATGCCTCTGGAGACCCTCAAGAGAGGGATGGAGAAATGGGGCCCCATCTTCATGCAATTCTACGGGGCGACGGAGGACGGCCCAAACGTGACCATGCTGTCAAAGGCGCAGCATCGGGTTCTGGACAGATCTGCGGAGGAACAGAAGACGCTGAGCTCGGCGGGGTTTCCCCATATCGGGGTGCAGGTGAGGATAGTGGGTCAGGACGATCGGGATGTCGGACCCGGAGAGGTGGGCGAACTCATCGTTCGCAGCAAGGGGACCATGCAGGAGTGGTGGCACAAACCGGATGACACCCGCGAGACCATTGTCGATGGGTGGGTGCACACCGGAGACCTGGGCCGCTACGATGAAAAAGGGTTCATTTACATCGTTGACAGGAAAAAGGACATGATCGTTTCAGGAGGGGAAAACATCTTCCCTCGGGAAATCGAGGAGGTTCTTTACGGGCATCCCTCTGTTTTAGAGGCATCTGTCTTCGGTATACCCGATCCCTACTGGGTAGAGAAGGTGCATGCGGTCGTGGTCCTGAAAAAAGGCGCAGCGGCAACCGAACAGGAGCTGATAGATTTCTGCAAACAGAAGCTGGCTCGATTCAAGGCGCCGAAATCCGTCGAGGTGCGGGAGAGTCTGCCGAAGAATGCAGCAGGCAAGATCCTCAAGAGGGAGATGAGGGAAAAATACTGGGCAGGATTGGAACGGCGCGTATAGAGAAGGAGGATTAGCATGGATACGTATCCCTGGTGGACAGAGGAACATAAAGCATTCGATAAGGAAATGCGGGCTTTTGCCGATGAGGTGATGCCGCTCGATGTGGAGACGAGATGGAAGAGGGAATTCCCCCGGGAGATCTTCGATCGCATCAGCAGAAAGGGATACGGGGGGGCGGGCGTCCCCAAGGAGTATGGGGGGTTGGGCCTTGGGGCGACAGGAGCCTGCATCGCAGCCGAAGCCATGAACCGGATGCCCGGCTCTGGGCGCACCTTTGTGGGCAACATGCTCGGAGGGCTTCGTCAGATCATCGAGTTCGGCACAGAGGAGCAGAAGTCCCGTTTTCTGCCAAGAATCGCCAAGGGAGAGCTTGGGGCTATCGTGATTACGGAGCCCTTTGCGGGCACGGATGCGGCCGCCCAGGAGATGGGAGCCAGGCGCGAGGGGGGCAGCTACCTCCTGAACGGAAAGAAGCGGTACATCGTCGCGGCCGGGACGGCACAGAGATACATGGTGTATGCCCGAACCAGCCAGGACCCTGAGGACCGCAAGCGATACAAGCATCTCACCGCGTTTGTCGTGGAAAAGGGCTTCCCGGGTTTCTCCGTTGAAAAAATCAACGAGGTCATCGGGTTCGAAAACATCCAGAACGGGGTGCTCGACTTCCAGGATGTTCCCGTGCCGCTGGAGAACAGGATTGGGGAAGAAGGGGACGGATGGCGGGTGATGACCGCGGGGCTCAACTTTGAGAGGACCCTGATCTGCGCCCAGACCGTGGGTTGGATGGGGGAGCTGCTCAGGAACGTGGTGCCCTATGCGGAGAGAAGGGTGCAGTTCGGCAAGCCTACCATCAGCTTTACCAACAACCAGTTCAAGATCGCCGACATGATGATGAGATGGAAGATCGCGCGGCTCCTCACCTACCACACTGCACATCTCTGGGACCTGGGCTGGGACATCACGCTGGAATCCAACATGGCCAAGGTGTATAATTGTGAAGGCGTCCTGGCTTCGAGTCTGGACGGGATCCAGGTGATGGGAGGAGACGGGTTGACGCCCTTCTACCCTCTTGCAGCCATCATGAAGGTGGCCAAGGTGGAGAACATTGCCGGAGGCACCATGGAGGCGTGCAGGCTCGTGATTCACAGGACGGGAATGAGGCAATTTGCCGATGATTTAAAAATGCCCAGGCGAGTCATTCATGAGAAGCTGGGAGTCCCCGTCCCTGCAGCGGATCTGCCAAGGAAAGAGAAGAGTGTGGATGAGGAACAAATGCTGAAGGTCCTGGCAGAGGACTACCGCGTGAACCCGGGACTTCACATGAGCCGGGAAGACTTGAAGACCTTCTTTGATGTGGAGGACGGAAAGCTGGATGAAGTGCTGGTCGGCCTCGAGCGCAAAGGACTGGTCAAACTGCTTCGGGACAAGAGAGGCATTGCCCTGGCCAAGGCCACCTATGACGGGCTGAACCGCGCCTTTCCCAAGGAGCACTACAAATGGTTCCCCTCCTGGGTTCAGGAGGAAAATATCTTTTAGCAGGGTGCCGAAAAGCCTCTGCTTGCAGGTTGCTCAAAAATGCCCAGGTGCAAGTTGCGCTTTCTCAATCCCGCTATTCGCGGGAGCGCCCGACTATGGGTCCCGCCCGAAGGGTGGGCTGTTCGAGCGAAGCGAAGAAAAATCCTTAGGAGTGAGACGTACATACAAGTACGTCGCAGCGACGAAGGATGAGGGCAACGACGCAGATGGGCGTTTTTCAGCAACCTGCTAGAGGAGAAATCGCCATGCCTATGGGAGATGTGATTCGAAGAAGTGCGCACCGATTCCCGAACAAGACGGCTCTGGTTTTCGGTGAGACAAGTTGGACCTATAAGGAGTTAAACAGGAGGGTCAACGGTCTTGCCAACTCGTTTCTGCAGCTTGGTCTCAAGAAGGGCGACCGGGTGGCTCTACTCGCCCATAACGGCCCTGTCTATTTTGAAGTCTATTTCGCCTGTGCAAAGAGCGGAGGCATCTTCGTCCCAATCAACAATCTCCTGAGAAGAGCCGAACTGCTCCAGATTCTTAATTACATAGGGCCCCGATACATCGTTTTCGGCCCGGAGTTTGAGGAAGTTCTCGGGTCGATAAGGGGTGAACTCAAGAGCGTGGAGACATGGGTGTGTCTGAAAGAAGGAGTCTCGGCGCCGATCCTCTCTTACGATCGTCTGGTGAAAGAGGGCAACGGTGAGGAACCGGGGGTCGCCATCGCGGATGATGATATCATGAGCATCGTTCTCACATCAGGCACGACAGGTCTTCCTAAAGGGGCCATGAGGAGCCACCGGCACATCTATGTCAATGGACTGACCGGGGCTGCAGAGGTGGGTCTCAGGGCATCGGATCGCACCCTTCTGGTCTTCCCATTTTATCATGTCACCTGGGAGGACAACCTTCGCCACATCCTGATGGCCAATACCGTTCTTATCAGGAAGGAGGGGAGTTTTGACGCCGCCGAGGTGCTGGGGACCATTTCGAGGGAGGGGATTACGATCTGCCAGCTCGTTCCCACCATGATCAGTTCGCTACTTCAGCTGGAAAATTCCGAGTCCTTCGATCTTTCGAAACTTCGTCTCATCGTCTATGCCGCATCCCCCATGCCTGTTGAGCTCCTGAAGAAGGCCCTGAAAAGGTTTCAGTGTCAGTTCATGCAGCTCTACGGCCAGACAGAGACCGGCCCGCTCACCACTCTGCTGAAGCCCGAGGACCATGTTTTGGAAGGGTCCCCGGAGCAGGTCGCCAGGCTGGCATCTGCCGGGCGGCCGGTGCTGAGCTATGAGATCAGAATCGTGGACAAAGAAGGGAAGGATCTGCCCACAGGTGATGTGGGAGAGATCGCGGTGCGCAGTGAGTGCATGACAGTAGGCTACTGGAATCTCCCCAAGGAGACGGCAAAAACCATTCGCGGTGGCTGGCTGTACACCGGAGACTACGGCCGATTGGATGAAGAGGGATTTGTCTATATCGTGGATCGCAAAAACGACATGATCATCAGCGGGGCCAAGAACATCTACCCCCGCGAGATCGAAGAGGTCCTCTACCGCCATCCTGCAGTGCTTGAGACCACGGTCATCGGAGTGCCGGATGAACACTGGGGTGAATCTGTAAAGGCTCTCGTTGTTCTGAGAGAGGGGATGGAGGCGACCGAGCAGGAAATGATCGCCTATTGCAGGGAAAACCTCGCCAGCTACAAGAAGCCCCGTTATGTGGAATTCAGAAAAGAACTTCCCAAGAGCCCGACCGGCAAGATTCTGAAGAGAGTCATCCGGGATGAGTACTGGAAAGGGCGGGATCGACGAGTGTAACTCTGAGGTGCATTAATGGAAAAAGATATTCTTGCAGGGAAAAAAGTCCTTGTGGTGGATGATGAGCCGGATGTGGTGGACACGGCGAAGGCGTTGCTTTCCATGTGTGAAGTCCGAGGGGCCACCAGTTTTGCCGATGCCAGGATGCTTCTGGAGCAGGAAAGTTTCGACCTCGCCGTATTGGATATCATGGGAGTGGACGGATATGTCTTGCTGGAACTTGCAAATCAGCGGGGCGTGACCGCTGTCATGTTGACGGCCCATGCCCTGAGCCCGGGCAACATCGTGAAATCTTTCCAGGGTGGCGCCGCTTCCTACCTTCCAAAAGAAAAACTGATCGATCTTCCCACTTTTCTGAGAGAAGTTCTTGAAGACAGGGCCAAAGGGCGACATTTCTGGTCTCGATGGCTGGACAGATGGGGATCTTTCTACGATGAGAAATTCGGCCCGGAATGGCAAAACGAGGATAAGGAGTTCTGGGAGAAGTTCAAGATCTGGATGTGAATGCGTCCTCGGTGCTGTTCTTGGGGCGGGGATAACAAAGAGGCCGGGGAGACCCGGCCTCTATTCATTTTTCTGCAAAGATCCGGCTTACTTCTATTCGTCAGCGGGGCTGAGTCCGGGATGCGGAGCTCTTCAATACCTCGTGCTTGAAGTCTTTGAAGAACTTGTCCTTTTCCACCCAATCCGGTCCGAAATGTTTGTTGAAATAGCCTCCCAGTCTCTCAAAGAATTTCTGCCAGACCGGTTTTCCCTCTCCGAGCACAACATCCTCCAGAAAGGACCTGAGCTCCGTCATTTTGTCTTTGGGCAGGAAAGAGACGGCACCCAGCTTGATGGACTTCTTCAGGGCCTCGGGGGTCAGGGCGTGCGCAGTCAGCATTACCGTGGGAAATCCTCTGTCCACGGAGTTCTCCAGAAGCTCGAATCCATTCACTCCCATGATGTCGAGGATAACAACATCATAGGTGTAGCTGGCCAGATACTGGAGCGCCGTGTCATAATCACGCGCCTTGTCCACCAGGCACATCTCGAGTTCTTCTGCTACCGTGTCCAGAACATCGGGTTCATCATCCACCACCAGAACGGTCTTTCCTTTCAAGGGAGATTCCTGTGCCATCGGCTGCTATTCTCCTTTCCAACCGCATTTGGAGCAATGAGAACAATTATTCCATAACAAAGAACCTCACCACAGTCAAAGTATTAAATCGGCAATACTGTTTTTTGAATTATCCTCGCAGTCTTCCAAGCAACTTTGCGGGGAGATTGTCAAAGGAGCCGTTTGACATGAACAGGAGCACGTCACCGGGCCGGCACCGGCCCAGTATCTCCTCCAGCAAAATGGTGGTGTCCGGACTGTATACGGCATTGAGCCCTCTCCGATGGAGAGATTCCACGAGTTCGCCTGAAGAGAACCTCTCTTCCTGAGGCGTCTTCTCCGGCATAGGAGGGTCCGGCACAAAGATCAGGTCAGCCTGATCGAACGCGCCGGCGTAAGCATCCTGGAACACCTTTCTTCGGCTGGAGTTCGACCTGGGCTCGAAAACTGCCACAATTCGCCTCTCTTTGAATCTTTCTCTGACGGCTTGAATCGTCTCCCGAACCGCTGTGGGATGATGGGCGAAATCATCCAACACAAGAACCCCATTGCGCTCTCCTTTTACCTCCTGCCTCCTCTTGACGCCCCGGAAGGTACGGAGGGCCTGAAGCAGATCACCCCTTTCTATCCGGAGGGATTCGGACAGGACAACGGCCGAAAGAAGGTTGGACAGATTGTGCCTCCCATAAAGAGGAGTCTCTACGGTCATTGCTTCTTTGCCGTCCCGCAGCACTTCCAGACGGGTCAACCTCTCCTCATAACCGATCACGCCGGCCCTCCACGCGCAATCCTGCCCGAATCCGTAAGTAATCACCGGACAGGCCGCATTCCGGGCTTCGGCCATGACAACAGGATCATCCCCGTTGGCGATGAGGACTCCCTCTGACGGCATCAGCATGATGAACTTCCGGAAGCTCTCCACCACGTGATCAAGGTCCCGGTAGATGTCCGCGTGATCGAATTCTATGGATGTGATGACGGCATAAAAAGGGGAATAGTGGAGAAATTTTGGCCCCTTGTCGAAGAATGCCGTGTCGTATTCATCCCCTTCGATCACAAAATAGGGCCCCTTCCCCACCCTGAAGTTCAGACCGAAATTGACGGGTATTCCGCCTATCATGTAGCCCGGATCCTGTCGGCCGTTATCGAGAATCCAGGCGATGATGGAAGTCGTGGTCGTCTTGCCGTGGGTGCCGCAAACCACCACATTTCGCTTACCCTCCATAGCGAACACCCGAAGGGCCTGGGGCATGGAGAGGTAGGCAATTTTTCGGCGGGACAGCTCGATCGCTTCCGGGTTCAATCTCGTGATGACATTCCCCACAATCACCAGGTCCGGAGAGGGCTGGAGATTCTCCGGTCTGTATCCTTCCATGACGGGTATATCCAACCCCCTGAGGAAGTCGCTCATGGGAGGATAGACGTTCTGATCTGAACCGGTCACCCTGTATCCCTGGCTCTTGAGCATGCCGGCGAGGGAGGCCATGCCTGTTCCGCATATTCCCATGAGATGAATATGCGTAGGGTTGGCTGGGGCTTGGTTGAGGGCCGGCAGGAGCTCTGCAAAAGACGTAATATGCGTATCTGCGGATTTCATTTCAGAAAAGAGTTGTCAACTTTCTGCAAGAATGTTAAATATTCTGATTCAGCCTCACTTAAAGGAGAACCCGGTCATGGCTAAGGTTTGCGAAATATGCGGCAAGAGACCTCAAAAAGGGCACACCGTGAGTCACGCCAATAACAAGACGAGACGCCGCTGGTACCCCAACCTCAAGAAGGTAAGAACGGTTCGAGAAGGTCGGCCGATGAGAATCAGGGTTTGCACCAGTTGTATCAAATCCGGATATGTGGTGAAAGTGGCATCATAACCTTTCCACAATCAGCACATTCTCCACCTTCTTGATCGCCCCCATGATATCATGCAGATGCTGATAATTCTGCACCTCGATGGTGAAGCGGAAAATTCCCTTCTTGTCCATCGTGGTCTTGATGTCCGCTTCGATGACATTCGCATCTCTCTTGGACAGGATTGAGCTGATGTCCGCAAGGACCCCTTTCTTGTCTATGGAAATGATCCTCAAGGTAGTTACAAAGAAATCCTGATCCGACGAATCCCACCACACCTCCACCACCCTCTCGGGATCGGCTTCCATGATGTGCCGGCATTCGTTCTTGTGCACGGTCACGCCTCTTCCCCGGGTTATGAACCCGGTCACCTTTTCTCCCGGAAGAGGATGACAGCACTCGGCAAAGCGGACGAGTATTCCCTCCAGCCCCTTCACCTTGATGCCGTCCGGCGTCTTTTTTCCCCTGAGCCGGGAGACCATCTTACTGACGAGACCAGGCTCCTTGGGTTCAACGTAGCCCAGTTTGGGCTTGAGCCTGCCCAGGACCTGATTGGCCGAGATCTTGCCGTATCCCACATTGGCGAGGAGATCCGGAATGGTATGAAAAGACAACTCTTCGGCAGCCGCGGCGATCTGCTCGTTCTTCATGATGTTCGGGAGATTCAGCCGCGCATGCTCAAGACCCTTTTCGAGGATTTCCCTGCCCAGCAGAATGGACTGATCCCTTTCCTGTCTCCTGATCCACTGTCTGATTTTGGTCTTGGCATGGGAGGTCGTCACGTATTCGAGCCAGTCCTTGCCGGGATGGGCCTTTGGCGATGTCAGTATTTCGACGATATCCCCGTTTGAAAGCTTGTACCTGAGGGGCACCATCCTGCTGTTCACTTTTGCGCCGATGCACTTGTCGCCCACCTCGGAGTGGATGCTGTAGGCAAAGTCAACAGGCGTGGCTCCCTTTGGGAGTTGCTTCACATCCCCTTTCGGCGTGAAGACATAGACCTCGTTGGGGAAGAGGTCCAGCCGTACCGTTTCCATGAATTCTTTTGGATCCTGGAGATTCTGCTGCCACTCAAGCAATTGCCTCAGCCAGGCAAATTGCTTCTGATCTTCCCGGCTCGCATTCGTGCCTTCCTTGTACTTCCAGTGCGCTGCAATGCCCTGTTCGGCGACAAGATCCATCTCCCAGGTGCGAATCTGAATCTCCATGCGCTGCCCGTAAGGACCTATGACACTGGTATGAAGGGACTGGTACATGTTGGCTTTGGGGAGAGAAATGTAATCCTTGAACCGACCGGAGACCGGCTTCCACATGGCGTGGATAAGCCCGAGGACCTCGTAGCACTCCTTCAGGGAATTCACGATCACTCTGAAGGCCACGATATCATAGACCTGATTGACGGTCAGGTTCTGTTCCTTCATCTTGGAATAGATGCTGAAATAATGCTTGTTCCTCCCCTTGATCTCAGCGTTCATTCCGGCTTCTTTCAACTTGGCTGCAAGAAGATCAATGACCTCCCGGATGAACTTTTCCATGCTCCCGCGTCTCTCCGCGAGCTCAGTCTTGATCTTTTCGTAAATATCCGGCTCCAGATAGTAGAGGCACAGATCTTCCAGTGTGGATTTCAGCCAGTAGATGCCCATCCTTCCCGCCAGAGGGGCATAGATATCAAGGGTTTCACGGGCGATCTCCTCTTGTTTGTTTGGAGGCTGATAGCCCAGTGTCTGCATGTTGTGCAGCCGGTCGGCGAGCTTCACGAGAATCACCCGGATGTCCGTGGCCATGGCCAGGATCATCTTTCTCATGTTCTCGGCCTGGCGTTCCTCCACGGTGCTGAACGGGATCTTGCTGATTTTGGTTACGCCGTCCACGATGTTCCCGGTTTCGCGACCGAAGAGGCGCTCGATTTCATCCATACTCGCGTTCGTGTCTTCCACCGTGTCGTGAAGGAGACCGGCCACGACCGTGACCACGTCCATTTTCATGCGCGCGAGGATATGGGCTACTTCGAGGGGATGGGAGAGATAGGGTTCGCCCGAAAGACGGATCTGCCCCTGATGGACCTTGGCCGAGTAGACATAGGCCTTCTCCACCAGGCTGATATCCGCCTGAGGATGGTAGGTAAGAAGCTGTGAGGTGATGTCATTTAACCGAACCATAGAGGTCTTTTACTTTTTCTCTCACTATACCGGCAGCCTCGGAAAGGGAAATGACCACGTTGTCGGGTTCCGAACGAACCTTCATCTCCGCCTTGCCTTCCCGAATGTTCCGGAGGCCGAGGGTCAAACGTACGGGCGTGCCCAGGAGGTCTGCATCTTTGAATTTGATTCCGCCGCGGAGATCCCTGTCGTCCAGAAGAACTTCCACCCCGCTGTCGGAGAGATCTTTGTATATCTTTTCGGCCGCTTCCACAACCTCCTGTTCATGCATCTGGAGAGGAAGAATCACGACTTCAAAAGGAGCGATGGGAATGGGAAAGATGATCCCGTTTTCGTCGTGATTCTGTTCGATCGCCGCCGCGACCGTTCTCCCGACGCCGATTCCGTAGCAACCCATGATAAAAGGCTTTTCCGAGCCGTGCTCGTCCAAAAACAAGGCTTTCATGGCCTTGCTGTATTTTGTTCCGAGCTTGAATACGTGCCCCACCTCGATGCCCCGGCCGAACCGGATTTCGGCCCCGCATCTGGGACATGGGTCTCCGGGCATGACGACCCTCAAGTCCAGATAGTTATCGACTTTGTAATCTCTGCCGGGGTTTACGTTACGGAGGTGGAGATCCTCCCTGTTGCCCCCGGTCACCGCATTCCTGATGGAACGGACGGAGTGATCCGCCAGAATTTTGATTTTCAGTCCCACCGGTCCGGCAAATCCCACAGGAGCTCCAGTGACCTGCTGGATAAGATTCGCGTCGGCAAGTTCCACCTGTGCCGAACCGAGCGCATTGCGCAACTTGGCTTCGTTCAACTCGTGGTCTCCCCTGACGAGGGCCGCCACCACGTCGCCGTCCGACTTGTAGATCAGGGTCTTCATCAGTTCAGAGGGCGCCACGGAGAGGAAGCGGGTGACCTCTTCCACGGTTTTACGGCCCGGCGTTTGGACCTCTTCAACGGCTTTCAAATCCGCCTTCTGCGGATCGGCAGCATCCGGCCCGGACGGTTTCAGCTCGGCCTTTTCAAGGTTTGCCGCGTATGCGCACTCCGTGCAGTTCACGATCTGATCCTCTCCGGTATCCGCAAGGACCATGAATTCATGGGAGAAACTTCCCCCGATCGTGCCCGTGTCCGCCTCCACGGCCCTGAACTTGAGCCCGCAGCGCCGGAAGATATTGTTGTACGCCTCCACCATCAACCCATAGCTCCTGTCCGCGCCCTGGTCGTCCATATCGAAGCTGTAGGCGTCCTTCATCAGGAATTCGCGCCCCCTCATAATTCCGAAACGGGGCCTGATTTCATCCCTGAACTTGGTCTGGATCTGATAGAAATTGACAGGCAGCTGTTTATAGGACTGGATCTCTCTTCTGACCAGGTCCGTGATGACCTCCTCATGAGTCGGCCCCAGACAGGCATCGCGATAAGAGCTCCCGGCCGTAGTATTCCCACCTGCCGCTCTCCTGCCATAACTCAGCCGGCTGCACAGAAGGCATCAGCACCTCGATGGCGCCCGCCCTGTTCATTTCTTCCCGGATGATATTCTCGACCTTCTTGAGAGCCCTCAGCCCCGCAGGGAGATAGGTGTATATCCCGGAGGTGAGTTTCCTGATCAAACCCGCTCTCAGCATCAGTTGATGACTGACGACCTCTGCATCGGCAGGGGTTTCCTTGTATGTAGGGATGAAATATCCGGTGTAGCGCATAAAATTTCTCTTCCTTCTTTCTCCAGGCTGAAAACCCGGTCCCATGGGCCAAGTCAGAGGCAGGCGGCTCTGCATCAGAAAATTGATCGGGCAAATTCGAAATCCGAATACCGCTTTGCTAGAGATTTGGTCATTTGGTATTGTTTCGGATTTCGGATTTCGTGCTTCGGATTTTTGTTTGTTCCTCTCCGGCGAGTTTTTTTACCTCTGCTATAAGCGCCTCGGCCAGGTCTTCTTCACGAACTTTTTTCACCAGCTTTCCCTTTTTGAAAAGGATACCCTGGCGCCTGCCCCCTGCAATGCCTACATCCGCTTCCTTTGCTTCCCCGGGGCCATTGACCACGCACCCCATGACAGCCACTTTCGGAGAGGAGTGGATCGACGTGAGCGCGGCCTCAACGCGGCTTACCAGACCGAAAAGATCGATCTCGCAGCGCCCGCATGTCGGGCAGGAGATGATTTCAGGACCCCGATGTCTCAGATCGAGGGCTCGCAGGATTTCATATGCGACCTTCACTTCCTCAACCGGCTCCCTGGTAAGAGAGACCCGAAAGGTATCCCCTATTCCCTTCAACAGGAGAGTACCGATACCAAGGGAATTTTTCACTGTTCCCGATATCAGGGTACCGGCCTCGGTCACTCCCAGATGGAGCGGATAATCGACATGCGCGCTCAGGGACTCATAGGCGGCAATGGTATTCAGCACGCTCGAAGACTTGAGAGAGATCTTGATCTGATCATACTCCAGTTCCTCGAACAATCGGATGTATTCCAGGGCAGCCTCCACCATCGCTTCCGGCACGGGATGGCCGTACTTCTTGAGAAGGCGTTTGGGAAGAGAGCCACCGTTCACTCCTATGCGGATGGGGGTCTTTCTTATCCGGGACTCCCGGATTACCTTCTCCACTTCCTTGCGCCCGCCGATGTTTCCCGGATTAATGCGCAGGCCGTCCGCTCCCGACCGAAGCGATGCAAGGGCAAGGCGGTGGTCGAAGTGGATATCTGCAATAAGCGGCACGGCTACGGCCGACTTGATCCTCTTAAGTGCATCTGCGGCTTCCATATCCGGTATGGCCAACCGCACGATGTCACACCCGGCTTCCGAAAGCTGCTGGATCTGACGAATCGTGGATGCCACGTCCCGGGTATCGGTGTTCGTCATGGATTGGACGGCAATGGGTGCATCCCCGCCCACAGGGACGCTTCCGATGTAGATCCTTCTTGTTTTCCTTCTCGGATGACAGGTCACGGCCAGCGGAACTCCGGTGCAGCGCTCAGCGTAATATCAGTTGAGTGCCAGGGGTATAGGTTGACGGGATGGTCCGGTCCGGCAAACGCCTGGGGCGGATCCGGTTACCTATTGTCCATCCAGAAATGGGCATTTTCCGGATTGAGGTTTCAGGTGTCAGCTTTCAGGTGTCAGCTTAATGCATCGAACTTGAAGGTTTGCCTGACACCTGACACCTGACCACCGATCGCGCGAATCCGGAAGTCTTCATTTCCGGATGGGCACTACCTAGTACAGGAACATGGGTTTCCCGCTCACGTGTCGAACCTTCGGACGGTACGCCTCGACGTCATAGAGTTCTCTCACATCCACTCTCTTCTGCCCCGACGTCACTGTGCTCAAGGCGATATCCGAATAGACCCCGCGATTGAGTGCCACAAGCCGGCCATACACCCCCCGCAGGAACAGGTCTATGGCCATGTTCGCGAAGTTCACCCCTACCATGAGGTCGAGAGAGTCGGGGATGCCGCTTCTCATCAGATAGGAAAGCTTCTGAATCAGAACATCCTCACCTGTGATCTTTTTCAGAAGAGCACCGGTCTCATCTCCGATTCCCCCCAGCTTCTTGTGGCCGTACGCGTCCGTTTCCCCGGAAAGGAACATCTCGCCTCTTACCATTCTGGCCCCTTCGGACATGGTAATCATCGCATAATTCTTTGGGTTTGCCTTCTTATCCTCCATGATAAGCTTCGCCAGTCTCTCCGGATCAAAGGCTACCTCGGAAATGATGGCCCGGTCCACTCCTGAAAGGTATGCTGAAATGAGGGAAGTCTCCCCGCAGTACCTTCCGAAGAGCTCTACCACCGCGATCCGCTCATGCGAGCCGGTGGATGTTCTCAGCGCATGGATGAAGGTTACTGCTCGGGTGACTGCGGTGGAAAAGCCGATGCAGTAATCCGTGCCGAACACATCATTGTCCATGGTCTTTGGGATGGCGATTACGGGGAATCCTTCGCGGTGCAGTCGATCCGCAAAGCTGAGAGTGTCATCACCTCCGATCGGGATGATGGCGTCAATCTCAAGAGAATTCAGGTTCCCCAAGACAACGGAAGTCAGATCCTTCTTCTCCTCGCCGTCTCCGAATTTCTCCTTCAGGAAATCGGGAACATCCTTTCTTCGTGCCGAACTGGGGTTTGTCCGCGAGGTGTGAAGAAAGGTTCCGCCCGTCCGGTCGATGGTCCTGACATCGGGAGGCGTCAGCACTTGCACACATTTGTGAGAACCGTCCGAATCATCCCTGTCGTATTCGAGGATCCCGGCCCAACCGCGCCGAATCCCCAGGACTTTGATTCCTTCGCTGGCAGCACGATAGACAAGCGTTTTTATGCATGGATTGAGGCCCGGAACATCCCCACCGCCTGTCAAGATTGCAATGGTTGGGGTTTTCCCTTCTTTTTTCTGCATTGTCCGTCCTCCCACGTGAAAAGTAATCCAGTTATTTTATCGCAATAAGTACCTGGAGGGAAGAGATTAATGGGGATTCTCGAGACTCGGCGTCGGGCAAATCGCGGCCCCGCAGAAGAGAACCCGCA
The DNA here is from genome assembly GCA_002840535.1 of Deltaproteobacteria bacterium HGW-Deltaproteobacteria-15. Classification (GTDB taxonomy): domain Bacteria; phylum Desulfobacterota; class DSM-4660; order Desulfatiglandales; family HGW-15; genus HGW-15. The sequence continues at coordinate 94,628 of PHBH01000034.1, read as the reverse complement.
GGCTCGGCTCCATGCTAATGTCTTTACAAACCCCTGCAAAACTCGTATCTTGCCCCGTATCTCAGAGTGGAGGTGGCCAATGCCGGTCTCAGAGAAAATCCGTGCATCGATTGAAAGATCCTCCTGGATCAGGAAGATGTTCGAGGAGGGCATGATCAGAAAGGCGAAATTCGGTCCAGATAACGTATTCGACTTCAGCCTGGGAAATCCGAACCTCGAACCGCCGGCATCATTCAAGGAGGTGCTGCAGAGCCTGGCGAAGGATCCATCCCCCGCACAGCACGCCTACATGCCCAATGCAGGTCGAACCGATGCCCGGGAGGCTGTCGCAGCGTATCTCCGAAAAAACAATCGTCAGGCCTTCAGCCCGGACGACATCATCATGACGGTGGGTGCGGGAGGCGGATTGAATGTCGTTCTCAAGACCGTGCTGAACCCGGGAGACGAGGTGGTTATCCCCAGTCCATATTTTGTAGAATACAATTTCTACCTGGACAACCACCAGGGAGTGCCCAGAGTTGTGAAAACGAAAAAGGACTTCTCTCTGGACATGGATGCCATCGGAGATGCGATCACCGAAAAAGTCAGGGCGGTTCTGATCAATTCTCCGAACAACCCGACAGGGAAGGTCTATGACAGGACGATACTGGAGCAACTGGCTGGTCTCCTCCGGGACCGGAGCCGCAGTCTGGGCCGGCCAATCTATCTCATCTCCGACGAACCCTATAGAAAAATCGTCTATGACCGGATAGCCGTGCCAAGTGTGTTCGATGTGTATGAGGAGAGTTTTGTGGTCACCTCTTTCTCTAAAGATCTCTCCCTGCCTGGAGAGAGAATAGGGTATGCCGCAGTTCATCCTTATGCTTCAGACAAGTCCAGCCTCATTGCCGGCATGGTTCTCTGCAATCGAATCCTCGGGTATGTGAACGCCCCGGCTCTGATGCAGCGGGCGATCATCCCTCTTCTGGAGCAAAGCGTGGACGTCTCTGCGTATCAGAGGAAAAGGGACATGCTGTGCGAGGGGCTTTCCTCTCTGGGGTATGAATTCGAAAAGCCTGGTGGAGCATTTTATCTCTTCCCGCGAACCCCGATAGACGATGATGTGGCTTTCGTCTCCGCACTGCAGGAGGAAAACATTCTCACAGTTCCGGGAAGCGGCTTCTACGGACCCGGGCATATGAGGATTGCATTCTGCGTAGATGATCGAACCATCGAGAAATCGCTCCCGGGATTCGGAAGGGCGCTGAAGAAGTTCAAAAAGTAGCATTGAATCTCCCTGCAGCAAGCTGCAGGGAATCTTCCACCTCAAGAGGAATTTCTATCTAATTTGGACTCGCTTGCTAACGCCGTCTCAAGCTGCGGGGTTAGTGCTCGCTACTTCGGTTCAGGCCGATCAGGAAAGGACAGCATTTCATGTATTCCAAGATTGTCTCGCTCAGGTTTCCGGCGACTTTCGTCAACGAACCCATTTCCGCAAATCTCATCCGGAAGTTTGACCTCACCTTCAATATTCTCAAGGCAACCATTTATCCGCGAAAAGAAGGGTTGGTGGTCATGGAATTGAGCGGTCGCCGCAAGAACTTTCAAAGAGGCATCCGTTATTTGCAGAGTGTGGGAATCAAGGTGGAGAGTGTCGGGGAGGATGTGAAGAGAGATGAGGATAAGTGTTTTCAGTGCGGGGCCTGCACGGCAGTCTGCCCGACCGGCGCCCTGTCCATCCGACGGCCTGAGATGGAGGTGATCTTCGATAAGAGCAAGTGCAGCGCCTGCGAAATGTGCGTCATGGCCTGTCCGGCACATGCCATGGAGGTTAAGTTCGACAGAACCCTCCTCGATTGAAACGCAAGAACCGCATAGCGCATAGAGCATGCCGCATAGCAAAAGCGAATTGTTTTCTATCGTCCATCCTCCTAGCGAAGCGGTCCTCCTTCTTCCCTCAGATCTTTGCTCCTTGCGCTATGCTCTATGCCCTATGCGCTTTGCGCTTTGCCTACCTTCCCCCCACCAGGTACTGCTCGACCGGGTCGAATTGTAAATTGCCCGGCCGGATCTTCTTGCTCGCCTGAGCAGGTACCGGATTCACGAGTTTTCCGGCGCCCTTGATCCCCGCGGGATGGGTTGAAGACGGTTCACCAAACAGGAGGATGCTGATTCTCCTGTTTCTGGAGTCATCGGGGTTGTCCCGAATCAGGGGTTGAGTCGCGGCGAGACCTGCTATCCTCACGAGACGGTCGGGGCCCAGCCCGTTCTTCTCCAGTTCTTTTCTTGCAGCCGAAGCCCTCTCCGTGGACAGTTCCCAGTTGCTGTATCGGTTGGATGCGAACCCCTTCGCGTCGGTGTGTCCTTCAATCGCAATCTTGGAGTTGTTTTGCTGGAGATTTTCTGTGATCACCTGGAGAATCTTTTTCCCCTCAGGGGTCAATTCATTCCGGCCGCTGGGGAACATCGGACGGCCTTCGGTCTCCAGGAGTTCCAGTCTTACCCCTCCATCGAACTGCACAACCATGATCTGTTCCTTGAACTCGGAAAGCCTCGTCTCCATTTCCACTTTCATTTTTTCTTCAAATTGCGCCGTGGCAGGAGAGGCGTCACCCTTGATTTCGTCCTCGCTTATCAATTCCGGTATGGGTGAAGTCCCGGCGATCGGGGGAGAAGCGTTTTGCGTGTCCACGAGCGATGTGCCGGATTTTTCAAATATGCTGAAATACCGAAAGTAATGCGAGACCTTTGCCTTCTTCTCAGGGGAAACCATTGTGATCAGCCAAAGGAGGAGAAAGAATGCCATCATGGCCGTGACAAAATCGGCATAAGCGACCTTCCAGCTTCCGCCGTGTCCTCCGCCATGGCCCTTTTTCCTGGCCCTTTTTATGATTACGTTTTTTCCTTCCACTTCTTCATGGCCTCTTCTAGCTCTTCAAAAGTGGGTCTGTCCCCATATGGAATTGCCCTCCTGGCCGATTCCAACGCCGTCTGTGGGGCTGCACCTGCAGCGCAGGCAAGCAGGGCGGCCTTGATGACGGTAAGGAAGATCTCCTTTTCCTTTCCCTTATGTTCCAGATTGGCTGCCATGGGTCCAACGAACCCGTAGCAGCACAGCACGCCGAGAAAAGTGCCCACCAGTGCCGCTCCAATGCTGTGTCCGAGAACCTCAGGCGGTTCGCTTATCTTGCCCATGGTCAGAACGACACCCATCACCGCCGCAACGATCCCGAGCCCCGGGAGCGCATCTGCAACCTTTGCGATACTTCCGGCAGGAATCAGCCTCTCGTGATCCCTTATCTCGATGTCTGTATCGAGCAGACTCTCGAATTCATGGGCCGGAAGACTGGTCGAAATGATCACCCTCAAGTTGTCGCATATGAACTCAAGTACCTGCTGATCGGCAAGGATCGATTCATGGCTGGAGAAGATGGCGCTCTGTTTCGGGTTGTCTACGTCGGTTTCGATCGCCAGAAGGCCTTCTTTTCTGATCTTGCGGAAGAGGCGGTTCATCAGGATCATAAGGTCGAGGTATGTCTCCTTGGTAACCTCTCCCGACTCAAAAATCGACTTGATGCTTCCCGTTACAAGAAGCAGCACTTTCTTGGGAGAGGAAATCACAAGCGATCCAATCGCGGCCCCGAAGATAATGACGAGCTCTGCAGGCTGAAACAACACGCCCAGATTCCCGTGCTCCATCAGATAGCCGCCGATTACCGAACCCAGCACCACGAGGATACCCACGATCACAAACATGGACACCATTCCCCTATATCAAAGAATCAGTCGCCTTTTCGCCTGCGGATAAGCTCCCTCTGTCGTTTCAAACCATACCTGTTAATGACTTCTGTCACGGACTCGTCGATTTCCTGAAATTGAACAGCCACCTGCCTCTCCCCCTCCGGCTTCTCGACATTCCTCAGAACCTTGCCATAGACCACCACCCACACGGGAGGATCCAGGGGCAGAAAGATCTTCAGCTCCAGCATATCGCCCGGAATGTAACGCTCCCATGTCGTGAATTTGGCGCCGGTTGTGCTGAGGGATATGGGTTTGGGTTCCGCCTTTGCCACCCCCTGTTCCTCGAGGTTCATTTTGTTGATGATCAACTCGAGCCTGTTCTGAATCTGGAGGAGCAATCTCCAGACATGCGGATTCACGGTGTCATCCGGGGGTCCCTCTGTGGAGTCGATGAGGTAATCTTCCGAAAACCCGGGCAAGATCCTGGCCCTGGGATGCGGCTCATCAGGACGGATCTTCCTCGATACCAGCGAGAGGATGTCATCCACCCTGAAGGATTGGCGCCGATCGGCTCCGAACTGGTTGGGTTTTTGTGCCTTTTCCATGACCCTCCTGGTCTGTGGTTCTCGATCGAATCGGCCCTGGGGCCGAATGGTAGAGTCCGCTTGTTTGGAAATGTTTGCAGTTTTTGTGCCAAGGATGGGCAGGGGTTCAGCGTTCAGCGTTCAGAGTTCAGTGTTCAGGACCCGAATTGATGGGTTTCCCCCGGCCTACTTGCCTGCCGGGGTCACCCCATCTACGCACTTCTTCCGCTCCTCGTGTGATAAGACAAGATGTACAGTACCCGCTCTCCTTGACCTGAGGCTATGAGCGAGTTACCCTGATTTCTATTTGAACGATTTCGATCTGGGGGCCCATTGGAGGAACGTCAAGTCATTGTTGCCATGAGCGGTGGAGTGGACAGTTCCACTTCCGCAGCGCTCCTTCAGGAAGATGGATGGGAAGTTGCGGGCGTCCACTTCCTGCTGCCGTGCTCACCCCGTGTAAGGCTCGAAAGGGTCGAGCGGGTGCGGAGAATTGCAGACCATTTGCGGGTTCCTCTGGATCTGGTCGAGCTAGACAAGGTGTTCACCGAAAAGGTCATAAGGCCGTTCCTGGAAGGCTACTTGGCCGGTGTGACCCCCAATCCCTGCGTGGTATGCAACGAGGTGATAAAATTCGAATACCTTGTTCGTGCCGCCGTCGACCGAGGTTTTCACTTCATTGCAACGGGCCATTATGCAAGGATTCAGCAGGATAACGGGGTCCATCAACTGCTGCGTGGTCTGGATCAGGGAAAGGAGCAGTCTTACTTCCTTCACAGATTGACTCAGGGGCAGATTTCAAGGATTGTTTTTCCCCTTGGGCATCTCCGCAAGGATGAGGTTCGTGTCCTTGCAGCGGGTAGGAATCTTCCTGTCCCTTCAGGAAGTGAAAGCCAGGAGATCTGCTTCATACCGGGTGACGACTACCGTTCCTTCCTTCAGTCGGAAACAGGAATGGGTGCAGCAAAGAAAGGGGACATTCTTACAAGAGAAGGCGAGAAGGTGGGTGAACATACCGGCCCGCACAGGTACACTATCGGGCAGAGACACGGGCTCGGCATCGCATCTTCGAGACCCTACTATGTCATGGAAATAAGAGCAGAGGAAAATCGGATCATCGTGGGCCGGAAGGAAGATCTCTATTCCACGAGAGTGGAGGCGCGGGATGCATGCTGGATATCGGGAAACCCGCCCGCCGAGACGAGAGCTCTCCTGGGCCAGGTGCGCTACAGACACAAGGCGGCGCCCGGCCGCCTTCAGGTTCTCCCTGACGGCAATCTCATCTTCGAGTTCAATGATCCACAGTGGGCAATCACGCCCGGGCAAGCGCTGGTTATCTATCAGGGGGAGCAGGTGGTGGGAGGAGGATGGATAACCGAAAGGGCGAACGTCGAACGTTGAACATCGAACGTCCAACGTCGAATGAAGAAAAAGGAGCCAATCCCCGAACTGAAAAGACGAACGTCGAACATTGAACATCGAACGTCCAACGTCCAATGAAGAATGAAGGACGAACGTTCAACATCCAACATCGAACGTTCAACGTCCAATGAAAAGAAGAAAGACGAACATCGAATATCCGCGGACAACAGAAGCGTAGACAAAGTTTGCCCCTTCGAACTTCAGGGCTAATACAACTCGTTCATGGTGAGGTATCAAACGATGGACATCCGGGTCTGAGTCTCCATTTCATCACACTGGCCGTACCATTGGGAAGCGGGCATGCTGATCTTGGATCTCTTTTCTTCCATTGGACGTTGGACGTTGAACGTTCGATGTTGGAAGTTCATCCCCTTTTCTGACTTCTGACCTCTGCCCCCTACCCTCCCAGATAGGTCTTCTTGATCTCAGGGTTTCTGGAAAGATCCGCGGAGCGACCCTCCAGAACGAGGCATCCGTTCTCCAGCACATATCCCCTTGTTGAAAACTGCAGGGCCATTCGGGCGTTCTGCTCCACCAGGAGGATCGTCGTTCCTTCCCTGTTGATCTGGAGGAGCGATTGAAAAACGCTCATCATCAGGAGAGGAGCCAATCCCATGGACGGCTCATCCAGGAGCATGGCCCTTCTTCCGCTCATGAAGGCCCTGCCCACCGCGAGCATCTGCTGTTCTCCGCCGCTCAAGGTGCCGGCTTTCTGCCTTTGTCTCTCTTCGAGGCGGGGAAAGATCGCGAAAACGCGTCTCAAGTCCACCGCAACCGCTTCCTTGTCCTTCCTGGCGAATGTGGCCAGCTTGAGGTTTTCCATCACCGTGAGGTTATCGAAGATGTGTCTTCCCTCCGGAACATGCGAAATCCCAAGCTCACTGACCACCCTTTCCGGAGGATATCTGAGCAGATCCTTTCCCATGCAGCTCATTCTGCTTCCGGACTCCACGGGAATGAGCCGGGAGATGGCGCGAAGCGACGTGCTCTTTCCTGCGCCGTTTGCCCCAATAATACTTACGATCTCTCCATCCTCGATCCGGAAAGTGATGCCGTGAAGCGCCCTGATTTTTTCATAGCTGACACGCAGGTTTTCAATAGAAAGGAGGAGCATCAGGCGACCTCCACTTTTCCCAGGTAGGCTTCGATCACCTTCGGGTCGTTCTGGATCTCACTCGGCGTCCCTTCTGCGATAACTTTTCCGAAAACAAGCGTCTGGACAATTTCGCAGAGTTCCATGACCACCTTCAATCTGTGCTCTATCAGGAAGATTGCCAGTCCGAGTTCGAGATGGACCCTGCGGATGATCTCCATCATATTTATCAGTTCCTCGGGATTCATTCCCGCAGTGGGTTCATCCAGAAAAAGCACCTTGGGCCGTGTCGCCAGCGCCCTGGCCAGTTCAACCCTTCGCAGAGCACCATACGGAAGACCGACAACTTTGTGCCCGGACAGATGTCGCACACCTACAAGATCGAGAAGGGTGTAACATCTTTCTTTTATCTCCTCCTCCTCACGACGGCGCCGTGCGGTGCCGAAGAAGGCGCCAAGAAGGCCATAGGTGACCCTGGAGTACTGGGCCATCTCTACGTGTTCCAGAACCGTCATGTGGCGCCACAACCGGAGGTTTTGAAAGGTTCTGCCAAGCCCCAGGGAAGAGATCCTGTGTGGCGGAAGGCCCATGATCTGTCTGCCGTCGAGGAGGATGCTGCCCCGGTTGGGGGCGTATACTCCCGTGATGAGGTTGAAGATGGTGGTCTTACCCGCTCCATTCGGTCCGATGAGACCGCGGATCTGTCCCTGCGCCAGATTGAGGCTGTAATCCTCGACAGCGCGGAGACCGCCGAAGTCATGCGTCATTCCTTCAACGCGAAGCATTTGGGCCCCCTTCGCGACCACGCTTAGCTTTGGGTCTGATGAGATGAAGAACATCGAGTTCCTTGAAGGCCACGAGCCCGGTCGGACGGTAAATCATCACGAGAATCAATAACAGGGGAATGATGATCCACTTGAAGATTTCAAGGGGCCGGAGAGCCTCACCCAGGAGGCTGATGGACACGGCTCCTACAATGGATCCATAAACGGAATTGAGCCCGCCGAAGTACACCATGGCAAGACCTTCTGCGAGATTCTGCACGCCGAACATGGACGGGTTCACATACCGCACGACGTGGGCGAAAAGCCCCCCGGCCACCCCTGCCCAGAAAGCGGCAAAAAGAAAGGCCGTCACCTTGGTTCTCCGAGTGTCGATGGTCATTGCGTTGGCGGCGAGTTCGTCATCGCGCACCGCATTCATGGCCTTTCCGAGAATGGAACGAACGAAATTGTTGATCATCCACAGGCAGAGCGCGGTCCAGAAGAACACCACCGGCAGGCTTGCCCAGTCCGGCTGCTTCGATAGCCCGCGGGGGCCGCCAACGAGCTCCAGGTTCTCGATCAGACTCTTCACGATAAAGAGAAAGGCCAGTGAGATGATGGCCAGATAATCCCCCCTCGTGCGGAAAGACGGGACGGCAACCGCAATGGCGCCAAGCGAGGAAACGAGACCTCCGAGAATGAGCGCCAAAGGGAAACCTAAAGGGGCCAGCCAGGTCGGGAGCATGGGGCCATGGGATCTGAAACCGACAAAAAAGATCAGAGAGATGACCGATGCGGAGTACGCCCCGAGGGCCATGAAGCCGGGATGAGAACAGGAGAACTCCCCCATGTAGCCGTTGATCACGTTCAGGCTGAGAGTGAGCATGACGGCAATCAGGGTGAGCTTGAGTGTAATCAATCGGTAGTCGCTCACCTCCGCCCAGATATGGAGAATGGCATAGAGAAGAGCGAGATGAAGAAGGACGGAAAAGCCTGAAGAGACTCGGACCAGCTTTTCGGCAAGCACGTTTGCAGGACCGGCGACCACATAAGCCAGCACCACTGCCGGGAGGAGATAAACGGCAAAGACATACGCAAGCGCGCCGGGAATCATCAATGGTTCTTTCAGCATGATCAGGACGCCGAAGAGAACGGGTATTCTTTCCAACCCCACCAGGTGTGCAATGGGAGTGCCCACCATTCTTTCGAGGAGCACGGACACCAGCGCGCCTGAGAGCCAGCCAAGAATGGGAATACCGGAGAGAGACTCTGAAAGATGGGCTTTCACAGCGCTGAGCCTCAGTTTCCGTGTGTTACGGGTTGAGTTCACTTCCATTTCCTTTGTGAATGGTCCCATAAACTTCTGATCCGTCTAAAGCCTCAACTGTGCGCTATAGGGTTCGCCGAAAAACCCGTGGGGCTTGAAGACCAGGATGAGAAGGATGATGGAGTAGGCAATAAGATCCCGCAGGGTGGATGGAAAGATCATGGCCACAAAGATTTCAATGAACCCGAGCATAAAGCCGGCAAGCGTTGCCCCAAGGATGGACCCCCTCCCACCAAGAATGGCGGCCACAAAGGCCTTCCAGCCGAAAACGATCCCCATGTAGGGGTCGAGTACAGGGTACGCGACTCCAAAGAGGATTCCTGCAGCTGCAGCGAGTGCGGAACCGATGGCAAAGGTCACGGCGGCAATCCGGTTCAAGGGGACTCCCATGAGGGGTATTACCGTGTAGTCAAAGGCCATGGCACGCACCGCCATTCCCCACTTTGTCTTTCGTATGAATTGATGAAGGGCGAGGCTCAGGAGAATCGAGACGAGCACGATCATGATCTTCTTGTTCGTCAGGATCACGCCTCCGAATGCATACGTCTGGGTTTCAAGCAGGGAAGGGAAAGATACCCTTCTGGCCCCGAGAAGCGCCAGGTTTCCCGTCTCGAGAATGATGCCGATCATGAGACCGGTAATCGCCGCCGAGGCCCTCGGTGCGTTGCGGAGGGGACGGTAAGCCACCCTTTCTACGGCCATTCCCACAAATGAGGTCAGGAACATGGAGAAGAGGATCGTCAGCACGAGGATGAGCCAGTTGGGAAGATCGACAATGCCGGCGGAGGCGAGGGCCGTCAGGCCAGTGGCCACACCAAACCCGATGTACGCCCCGACCATGAAGATATCGCCATGGGCGAAGTTGAAAAGCATCAGGACACTGTAAACCATCGAGTATCCCAACGCGATCAGGGCGTAAAAGCTCCCCCACTGAAGGGCATTGACCAGATTCTGCAAGAAGATCATTAAGATGAAAGACCCAAGTAATACGAGTGTTCAGGGGTTCAGTGTTCAGCGTTCAGCGTTCAGGAAAGAACAACCGAAATCCCCTCTTCTTCTTGATTATGAACCCTGAGCTCTGAACGCTGAACACCGAACGCTCTTAGGGACACACCGACTTGTAAAACTCGAACTCGCCCTTGTCGCTGATCTTGACGATAACGGCGCATTTAATGGGATCGCCCTCTTCCGTGAAGGTCATTTTTCCCGTTATCCCATCGAACTCCTGGATCTTGGCCATGGCGTTCCGGATGCTCTGGCGGTCCTTCTTGAGATCGCCGCTGAGCTTCCCGGAATCCTGAATCGCCTTTTGCACGATGTGCATGGCGTCCCAGGTAAGGGCAGCCACATCGTCAGGCACATATCCGTGTTTCCTGGTATAACGATCAATGAAATCCCTGGTCGACCCCTTGGCGCCTGCCGCAGCATAGTGGGTGCTGAAGAAGAGGCCGTAGCAATCCTTTCCGCAAAGTTTGACCGTCTCGGCCGAGCCCCAGCTGTCGCTCCCGATAATGGGTTTTTTCCATCCAAGCTGGTGGGCCTGCTGCACGATCAGCGCGACTTCGTTGTAGTACTGAGGGGTGAAAAGGACCTCTGCCCCGGAGTTGGTGATTTTCGTGAGCTGGGCGCTGAAATCCGTATCCTTTGTGGTAAAGCTTTCAAAGGCCACAACCGACCCGGGACCGTTCAGCTTTTCCCATGAAGCCTTGAAAAACTGCGCAATCCCTTTTGGATAATCGCTGGCCACGTCGTAGAGAACCGCCGCCTTCTTGTAGCCGAATTCATCCTTGATGAAGTTGGCCACCACAGGTCCCTGAAAAGGATCCAGGAAGCAGGCGCGAAAAACGAAAGGGCGGTCTTTGGTGGTATCCGGATTGGTCGACCATGGGCTGATCATGGGGGTTTTGTAATTGTTTGCCACCTCCCCTGCCGGAACGGCCTGCTTGGAGGATTGAGGACCCACGATGGCGAGCACCTCGTCGACCGTGATCATTTTGGTGGCTGCCTTAACCGCAGATTCTGCCTTGGACTCATTGTCTTCAATCACAAGCTCGACCCGGTATGTCTTGCCCCCTACCTTGAGTCCGCCTGCGGCCTTGATGTCTTCCAGCCACATATTGGCTGCGAATTTTGTTCCCTCCCCTACCTTGGGGATGTCACCCGTGATCGGCGCATTGATGCCGATCCTGATGACCGGATCCTTTGAATGCGAGGCGGTCGACAGAGTCAAAGAAAGCATGAGAACCATAACCACCGCCAGAAGACTCTTACGCATGAGTGTCCTCCTTTCCCTAAATCCACTTTCGGACAGGGCGAAAATAGGCTAAAATTCTTTTGTTTTCAACCCAAATTCTCCGAGCAACAATTGTCTTATTACACGTTATCATAAACACAGTAAAGAACCGCTTTCAAAGCTCGCCTTAGTGTCTTCGTGTTATATGGTAAAAATTCCGTTTTTCACCACGAAAAACCACGAAGAGCACGAAGAGTTGAAAGGACCGGCAAGAAATGGCCTTTTTTAAAATTCTCACCTTCGGGTGCAAGGTAAATCAATACGAATCCGCATTCATCAGGGAGTCCCTGATCCGCGGGGGTTGGACGGAGGCGGGTAAAGAGGGAGTGCCGGATGTAGTCATTGTAAACACCTGCATGGTGACCCATGAAGCGCAATCCCAGTCGCGACAGGCCATAAACAGGGCATACCGTGAAAATCCCAAGGCGAGGATCGTGGCTAGTGGATGCTATGCCGAAATATTGCCTGATGAGGTATCCCGATTGAATGGAGTGGATCTGGTTGCAGGAAACGGACTCAAGAGCCGTATCCCGGCAATCCTTGCCGGGGAAGAAGGAGTTGAAAATCCTCCAGGGTGCGGCTTCTCAAGAGGGGACCCCCTCGGCCACCTCCCGGTAGAGGACTTCGGAAACAGAACAAGGGCTTTTCTGAAGATTCAGGATGGGTGCGAATCCTACTGCAGCTATTGCATCGTCCCTTATGCCCGGGGGCCTCTGCGGAGCATCGATCCGTCGGAGGCAATCAGAGCGCTCCAATCCCTTTCGGAAAAAGGATACAAGGAGGTGGTCCTTACGGGAATCCATCTGGGCAAGTATGGAGTTGACCTCTCTCCGTTCTCCGGATTGAAAAGCCTGCTCAAACTGATTGCCGGCGAGAAGCTGCCGATTCGCATCCGATTGAGCTCCATAGAGCCCAATGAGGTTGATTGGGATCTGATCGAAATGGTTGCCGATGAGGAATGGCTCTGCGACCATCTCCACATTCCCCTTCAAAGCGGTGACGATGGAATACTGGAGAAGATGAACAGGCGCTACAGGGCAAAGGAGTATGCGCGGGTGATGGAGCGAATTCGCGAAAGGATTCCTCTTGCAGCAATAGGCCTGGATGTAATGGTGGGATTCCCGGGAGAAGATGAGAAGGCCTTTGCCAATACCCGTTCCCTGATCCATGATCTCCCTGCGACTTATCTGCACGTATTTCCCTTCTCACCGCGCAAGGGAACTCCCGCTGCAGACTTTCCGGATCGGGTGGCCCCTGGACTGATCAAGAAAAGAGCCGCGGAGCTGAGGGCTTTGGGCCAATCAAAGCGCGCGGCCTTTTATGAATCATGCATAGGGAAGGTGCTGACAGTACTCATACAAGAGCGGAATTCAAAGATGAAAGGGATGGCAGAGGGGTTGAGCGACAACTATCTGCCGGTTCACTTTCCTTCTCCGGAAGGGCCGGAGAATACCTTTGTCCGGGTAAGAGTGGACGGGATTGGGGCAGGAGGAGTTGTCGGAACTGTGATAAAGTAGCTCGGAAGGCATGGTCGAGCCCTGATCGTACATTCCTGCTTCCCTGTCGTCTCATTTCAGAATGACCCTTGCATCCACTGCAAGAGCCCCCTCCCCTTCGGCCATTACGATCACGGGGTTGATGTCGATCTCCTGTATCCGGGGAAAGGTCACGAGCATCTGGGACAATCTTGAAATGAGATCCTTGAGGACCTCCGTGTCCCGGGGTGGCTCCCCCCTGTATCCCGAGAGCACCCGGGCGCCCTGGATACTCCGGATCATGCGGGCGGCCTCCTCGTGCTGGACGGGCGCAAGACGCCAGACCGCATCGCGAAACACCTCCACGAAGATGCCGCCTAAACCGAAGAGGACCACAGGACCGAAGCAGTCGTCCCTTTTCCCGCCCAGGATGATTTCCCTGCCCTTGGGGGCCATTTCCTGAACGAGCACCTCCAGGTCCGGGCCTGCAACCTTCTTGAGGTCATTGAACGCGGAGCGGATCTCAGCCTCTGTCTGGATGTTGAGTATCACCGCGCCCTGATCGCTCTTGTGAGAGAGATGCGGCCGGTTCACCTTCATGGCCAACGGCGTATTCCACGCGCGCCAGATGTCAACAGCCTCTTCCGCCGCGCCTGCAAGTCCATAGCGAGCCACCGCAAAGCCATACGATTTGATCAGCTCGATCCCCTGGCTCAGGAGAAGACTGCCCTCGCCCCCGGCTTCATTCAGGATTCTCCCGGCCCGATCCTCGTCTATGTGCTCGAGCTTTGTTTTCAACAGGGGCAGCGGCCGCCTCGCAGACCATTCATGGCTCAGGTGAAACGCGCGCATGGCATCTTCCGGGGAGTCGAAAACAGGAATTTTGACAAAGTTCCTGAAGTACTCCTTTTCCGATGCCTCGGTCATGACAAAAGATGCGACCGGCTTTTGATATTTTTCAACGAGGCGGACTACCTGTTGGAGCAAGGCCCTGGACGGTTGTTCTTCGTGGCCTTTGCGGTACCCATGCCCAAGGAGCACGCCGTCCAGATCTTCCTTCTTGAGCAGTTCCTCGATAATGTAGGCGTAGAATTCGAGATCGAACATGTCGCCCAGGTCCAGGGGATTCTGAAGCCGGATTACACCCGCCCTGACATGCTTTGCGATTCTCTGAAGCATCTCCTCCGGGAACTCGGGGAGTTCGAAGCCGTAATGCCCGCAGGCATCGGCGGCAATGACCGCATGCCCTCCGGACCGGGAGACAACGGCCAAACGCTTGCCTTTGAGCGAAGGGAGGCTGAGGCTTCGGATGTAATGGATAGCCTCGTCCATGGTGTTCACGCGCACGCATCCTGCCTGTTCAAGGGCATGATCCACCAGTATGTCGTTCGTGAACATGGCCGTGGTGTGAGAATGGGCGATCCGCGCGCTGGTTTCGAAACGGTTCGATTTGTGCACGAGAACAGGCTTTTCGGATCGCGAGGCGACCTCCACGAATTTTCTGCCGTCAGTGAATCCTTCCAGGTATATCAGGATGATCTTGGTGCCCGGGTCCTGGATCAGGTATTCCAGCAGCTCGTTCTCGTCGATATTGCGCTTATTCCCCATGGAGACGAATTTGTTGAAACCGATCCGTTCATCGGAGAGAAAATTCACATAACTGAGCCCGACCCCGCCGCTCTGAGCGAGTATGGAAACAGGTCCGATGCAGAGGTCCCGCCGGAGCGGCATGAATGGAAGGGCGAGCCCGCTCTCCAGATTGGTCACTCCGATCCCGTTCGGTCCGACAAAGCGAATTCCGTATTTTGCGGCCGTGGCGGTGCAGGCCTCTTCCAGGGCTTTGCCCTCCATGTCGAATTCGGAAAACCCGCCTGATTCGATGACGGCAGCTTTGATTCCTTTGCGGCCGCATTGCTCGAGTATGCCCGGTATGGTCCTGGCCGGGGTGAGGATGACGGCCAAATCGATGTCACGCTCGATTTCCTCCACAGATGAATAAATCTTCTGTCCGAACGCCACCCCCTGGGTGCGGCCGATGGAAAACACCTCACCTTTGAAACCGCAGGTGAGGGTGTTGAGGACGATGTTCCTTGCCAGGTTCGGCCCTTCCGGGGAGACGCCGAAGACGGCGACGCTCTTGGGGTAGAATATCTTTGAAAACGGCGGGCTCTCTCTCATTCGCTCCTCCTCCTTCTCACCTTCCTGGCCTCTTCCTTCCAGCTCTTGCCCTTTTTTCCCTTGAGTCCCCGGTGGGGGGCCGGATCTCTTAGAGGATCCAGCAGGAAGCTGCCCGGCAGGAAATCTTCCTTCCTGCCCACCCTTTCCTCCTTGGGTTTCTCGGTCTTGCGGGGGACCGGCTCCTCTTCTACAGGCGGGCCGGAAATGCATTCCGCCGGGATTTCCTTTGTGAGATAGAGAGCACCGAAAGCGGCAAAAGAGCTGTTCCTCTGCCGTGCAGTCGCTGTCTGAACCTCCAGCAGGACGGGTTTGGGGTCCCTCCGTTTCCCGATTCTCATCGCAAACTCCGGGTCGGCGGAGAGAACAACGTTCCGTTCCGAGGCGAGTCCTTTACCCATGACATGGGCGTGAGCCCTTTTCCTCACAGCCAGATAAAGGATGGCGGGCATCCTTTCGGGGGAGCCCGCATCGATCTGCCAGCGCCTCTCCAGTGCACGAATACGATTCTCATCAGAGTCAAAAAGAGACCGGCTCGCTCCCATGAGCACCTCGCGAATATCCCCCAACTTCACATAGCCCCACCCAGGCTCCTCATGAATAGCCTGGAGCAGTTCCTTGTAGCCGATGAATCCTTCAGCATCGGGTACGAGGCCGAATTCGTCGGGCCGATGCCCGAGAATATAGCTGAGGAGACGGGAGAGATTCTCGACCCTGATCCGATTTCTTCTGTGCACCTTCCTTCCTCTCCACGGCACGAACGGGCATTTCGCGCCGTGTCTTTTCCCTTTCGATCCATCTCATTCTTATTCGGTAAGACAGTTTTGTCAATGGGATAGGGAGGATGCAGCAAACGACAGAATGAACGTCGAACATCGAACGTCCAACATCCAATTCTGAAAGGGAAAGGAGATGGAAGGAGGATAGGGACACACCACCCTACCGGCTGGATTGTCCGTCCTCAGGTTCCAGGATGCAGCAGCAGCCGGAATCTTTCCTGCCCAGGATTGAATTGATCACAGCCGCGGCGCACCCTACGCCCTTCTTGACAAAAATGGCCTCTGCCGGACAATTCATGGAGCACGCTCCGCATTCCATACAGGCATCCCGATCCCCTATCCTGGCTTTTCCGTTCTCCAGCGCGAAAACCGCTTGAGGACAGACGGCACTGCACATTCCGCATCCGACACACTTTTCCTCCAGGTAGGAAAGAGTGACTACATCTTTCAGGTACTTCAAGCGAGACATAACGGTCCTTTACATCCTTAGTAGAGTCATAACCGGTTCTGTGCTCTCCTCGAGAGCTTGTCAGCAGCCTGCTAGAACGCAAGCAGCGAATAAATCCATAAGCCAATCCCAATCACTCCGCCGGCCACCTGCAGCGGAACAGCCTGTCGCATCTCCTTTCTTACACCGGAAAGAGAGGTGTAAGTGGAAGCACCGGTAAAATTCATGGACAGATAGGTCGTGAGAACAACCGTCAGAAGCATCCAGGCCGCTGTCCCGATCCCGGTACCCATGCTTCCCGCCGTGTCCGGCAATCGAAGTATAAGAAGAAATGCCGCACACAAGAGCCCAGGCAGGAGCCCCTTGATGGAAAAGGCTCGACCCGGCAACCGGGGCAAGAGCATCGGCGTCAATACCGCGCCTCCAAGGATAGCCAGCAACACGGCAGGAACAAAGGTTTTGGCGTGTTCAAGACCGCTCGACAAGAATTCGCCACGGCCGAGCAGTCCGCTGAGGACAAAAAGAAGAGGGAGGAGGACCGCGGCTGCTTTGAGGGCGCTGACCAGCTCGACCGGAATGAGGACGAGCCTTTCCCAGAATGGAAAGGTTTTGATGCGCATTTCCGGGGTGGCCGACATCCGCGCGTCAAGGAAGGCCGGGAGATCCTTTGCCCGTATGGGCCCATAGACGATCTTGAAACCCGAGAGCTTCTTTGCAAGATGGGCCGCCACCCCCGGGGCTGCCAGCTGCGGCAGGATCAACTCCCTGCGGGTTACGATATCCTTCAGACCACTCATTTCAATTCGCCTGACCAGTTCGGCGGTCCCGAACGTCCCCTTGCCCGCAGCGCACCAGACATTGATCCCTTTGGTATCCAGCACGAGAATCCAACCGCTTCGCCCGGCAAGAGAAGTGCGCAGGGAATCAAAGCTCATCTTGTAATTGGCCGTTACGAATATCGGTCCATCCTTGCCCGGATTTCCAAGAGCATAGAGACCCGGCTCGACAGTGTAATGCATGCGGCCGATGGACCATCTTGCCTCGAACCCGCCGATTCGATCGGCAACCGAGAGTTCGGAGTAAACCCTCGGAACTTTTCCGACAGGGGTCGGGACAAATCCCGTCAGGAAAGGTTGGCCTAGAGAGGGGAGACTCAACTGAGTCTTTCCAGCCTTGGGTCAGCAGGGAGGGCTCGAACAGGTATCCGGAAGGGCCGTTTTCAGTTCTATTAAAGATGTCTGGTTTTGAGACATGGTTGAAAGGACTTTCCACTCCTTTGAGATGAATGTGGCAGAATACCAGAAGACAAAAAGGCTTTACAAGTATATCGAGGGCATCGACACATGAAACAGGCCCGTTCGCCCTTCCATTCTCATGGGGAGCGGGTCGTGGAATTCTCTGACACGGCTGTGGCATCTAAATTCTTCCGCAGATCTTCTTCGAACGTTTTCAGTATTGAAGCCAGCCCCTGGTTCCATGCCCTGACCAGTTCTTTGGCAGACTTGCCGGATGCAGTCTGTTCCTGCCGGTATGCTTTCTTGAACGAAACTTTGTCGCTTCCCTCCACCCTTTTGAGCAGTACAAATTCGATCTCCAGAACCGCCTTTGCAGGATTGGAGGAATAGTCGCCGTACAACTCCTGAATGGTGCCGTCAAGCATATAGGACGCTTCCTGGCTCAGGGAGTCTCCCACCACATCCTCGAAAAGGTCCGATTCATCCAGCCATTGTATCGCCTCCTCGGCGAGCATCTGTCCGGGCAAAATGAAGAACTCATTGTAGAAGTCGGATTTGTAAGTGAGATCATCCACCCGGTAGGTCAATCCCCTTCCTTCGTACCGCGGGGACAATCGGAATTCATTGACGCGCAGGACCGCGTCTATTGGTTTGGAGTTGTCGCCGGAGGGCCGTGAAACATCCAGGACAAACTGTCGTTTTTCCGGAGTCTCCTTCGAGATTGGAAGACACCCGGCGCCCAAAGCCAGCAGTATGAGAACAGGAAGAAGCTTGTGAGGATTCATGTACTCCCCCTAGCGGGCACGAGCGGGCGGCTGTCCGAAAAAGAGTTGTGAGGGATTTCTTCTCAGGTTCTCCGTGATCTCTCTGAGATTTTGAGAGGCTGCCCTGAAATTGTTCACGGTTTCCTCTATGTCCCGCTCCTGACCGGAAAGCAGTCCGCTCAGACGTTTGAGCGTGATCTCAAGCTGATTGAGGCTTGACTCCACATCGCCCGCAAAGACCTTTGATATCTGTTTGTTCGTCTCGCGCAACTCCGAGAGGAGGTTCCGGGCTTCCTTACCCATACCCTCCACTTCCCCCTTTTCCAGAACAGAGCTCAACGTGCTCAGAGACTTCTCGAGATTGGTTGTGATTCCCTGAATGTTTATCTGCTCCAGGTTTTTCAGGATGCCGTTGAGGGCCTCGCTGAGCCGGGTGACCGTGCTCGGCACGGCAGGGATGTAGGGGTGTTCAGGATCCCAATCGATCGCAAGAGGAGGGTTCGCTTCGGGGTCCGCATAATCCGCCTCCAGGTAATATGCCCCTGTCAGACCCTGGAGCGCAAGCCGGACGCGCAGGCCGTTGGATACCTCGTTTCTCAATGAAGCATTCTCGTTCCCCTTCAACTGAAATATCTCGGTCAGAACGGATGAGCGAACCAATGCATACCGATGCGTCGTCTGATAAACATTCCCGGTGAGGGTGATGTCGCTCACGTGGCCGATCAGCACCCCCCGGAAGGTGAGGGGCGATCCCACTCCGAGCCCTTGCACCGATTCCTGAAAATAGGTCTCCACCACGATCTCATCGCGGAACAGGGAGCCGGCGCCAAGGACGATCACCGCCACCACCGCTACTGCCAGCGCGGAAATCACAAACAAACCTATCTTGAAGAAATTCGTTTTCAAGGAGATCCTCGATCCATGTAATCGCCTAAAGAGTGTCCCGGATAGAGATTGCGTTCTCCGCCGTTCACCCCGTCTGATCCGCAGATTGGGGATCCAGGAAATTTCGCACCGCTTCGTTTGAATGTCCCCGAAGCTCCTGCGGCCGCCCTTCCGCAATAATCTTCTTCGTATCCGTATCCAGCATGATCACGCGATCCGCTATGGAATAAATGCTCGAAAGCGCATGGCTCACCACCACAAACGTGATTCCCAGAGTCTTCGAAAGCCGCAGGATCAATCGATCCAGATCGGCCGATAGAACGGGATCGAGTCCGGAGGTGGGTTCATCCAGAAAAAGGATCTGCGGGTCGAGCGCCATAGCCCGTGCCAGAGCTGCACGCTTCTGCATGCCTCCGCTGAGCTCGGACGGCATGTGGTGTTCAAAACCTGTTAGGCCTACAAGCTGCAGTTTCATCCGTGCGATCACTTCCATCGCCTCAGATGGCAGATCGGTCCATTCTTCGAGAGGCAGCCGGATGTTCTCAAGGAGCGTCATCGAGCCGAACAATGCGCCGTTCTGATACATCACGCCGAAAAGCCGGAGCGTGTCCAGCCGATCGTCGCCCTCGGCTGCTGCGATATCTCTTTCGTCGATGAGAACAACGCCGGTTGCAGGCCGATAGAGACCGACCATGTTCTTCATGAGCGTGCTCTTGCCGCTTCCCGAACCTCCGAGGATGAAAAATATCTCGCCTCGATATACTTCGAATGTCAGGTCATTGAGCACGACTGCATCCTCGTACCCGGCGGTGAGATGTTCCACTCGTATGATGGCGCCATTTCGATCCGACATTCAGATACCCAGGGAATAATAGATCACCGCGAAAATGCCATCCGCCACAATAATCAGGATGATTCCGGTTACAACGGCTTTGGTTGTGGATTCTCCTACCGCTGCGGCCCCGACTCCTGTCTGAAGTCCCCTGGCGCAACCGATACTTGCCACGATCAGGCCGAAGGCGAACGATTTTGCAAGCCCCCCCAGAAAGTCGCCATAGGTGACGGCGCCGATAACCTGATGATAGTAGGTCTCCAGTGAAAAACCGAGCGACAGCATCACAACCCCTCCGCCCGCAACCCCCATGAGATCGGCAAACACTGCAAGAAGAGGGGTCATGAAGAAGCCGGCCACCACTCGCGTGACGACCAGAAATCGGACCGGTTCAAGACCCATTGTGATCAGCGCGTCTATCTCCTCTCGAACCTTCATGGTTCCCAGTTCTGCGGCGAACGAAGAGCCGGTCCGGCCGGCAAGGATGAGGGACGTCATCAGAGGTCCGAGTTCCCGGAGCATTGAGAGCGCCACCAGGTTTGCCACATAGATCTGGGCGCCGAATTGTCTCATGGGAATGGCCGACTGGAAGGCCATGATCAGGCCGACAAGGAAACTTACCAGGGCTACGATGGGGAGAGCGTCGGCCCCGTGCTTTTCCGCAGCCCGGAAGCCGTCTTTCCACCGCACCGACCGCGGGTGCTTCGCCGCGGATACAAGGGAAACGGAGAGTTGCCCCAGAAAAGCGATTAAACCCTTGATCTCCTGCCACGCACCGTAGGACACGGTTCCGAACTGCTCCACGAGGTTCACTTTGGCCTGTGGAGGCTTCGTCTCCAGCTTTTCGGGGTCAAAGAGGTCCAGGAGCTGACGGAACTCCTCTTGAAGTCCCTCGATCTCGAACGTGCCGTTCCGCCGCTGCTGCCGGCGTCCGATTTCCATGAAAAACCCGATCCCCGAGATATCGCAGTACCGAATCCCTGAGCACTCCACCACCACGTGTTTTGGAGAGACTCTTCCGATCCCGAGCATGGCTTCCCGCCATACTCCGCCCGTGGTTGTGGCATCGAGACGGCCGGAGACCTTTAGCAGCAACTCTCCAGGCTGAGTTTCCTCTGCATGAATCGAGACCTGTGAACTGTCTTTCTTTTGGACTCTGCTTATCATCGTCTTGTTGCATATACATATATATGCTGTTCATTTTCTCGTTTTCGGCAATACCTTCAGCTTGTGAAAACGAAGCAGCGGTTGGCCATGGAGGTCTTTCTTCAAAAACGAGACATACCGGGGGAATCGATCGCATACAGGGATATCGCACCAGATTAGGCACCTCATTGCCCGAATAAAATAGATGTTTCACCCTATTTCTTCCGTAAGAATGCAGTATTGTACCAGTCGGATGTGCAGTCTCCCTTGACCCGGACCGTACCCCCTCTGATTCGTAAAAATACACTCCTTTTCTCCCTGCATTACCGTGGGTGCGCTTATTGCCCTCTATTGTCGCCGACTTAGAATGTGCCTGATACCTATGTGACTCTATGAGAATGGAGCGTCTGCTGGTCATGAGAATCTCTTTTGAAGGACGAGAAATAATACTGAAGAAAGCGCATGCCGTTCTCATCAGGTTATGTTCGCCCGTCCTGATGTTATGGCTCCTTTTTCCTGGATGTGCGTCCCTGCCCGAGATAGGCAACCGCCTGGATCGAAATTGGGTGCAAGAGAACCGGGAAGGAGTCCGCGGAATTTACGGACCTGGATTTGCGGAAACGGTCGTAGAACTCACCGCCGGAGACGAGATGGTCTCAGAGGACGTCAGACGCTTTCTCAGGATGGAGCAGGAACTCCTGGGACACCCGCTGATCCATGGAAACAAGGTAAAACTGCTTGTAGATACTCCCGCAACATTGAAAGCGATGTTCCAGGCAATGGAAAATGCCCGGGATCATATCCATATAGAGAGCTACCTCTTCTCCGACGATTCTGTTGGATGGAGACTTTCGAACCTTCTCCTCAAAAAACGCTCCGACGGATTGGAGGTCAGGATCATCTACGATGGGGTCGGCAGCAGAGGGAGCTCTCCGGAATTTTTCGAAAGGTTGCGGAGAGGAGGCATTGAAATCATAGAGTTCCACCCCTTGGATTTACCCGGCGTGCTGAATCCGCCGCGACTGAATCTCCGTAATCATCGGAAGCTCCTGATCGTGGATGGAAAAGTCGTTTTCACCGGAGGAATCAATATTGCGGATGGTTACGCGAGGGGATCTTTCACTAAAGTCCGAGGAAAGAACGGGAAGCTCAGGAACAGAGACACTCAGCTCCGCATTGAAGGTCCTGCAGCGGCCGAGTTCCAGATGGCTTTTCTGCGTGTGTGGAACGAGAAGGCGGCTGAGTCTGGGATGGGATTGCTCCGCTATGAAAGAGGCAGATACTTCCCGTTTCTGGAGGAGAAAGGCCATGAACTCGTCCGGGCGGTTCCAGTAATTGCAGGCGGGGAAGGATACGAGATGTACATGGCTTACATGGCCGCAATCAAAAATGCACGCAGTCGGATCTGGATCACTCAGGCCTATTTCGTTCCAAGCGAAGAGTTACTCGATGCCTTGCGGCAGGCCGCGCTGAGAGGGGTTGACGTTCGCCTGGTTCTTCCAGGGGTATCGGACCATACCCTTGTGCAGGCTTGTTCCCGCTTTCACTATGAGTTCCTGCTGGAATACGGCATACAAGTATACGAACGGCTAGATGCAATGCTCCACGCAAAAACCGCGGTGATAGATGGAGTCTGGTCTACGGTGGGATCCAGCAATATGGATTTTCGCAGTTTTCTGTACAACCACGAGGCCAATGCAATAGTTGTCGGGAGGAGATTCGGGGCCCGGATGGAAAAGCTCTTTCTGAGAGACATAAGCAGGTCCCGGAAGATCGTACTGGAGGAGTGGAGAAAAAGGCCTGTAGGAAGCAGGATTATGGAGACCATCGGTTCTCTGGTGGAACGGTGGATGTGATGAAGAGGACAAGCCGGGAGGCGTGAAGGCCGGGAAGCACAACGACAGACGAGGAAGATGACCCCACCAGGGGCGGCGGGCAAGCTGCCCGCGAGCAGGAAGTTGTTCCTCGCGTTGTTCGCTCTGAGCCTTGAATACTAGGAATCCCACTCCAATCTACATAGTTTCAGCTATTTTATTGGACCATGCCTTCCTGCAACAATGTTGGTGCGCCGGAATTCCTGCGCACAATCAATCCGGGTCCCTGGCCCGATTGGGAGGATGGGCATTCGAAAACGATTTGCTGAGAAGGGTTCATTCTTTCTCAAACGATCCAGAGAGACGAGGTGAAGCATGGAACTTTTACAGAAAATCAGAAACATGGACACTAAAGACAAATTCAAATTGCTCACTTTCGACCAGTACCTCGGCGTTATCCTGAAGAATCCCGAGGTCACCCGGAACTCCTTTCAACGGCTGCATGACATGGTCATGTCCTATGGCCAGAGTGAGTACTCCCGATACGGCAAAAAACATGTCCACTACAATTTTTTCGACGATCCGTTCTCCGTGGGCAAGGCAATCTTCGGACTGGACTGGAGCATTATGACCTTCATGAATGTGTTGAAGAGTGCCGCCCTGGGGTATGGCCAGGAAAAACGAATTCTCTTGCTGGTCGGCCCTGTAGGGTCCTCCAAATCCTCCATGGTCGACCTGCTGAAACTGGGCCTGGAGGACTACTCCAAGAGAGACGAAGGGCGTCTTTACGGAACAGTCTGGTATGCAGAAAAGGGAACAAACGATGTCGTCAGGAGGAGTCTCGGTTTCTTGAATGAATTCGACGAAGAGGTTGAATGCGAGATGCATTGCGATCCCATCAACCTGCTGCGTCTTATCTATGAAGAGGGAATCGTTTCGGACGATCCCCTCAGGGAGCTGAACAAGAACATCCACAGCGACTACAGAGTCCGGAGCTGGTGTTACCCGTGTCCGAAATGCGACGATTCCTTTTCGAGACTTCTGAAGCACTACCGCGGCAACTGGCAGGAGATCATCAGAAATCACGTCCGGGTGAGGCGCATCATCATTTCCGACAAGAGGAGGGTCTGCATCGGCACTCTTCAGCCAAAGCACGAGAAGGATCAGGATGCGACAGAGCTGACGGGTGATGTGAATTACAGGGCTGTCGCCGAGTATGGCAGAGAAAGCGATCCACGCGCCTTCAATTTCGAAGGGGAATTTCAAAAAGCCAACCGGGGCATCATGGAATTCATCGAGGGGTTGAAACTGGACGTTGCTTTTCTCTATGATCTGCTTGAGGCCTCACAGGCCCACAGGATCAAGGCAAGGAAACTGGGTCACATGGATATCGACGAGGTGATTATCGCCCACACCAATCCTCCGGATTTGAAGAAGCTCGAAAAGAACGAGCTCATGCTGGCATTGAAGGACAGAACCACGCAGATCCCGGTCCCCTATGTGATCAGACTGGAGGATGAGAAAAAGATATACGAGAGGGATTACCGGCAGGAAACCATCAAGAGCCATATCGCCCCGCATACAATCGAAGTGGCGGCGATGTGGTCCGTGCTGACCCATATTGAGCCGCCCAAAGAAGCGGGAATGGACATCGTTCAAAAGATGAAACTCTACAATGGGCAGGAACTGGAGAACTGGTCGTTGGAGGTCTGCAAGAAACTGCGCGAGGAGCACCCTGACGAGGGTTTTACCGGGATCTCGCCCAGATATATCCAGGACAAGTTCTCCAACGCCGTCATCAACAGCGAGCACCGGTGCGTAAACCCTTTCACCCTCATGTACGAACTGCGCGACGGTCTGAAGCTGCACAGCTCCATAAGCACAACCGAACGGGAGAAGTGCATGGAGATGTTGGGGGTGGTCGAACGGGAATTCGACGAAATGATTCGGGAGGAAGTCCAGGAGGCAATCCTGGGCGACGAACAGGCGATTCAGAAGTTGTGCGCAAACTACATTGACAACGTCAAAGCCTTCACGCGCGGGGAGAAGGTCACGAACCGCTTTACAGGAAAAGATGACGAACCGGACGAACGGCTGATGCGCTCCGTGGAAGAAAAGGTGGATATCACCGAGAACAAAAAAGACGACTGGCGGCGGGAAATTATGAATCACATCGGCGCTCTCGCCATGGAAGGAGAAAAATTCCGGGCCGAGTCGAATGAAAAGCTTCACAAGGCGCTACGGAGAAAACTGTTCGAGGATCAAAAGGACACGATGAAACTTTCCTCTCTGGTGGAAACGGTCAAAGACGAGGACACGGAGAGAAAGATCAACGAAGTAAAGAACCGCCTGATCAAAACCTATGGCTACTGCGATGAATGCGCTACCGGCGTCCTGACGTATGTGGGAGGGCTCTTCGCAAGGCAGGAGGAGGAACATCGAAGACTGAGCACTTATTAACAACCAACGGCAGGAAATCGGACATGAGACCTAAAAGGATCAAACGGGACGAGAACAAGTTTGTCGGTATCCTGAAGGGGAAGATCAGGGAGGATCTGAAAAAGTACATCAAGCCCGGAAGCGTTATCCTGCCAGGGAAGGGTCGGAAGGAGCCCATCAGGATCAAATTTTACAACCTCCCCCTTCCCAAAATCCGATTCGGCAGCAACTTCGGGGATCTCGGTGCAGGAAAGGGAGAGCCGGGGCAAGACCTTGGGCCGATCACAGGCGACCCGAAGGAGAAAGGAGGAGAAAAAAAGGCCGGAGAGGAGCCTGGAGAATTGATTGAAGTGGAGTTCCACGAAGAAGAGATCATGGAGATGATGGAACTCGCACTTCCAAACCTGCAGCCCAAGGGCGAAAAGACCATCGAGTCGGAGGAGCAGAGGTGGACCTCTGCGAGAAGAACCGGGCCCGAGTCCCTGATTATCAAGAGAGGCCCCAGGGGGCTGTACAAGAAGGCTCTACAGCGGCAACTCGCCGGAGGAACTTACGACCCGCTGGATCCGAAGATCATCCCCACAAGCGAAGACAAGTCCTTCCGTTCGCCAAAACCCACTCCCACGCCTCAGAATAACGCCCTTCTCGTTTTCATGAGGGACATCTCGGGGTCCGTCTCCGACGAGGAACGGGAGATCATCTCCTATTTCTGCTTCTTCACCGAAGGCCTGCTCGCACGACAATACGATGAGCTGGAAAGTGTGTACATCGTTCACCACGTCGAAGCCGAGGAGATGAAAAGCCAGGAGGAATTTCTGACCCGCGATAGTTATGGAGGCACGAAGATTTCGAGTGCCCATCGATTGCTGGTCAATATTGTGGAGGATCGATACCCCAAGGAAGACTGGAACATCTATCCCATCTATTTTTCGGATGGCATGAACTGGGAGGAAGACAACGGGGAAACACTTAAACTCATTCGAGAACGGATCCTTCCTTTCAGCAACCAGTACAGTTATGGAGAGGTGAAGCCGAGCTGGAGATCATGGTACACGGGAGGGCCCTCGGAAGGGTTTTCCGAGCCCGGATTCTTCGGCAGGTACCTCGAGCAGGAATTCAGGTACGACGGGAGGGTCGTTTACCTGGGCGTCAAGCAGAGAGAAGACGCATGGCTGGCCTTAGAGAAGTTCTTTGGAAGGAGAAACAATCATTTATGACGTTGTTCAGCAACGAACTGAAAACATGGCAAACGATCATTCAGGCCGTTGCCCGAAGGAATGGTCTCGATTTCTTTCCTATCATCTTCGACGTGCTGGACTGGGACACCATCGCCGAAGTGGCGAGCTACCATGGTCTTCCGGATCACTTCTCTCATTGGAAATATGGCGAAGAATACGTGAAGATGAGGAAGAGCTTCAGTTACGGCCTCAGCAAGATATATGAAATGGTCATCAATACGAATCCGTCCATTGCGTATCTGCTGGAAGAGAACAAACTGGTGGACCAGAAACTGGTGATGGCCCACGTCTGCGCCCATGTGGATTTCTTCAAGAACAATGCGTGGTTTAAGCGATCCGACCGCAACATGCTTGCCACCTCCCGCGCCGCAAGCGAGCGGATTGACGGATATAGAAAAGAGCATGGCGAAGAGGCGGTAGACGATTTCCTGACCGATTGCATGAAGATCGAGAATCTGATCGATGCAAGGGTCCCCTACGTGTCAAAAGACAAGGGGAAAAAAAATAATCACGGCAAAACGTTCAAGAAAGGGGAAGATCTCTTTCGTTTTCGATCGGACCTGGATTATCTGGATGATTTCCTCAATCCCCGGGAGTGGATCAAAGCGCAGAGGGAGGCTTTGAAAAACAGGCAGGAGCGGGCTAGTGAGATACGAAAGGGCCTCACGTTCCCCGCCAAACCGGTGAGGGATATCCTCCTGTTTCTCCTGAGATTCGCCCCAATGGAGGAGTGGCAAAGGGATATCCTCGACATCTTCAGACAGGAAAGCTACTACTTCCTCCCTCAAAGGATGACAAAAATAGCAAACGAAGGCTGGGCCGCCTACTGGCACTCGGAGTTGATGGTGAAAAGGGGGCTCGCTCCTCCCGAGGAAATCGTGGACTATGCACAACACAATGCCGGAACACTCGGGAGTCCCGGACTCAATCCTTATAAACTGGGATTGATGATTTACAGGGATATCGAGTACCGGTGGGATACCGGCAGGCACGGACTGCTCTGGGAAGAATGCAGCCCCTATCTTGACAGGAAGAACCAGTGGGACGATTTCGTGGTCTTTAAGAATATCTTTGAGGAGACACGCGGAGTGGTCGCAGAAAGATGGACCGAATGGTGCAGTTTCAAAAATGCTTGCGAGAAAGGGCTGTGCGGTTTTCCAAAAGACCTTTTCAGCCGCGAAAAAATCGTGAAATGGTGGTGCGATTACCAGATCTGCCGGGAAGTCTACCTCAAGGTAAGGAAGGAGAGGGACACCAACACCCAACCTGAACTTGAGCAGGAGATCGCAAAGGACTTGAAATGGCAGGAGAGTCTCCTCGCCATAAAGAGAGCATGGGAAAAAGGCAATCTTCCCAGGATTTCCGAGCCAATTCCCGATGTGTTCTTCAGGCTTGCCAGAAAGCATCCGGGAAAAGTCGAGCTGGGAAACGGCAGAGAAAAGATCTTCGAGGTCAGAAGAAGAATCAACGATCATGCCTTGATTCATGAATTCTTCACCCGCGATCTCTTCGAAAAGATTCCTTTCTTCAGCTACAAACAGGGAGGGGGAGGAGTGCCCGCCGACCATTGGGGAGTTGACAAGGCAGATTTCGAAAGCATCAAACGGAAGCTCATGTACCTCCTCTTCAATCAGGGAGAACCCGTGATCGAGGTTGTCGATGGACGATATGGGGGACCTGCCGAGAGACCTCACAGGGGAAGAGGGCTCTATCTGGTTCACCGGCACGAGGGCGCCGATCTCAGGCTGGATGAAATGAAGGATGTCCTCAGGGTTCTTTTCCGAATGTGGCAGCATCCGGTTTACCTGGAAACGGTTGTGACCGAAGGGGAGAGACGCACCTCTGTTCCGCCATGGGTGTTGCACCAGATGGGGTTGCAGACCCAGGAAGAGAAGAAAATGAGAAGGGGTGATGTGAGTCTTTTTTTCACGACCGACGGGGAAACGATATCGGAGAAGTATATCAAGGAAGTTGAATTCCCTGCGCCATATTAGGAACGAACACCAAACGTCGAATTTTAGACAGGATAACAGGATCAACAGGATTTCTTGTTCTGTATAACTACCCCCTTCCATTCATGCCGATCTCGTCAAGCTCTGACACCCGCCACCTGAAACCTGCCACACAGAGTTGCAGGATGGGTAGAGCGTAGCGAAACCCATCAATTCGGGGCATGAGAAAACCGATGGGTTTCGTTTCGCCCTCCCCATCCTGCCTTGTATTCCTCCGTGCTTGGATTTCTGATTTCCATTCGATGTTGAACGTTCGATGTTCGATGTTCGACGTTCATCTTCAATCATTCGTTCTGCATCAGGAGCACCAGCGATCGGCTCTCGGCGGTGAAAGTGGAGCCGGCATCATGGAACTCCTCCTCTTCCGGAAAGCCGTCGTGAGCCGTATCAATTACCTTTATCCAACGCTTGCCCCAGTTGGGTCCGGGGAGGGTGAAGGGGATCTGCTCGTGATGGGCGTTAATAAGGACAAGAAAGGAGTCGTCCACCATCTGTTCACCCCTTTCGTCCGGAAAGGGAAGCGCCTTGCCGTTCAGGAAAAGGGCAACCGACTTGGCAAAACCGGTTTCCCAGTTCTCTTCCGTCATTTCCTCCCCAGAGGGAGTGAACCAGGTCATATCCTCAATCTTGCCGTGGATTGCCCTTCCCAGAAACCAGTGCCGCCGCTTGAAGATGGTGTGATCCCTGCGAAATTGGATGAGCCTGGAGGTATACTCGATCAACCCTTCATCTTTTCGAGGCCAGTCATACCAGGAGATCTCATTGTCCTGGCAATAGGCATTGTTGTTGCCCTGCTGGGTTCTCCCCATCTCATCGCCCCCGAGGAGCATGGGTATCCCCTGGGAGAGAAAAAGGGTGGCAAGATAATTTCGCTTCTGTTTGGCCCTTAGCGCCAGCACATCGGGGTTCTCGGTCGGCCCTTCCTCGCCGCAGTTCCAGGAGCGG
Organism: Deltaproteobacteria bacterium HGW-Deltaproteobacteria-15; assembly: GCA_002840535.1. Taxonomy (GTDB): domain Bacteria; phylum Desulfobacterota; class DSM-4660; order Desulfatiglandales; family HGW-15; genus HGW-15. The sequence goes on along the minus strand of PHBH01000034.1, from coordinate 65,238 downwards.
TTATGACTCTCCCCATCCCGGTTGTCTTCGCCGTTGGCCTCATTGTGTTTTTCATTGTAACTGACCAGATCGTGAAGGGTGAAGCCGTCGTGGGCCGTGAGGAAGTTGACGCTTGCATAAGGCTTCCTTCCGGTGTTCTCATAAAGGTCCGAGCTTCCCGTAAACCGGTAGGCAAATTCCGGAAGGGTCTGGGGCTCACCGCGCCAGAAGTCTCGGGCGCAGTCGCGGTACTTGCCGTTCCATTCGGACCAGAGCGGCGGGAAATTCCCCACCTGGTACCCCCCCTCTCCCACATCCCAGGGCTCTGCAATGAGCTTTACCTGGCTCACCACAGGATCCTGTTGAACCAGATCGAAAAATGAGGAAAGCCGATCCACGTCATGGAGCTCACGGGCCAGAGTGGATGCGAGATCGAACCGGAATCCGTCCACATGCATGTCCAGGATCCAGTATCGCAGCGAATCCATGATGAGCTGAAGCACGTGGGGATGTCTCATGTTCAGGGAATTGCCTGTGCCGGTGTAGTCAAAATAGAACCGGCGATCATCCTGCACAAGCCGGTAGTATGCCGCATTGTCCAGACCCCTGAAACAGAGGGTGGGGCCGAGGTGGTTTCCCTCGGCCGTGTGGTTGTAAACCACGTCCAGGATCACCTCGAAACCCGCGTCATGCAGGTTTCTCACCATCTCTTTGAATTCCTGGACCTGCTGGCCCGTGTGCCCCCTGCTCGAGTACTCGTGATGAGGTGCGAGATATCCGATGGAGTTGTATCCCCAGTAATTTCGCAACCCCCGCTCATCGAGGTATGAATCATGGATGAACTGGTGGACGGGAAGAAGCTCTACGGTCGTGACGCCCAGCTCCCTCAGGTACTTGATGGCGGCGGGGTGAGAAATACCGGCATAGGTTCCCCTCATCTCCGGCGGGATGTCGGGATGTTTTTTGGTGAACCCCCTGACGTGGACCTCGTAAATAACGGTTTCGTTCAATGGGATCTGGGGGGATCGGTCGGTCGACCAGTCGAAGAAAGGATTGATTACAACCGACTTCGGCATGTAGGGACCGCTGTCATCATCGTTCTTCGATCCGTCGGGTTCCTTGAAGCGGTAGGAAAAGACCGCCTCATTCCATTGAATGTTCCGGTCGATGGCCTTTGAATAGGGGTCGAGGAGCAGCTTGGACGGGTTGCACCGATGTCCTTCCTCGGGCGCCCAGGGCCCGTGGATCCGGAACCCGTAGCGCTGCCCGGGCTCGACGTCCGGAAGGTAACCGTGCCACTGAAAGGCCGTGACCTCCGGCAGAACCACACGGGTTTCGCCGCCTTTATCATCAAAGAGGCAGAGCTCGACCTTTTCCGCGATTCCTGAAAAGATGGAAAAATTTGTCCCCGCCCCGTCATACGTTGCGCCTAACGGATACGCCTTTCCCGGCCATACTCTCATATCGATCTCCTTTCAATCGAGTGAGAGAGTATCGCGGAAAAGGATGATGGAGGAATGGGTTTGCACCTGCATTTTTGTTGCAGGGCGGATGTATTTACCCTGCCGTATTGTACAATAAGCCCAACGAGGGCCGGAGGACCCAAGAAAGGGGAGGCCCGTCGGCCCTCTCCGGGGTAACCAACAGCGCCCCACAACAGAAGAGGAATGGGAGGAGATCTTTCGTAGGGTCCAGGAGAATAGTTGGATCGAGTAGGAGCGCTGCCTTGAGCAAAAGAGAAGAGAGAAATCAGTTGTTCCTCTTCAGAAGGCGGTAGGTCTCCTCGTAAATGACTTTTCGTGGACCTATTGCAACGACCTCTGTGATTCCTCTTGACCCCTCTTTGTAAATGATCCTAAAGCGGCCGACCTTGAGGCTCTTGAGTCCTTGTAGTTCGTCCTGGAGGGATTTACCGGAGGAGGGATCCGATGCGACCAGTTCCAGCGCCGCCCTGATCTTCCTCTTGATCTCAGGATGGAGCGAGCGAAGAAAAGCGGCAACCTCTTCCGTGACCCTCAAACGGAATTGCATGGATTTTCCCGAATTAGTCAAGAAGCTCTTCGAGTGTGTAGATCTTGCTCCCACTCTTCAGGGCGGCCAGACCACTCCTGATCTCCTCCATCAGGTCGGAGGATGACAGAATTTCGATGGTTTCCTTCCAGCTCTCGAATTCCCCCGCACTGACCAGCACTGCAGCGGGCCGGCCGTTCTTGGTGATCATGATCTCCTCATCAGTTGCGTGAACCCTGTCCACGAGCTCACTGAGCTTCATCTTCGCCTCTGAAAGCGGCAGGGTCTTCATAGTTGGTCTCCTTTTTGGTTAACTAGAATTATGACCAGAATATATGGCTATTTGGCTGGGATGTCAACGAAGACTCGAGGGCGACCTCCGGAAATAAGTGAACCTTGTACCTCCTTGGGGCGGAAGGAGGTAGCTTCATCAAACTTGCGTCTTGCATGGGCCCCAGCACCCCACCTTGCGAAAGAGCTCACCGTATCCGCCGTAAGCATCCGCGTGGACATAGCCGCCGTAGCCACCCAGACTAAACCGTACCTACCGCTTTTCGAGCACTACCACGCCGTAGTCCGGGATGTTCAGCCAGGAATGCCGGTGCAGCGATGCGGTCCATCCACCGTTGGAGTGTTCGTCTTCGTTTTCACATCCGACGCGGTAGTCGCCCCACGTGGAGTTGAGGAGCTCTTTGTATACCCCCTGCGGAAGATTGAGTTCACTGAGCGGTCGCCAGCCCGACCAATCTCCGAAATTCAGGATAACGAAAAGGTCCGCCCCATCCCCGCGCGAGAACGCAAGCATGCGGTCCTGTGCGAAGTGGATTGTAATGGGAGAGGGTCCTTGCAACCGGTTGTTGCTGCGACGGAGTTCACACAGTCTATTCCACCATCGGCGTACCTGACCCGCATCGGCATCTGCCTCGTAATGGTCCAGATCGAGTGTGGCGGTTCCATCCTTCGGGAACTGTCGCCACTCTCCTGACTCGGCCCCCATGAACCACAGAGGAATGCCGCGCGACAGGAGCGCTGCGGCGCCGGCGACTTTGTTACGCCGCAACCCCTGTCCTATCCCCCCAACGGACATCGAGCTGATGCGATTCGGTTCGTTTCCAACCTCGTCGTGGCTCTCGGGGTAATTGGTTGATTCGTACCATTGGTCGCATGCCGCGTGGGTAATTGTCATCGCATCTGCGAGATCACCCATTACGTTCATTCCTCTCGATGCGTCCACGAGCCGGTCGTGAAAATTATCGCACCATTGAGTGTCCATTGAACCGCCATAGCGCGTAAGATCCCAGTCATTCGGGAGATTTTCAGCCATGAGAATACAGCGACCGTCAACACTGTGAACAGCGGCACGTAAGTGATGGAGGAACTCCCACCCTCCCCCGGAACCGGGCTGGCGCACATGAGCGGTCCGCTGGTTTCCGAAGCGGATGACCCGGGTAAAATCGAACCGGAATCCATCTACCCGGTAGACTTTCATGAAGTGGACCAGGTTCTGTTCGAAAAAATGAATGACTTGCGGGTGATCGAAGTTGATCATCGCTCCCCATTCGGTATCGCCGTCGAAGAAGCTTTCGCGCGCTACGCTCCAAAGCGTGTTGTCGGATGTACCGGCATGATTGAACACCACGTCCAAGAGTACGGCCACGCCCCGTTCGTGGCACGCGTCCACGACCCGTTTGAGTGCGTCCGGACCGCCATAAGTCGACTCAACGGAATAAAAAAAGGATGGATTATAGCCCCAACCCTGGTCTCCCGCGAACTCGCAGGTAGGCATCAGCAGCAACGCGGTCGCCCCGACATGGTTCAAATAACCCGCCGGCTCCGCGATTTCGCGCGTGATACCGTCGAGTCCGGTTGTTTCGGTGCGCTGTGTGAACCAGGAAGGATGAAGTTGATAGATGATGAAATAATCCTTGTCCGGCCTTTGCCAGGTGGAACTCTTCCATTGGTATAAACCATGATCGACAAGGCGGGACGCTCTTTGCGGGTCGGAATTTTCGACCCAATCCGCCGCCGGGTCCTGTACCATACGAAGCTGGTTGATGACGTATTTATAAAATGTTCCGTGGATCGATGGCCGGCTGAGCTTTTCGGTAATCTCCGCGATCGGGATCTCACCCCACCAGTAAGTTCCATCGGTCGTCGATCGCATCGGCTGCGGACTTTTTTGCCAATCCGTCCACTCGCCGATCACCTCGACGGATGAAGCCGTCGGGCAATGTACTGCGAACCGTACGAAACCGTCGACGACCCATACACCGGGCCGAATGATCGAGAAGGGCGGATCCAGAAAAAGCGGTTTGACGGGGATCTGACTCAAGGTATCCGCTCGTCCCAAGACCGCGAAGAGATGCATCTCACTCGTATTCGATTGCGGTATCCTGATATAATGACGGTTGATGTTTTCGTTGATGTTGCCCGATTTGAAACGGAATGATGTGACCACCTCAGGGAATGTCCGGAACGACCATTTCCCGTCCGCATCGGCTTGAATCTCAGCACGGAAAGGCGTACGGGCGCGGTTGACCCATACATCAAGCGAGAGCGGTCCGGCGATGCCGCATCGAGGGTCTCGAGCGGCGACTTCAACGGAGACCCGCCGCTCTGCCGTCGGTTCACTCCCAAACAAATGGTGATCGCCCTCCAGTGTCCATACCTCTGAACCCCCGACTCGTCGAAGGCTCCCATCACCTCCGATTGTCCAGGTACCGTCCTCCTTCAGGATAATGCTGCGCCTCGCCTCGCTATGCTCCCACGGCTGATCGAACGCGGGCTGATGGAGCATGAAGCCGTATGCTCGCTCCGTGTAGATGAGCGGCTCGAATTTTATCCAACCTTCTTGTTCGGCAGTTCCGGAAAGGGTTTCGGCGAAGTCGGAGTCCTCCTGCCACACATGCAGGTTTGCCGTTTTCGCAGATCCGCTGAAATCAAGGACATGGATGGTGGCTTTCTTCTTCTCAGGACGGTTTGTGCTGATCGAAGCGGATTGACTGTGCGACCAGATTTCCTCCCCGTCATGCGCACTCCAAAGACGGTTGGCATAATCGGGTTCGAAGTTTGATTCGGCGCTTACGAACTTGAACAAAAAAAGATGACGGTCCCGGCCTTCGAGCGGGGCATCGAAATAGGGCCCGGTCTCGTCGACACCTGCTGCTTCGAGCGTGTGCGCTTCCTTTCCCGGGGTCCAGAGGTAAAGCCTGCCTCCGCGGTACTTCTTTGCAGTGATGAGATGGATGCGTACCTGCTGCCGGCTGACGGCAAAAGGGTCTTCTGCAAGGACGCGAGTCGCGCCTTCGGCAAACCAGAGGTCTGGCGGAAAGCGGTAGGACGCCGTGCGAGGAAGCGTCTTGGCGTGTTCTTTGGATTCCCATTCTGCATTATGAACCAGAACATGGACCTTTTCGTGCAACTGATGGTCCAACAAAGCTTCGAACAGTCGGAGCCCATTCGAATCAACTCCCCTTGATTCAACATCGTAGGCAAGTTCGGCGCTCACACGGTCGGTCTGATCACGCCAGATTCGAACCTTTGGTTCATTGAACCTTGTGAGAACATGGAGCTTTGTCATACCCGGCACCTCCGTAATAGCTCATTGATTGCGGAATTCCGTTCGCCCCATATATTCGCTGCATGCTGTCAGAGTACGACCGAACTCCTAGTCCAGCTGAACTGCCAAGTCCATACAGTATTCCATGTATTCGAGTGTCGATGCGGTGGATTCTAATCTTAGAGCCGGAGCGTGTTCATCGCAGGGAGATGTGGTATGCGCCACATCATCAATCGGATCATCGTCTGATTTCCCTGGTCACGGAGGTGGACAGTATCGACGATCGCGTCGTGAAGGTCCAGTTTATCGAATACACGGAAACGGAAGAAAAAGGTCACCCATATCGAGGTGAGGAAGGCTGAGTTGGAAGCGATGCTCAGTACAGGCGAGAAAAACGGTGTGGCTCGGCTTTCCCTTTTCTGACGAGCCAGCCCCTGGTACATATACCAACATCCTCTCCATCCTTCTAAGCCATTCCAGTTACAACATTTGGCAAGCTGTCCGCACTTGTGCCCGGCGGGCAGGGTCGCTGCTCGCTCCTCTTGTGTCTATTTACTTTCTTACCAGCATCCCCTTATCTTACCCTTCTGCATTTGACACGACAGTATTCCCATGTATTCGAGTGTCGATGTGTTTGATTATGCCGAGTGCGGTCTCCAGTGAGGAAAATACAGTCTCTTGCCTACTTACATCCCAATTATTTCAAGTTAAAGTCAGCCGGAGTTTAAAGGTAAATTAAATCACTTCAAAAGAGAAAGGAGAACCCTAATGTCTCAGAAAGTCCCATTCGATTTAAGTAATGTCAAAAAGTGCGTATGCCCTGGATGCCCTGTTCAAGCAAAAAGCGGCTGTGTGGCAGGTCTCAAGAAGCAACTGGCAGGAGCCCTTGCGAAGACGCCTCCAAAGAAGGAAGAGATCCCGGGAGCCTACTGCGCTACCGGAAGAGCCACTTGCACAGACCTCGATCCAAGTCAGCCATGCCAGTGCGGTGGCTGTCCTGTCTTCTCCGAGTATAATCTGGCCAGCGGAAAGCCGGCCGGCTATTACTGCCGCGACGGTCAGGCCATGTGACGAGAAACCTTTCTGCCACCCGCCTGACTACCTGGCTTCCCTAAATGGTGGAATCTGTCCGAGTGGCAGATCGTCATGACAAAAACATTTGAATGTGGAACTAGGCTCCGTGAGTGGTCGCAGGGCGGGGGAGGAGTCGGTCATCTCAGTGCATTCGAAAAAGGAGGCAGTAATGGAAAAGACACGCACTCCGGAAGAAATCCAGGCAACCAATATTCCAGGTGCAAGATCGATTTCCTCGGAACGGGGTCTTTGCCCGCCCGGGGGGCCTTCTCCATTACATCACAGCGCGGGTTAGGGAAGTGACTTTTCACAGGGAAAGAGTCGGTGGAAAGACTATACGTGAACCCCGCACTTCATGAAAGGGTTCGACCTGGATGTACATCCGATGAAGCGTTGAGGGATCAGATGAAGGCGGTAGCTGTACAGCCCGGTGTACCAGATTCCGTCCACCTGCGAGAGGTTGCGAATTCGAGTCTCGATTCCTTTTCAGATGGTCGAGGGGTTCTGGTCAAAGTGCTCGAGGTCGGGGTGGATGGAACGGATAAGGAGCTAATCTCCGGCGTGTACGGCAGCCCTCCCCCAGGCGATGACTACCTCATTATCGGCCACGAGTCATTAGGCGTGGTCGTAGAGGCCGGTCACAATGTCCATGAACTGAGGGTAGGAGACCTCGTTGTCGCCACCGTGCGCCGCCCGGGTCATTCCATCTATGACCGGATCGGGATGTACGATATGACAACGGATGACGATTACCGCGAGCGAGGCATCAACCTCTTGCACGGCTTTCTGACCGAGTACTTTGTCGACGAACCGGAGTTCATTGTGCGTGTTCCTTCGGCCCTTAAAGAGGTGGGAGTCCTCCTCGAACCGACCAGCGTCATTGAAAAAGGCATCGATCAGGGCTATGAGATCCAGCGGCGTCTCCGCATCTGGCATCCCCGCAGGGCAGCAGTTCTCGGGGCGGGGACAATAGGGCTGCTGGCAACAATGGCGCTTCGCCTCAGGGGACTGCAAGTCTGCACCTTTGCCCGCACCAAGCCGCGCTACCTCAACTCCGATCTGGTCGAGGAGATCGGCGGCTGCTATCACAGCACGAAGGACATGAGCCTCGAGGAGGCTTCAAGGGACCACCGCGGCTTTGATCTGATCTTCGAGGCCACAGGTTACTCCCCCATCGTTTTCGAGGCCATGACTGTCCTTGGGAAAAACGGAGTGCTCGTACTTTCGAGTGTAACCGGGGGCGGGCGCACCATTGAAGTACCGGCCGACAGCATAAATCGCGGCTTTGTGCTCGGCAACAAGGTCGTTGTGGGTTCGGTGAATGCGAGCCGTGACCACTTCGCAGAGGGGATCAAGGATCTTTCTCAGGGCGCGATTCAATGGCCTGGGTGGCTGTCCAAGCTTCTGACTCACCGCATAGACGGTCTGGAGAACTACGGTGAAATCATGCGGCTCTTGACGAAACCCAAGGCCACCATAAAGGTCTATGTGAAAGTGGCCGACGAATGAGAAAAGCAACGGAGGGAAAGGTCGGAAGCACATTTAGAGACAAACTATGACCCGGCGGCGAGGGTTCGATCCGCCTTTCAGTGAGGAAGATGAGCAGTTCACCAATCGCTGATTACGCACTTTTGTCCAACTGTCACACCGCGGCGCTGGTCAGCCGTATGGGATCCATTGATTGGCTGCCGTTTCCCCGATTCGATTCGCCTTCCGTGTTCAACCGGTTGTTGGACGAAAGGGGTGGGCACTTCCAGATATGCCCGGATCAGGTTGCGGGGGTCACCCGCAGGTATGATGCCAATACCATGATTCTCCGTACGGTGTTTCTAGCCCCTGGAGGAAGACTTATCCTCGAGGACCTGTTGGCGGTCGGCGAAAACAACAACGGACATGAACTCGGCGCCGATGCTCCGAGCGCCCTCTTGCGGCGAATCTCATGCCCCGAGGGATGTGTGACCGTGAGGATCGAATTCGTGCCTCGCCCTGAATATGGGCTTGTGTTTCCCCTGCTCCGCAAAGCACCCGAGGGAATTCTCGCCCGCGGCGGCGCATCGGTAATGTTCCTCACCGCCCAGGTATTCTTCGAATGCAGTGAGTTCTCCTGCACAGCGCGACTCGATATCAAGCAGGGAGAGACTTTGACTTTTGCCCTGGAACACCGGACCACTTCCGAAGTGGCCCCGTTCCCATGGGACCGCGAAAAGATCGACCGTTACCTCGAGGGGACCGGGAATGCCTGGCGAAGCTGGTCAAAGATGCACCAGAGATATCAGGGCCCATGGGAAGAGATGGTCCACCAAAGCGGGAGGGTTCTTCAAGCCCTGACCTATTATCCCACCGGCGCCATGGTAGCAGCGCCTACAACCTCCCTGCCGGAGACAATAGGGGGGATACGCAACTGGGACTATCGTTATACCTGGGTGCGGGATGCCAGCTTGACCCTGAACGCGCTCTGGGTCGCGGGCTGCCCCGACGAGTCATACAGGTTTTTTGACTTCGTTGCCAACTCCACCCTGGCGCAGATGCAAAGAGAATCGGACATGCAGATCATGTTTGGAATAGGCGGGGAGCATGATCTGACCGAACGGGAGATTCCTCACCTTACAGGCTGGAGGAACAGCCGTCCCGTACGTATAGGAAACAGCGCTTGGCGCCAGCGCCAGTTGGACGTGTATGGTGAGCTGATGGATGCCGCTCATCGGCTCAAAGACTACCTCAGTCAGATGGATGAGGAATCCAGGGGTTTCTTTGCAGATATTGCCGATGCGGCAGCGCGCAGGTGGAAGGAAACGGATCATGGCATTTGGGAGGTGCGAGGCCCGGAACGCCATTACGTCCATTCCAAGCTGATGTGCTGGGTCGCCCTGGACCGGGCCATTTCCATGGCCGCCGACATCCATGGAGTCTCCCGGGTCCCGCAATGGATGAAGGCCCGAGAGGAGATCCGGGACACGATTCTGGACCAGGGTTGGAGCGACCGCTCAGGGGCGTTTGCACAAAGCCTGGGGAGCGATGATCTTGACGCATCCGTACTGATGATGCCGATTGTGGGATTCATACGGGCGGATGATCCCAGCATGCTCTCCACCGTTGATGCCATTGAAAGAGGCCTGACCGATCAGAACGGGCTCATCTATCGCTACAGAACCGCCGACGGCCTCGAAGGGCAAGAAGGGGGATTCCTGCTGTGTACGTTCTGGCTGGCCCAGGTCTACGCCATGGCAGGCCGAACGGAACGAGCACGCGAGATAGTGGAAAGGTGCATCCATTATGCAAACGATCTGGGTTTGTTTTCCGAGGAAGTCCATCCCGAGACAGGGGAACTGATCGGAAATTTCCCTCAGGCGTTCAGCCACATCGGTTTCGTAAACGCCGCCTGGGCTATCGCGGAGGGTGAGGAATCTCGGCCCGGTGCTGGCCCCAAAACGCCACTACGCGCGGTGGCGTAAGACGCTCTTCCTATCCTGCATTTGGGACGGTACGGTGAACTCTTCCGGATCAATCGCGGGAAAACGAACCGGAAGACGCCTACTCCATCTTGTGTGCATATAGGGGACGTTCTGCACAAATTGCACAACGGCAGAACAGCTCGAATGCTGCAAAAAAGGCGGGGTCGTGCTGAGAACCACGTGAGTGAATCTGTCATACCTTGTTCAGCCTCGGTATTCTTCACACTCGAAATGGGGCAACGACCGGTGGAAAGGGATACAGCTTTATCAGGCGGAAAAGGGGGTGTGGACACTATTGATGCTGTCACATCGTTGGTATCTTCTAAGGCGATAAAAGGAATGGGCGCTCCCTTGCCTTTGGGGCCGGCACTCCCCTGGACGACATGGATGGATCTGATCTTCCCAACCCAACCCGGATTTACCCACTGGGCGTTCTCCTCAGCGAAGCGGCACAAGATGGGGGGAATCCCCTGAATGCCTGAGGAGAGCGGCTCATGAAGGAGGGCCTGCCATTGCCGCGAATAGGCGGAGGTTGAATCATGCCCGTTGAGCAGTACGTATGCACGGTTTGCGGCTTTAACATTATTGGGGGCCTTCCAGAGCGCTGCCCCTTTTGCGGGGCGTCCAAGAAAACCTTCCTGACCTCTGAACAGTGTTCAGCCCGATACGAGGTGCAAGAAACCCCCGTGACCAAAAGGGTCTCACGGTTGAACTCGACCCCAGCCCTCGGATTCGAGCACGCCGCTTACCGCATCGAGACGATCGGAAAGGTATTCATGATCGATTGCCCCTCCTGCTTCGACAAAAAGGTAAGACCGGCAACGGTAATTTCTTTTACCCACCATCATTTCCTCGGGGCCTCAAACCAGTATCGTGATTTTTTCGGAGCGGAAGTACGGATCCACGACCTCGATTCGAAGCCCAGGATATCTCAAGCATTCCCATTTGATACCCGTTTCGAAAAGGACTGGGTGGAAGAAGGAATCGAGGCCTGTCCGGTCGACGGCCATACGCCGGGATTTACCATCTACTTCTTCGAGGATTGTCTCTTCATCTGCGATTACGTTTTTGTCGAAGAAACGCGGATGGTCTACAACCCCTTCGGCCCCGCGGGCGACACTATCGAGGGAGGGAACAGGATTCTTGAAAAACTGAAGAAGAGGGAGATCAGGTGGGTATGCGGCTATAACTACGTCCTGCGCTATTCCGAATGGTATGGAATGTTCAGCAAGGTGCCGGTTTATGCCGGGCACTGAGTTGAAAATATGGGACACTGCGCTGTGGAGATGTGCGAGATTATAGGCGAATGTGGCGTCCCCAACGAGATTTGAACTCGTGTTGCCGACGTGAAAGGCCGGTGTCCTGGACCTGGCTAGACGATGGGGACGCTGAGTTTGATCGACCGTGCGAGAATCGAACTCCCGACAGGCGTACACATGATTGATGGGCCGTGCGGGAGTCGAACCCACGACCAACGGATTAAAAGTCCGCTGCTCTACCAACTGAGCTAACGGCCCAACCGCAAATCGTAAGTATACTATAGCTTGATGGTTAATTGTCAAAGGTTTTTTGGGGTCAGTCGATCTTGAACAGGTTTTCCCTGATAAGGGCTAGTTCTTCAGTGTTGGGAGGATAGGGATAGTTCCACTGTCTCTCGTCCGGCAGGCAGTTGCCGAAGGGGCGGTTGCAGGCAACCTGGCAATCCGAGCCGAGGCATCCGGTTGTCATGAAGGGGATTCCTGCACTCACAACCTGGTCCAGCCGTTCCCGTTCCACACCGAAAGATGCGATCCGGCCGCTGGAATCGAACTCCATCTTTTCAGAAACACAAATCCCCTCCTCCATAAGATACCTGGCCAGTTGAATCCTGAGATACGACGACCATGGGGGCTGGGGCCGGTCAGCGAGCCGCGATCCTTTTTCGGCAAAGAACGAAAAGAGGTGGTTGACTACGCCCATCCTTCTCAGTCTCTCCATCATCGAGACCATCTGCTGCTCGGTTTCGCCCATGCCGACCATGAGATGAGCGCCAACATTGCCGGCCCCGAAGATCTGCACGCCGGAGGTAATGATTTCCCAGTATTTATCCCAATGATGCGGGCCTGAAACCCCGCTCCCCCTGAATTTTTCGAAGAGTTCCGGCGTAGCCAGATCTACGGCAACACCGATCTTGTCCGCGCCGGCCTCTTTCATCGCATGAAGATCCGGATCGCTCAAAATAGTGGGGCTGATCAGGAGAGATATGGGAATCGTGGTTCCGGATCTCAACCGGCGAGTCATCTCCAGGGTGTCCTGCCTGCACTTCCCATTGGTGATCATGGAGATGCAGGTTCGCTTCACGTACGCCGGCGCGCGGTTGATTGCCGCTACGATTTCAGCCATGGAGTAGAGGGGCCAATCCACGTGGATAAAACTCTTCTCCCGGTACGTCCCGGGACGTTTCTTGGCCAGACCGCAATATGCGCAGTTTGCCGAACAGCCTTCCGGGTAATGGACCAGGAGGTTCACACAGCGGTTCACTGCGCCGCGGTACATCCTGCCATGCATGAGCCCGAGGGAAATGGCCGTGGCATGGCTCATTTTCGCATATTCAGGACTTGTTTGGTTCATTCGGTTCATCTGGCTTGTTTTGTTTGTCTGGTTCGAAGACGGGTGAAAACTCGATAAAGCGAGTAACCAGAAAAACTACAGTCTCACCTGGTTCTCCTTCGCCAGCAAGATAGCTCTCGTGAGGGTATCCACATCCAAACCGTAGATCATGTCACTCCGCCAAACCTTGCCGATACTCTCTTTGATTTTTTCATCCCGGGCCGATGTCCACTTGAGCACGCTTTCAAGACGACTGATGTCCTCTGAAGTGGAAAAGAAATCACCGGTAATCACGACGTTCTCAATAGAGCCACCGGACAGGGATAAATAGATTTCCAGAAGCCCTCCCCCTGTCTTCAGACGCCCCACACCCATTCTGGACCTGGGATGCTTGTGCGAAAAGATCCATTCCGGATTGGTGTACCTCTCCCGGATGAACCGGTCTATCGTGCTTTTCTCCCATTCGTCGGGACCATCATCCTCAAAGGAGATGCCGAACTGCTCCTCGAACGCGCGTTGGATCATGTCCATGGCATTTGTCACCGAAATATCCCGCCCGGCCTCCTCGCGAAGGGTGGTCATACGTCGGCTGAAGCAGTTGTATCCTTTATCGCTGAGCTTGACGAGGGGTGTGTTCATGATGTCCGTCATGAGCTCCACATCGAAATCGACCAGAAAGCTCGTGTGGAAAAGCAGACTCTTTCCTGTTTCCGACGCCGCCGAGAGTCCCGCGATTTTCTTGCCGGCCACCTCCAGGTCGTTCTTCGCCCGAAACTGGGAAGAGACGCCGATCCGTTCGAGGGCTTTGCTGAGCACCTCTCCCATGGATTGGAACACCCCGCCGACACCCGAATTCCTGAGCCCCGGACAGTCCACATGGATTCCGAGGCCGAGCGCCACAATCTCGGGGCCCATGATGACCGTCCCGCCCCCCGTGCTTCTTCGGTTGAACTCGATCCCTCTCGCCTTGCAGCGGTCGAGCCTGAGGGCAGCTTCGATGTCCTGGTACTTGCCGACAATCACTGACGGCACAAAGGTGTAGAGATGAAGAATGGGTATGCCCTTGTGGTCGGCCACGGATTGAGGAAGCGTGTCGTCGATCGCGAGCCCCTCTGCCGTGGAGAGGGACCGCGTGTTGTTTCTGAAGAGCCGCCAGCGTGTACTCATCGCCCCTTACTTATTGTTGATGTAGTCTTTTTGGCTTCCCAGGTTGTGAACCCAGGAACCAGAGAAACCAAATAAACCAAAGTATCTGATTATGCCTTAGCCCTCTCGTCCTCCGCTCTCTTGACTTCGCTCTCGATCCAGGGGGCGACTGCATCGCCATGAACCAGGTTGGCGAGTTCCGATTCGAGATCGCCCGCTTCTATCACCAGAATCCACCCCTTGCCATAGGGATCGGTATTGATCAGGCTGGTGTCTTCTTCCAGTTCCTCGTTAATAGCGGTGATTTCGCCAGAAACAGGGGCCACAAGCTTGCCGATCCATTTCCTGGACTGAATCTTGCCGCAGGTCTCGCCCTGACTAACCTCATCGCCTTCATCCGGCAGATCGATAAAAACGACATCCCCCGCCTCTTTCCGAAAGAAATCGCTCATGCCAACGGTCACCTTGTTCCCATCGACCCGCGCCCAGCTGTGTTCCTGGTGAAAGTAGAGTTCATCCGGCATGTTGTACCCTTTAATTTCGGCCATGGTTCTCAACCTCCTCTTCTAGTGAATTCGATGCTGGTTCTTTCGATTACCGTTTCCGTCAGACGGCTTCTATTGCTGAAAACCGATCGCTGAACTCGATAGGTTCTGTGTACTGTATTACGGTTTCTCAGGCAAGAAAAATAGCTATATCGCAGCAGGTGAACAGCTCCTTCAAATCCAAACAGAACTCCGGTCCGTGCAATCGACCCGCCGCCATGGCTTCAGCGGCGGCGGGTGAATCTCGCTTCCACGGAACGGGCGTGCAGGGGAAGCCCCTCTGATTTCGCCAGCGTGACGACCGTCTCCCTCAGCCCTGCCAACCCTTGCTTACTGAGATACTGAAAAGTCGGTTTCTTGATGTAATCGTCAACGGAAAGGCCCGAAAACATCCGGGCGCATTGACCCGTCGGAAGAACATGATTGGTACCGGAGGCGTAATCACCGGCAGGCACGGGCGCATAGGGGCCGAGGAAAATGGATCCTGCATGCCTGATCCTGTTCAGGGTCATAAAAGGATCCCGCGTCAGGATCTGAAGATGCTCCGGAGCATATTCATTGGCAAAGTCGATAGCCTCGTCCATGTCCTCGGCTGTCAGCACGCGGGAATGCCGCTTGAGGGAACTTTCCAGAATCTCCTTCCGGGGGAGGGATTTGTACCCTCTGTTGATGGAGCGGCAAACTTGTTCGGCCAGTTTCTCGGAAGTTGTCACCAGCACAGCCGCGGAATCGGGATCATGCTCGATCTGGGTCAGGAAATCCAGGGCTATCCATTCCGAATCCCCGGAATCATCAGCAAGAATGAGGGCCTCGCTTGGGCCCGCAGGCGAGTCAATGTCCACTTTTCCGAAGACTATCATCTTCGCAGCGGTCACATATTTGTTTCCTGGACCGACGATCTTGTCAACCTTCGGTAAAGTCCTTGTGCCATAAGCGAGTCCGGCTATCCCCCAGGGACCCCCTACTTTGAAAATCGCGTCGCATCCCGCCACGTCGGCCGCTACCAGGGTTGACGGCGACACGCTCATGCCCTTGCCGGCAGGAGTAGTGATGACGACCTGTTGAACCCCCGCTACCTTTGCAGGAATCACGGTCATGAGAACGGTGCTGGGGTAGGCCGCCCTTCCGCCGGGGATATAACATCCCACTCGATCCATCGCCCTTCTGAGCCTCCCTGCCAGGATGCCTTCCGATACCTCAATGGACCACATCTCCCGCCCGACCTGGGCCTCGTGGAAACGACGGATATTTTCCGCAGCTTTGTTCAATGCCTTTACCAGACCGGGATCTACTTTCCGGTAGGCCTTCCTGATCTCTTCAGGGGTTGCCTTCAAATCCCGCGCCGCAATCGACTTCTTGAATTCCTTGTTTGCGTCCAGCAGAGCCCGGTCGCCGCGTTCTCTTACGTCTCTCACGATATTCAGGACGTATTCATGGATTGACGAGATGTCTTCCATGGATCTTCTCATGATGGAGTCCAGCTCTTTTGCGCTGAGTTGCCTGATCTTCTCTGGTCGAATTGCAGTCATTTCGATTTCCTCTCCCTGAAATCTCTCTTTGCACCACGAAGCCGCGAAGAGCACGAAGTTTTGAAAATGGGCAGAGCAGAGCGGAAACAATCGATCCGGATTCCTGATGGACGCGACTTCAGAACCGATGGGTTTCGCTTCGCTCTACCCATCCTACCCTACTTTGCACCACAAAGGTCACGAAGAGCACGAAGTTTTGAGGATGGGTGGAGCAGAGCGAAACCCATCCCACCCTACTTTAAACCGCAAAGGCGCAAAGAAACCAATTTGATTTGTTTTTCACCTGCCGGAATCTCCGGCAGGTGAAAAACAAATCATTGCTCTTTCTTGGCGTCCTTCGCGTCTTCGCGGTTCAATGAATTCGTCTTTTTTCTTGCGACATAATCCTTCAGTGCGTCGACCGTGCTCGGGAATGCGAGATCATTCCAGGGAATCTCCTCAGGAGTGACGAGCATCATGTCCATGCTTTCGTCTGCCGCCCGGAGTGCTCCAGACACATACTCTGCCAGATAGACGGATACGACTACGACCCTTCCGGGGTAGGAATAGATACCGAGGAGATCCTTGATTCTCGTCTTGATCCCGCACTCCTCTTCCGTCTCCCGCATGGCTGCGGCCTTCACCTCTTCTCCCCTGTCCACAAACCCGCCGGGCATGACCCATTTGCCTTTCTGCGGCTGGACCGACCGCTGGAGCAGGATGATCCTTCGGTCCACCTCTACAATCGAACAGGCCGCAAGTTTTGGGTCCTGATAAAAAACGAACCCGCATGAGGAGCACACCAGCCGGGAAGGTTCGCCGGACTTCAAAACAGAAGCGTTCAGACTCCCGCCGCAGACCGGGCAGAATTTGTACTCAGGTACCGTATTCATTCAGTGAGCCCAAAGATGACTTTCATGATTTGTCGGGAGCGCGCTTGCGGCCGGATGGACTTGCACTTTTCCCAAGAACACGTCACCACGATCATGGTCTTGACCGGGGATGACCGGGAGTGAACCAGACGTAGTCCGCAAGACCCTCTACATCTGCATGGTCCCCCGCGAGGTATGGGACCACGGTTGCCGTCGAGACGGGGATGCGGTTCGCGGTTCGGTCGGGAACCCCGAACTTGTGAATGATGTGACCGTTTCCCGCAAAAACGACCATCTTTTTCCCTTTGGGTCCGAGATGAAGGGAAATGGTCTCCGCCATGGTCTCTTCCCATACAGCCTGAGCCTCATAGAAGCGATCGAAACTCTTCAGATCCGAATGGGCATGTTCACCGAAAACCTTCCGGACGAATTCACGATGCGGTTCATTGCCGAGATCGATGTCCCGTGCGATCTGTGCCCGCTCTTCACCGGTGAGGTTTGCGAGCCCTTGCCGCGCCACCTTTTTCACGATTTCCTGAGGCGCGTTGATCGCCAGGATCCTTATGAATCTCTCTCTTGCCGCCAGCATGAGCGGTCGGTAGAGGTAATACGGGTATCCCCACAATTTCTGCCAGTCCACGGCGCCCAGGAACTCCGATTCGGTCAACTCCCCTCTTATGTACCCGTCCAGATGCCCCTGCGCCGGTCTGGGGAAGAACTCCATGCCTATGGCCGCGTTCGCGCCCCACCGGTTCAAGAGGGCCTGCAGGATCTGTGTCTGTATAAGATGATGGGCAGGATTGTCGTGGATCTCACCGACAAAGACGACGTCCTTTGAAGCCAGGGAATGAATGAGATCGTCAAAAAGGATCGGCCCGCCGGCTTTGACATCAAGAATCTGGCCCGCTCCCACAGGACCTGGAGGCTGCAAGGGTACGGCGGGAGCAACGGCCGGCGTTCTCTTGCCCGCGCACGCCAAGAGCATGCAGGCTGCAACCAATGCTGCTACGAGATGAAATCTCTTGAACAAAACCTCTCCAGACCAAAAGATGGGTTTCGCTGCGCTCTACCCATCCTACGCACTTAACCGAAATGCCGGACTTTTTCCCTTCTACCTGCTGATCCTGAATCCCGGATCCTGGATCTTGAACCCTATCTGTAATATTCCAGATACCACTTCACGAACTTCCTCACCCCTTCGTGAACCGCGACACCCGGCGAGTATCCGAAATCCTTCACCAGGTCGTCCACATCCGCCCATGTTGCGGGGACGTCGCCGGGCTGCAGGGGGAGAAAATTCTTTTTCGCCTTTCTGCCGAGCGCATCTTCGATGGCGCCGATGAATTCCATGAGACCGACAGGCGAGCTGTTTCCAATATTGTATATCCTGTAAGGCGCCGCGGATCTGGAAGGATCGGGCCGCTCACCGCTCCAGGACGGCTCCCCGGCCGGAGGTTTGTCCAGCACCTTGAGAACTCCGGTCACGATATCATCGATGAAGGTAAAATCCCGTTTCATGTTTCCCTGATTGTAGACATCGATGGACCTTCCTTCCAGAATCGCTTTTGTGAAGAGAAAGAGGGCCATGTCCGGTCTTCCCCAGGGGCCGTACACGGTGAAGAACCTGAGGCCGGTTGTGGGGATTTTGAACAGATGGCTGTAAGAATGCGCCATCAGCTCATTGGCCTTTTTTGTGGCGGCATAAAGGGAGACGGGATGATCGACATTGTCCCGGGTCGAAAAAGGGAACTTCTCGTTCAGGCCGTACACTGAGCTCGAAGAAGCATAGACCAGATGCTTTATCCCATGATTACGACAGGCTTCCAGGATGTTCAGAAATCCGCGGACATTCGCTTCAATATAGGAATGAGGATTTGTCAGGGAGTACCTGACTCCTGCCTGTGCGGCAAGGTGGCAGACCCGGTCGAATCGCTCTTGGGAGAACAGCTGTTCAAGCTCTCTCCGGTCTTCAAGATCCATTTTCCTGAAGCGATACCCGGTGTACTTCCCGCTTTGTACCGGCGTTCCTTTCTCGACCTGATCCGTATCGATGCCGTCCTTGCGGAGGCGGCCGTATTTCAAATTGACGTCATAATAGGAGTTGATGTTGTCAATGCCGACGACCGCGTCCCCTTTCTCAGAGAGACGGGCCGCAGTAAAGGAGCCGATGAAGCCTGCAGTGCCGGTTACGAGTGTCTTCATTCAAAACCATCATTGCCAGACATACGGTTTGCTGCCGGTCAAAACGACCATGAACCTGTTGTTATCGTATTCATCGTCCGGATCGTCGCTGTCCCTGGTAGAATAGGTGTAGTCAAACATCAGGGAGACATAGCGGTGGAAAGCCCACCTTAAACCGGCATTCGCACGCCAGGATTCCGTATCGATATCGACCTGTCGATACATATCTTCCCTGTACAGGGCTCCGGCATAACCGCTCAATTTCTCCAGGAACTGGTATTCTCCGCTTGCCTCGTAACTCCGGTATTCCACAAATCCCCGATTCTCGGCCTCGAGGTATTGCTCATCCCATCCGCCGGCCACTCCAACAAGAAAGCGGCCCCTCTGATACGCTTGTCTCAAGAATACATTATACGCGGGCCCGCTTTCATTATCAGACCTTTCCGGCTCCTGGATGAAATACCCGACTGCTGCCGTGAGCGAGGTCTGGGCGCTGAACAGCTTTTCAACGCCGACCATTGCGGTGTGGACATCGTAGTCTTCTCTGAAAATGGTGTTATCGAAGTCCCGCGTGGTATACGCGTAACTCAAGTAGCCCGAGAGTTGCGGGTCAACACGGTGTAAATATCTTACAGCGGGGTCATGGCCGGTGTAATCCGATGTGGGGCCGCCGTCTTCCCGATCAAAGTCTCCCACAGAATATCTGTAGGAGAGGCCCATCCCATGCCGCTTGTCGAACCACTTGATGAAGTCGGCAAAGGGCTCATGGATGGTTCCGTCTTCCAGAGAGGGGTCTTCGTTGATCAGGAGGTCGTTGCTATATCCGGCGGTGAACGAATCCTCAGGGCCGAACAGATAGGACATCCTTGCTTCCCCCGTATTCCGCTGATAAGGATTCCTTGTCCTTCGAACGGTCTCGATTCCCTCGGTGGTCTCCAAGGGTTCCTCCGACCTGACATACGTGTCGGTAAACTCAAACTTCAGGTGCTGTTCGATGTCCTGCCGGTACGTTACGCTTCCAAGGTGTCTGGTTGTATTTTCCTCGCTGTTCTTGCCGTAGAAAACAAAGGAAGGAACGTAAGTGAGCAGGAGTTCGCTTCGTGGAGACTCCATATTCAGGGATATTCCCGGGGAAATGGCCGTGATGTAATCCGATTGCTCGTCCTGAGGATCCAGATAGATGTTGTCATCATAGGTCTCGCTCACGGACAGCGACGGCGTCAAGGTGTACTTCTGTGCAAGAGCAGGCGAGGAGAAAGTGAAGAGGCTCAATGCAACAATGATTCCTGGCGCGATTGCGATGGGTGCTCTCATGGTCTTACCGCTCCTTTCTCAATGTTCAATCTGCGTCTCCTTTTCGAGATCTTGCTCCGTCTCCTTCCCTCCTGATGCCGAGATCTTCCATTTTGTAGTAAAGGGCCTTGTGGCTGATCCTGAGCATTCTGGCTGCCGCTCTCTTCTTCCACCCGGTGTTCTTCAGCGCCCTGAGGATAGCCTGTCTTTCGATGTTCTTGGTTGCCCTGGCCTTTATCTCCAGCAGAGTCGGGGAAGCGGGCTGGTTGCCGATCGGAACAGGTTTCTCCCGCTCATCGGCAGGGGAATCCCCCTCCTCTTTCATGCCGATCTCCATCTCGGAACAGATGACCTCGGGCGGTTCCCCTATCAGGAACCTCAAAACCGTGCTCGACAATTCTCTCACGTTGCCGGGCCAGGGATAAGTCATGAACATCCTGTTCATCTCATCCGGAAGGCAGGGATAATAGGATAACTTCAACTCACGACCATACCTCTCCAGAAAATGGTTGGCCAGAAGGCCGATATCCTCTCTCCTCTCGCGCAGGGGCGGGATCTGAATGTTGATGACATTCAACCGGTAGTAGAGATCTTCTCTGAACAGAGATTCCCTCATATCCTCCTGAAGGTTGTGGTTGGTGGATGATATCACCCATGTATTGACCGAGACATCCGTTGTCCCGCCAAGCCGCACGAATTTGCCGCACTGGATCACCTCCAACAGCTTGGCCTGGAGGAGAATGGGCATATCTCCGATCTCGTCCAGGAAGATAACACCGTCTGAGGCCAGCTCGAATTTCCCGGGTTTGGATTTGTCGGCCCCGGTGAACGCCCCCTTCTCGTAGCCGAAGAGCTCGCTCTCGAGCAAGGTCAGCGGGAGCGCAGCGCAGTTCACCTTGATGAACCTTTCCCTTCTTCTGCAGGATGAGTAGTGGAGCAATCGGGCTACCACTTCCTTCCCGGTGCCGGTTTCCCCGCTGATCAGGACACTAAACGGGGTATCGGAAACCAGTTTGATCAGCTCTCGTATTTTGCAGATGGATGGGGCGTTTCCGATGAAATGGTGTTCCATTCGGCATTTCTGGCATACTGTAGCCGGATTGTCAACGTAGTGAGGGGCAACCTATGAATAATTCTGTCAATTTGGGAGATGACCAAAGTGAGATGGAACTTCACACCGGGCGGCCTATACGGCCCGGATACCCAGATCCTTGATCCTGTTGCACACGGTCTTGTAGCTGATCCCCAGAAGGCCGGCGGCTCTCTTCCGGTTCCACCGTACCGCATCGAGGGCATCGAGAATTGCCTTTCTCTCGATTTCTGAAACATAGGCGCGCGTAATTTCCCTGAGCGAAGGGTTTTCGTCCCCCAGATGCCGGGTGAGCCCTCCGAGGTCCGGGGTACATCCGGAATCCGGAGAAGGAGAACCGTTTCCCGCTGCCGCCCTCTTCTCTCCGGAAAGCATCTCCCGCTCGACAAAATCCCAGCTGCGCAGCACGATTGCCCTTTTCACCATATTCTCGAGTTCTCTCACATTCCCGGGCCAGTGGTAGGAATGGAATCGCTCAAGGGTGTCGGCCGGAAGCTCCACAGGTTCTTTTTTGATGAGCGAACAGTACCTTCTCAGAAAATACTCGGCAAGCAGGGGGATATCTTCCTTCCTCTCTCTCAGGGGAGGGGTCCTGATGTGGACCACATTCAAGCGGTAGAAAAGGTCGCGCCTGAACTCACCTTCTTTCACCCTTTTTGCCAGATCGAAATTTGTGGCGGCGACAACTCTTGCATCAATCATCTTCTCATCAACGGCGCCCAACCTGGAAAAAGCCCTGTCCTCAAAAATCTGAAGAAACTTGACCTGAAGAAAGAGCGAAAGGTCCCCCACTTCATCCAGGAACAGCGTGCCGTTGTCTGCGAGCTCCAGCCTGCCGGGCTTGTTTCTACGGGCATCAGTGAATGCCCCTTTCTGGTACCCGAAAACCTCGCTCTCCAGCAGTTGATCAGGCAGGTTCCCGCAGCTGATCTTGATCAACGGCCCTTTTCTTCTCAGGGAGAAATAATGAATGGAACGAGCGACAATCTCTTTTCCGGTGCCGGTCTCCCCCTCGATCAATACCGTGACATCCTTGTCCGAGACCCTGTGGATTCGATCGCGTATCGTGTGGATCTGAGGGGTCCGCCCTACGAGAACCGGAAGATCGGGCAGTACCGCGCAGTCACTTCTGCTTTTCAGGGACTCGTCGATTCGGGTTGAAATCTCAAGTCTGTCGGCATCGAGGCTGAAACGGAAGATCCCGTGGAATCCGGTCGGGAAATCCTCTTCCTGCCGGGTGTCGGGGCCGGGTAGAACCAGGACAGGCGCCAGGATGTCGACGATCTTCAGCCTGCGGAGGAATTCATAGCGCTGCTCAGGGCTGAGAAAAGAACCCATGATCGTTACATCCGGGGACAGCGACTCGAGTTCGAGGAGAGACTTGTCCGGACCTATCGTCCGCGTGCGGGCGTAGCCCATCTCTTTGAGTTGCCTCTCCTCCTTCCCGCTGGGATCGAGGGATTCTCCATCGATAACAAGGATTTTTATGTCCTGATTCACTTGCTCTCTTTCCCGCAGCCCGCATGCACCCGCCTGCGCGACGTGTGCGCGCCACAATCCTCTTGACCCAGTCTTTCCTATCACTTAGCTTGATGATGTGCAAGGATTTCACTCCATGATTCATGATGAAACATCCACACGAGTTGAACTCAATCCGGATGCACTTCGGAAAACCCTGCCCGAAGGACCGGGGGTCTACCTTTTCAAGGATGCCGGAGGTCAGATCATCTACGTGGGGAAGGCCAAGAACCTGAAAAAGCGGGTCCTCTCCTATTTCAAAACCTCCGGAGATGTCCCTCAGAAGACGGCCATGATGATGGAGCGGGCGAGAAACCTGGACTACATCCTCACAGCCACTGAGAAAGAGGCATTCATCCTGGAGGATAACCTCGTCAAGAAATGGATGCCGCGCTACAATATCATTCTGCGAGACGACAAGCAGTATCTCTCCCTCCGACTGGATACCAGGCAAGCCTACCCGAATCTCACACTCGTGCGAAGGATCAGAAAGGATGGGGCTAGGTATTTTGGCCCTTTTTCATCCGCCCAGTCGATTCGGAACACGCTGAAGCTGATCGAGCGAACTTTTCAACTCCGAAAATGCAGGGGCGCGGAGCCTGACCGCCGCAAGAGACCCTGCATCAATTACCAGCTCCACAGATGCTTCGGGCTATGTTCTCACTCGGTGCCTGAGACCGGGTACAGGGAAGTGGTCAAAGAGGTGATTCTTTTTCTGGAAGGACGCAACAGGGAGCTGCTCGGGGATCTCAAGGAAAAGATGAATAAGGCGTCGGAGGAAATGCGTTTCGAGGAGGCCGCCCGCATCAGAGATCAGATAAAGTCCGTGGAGAAGGTCATCGAGCACCAGCACGTGGTTTCACCCCGAATGGAAGACAGGGATGTGATCGGACTGGCGCGGAAAGAATCCACGTTTCAACTGGTTGTCCTTTTCGTTCGCAGGGGCAGGCTCTCCGATTCCCGAGAGTTCCGTATTCACAACCGGGACGGCTCCTCTCAGGAAGTCATGGAGGCCTTTCTGAAGCAGTACTACCATCAGTCTCCCTTCATCCCCACCCGCATCCTTGCCTCTGAGCGGGTCGAGGACATGCCCGCAATTTCCACGTGGCTTTCCGACCTGGCAGGTCGACGTGTGTTGATCGAGCACCCACGCCAAGGGGACAAGAAACACCTTGTGGAGCTGGCCGTCACCAATGCGGCGGATCTCCTCTCCAGGGCCGCGGCCAAGGAGGGAGAAGAGCTTCTGGAGAGGATAAAGGTCATGCTTCAACTCCAAAGGCTCCCCCGCAAGGTGGAAGGATTGGACATTTCCAATATCCAGGGCGAAAAGGCCGTTGGAGCCCTGGTTTCTTTCGTGGACGGACTCCCTCACAAGGCCGGATACAGGAGTTACAGGATCGCAGGGGTGGAAGGAATCGACGACTACGGTATGATGGCGGAGATGGTCTCCCGGCGTATCCGAAAGGGCGACCCACCGGATCTCTTCCTGGTGGATGGAGGCAGAGGCCATCTCCAGACAGTGAAAAGAGTGGTAGATGAGACCGGCATGTCGGACAGAACCGAGGTGGTATCCATTGCCAAGGAGCATGATGAGTCCGGTGGCGACAGGATTTATATTCCCGGACGAAAGAATCCGGTCAACCTGAAGGAGAATGACCCTGTTCTCCTCTTCCTCATGCGTGTCAGGGACGAGGCGCATCGCAGGGCCGTACTTCATCATCGGAAACTTCGAGGAAAGGGGCTTACCGTTTCCGACCTGGATCAAATTCCAGGTCTTGGACCAAGCCGAAAGAGGTTGTTGCTGCGCCACTTCGGCGATATTTATGCCATCGCCTGCGCCACAGCAGAGGACCTGGAAAGTATCCGGGGGATCGGGCATGCTCTCGCCGGAGATATCGTTAAGTTTTTTTCAGCATCCGCCGATTATGGATTGACAGGGCCGAAGGAGCCGTGATAAGAGAGCGGCACATTTGAAGGCCTGACGATCCCTGTGAACCTTAACCCAAAAGAGAAATTTTGGCGAAAAAAAAGGTTACAGTTCTGCTGATGCCCCAGGGGGCAAAAAGGGTCAGACAGATCGAGATCTCCAGGGTCTTTTTCGTGCTCGTTCCTCTCTTTGTTTTCTCAGGCGCACTCCTCCTTGCAGCAATCATCCTCGACTATATCGCAGTCAAGAAAGAGATCCCCAGGTTCGCGCATCTGCACAAGGAAAACACCCAGCAGAAAGAGCAACTGGTCGCTCTGGCACATGAGATCGAATCCATCGGCAAGTCGCTTGAGGATTTGAAGAAGCTCGACAATAAATTGAGGGCCATGGTCAACCTGGAGTCCAAGGAAGACCGGACGCAGTTTCTTGGTATCGGCGGCTCCGGGCCTCTGTCACTTGATCAGGAACCCCAGGGCGAAAAGGGTCAGCGCCGTCTCATCCGCCTGATGCATGAGACCCTCAGCGACGTCCGGAGCGAAATCTCTCTTCAGAAAACCGACAAGCTGGAACTCTCCAGTTTACTCGAGACCCAGAAGTCCATCCTGGCATGCACCCCTTCGATCCGGCCTGCGAGAGGCTGGATCAGCTCAAGTTTCGGAAACCGCATCTCGCCATTCACGAATGAGAAGGAATTCCACTCGGGAATGGACATCTCCGCAAAATTGCACTCGCCTATAGTCGCCTCGGCGGACGGGGTGGTTGTGGAAACGGGTACGGACTACGGCTATGGAAAAGTCGTCCGCATCTCGCATGGTCACGGTTTCAAAACCACCTATGCCCACGTCTCCAAGTTTCTTGTCAAAACCGGGCAGCGCGTCAAGAGGGGGCAGGAGATTGCGTTAGTAGGAAGCACCGGCCGTTCCACAGGGCCCCATCTCCACTATGAGATCAGCCTGAACGGCTTGCCCGTGAATCCCCACCGCTATATCCTCAATTAGCCCTAGAAATCAGTTACCCGCACTCACCGGCAACCCTTATCAGTTTGGGATTCAATTCACCGGCCAATCGGTGTATACTTATGTGTTTCTTCATGTCATCCGTGGTGAAGAATGACGGATTTGGACATGAGGAGCGCGAAGGAATGCGGCTGTCAGCAGATTGGCTGAAGCTCCAGAGCTTGTCCCAGGGGAAGAGTCTTTATGATCGGAAAATTACTCAAAAGCATCGTCGGAAGCAGAAACGACAGGGAACTTAAGAGAATGAACCCGCTGGTCGAAGAGATCAACCGGCTGGAACCCGCTTTCAAAACGCTGTCCGACACTGAGCTGCGTGCAAAAACCGATGAGTTCAAAGCGAGGCTCTCCGCAGGAGAGTCCCTGGATGACCTGCTTCCCGAGGCATTTGCAGCGGTTCGCGAAGCTTCCGTCAGAACCTTGGGAATGCGCCATTTCGATGTCCAGCTTATTGGAGGCATCGTGCTCCACGAAGGGAAGATCGCGGAGATGAAGACCGGAGAAGGAAAAACCCTTGCCGCGACCCTCCCCCTTTATCTGAACGCTCTCACTGGAAAGGGTGTCCATCTGGTCACTGTCAACGATTACCTTGCCAGGAGGGACGCCGAATGGATGGGGAGCATCTACAATATGCTTGGACTGACGGTCGGTGTCATCGTGCACGGCATGGACGACCGGCAGCGCAAAGAAGCATACGGCTGCGACATCACTTACGGGACAAATAACGAGTTCGGATTCGACTACCTCCGGGACAATATGAAATTCGACCTCGCAGACATGGTTCACCGCGATTTCCAATACGCCATTGTGGATGAGGTCGACAGCATTCTGATAGACGAAGCGAGGACCCCCCTGATCATCAGCGGCCCGGTTGAGCGCAGTGAAAACAAAATCTACGTGGAGGTCAAGCCTCTTGTCATCAACCTGAAGAAGAAGCAAGGGATGATCGTCCGCTCCATTCTCCAGGAGGCCAGGAAAAACCTGGAGGAAAGCGGCGATGGAGACAAGACTGTCGAGCTTCTGCTCAAGGTCAAGCGGGGGGACCCCAAAAATCCCGCTTTCCTCGATGTGCTTGCGCATAACCAGGCCCTGAAGAAAGAGATCGACCGCTATGAGAACATGCTGAGCGCGCAAAAGCTTCTGCCCGAGATCGATCAGGACCTCTACTGCGTGATCGACGAGCGGAGCAACTCTGTTGAGCTGACCGAAAAAGGTATCAAGCTGCTTGCAGGGGGTGGAGCAAGCGATTTCGTGCTTCCTGATCTGGACGATGCAAGCCACGTCATTCGGGAAGACCCGGACCTTGCGGACGAGGAGAAAACGGAACGGATAGGGAAGCTGGAAGCCGACTATCTGCGCGCCTCCGAACTGCTTCACGCCACACATCAGTTGATCAAGGCTTACTGGCTCTTTGAGAAGGACGTCCATTATGTGATCAAAGACGAACAGGTCATGATCGTGGACGAGTTCACCGGCCGAATGATGCCGGGCAGGCGGTGGAGCGACGGGCTGCATCAGGCGGTGGAAGCCAAGGAAGGCGTGAGCGTGGCCGAAGAAAACCAGACCCTTGCCACCATCACCTTCCAGAACTTTTTCCGAATGTACGAGAAGCTCGGGGGCATGACAGGTACGGCGGATACGGAGGCTGCAGAATTCGCAAGCACCTACAAGCTGGAAGTAATCGTGGTCCCCACCAACAAGAAGATGATTCGGAGCGACTTCCCGGATGCGATCTACAAGACCGAGCGGGAAAAATTCATGGCCGCGGTTGAAGAGATCAGACAGCTTTATGAGAAGGGACAGCCGGTCCTGGTGGGCACCATCACCATCGAGAAATCGGAAATGCTGAGCAAGATGCTTACCAGGACCGGGATTCCCCATTCCGTGCTCAACGCCAAACACCACGAAAAGGAGGCCGAGATTGTCGCCCGGGCCGGACAGGCAAAGACGGTCACCATCTCCACGAACATGGCCGGCCGCGGCACGGATATCGTTCTCGGGGAGGGCGTGGTGGATCTGGGCGGACTCCACATCCTGGGCACCGAAAGACATGAGAGCCGCCGCATAGACAACCAGCTTCGCGGTCGTTCCGGCCGGCAGGGAGACCCGGGCACCTCCCGGTTTTACCTCTCCCTGGAAGATGATCTCCTGAGAATCTTCGGATCCGAGAGGATCGCCTCCATCATGGGGAGGCTGGGCATGGAGGAAGGGGAACCGATCGAGCATAGCCTCATCAGCAAGGCGATCGAGAATGCCCAGAAAAAGGTGGAGGCCCATAACTTCGACATCCGGAAACACCTGCTGGAATATGACGATGTCATGAACAAGCATAGAGAGATCGTCTATTCCCTTCGGAAAGAGGTCCTTGCCGGCGAGGGGATTGAAGAGATCCTGCGCACCATGGCTGACGAGAAGGTGGATTCGCTTGTCCAGGGCTATATTGACCCGAAATCCGACCCGGGCGAATGGGATATCCAGGGACTGAAGGACACCCTCTCCAGGATGTTCGGATTCAGGCCGAAGATCGGGCCCGAGGATGTGGGGGAGGACCATTTTTTCTCCCTCAAGGCAGACGACCTCGCCACCATGATCCGGGAACAGGTGCAGGAGGCCCAGGAGAAGAAGCTCGCGGCCTTTGGCAAGGAAGAGCTCAACTCCATTCACAAGTTCATCATGCTCCAGATCATAGACAACCAGTGGGTGGCCCATCTCCAGGACATGGAGCACATGAAGGAGGGCATCGGCCTGAGGGGCTACGGCCAGATGGATCCTCTCAGGGAGTACAAGAAAGAAGGATTCGCTCTTTTCGAACAACTCATGGACCGGATAAGAGAGGAGATCCTCTCCACCCTTTCCCGTCTCCAGATCATGAAACAGAAACCTCCTGCCGACATTCTCCCTGCCAGAAGGAAAAAGCCCATGCATTTCAGTCACGGAGATGAGGCGGAGAGACCCGTCACCGTGAAAAGAGAAGGGAAGAAGGTCGGCCGCAACGATCCCTGCCCGTGCGGCAGCGGAAAAAAGTACAAGAAGTGCTGCGGAGCGCAGGGATAAAGACAGAGGTCAGAGGTCCGAGGTCTGAGGTCAGAGCTGGTCCGATTTGATCATCGTTCCCACGCTGGTGCGTGGGAACTAGAGACCGAACTCTGTAGGTGTCAGGTGTCAGCACAGTAGTTCATCAGTTTCCTGACACCTGACACCTGAACACTGAAACCTGAAATGAAGTTTTTCAGGTCAGAGATAAGATGCAAAAGGATGAGAAAGATGGAAGATCACGATTGCTGGGTTCAGGGTTTCAAAGGCTCTGCGGTAGCTTCAGGACTGAAGAAAAAGGGAGGGGTCGATCTCGGGCTGATTTTTTCCGAAGGGGATGGTGTTGCCGCAGGGGTTTTCACCACCGGAAAAGTGAAGGCCGCGCCGGTGCTCCTCTGCATGGATCATCTGCAGGACCACAGGGCGAAGGCTATCCTCGTCAACTCCGGCAATGCAAATGCCTGTACTGGAAGCAAGGGATTGGCGGATGCCCGCAGGTGCTCTGAACTGGTCGCTACGGAATTGAAAATTCCCCGCAAAGATGTCCTGGTGGCATCCACAGGGGTAATCGGAGCGCCGCTGGATATGGATGCGGTCGCCGGATCAATACCCGCTCTTGTGAAATCCCTCTCTGCACAATCCATTCACCGCGTAGTGGACGCCATGATGACTACCGATTCCTTTCCCAAGAGGTCTGTTTTTGAGGGGAATGCGGGGGGAAAGCCCTTCCGGGTGCTTGGGATCGCGAAGGGCGCGGGCATGATCATGCCTCAGATGGCGACAATGCTCTGTTTTGTTCTGACGGATCTGCGGATAGGAGCCGGGGATCTGAGGAAAAGCCTCTCGAGTGCCGTGGAGACCACCTTTAACCGCATCACCGTTGATGGAGATACGAGCACCAACGACACTGTCCTGGTCCTGGCAAACGGCATGGCCGGGAACAAGGAACCGAGCTCGAGTGAACTCGATCTTTTCCAGGGTGCGCTCAAGTCCGTAATGGGTGATCTCTCGGCCATGATTGTGAGGGATGGCGAGGGCGCGACCAAGCTCGTCCGGATCGTGGTCAGGTCCGCTGCCACCGCCGCTGATGCGGAAAGGGCGGCGAGAACTGTGGCCAATTCCAGTCTGGTCAAGACCGCCTTTTATGGGGCGGACGCGAACTGGGGCAGGGTCATGGCGGCACTGGGCCGCGCCGGCGTCCGTATGGAGGAGGAAAAGATATCGATCCTGATCGATGATGTGGCAATCGTGCGAAACGGCCTGGGTGTAGGGACTGAGGCGGAAGGGCTCGCTCAGGAAAAGATGAAAGGAAGGGAGTTTTCCCTGGTGATCGAGCTCGGCCAGGGAAACTATGAGGATTTTGTCCTCACCTGCGATCTCACGCACGAGTATGTGTCGATCAACGCAAATTACCGGACCTAGTGTTCCGCCCTTGGACTATTGCAGGTGTCAGTGTTCAGGTGTCAGGTGTCAGTGTTCTGGTGTCAGGTGTCAGTGTTCAGGTGTCAGGTGTCAGGTGTCAGCGAGGCCGCTTGCCGCTGATGCGGCAAGATTGATCGAGCGGGAAGCGTTTAACTATCGTTCCCACGCTGGAGCGTGGGAACGATGGAAACAGGAGGGAGGTGCAGCAAGATCTTTTATCCTGAATCCTGCATCCTGTATCTTGTATCTTGCATCGTTTTTGAAGTTACATAGGAGCAAACCCCGAACCCTGACACCTGACACCTGAAACCTGACACCTGACACCTTATCGCACGTGACGATTCCCGGGAAATAGGAGCTGCACGATGTTTTGTGTGATCATGGCAGGGGGTTCCGGAACACGGTTCTGGCCCGCAAGCCTCAGGCGGATGCCCAAACAGTTTCTGGATATCACCGGCAGGGGCCCCATGGTGGTGGAAACATGCCAGAGAGTGGGAACGCTTTCACGGGACGACGAGCTGATTCTGGTTATTGCAAGGGAGCACTTCGAGGAGACAGGAAGACTCTTTGCCGGGCGGGGAGTCCACATCCTTGCAGAGCCTGTCGGTAGAAACACGGCTGCGTGCATCGGCCTTGGCGCTTTGTACGCCAAACACCTGGGCTGTAAAGGTCCCATTGCCTTCCTGCCCGCGGACCACTTCATCGCCGACCGGTCCGCGTTCCTGAGGGCCGTTGACCAGGCCGCTTCACTCGCCGAATCCGGCGGCATCGTTACCCTCGGCATTGTGCCGACCAGACCCGAGACGGGCTACGGGTATATCAGGAGAGCCGGGGAGAAGGTTACCGTGCGAGGCGGGCATGCATACAGGGTCTCCGCTTTCGCGGAGAAGCCGGATCTTGAAAAGGCGAGGCAATATGTTGCGGGGGGAGAGTACTTCTGGAATGCGGGGATCTTCGTCGCCACTGCCGAGACCATCCTCCGGGAAATGGAGAATCTCCTCCCGGTTCTCCACCAAGGTCTTGAAAGACTGAAGAAAAGCATCCGCACACCCTCATTTGAAAAGGAGATCGAAGCCGTCTACCCGGGGCTGGAGTCCGTTTCGTTCGACTATGGTATCATGGAAAGGACCACGTGCGCTTCCCTTGTGGTTCCTTGCGAATGCGGTTGGAGCGATGTAGGTTCCTGGGATTCTCTCCACGAGCTGAAGAAAACGGAGCATGACACGGGAGGCAATTTTTCAGAAGGGGACTCGCTGCTCATCGATTGCGAGGGGAGCCATGTGTCGTCGAGAGGAGGCAAGCTGGTCGCCTGCCTGGGGCTCAAGGACTGCCTCGTGGTGGACACCCCGGATGCACTGCTGGTGGCCGATCTCCACAGATCACAGGATATCAGAAAGATCATCGAAGAATTGAAGAGAAGGAAAAGGGAGAAGCTGCTTTGAGCATGAAGGAGACGATCTTTCGAGAGTACGATATCAGGGGAAGAGTCCCGGATGAGTTGAACCGGGATATCGCCTATCGCATTGGTCTGGCATTGGGCACCTACTACGGGGAGCGGGGGGTCGACAGGATCTCCCTTGGCCGGGATTGCCGCCTCAGTTCGCCTGACTTGAAGGACGCACTTGCGCGGGGATTGATGGATACGGGGACAGGAATCATTGACATTGGTGTAGTGCCCACGCCCCTTCTCTACTTCTCCCTTTTTCACCTGGATGTGAAAGGAGGAGTGCAGATTACCGGCAGCCACAACCCTCCTGACCACAACGGATTCAAGATCTCTCTCGGAACAAGCCCCGTCTTTGGCGAGGAGATCCAGAAGATAAAGCAGATCGTTTCCAGGGGGACATTCCGCAAAGGTGCAGGGTTTTCGGAAGCTCGAGATGTGACAGCCCCGTATCTGGATGATCTCCGGGAGAGGCTGCTGCCCGGGAAACGGAAGATCAAGGTGGTCGTGGACGCAGGGAACGGGGTTGGAGGTCTGGTGGCGCCTGAGCTGTACGAGAGAATGGGAGCAGAGGTTGTCCGGCTCTTCTGCGAACCGGACGGACGCTTTCCCAACCATCATCCTGATCCTACCATACCCGATTATCTGGGGTCTCTCATCCAAAGTGTCTCGGAGGAACATGCCGACCTGGGAATTGCCTTTGACGGAGATGCGGACCGCATAGGCGTTGTGGACGGGGATGGACGGATCATCTGGGGAGACCAGTTGATGATCCTCTTCTCCCGTCTGATACTGAAAGAGCATCCCGGAGCAAAGATCATAGGCGAGGTGAAATGCTCTCAGGTCTTTTATGACGATGTCCTGAAGAACGGCGGCACGCCCATCATGTGGAAGGCCGGCCACTCTTTGATCAAGGGAAAGATGAAAGAGGAATCCGCCCTTTTCGCGGGAGAAATGAGCGGACACATCTTCTTTGCCGATCGGTATTACGGCTACGACGATGCAATCTATGCAGGGGCCCGACTGCTGGAGATTCTCACCAACACCGTCCGGTCCGTCAAGGAACTGATGGCGGATATTCCCCGCATGGTGAACACCCCGGAAATCCGCATCGACTGTCCCGACGAGTTGAAGTTCCAGGTGGTCGCAGAACTGGTTGCAGAGTTCAAGAAAGAGTACGAGGTAGTCGATATTGATGGGGCGAGGGTCAAAATGAACGGCGGATGGGGACTCGTGAGACCATCCAATACGCAGCCCGTACTGGTGCTCCGTTTCGAGGCTGAAGACGAGGAGAAGCTGGAGGAGATCAGGCGAACGTTCATGGAAAAACTTGAAAGGGTGACAAGAGACAAGGTAAAGGGCTGAGAAGATAACGCGGCCATCAAATTTGGAGAGCCGGAAGGGGAGACACCATGGCTGGATTCGTGCTGGACGAATTTGGGGAGAATGAGACCATCCGTCGGCAGATTGCACGGGGTCGCGGGCAAGAAGAGCCTTATGAGCAAGCCGCCTTTGAGCAGGCCAACACAATCAGCCTGGACGTGACCAACATGTTCGACGGCCCGGAACCCACCTCCATGCATCGAAAGGATCTGGAACAAATCATCCCCGGTGCATTAGAGGCAAACACCATGCTTGAGCGGGGAGAGGGAGACATTCGCGATCACGATATACCCATGACCGGCTGGTTGAACCTTCCTGAAGAGATCACCGCCGGTCATTTGAAGGAGATCGCGAGCGCAACCCGAGAGCTGTCAGGGGAGATCGACGCCTTTGTTTCACTCGGCATCGGCGGATCTTACCTGGGCATCGAGGCGACCTTCCGCGCCCTCACACACTCGTTTTTCAACCAGCTGTCCAGGGAGCAAAGAGGAGGGGCGCCGGAGATTTATTTTCTAGGGCAAAACATGGACCCGGATTTTTACCGCGACACCTTTGACATGCTGGAAGGCAAGAGAGTAGCCATCAATGTGATCTCCAAGTCCGGAACGACCACCGAGACCGCCATTGCGTTCCGGATTCTGCAGCAGGCCCTTGAATCCAGGCTCGGAAAAGAGGCCAGGAGGTTTATCCTGGTCACCACCGACAGGGAAAAGGGCGCCCTCAAAAAGGTAGCTCGGGAAAAGGGTTACCGCACTTTTGTGATCCCGGATAATGTGGGCGGAAGATTTTCCGTGCTGACGGATGTGGGACTCGTCGGATTGGCCATGGCCAACATTGATCTCGGGGAGTTCACAGCAGGCTTCAGGCGAATGAGACGGCTGACCCGCACGAACGATTTTTGGAGGAATCCATCCCTCGTTCATGCAGCCCTCCGGTATGCTGCGTGGCTGAAGGGCAAAAAGATAGAGGTGGTTGCTACCAATGCGACTTCCCTCTACCCCGTGGCCAGATGGATGGAGCAACTCTTCCCTGAAAGCGAAGGGCACAAAGGGCAGGGTTTATGGGTCTCCCCCTCCCTGTATTCCGAGAAACTTCATGCCAACGGGCAGATGGTGCAGCAGGGGGAAAGGAACATCATCGAGACATTCCTGCTCCTTCGCGAGCACGACAACCGGTTGCCGATCCCGAGGCAGAGAGAAGACCTGGATGGCCTGAATTTCCTTCCAGACAACGGTATGGATATGAATGATATCAACAGGAAGGTGGTGGAAGGCCCGGCATATGCGCACTATCAGGGCGGGGTCCCGAATATGACCTTCGAGATTCCCAGGCGAAACAGCTATAACCTCGGGCAGTTCTACTACCTGATGGAAAGGTCGGTTGCGGTCAGCGGTTTTCTTCTCGGCCATAATCCATTCGTTCAACCCGGGGTGGAGTCATACAAGACCGCCATGTTCGCCCTCATTGGCAAGCCGGGGTTTGAGGATAAAGCGAAAAGGATGAAGGAAAAGCTTCAGAAAATGGAAAGGACCGTGATTCATGCCTAAGAGAGTCCTGGTGGTGGCCACCCGCAACAGGGGCAAAATCGAGGAGATCAGGAGCTTTCTTTCGGGATTTGACGTGGAGATAAGGTCCATGGATGATTTCGGCCCCATACCTCAACCTGTTGAGGACGGCGGTTCCTTTGAGGAGAACGCTTATAAAAAGGCTTCTCATACGGCAAAGATGCTCGGATTCCCTGCACTCGCAGACGATTCCGGGCTCGTAGTCGAATCCCTCGGGGGAGAACCCGGTGTGTATTCCGCCCGGTACGCAGGGGCCGGCGCAACAGACGAGGCAAACAACCGCAAGTTGCTGAGCGCAATGGAAGGGATGGCTAACCGAAAGGCCGCTTTCAAGTGTGTCATTTCCATTGCCGTTCCCCTGGGACCGGCACTGACCTATGAGGGAAGCTGCGAAGGCGAAATCGCTCCAGGCCCCAGGGGCGAGAACGGCTTCGGCTATGATCCGGTTTTTTATTACCCGCCTCTTGAAAAGACATTTGCCGAGATGACTGCCGAAGAGAAGAATGCGGTCAGTCACAGGGGCCGCGCCATGAAGGAGCTCAGGAGTGAATTCGACAAGGTGCTGGTCTGGCTGAAGCAGCGTCTGGGGGATTGATTGGGGTGCCGCACCGGAGTATTGGAATGATGGAATAATGGGGAGTACCTGGAACTGAATGTGCTGCAAGACGGCTTTATCGCTATGAAACCCATCGTTCCAATATTCCACTATTCCAACTTTCCAGGACATGGTTTCTCCGGCCAATCGTCATGACTTGCCAGATTCCACACAAGGCAAAAAAAGCTAACTTTGCTTTAAAACATTGACAAAAATCTTTTAATTCATACTATTTTGTCTGTAAATATGGATCAGGGAGATCCGGCTAAGGAGGCATACATGTTTGAAGTGACCGAGAAAGCGAATGAGAAGATTCAGGAGTTTTTCAAGGGGAAGGAAGAAGAAAAAAACATCAGAATATTCCTGTCCCAGGGTGGCTGAAGCGGCCCCTCTCTGGGCATGGCTCTGGACGAGCCAAAGGAAAGTGATGAGATCGTCAAGAACGACGGTGTCACTTACATGATCGACAAAGACCTGTATAATCAGGCCAAACCCATCAGTGTAGACTTTGTGGAATCAGCCTATGGTTCCGGATTTTCCATAAGATCCAAGCTGAAGTCTGATGGAGGAGGATGCGGCAGCACCTCCTGCAGCTGCTGACAGGCATGAAAAAAAGCCACCGCCCTGGGGACGGTGGCTTTTTTTCACCTTCTGAAGTACCTTTCTTAAGTTCCGGTCCGGGCTTGCGCCGCCAGCCGTCTGCCCGGCCGGTTGCCGCAGGGACAATATTTCCGGACGACTCTTCGTGCAAATCCCACCGGACCTGACTGCCGAGAAAGTTCAACAGGCCCTTTCAGCCCCTTTACAGCATCACCCATTTAGAGTATCTATCCCTTCCAGGAGCGGCAAATGATCAAGGAGAGGGTGCAGAAAATCCTCAGAGAACTGCCTCCCGGTGTGAAGTTGGTGGGAGCTGCCAAAACCCGCACCCCGGAGGAGATCCTGGAAGCGATCGATGGGGGATTGGAGATCGTCGGAGAAAATTACGTTCAGGAGGCGGAAAGGGCTGTAGACGCAATCGGAGCCAAGGTCAAGTGGCACATGATCGGCCATCTCCAGAAAAACAAGGTTACAAAGGCGGTGCGGGTCTTTGATATGATCGAGACTGTGGACTCCATCAAACTCGCGACTGAAATAGATCGATGCTGTGGAAAGATCGGCAAGACGATGCCGGTCCTGGTGGAGATCAACAGCGGTGGGGAAGAGCGGAAGTCCGGCGTCCTGCCCGAGGAAAGCGTCAAACTGATCAGAGAGATGGCAGGGCTTCCGCGGATCAGGGTGATGGGTCTCATGACAATGGGACCTGTTTCCGAAGACCCTGAAGAGTCGCGGCCCTATTTTCGAAAGACCAGGGAGGTCTTTGAGCAATTGAGACTACTCGATGTCCCGGACACCGAGATGACCTGCCTCTCGATGGGCATGTCGGATACCTATCGGATCGCACTGGAAGAAGGAGCGAACCTGATCAGGATCGGCGAACTGATCTTCGGTGAAAGGAAATCGAAACGGGCCCCGGCGGGCGGTGGAGATTGAAAATTATTGAGTTACGCGGCGAAACGGATCGATCATCTTGTCGGTAAGGCCATCCATAGCCGCGAAATGATCCACGACGGCGACCATGTGCTTGTGGCCGTGTCCGGCGGTCTCGACAGCCTCTCTCTCCTTTGGCTCCTGCGGGAAAGACAGAAGAAGATCCCCATTCGATTCAGGATGACCGCGGCCCATGTGGACCCTGGGTTCGGGAGTGATTCCGCCGAACGCGTGGAAACCTTCTTCTCAGAACACGGTTTCGAATATCGGTTGATCCGGTCCGACTTCGGGCCTAGAGCCCACAACGATGAAAACAGGGAAAATCCCTGCTTTCTTTGCTCCAGGCTGCGAAGAAAGGCACTGTTCGAGCTTGCCAGGCAGATGGGCTGCAACAGGATTGCCTACGGCCATCACAAGGACGATCTCATTGAGACCTTTTTCCTGAACGTTTTCTACGGGGCCTCAGTGAGCACAATGCTCCCTGTCCAGGAATTCTTCCAGGGCAGGCTTTTTATCATCCGGCCCCTTTACCTGGCCGATGGTGACCTGATCCGGCGATATGCGAAGTTCATGGGGTGGTCGGGAATCGACCTGGGATGCCCCACGGCCGGCCACACCAAGAGAGAACAGGTTAAGGAGATCCTGGATACGCTGTATAGAGGAAACAAGAAGATCAAGGGAAACATCTTCCACGCGCTCCACAATGTGCGGCCGGATTACCTCCCTTAGAGAATGACCATAAAATCGCGACGGTTTCGGAGAAGACCACGCAGTGCCCGTGGAGTATCTGAATCTTGAAGAC
Organism: Deltaproteobacteria bacterium HGW-Deltaproteobacteria-15; assembly: GCA_002840535.1. Taxonomy (GTDB): domain Bacteria; phylum Desulfobacterota; class DSM-4660; order Desulfatiglandales; family HGW-15; genus HGW-15. Next base: position 27,708 of record PHBH01000034.1, on the reverse strand, counting down.
TTCGAATGCTGTGATGTGAAGAAAGGAGCGTCCATCGGTCCGATGAGCTGCGAAGAACATGTGGGAACCCCAGGCGGGTTCAAGCAAGGGCAAGAGAGCGCGGTGAGGAAGAAGGGTCGAGGAGGGAACATGGTCCTTGCGATCTGGGTGTTTACCCTTTTCGCCGCATTTCTTTTTGGATCGACCATCGTGAACGTGATCATCACGAGACAGGTCTATGACATTTCAAAACGCCAGATCGAGACTCTCAGGGAACTGAATGAATCCATGAAGGAGGTCCGGAAATCACTCGCCGAATTTTCCGGAATCCTTCAGGATGGACGCGAAACGGAACAAGGGTTTGAGGAGAACAATCCCTTTCAGAAATCGTATCTGGGGGATGAAAAGGTATAGAGAGGAGAAGAGATGCCGAAACGCAATGACGTTCACAAGGTGATGATCATAGGATCAGGACCCATCATTATCGGTCAGGCCTGTGAGTTCGACTATTCCGGAACTCAGGCCTGCAAGGCCCTCCGGAAGCTGGGGTATGAGGTTGTACTCGTCAACTCCAACCCGGCAACTATCATGACCGATCCGGGCATGGCGGATAGAACTTACATAGAGCCTCTCAATGTCAAATCCATGGAGGAGATCATTTCAAAGGAGCGCCCCGATGCCCTGCTCCCAAACCTGGGAGGGCAGTCGGGGTTGAATCTCTCCTCCGAGTTGGCGCGAAAAGGCATCCTGGAAAAATACGGGGTCCGCATCATCGGCGTCGATATCAATGCCATTGAAAGGGGCGAGGATCGGATCATTTTCAAGGAGACCATGAACAAGCTCGGCATCGACATGCCCGACAGCAAGCCGGCCTTCAGCGTGGAAGAGGCCGAAAAGATTGCGGCCGAGCTGGGCTACCCCGTCGTGATCCGGCCTGCGTACACCATGGGCGGAACCGGCGGAGGCCATGTGTACAATGTGGAGGAACTGCGTGTCGTTGCTGCCCGCGGCATCACGGCGAGTCTCATCGGCCAGATCCTCATCGAAGAATCGGTTCAGGGGTGGGAAGAACTGGAACTGGAAGTGGTGCGGGATGCCAAGAATCAGATGATTACGGTCTGTTTCATCGAAAATGTGGATGCCATGGGAGTCCACACCGGTGATTCCTACTGCACCGCGCCCATGCTGACCATCGCTCCAGAGCTCCAGAAGCGGCTCCAGAAGTATTCCTATGACATTGTAGAGGCCATCCAGGTGATCGGAGGGACCAATATCCAGTTTGCTCACGACCCGAAAACAGGCCGGGTTGTGGTTATCGAGATAAACCCCAGGACCTCCCGATCATCGGCTCTCGCATCCAAGGCCACGGGTTTCCCGATTGCCCTGATCTCCTCAATGCTCGCCGGCGGCCTGACACTCGACGAGATCCCGTACTGGAGAGAAGGAACACTCGACAAGTACGAACCGTGGGGTGAATATGTCGTAGTCAAGTTCGCGCGCTGGGCTTTTGAAAAGTTCGAGGGCGCAGCGGACAAGCTCGGCACCCAGATGAAGGCAGTGGGCGAGGTGATGAGCATCGGAAAGAATTACAAGGAGGCATTTCAAAAATCGATCCGCTCTCTCGAGATCGGGCGCTACGGCCTCGGGTTTGCCAAGGACTTTCACGAGAAGAGTCTGGATGAGTTGATGGAGATGCTTTCGGAACCTTGCAGCGAACGACAGTTCATCATGTATGAAGCCTTGCGAAAAGGGGCCGTTGTGGAGGAGTTGTACAAAACCACCTTCATCAAGCCCTGGTTCATCCAACAGATGAAGGAGCTGGTACAACTGGAGGAAGGAATCCTCGCTTACAGAGGAAAAGAGCTTCCGGCCGAGTTGCTGCTCCGCGCCAAGAAGGACGGCTTTGCTGACCGCTACCTCTCAAAGCTCCTGGTAGTGCCCGAAAAAGAGATTCGCGAGCGGAGGATTGGATTAGGGTTGGCGCAGGCATGGGAGGCCGTGCCTGTCAGCGGTGTCGAGAACGCAGCCTATTATTACAGCACCTACAACGGGGCGGATCGGGTAAAGACCAGCAGCAGGCGCAAAATCATGGTCCTGGGAGGGGGGCCCAACAGGATCGGACAGGGGATCGAGTTCGACTACTGCTGCGTCCACGCCGCTTTCGCCATTAGAGATGAAGGATTCGAGTCCATCATGGTGAACTGCAATCCTGAGACGGTTTCCACGGACTTCGATACCTCGGACAAGCTCTACTTCGAACCGCTCACCGTGGAAGACGTGTTGAGCATCTATAACAAGGAGAAGCCCGAAGGCGTCATTGTGCAGTTCGGCGGACAGACTCCATTGAACATCGCCAATGAGCTCGCCAAGGCGGGTGTAAAAATCTTAGGGACCTCTCCGGATGCCATCGATCTGGCCGAGGATCGTGATCGTTTTCGCCATGTGATGAGGAAACTGGCCATACCCCAGCCGGAATCGGGTATGGCGAGCAACATGGAGGAGGCGCTGAGTATAGCCAAGACGATCGGCTATCCTCTGATGGTGCGGCCCTCCTATGTCCTGGGGGGAAGGGCCATGGAGGTCATTCATGACGAGCAGATGCTGCGGCACTACGTGGATGTGGCGGTAGGTGTCAGCCCCGAGCGCCCCATCCTGATCGACAAGTTTCTGGAGAATGCGATCGAGGCGGAGGCGGATGCCATAGCAGACGGATCCGACGCCTTTGTGCCCGCAGTGATGGAACACATCGAGCTCGCAGGCATCCATTCAGGCGATTCAGCCTGCGTCATCCCGCCGATCAGCATTCCTCACAAACATCTCGACACCATCCATGAATACACAAAGAGGATCGCGGTGGAGCTCCACGTGGTCGGGTTGATGAACATCCAGTATGCGATAGCAAACGATACGGTTTATGTCCTCGAGGCCAATCCCAGGGCCTCCCGTACCGTACCCCTGGTTTCCAAGGTGTGCAACATCCCCATGGCCAGGCTGGCCACCCAGATGATGATGGGGAAGCGGATCAAGGACCTGGACTTGCGTCCGGTAGCCGTCAGGCATTTCGGCGTGAAGGAGGCGGTTTTTCCGTTCAATATGTTCCCGGAGGTCGATCCGGTTCTGGGACCGGAGATGCGGTCCACAGGAGAGGTGCTTGGCATGGCGGACTCCTTCGGGCTTGCCTATTTCAAGGCGCAGGAAGCCACGCAATTGATTCTTCCTTCAGACGGGACTGTTCTGATCACTGTAACGGAAAACGACAGACCGGCTGTACTGGAGGTTGCCAAGCAGTTCCGTGACCTGGGCTTCAAAATCAAGGCAACGAAAGGGACTTCCGAATTTCTGCTTTCTCAGGGGATTCCTTGCGAGTTGGTGCTGAAACTTCAGGAGGGGAGGCCCAACATCGTAGACCACATTAAAAATCGCGAGTTCAATCTGGTTATCAACACCCCCAGCGGCAGGCTCAGCAAGCACGATGATTCCTATATAAGAAAATCGGCCATCGCTTACAAGATTCCCTATATTACCACTCTGGCAGCAGCAATGGCCGCAGCAAAGGGAATCAAGGCGGTGAGAGCCGGACATGGAACAGCCAAGTCACTGCAGGAATATCATCAGGAGATTTGTTGAGGAACGGGGATAGTTAATAGTCATCGGTTATCAATTAACTGTTAACTGTTATTGAGCGGAGCACATAATTGTTTGCTTTATTCACGAAAGAAAGAGCGTCTCTCGCCCGCTTCGCTTGAGGGCACAGAGTTC
>PHBH01000034.1:0-23932 GCA_002840535.1 Deltaproteobacteria bacterium HGW-Deltaproteobacteria-15 | reverse complement strand
AAAAAACAGGACAAACTTCACCCTTCGGGGCAAGAGCTGTAAGCGGCATTTCGGTTCAGCCGTCGATCGAGTACCAACTTGCTCTGTGGGCTCTGCGAGATAAATGCAAACTCTTTTCTGCTCTCCGTAATAACTATCTGCAACTGTTTCTTATTTTTTCGGGTCACCGTCCGGGTTCCGGGGTATTAGTGGGCCGAGGATGAAGCCCGGCCGTAAAGCTGCCATTCAACTTGAATTCCTCTCTCCCCAGCAGATCGTGCAGATGCACGATCCCTTTGACCCTTTTTCTCTTGTCAACGATGCAGAGGTGGGTGATGCCGTATAGTTCCATGATCCCAAGGGCCTCGGCGGCCTTTTGATCTTCGTCCACGGTCCTGGGCGAAGGAGACATGATCTCTTCCACCTTCAAGCCCAGGATGTCGCCCCTCTTCAGGAGTGCTCTTCGCAGATCGCCATCCGTGATGATGCCGGCCAGCCGCCTATGGGAATCCACGACAAGGGTCGCGCCGATGCCCTTTGCATCGATCTCCTCCGTTGCCTCCTTGACTCCTGAACCGAGCCGAACCGCAGGGAGATGATCGTTGGTCAGCATCACCTCCCTTACTTTCACTGTCAGTCTTTCTCCCAGGGTGCCCCCAGGATGAAATCGTTTGAAATCCTTCGAGCTGAAACGCCGGGCGTGGATAAGAACAACGGCAAGGGCATCCCCCATCGCGAGTGCCGCAGTCGTACTTGCAGTGGGGGCAAGACCCATGGGACAGGCCTCACGCTCGACCCCCACATCGATGATCAGGTCGCTCTCGGCAGCGACGGGAGAATCGGTGGAACCCGTGAGAGAAATGATCTTTCCCCCCATCCCCTTGAGCATAGGCAGAAGGGTAATGATCTCGGAGGTGTTTCCGCTGTTCGAAACGGCGACTACGACATCATCCTTTGTCACCATTCCAAGGTCGCCGTGAATGGCCTCGGCAGGATGGAGGAAGAAAGAAGGAGTCCCGGTGCTGTTTAAGGTTGCGGATATTTTTCTGGCGATCAGGCCGGACTTGCCAATGCCCGTGAGAATGACCCTACCCTTTGCATTCAGGATTAACTGAACAGCCTTTTCAAAATCGGGCCCGATCCTGTCCATCAGACCTAAAATCGCCTCGGCTTCAATCTTGAGGACCTCTTTCACCTGTTCGATGATAACCATTTTACGCGGCCAAAATCTCCTTAAGGCCGATCCTTACCACTTTAGAGGCGACTCCTCAAGGGATAAAAGCGATCCCTATCGCTCCTGCGGACTGCTTCCTGGAGCCCGGCAGAGATCCCATTTCCTGTTTACGTAAGAGTATCGCGCATGATAAAAAGAGTTTTTTGTGATTTCTTTTCGTAACACTTTAGCTCTATGAAACATCCGGTTGAGTGAGGTTTGGGTTCGTCCACCGAGTTTTTCGCTTTTGAAAAAAGACCCTCATGCCCAAACCCTGCGCCATTTCAAAGAGCTGAAGTGTTACCTGTTTTCAAAGAATCCGCAGCGGATCAGTTGAAAGATCAGGCAAACACTTCAGGCTGAGAAGCCGGCAGGATGAAAGGCGAGGAAGCTCAGGATTCCTTGCTTCAAATCCGAAGAGACTTGATTCCAGCTTCCAGGCTCTCATGAGGCATTTATGGAAAAGATAAACGTCGGGATTATCGGGTTCGGCACTGTGGGGAGCGGGACGGTCCAGATACTTCTGGAGCATAAGGAAATGATCGCAAACCGGGTCGGCTCCGAGATCGTCGTGAAACGAATCGCGGACCTGGACCTCGAAACCGATCGCGGACTGCCCATAAGCAAAACCGTCCTTACAAAGGACGCCATGGAGATCATCCATGACCCTGAAATCCATATTGTGGTTGAGCTCATGGGCGGAACCGTAAAGGCAAAGGAATATATTCTGGCAGCCCTGAAAAGGGGAAAGCATGTGGTGACCGCAAACAAGGCGCTCCTGGCGGAACATGGGCAGGAGATCTATCAGAGCGCAGAAGAGAACGGGGCGAGCCTGGGCTTTGAAGCAAGCGTGGGCGGAGGCATCCCGATCATCCGTTCCTTGAAGGAAGGGCTTTCGGCCAACCGGATCAAGACCATGATCGGAATTCTGAACGGGACCTCGAATTACATTCTAACCCGGATGACCCAGGACAGCCTCCCCTATGAAAAGGCTGTGGAAGAGGCTATCGCGCTCGGATATGCCGAAGATCCCCCTACCCTGGACGTGGACGGGACGGATGCAGCCCATAAGCTTGCGGTTTTGATTTCCATTGCATTTGGAGCTCCCGCCTCATTCAACACCATCTTTCGTGAGGGCATCGACAGGCTCACCCCCGACGACATCGTTTTTGCAGGGGAATTCGGCTATGCCGTAAAACTGCTGGCCATCGCCCGCGACCTCGGCGATATGGTCGAGGCCAGGGTCCATCCGGCCATGGTCCCTCTGGACCATATCATGGCCAACGTCAACGGGGCTTACAATGCCATCTACCTGGAAGGCGACTTTGCGGGTCCGCATCTTTACTACGGGCTTGGCGCAGGAAAAAGGCCCACCGGAAGCGCCGTGGTTTCCGACATCATCTGCCTTGCCAGACAGATCAGGCTCGGGGTGAAAAATCTGATCCCTCCGCTTGCGCATGCCAGGTCGACTGCCGGAACTCTGCGGATCCGACCCGTGGATGAGCTCCTGTCCTCCTATTATTTCCGGTTTTCCGCCGTGGATAGACCCGGGGTGCTGTCCAAGGTCTCCGGAGTCCTCGGGAAGCATGACATCAGCATCTATTCAGTTATTCAGAAAGGTCGAGGGAAAGACAGGGCCGTGCCGATTGTCATGCTCACTCACGAGGCCAGGGAGCGAAGCGTCATCCAGGCCCTCCGTGAATTGGATCAGCTCGATATCCTGACCGACAGGACGGTGACGATCAGGGTTGAGGAAGGGAAGGAGCGCCATGACTCCTGACCGGTCCAAGAGAAAGTATGTCCTTCTGGTCGGAGACGGCATGGCCGATTATCCCCTGAAGGAACTGGGGGGGAAAACGGTGCTGGAGGCCGCCCGAACGCCCTTCATGGATCGAATCGCCTCATGCCGAATAGGGCTTGCCCGAACCATCCCCGACGGCATGGATCCAGGGAGCGATGTGGCCAATCTCTCGCTGCTCGGATATGACCCGAAACTCTACCACACCATGAGGGCGCCGTTCGAAGCCGCCAGCATGGGTGTCCGGCTTGAACCTCAACAGGTCGCCTTCAGGATGAACCTGGTCACCCTGGATCGCAGGTCCCCCGGCGAAGCCATCATGATCAGCCACAGCTCCGGCGATCTCTCCACCGAAGAAGCATCCCGGATCATCCCCGATCTCAAAAGAGAGCTCGAACGGCCGGGTTTGCAGATCTTCCCGGGTGTGGGATACAGACATCTATTGGTCTGGGACAACGGACCCGAGCATGCTGTCACAATCCCCCCTCACGATATGCTGGACCGGGACATGGCCCCATATCTCAATACGGCGAACGATCCTGTCCCTCCAGTGATCCGGCGCTCATGGGATGTGCTGGCAAATCATCCGGTGAACCTGACGCGCAGAGCTTCAGGACAAAAAGAGGCCAATTCGATATGGCTGTGGGGACAGGGGAAGGCGCCGAAGATGCCGCGGTTCAAGGAAAGGTTCGGGATCGAAGGCGGGGTCATCTCCGCGGTGGACCTTGTGAAGGGAATCGGGATCTACGCCGGATTTACCCCCATTTTTGTTGAAGGAGCTACCGGGTACCTCGATACCAACTACCGCGGGAAAGCCGAAGAGGCGTTGAAGGCGTTAAACACCGTTGATTTCGTGTTCGTGCACGTGGAAGCTCCCGACGAAGCGGGGCACAACGGCAACTACAAAGAGAAGATCGAGGCTATAGAAAGGTTCGATTCCAAGGTTGTCGGGACCATCCTCGAGGGGCTCGAACCTTTTGACGATTTTCGCATCATGGTGGTGAGCGATCATTTCACCCCCATTTGCAGAAGGACCCATACGCCGGAGCCGCCGCCCTTTGCCTGGGCGGGAAAGGCGGAGCTCGAAACAGGGAAGAAGGGCGCGTCCTTCACGGAAAAGGCGGCCATGGACAGCGGGATCGTATTCGAGAAAGGGCATGAACTGATCGAAGAGTTTGTAGCGGGGTGACGAGCATAGCGCATAGGGCAAAGCGCATAGTGTTGGGCAATCCCATCTTCGTGTTCTTCGTGATCTTCGTGGTGAGAAATCTTGTCTGTCTTGTCTTTACCACGAAGGACACGAAGAACACGCACAAAGACCAAATTATAATTTCGAAGGAGACTGAACATGAACATTCTTTTTTTCGGACCTAATGGAAGCGGCAAAGGCACTCAGGGCGCAATTGTGAAAGAGAAGTACGGCATACCCCACATCGAGACCGGCGTCATTTTCAGGGAAAATATCTCCAAGGGTACTGCCCTCGGCAAGGAGGCTAAAGGATATATCGACCGCGGGGAGCTTGTACCTGACAGCATCACCATCCCCATGATCCTGGACCGCCTCAAACAATCCGACTGCAAGAACGGGTGGCTTCTGGACGGGTTTCCCAGAAACCTGACCCAGGCTCAGGAGCTTGACAAGGCACTCGGCAAGGCCGGAATCAAGACCGACGTAGTCATCGAGATCGTGCTGGACAGAGAGATCGCAAAGAATCGCATCATGGGCCGGCGCCTTTGCGTGAAGGATAACAACCACCCCAACAACATCTTCATCGATGCGATCAAACCCAATGGCGACAAATGCAGGGTATGCGGCGGGGACCTCAAGACGCGGTCCGACGATCAGGACGAAGGCGCAATCGACAAGAGACACAACATCTACTATGACCCCAAAACAGGCACCATGGCCGCAATCATCTATTTCAAGAATCTTTCGGCAAAGAGCAAAGGTGCTCCCAGGATCATCGAGTTGAATGGGAAGCCCGGCGTGAAGGAAGTATCTGCCGACCTCCTTAAGAAGCTGGGGTAACACTAGGAAGAAGTAAGCAGTAGGCAGTAAGCAGTAGGCAGTAGGCAGAAACTGTAGGATGGGTAGACCCCGGCAGGTTCCAAGGCGGGGTCTACCCATCGGGTTTCGAGGTTTGCGCCTCGATGCGCCCCGAATCGATGGGTTTCGCTTCGCTCTACCCATCCTACGTAATACGGAACCTGTAATGGATCACCGCGACTGGATACAAAACCATCTTTTCGAGAATGCCAAGGGACTCGGCTTCATCTTCGTTCCCAAAACTGAAATCCAGGAGAGACTCGCCAGATTTCGAAAATACATGAAGAGGGACGGCATAGAAGCATTCCTGGTGACCCGCAAAATGGATTATTTTTATCTCTCCGGAACTGCCCAGGACAGCATGTTGTACGTGCCCACGGAGGGAAGTCCGCTCCTCATGGTTCGAAGAGAGCTGGAACGGGCTCGTGTGGAGTCCCCTCTTGCCGATGTTGTGCCCATCAGGTCCTCCAGCATTCTCCCCGAGCTTATCCGGGAACATTCAGGCAACCTGCCGTCCGTCTTAGGGCTTGAGATGGATCTCCTCCCGGCAAGAGACTACCTCCGGTATGTCGATCTCTTTCCTGGTGCGCGATTCGTAGATGGTTCCCCCATCATCAAGGAGATAAGGAAGATCAAATCGCCTTTTGAGGTTGACCTGATCAGGAAGGCCGGGGAGATTGGGCGAGAGGTGTATTCCAGGGGCAAGGAGATCCTTAGAGAAGGCATGAGCGAGATAGAGTTCGCAGGTCTTCTGGAGGCGGAAGCCAAGCGGCTCGGCCATGAAGGACTCCTCCGGGTGAGATCCGTCAATTATGAGGCTTATTCCTGGCATGTGCTCAGCGGAGTAACGGGAGGTGTCGTCAGCCAGTCGGATTCACCCATGGGCGGGATTGGACTTTCTCCTGCGTTCCCTGTTGGTGCAAGCCTCAAGACCATGAAGGCTCATGAGCCCATTCTTGTCGATTTCGGGACCTGCTACCAGGGTTATCAGGCCGACGAGACCAGGATGTTTTCAATCGGGAAAATGGACCGCAAGTTCCTCGATGCCTACAAGGCATGTCGGGAGATTCACGATGCTGTCCTGTCTCAAACAAGGCCGGGAGCGGATTGCGGGGCCATCTTCAGGGACACGCTGAACCTGGCTGAGAAGCTCGGCTACAAAGATAGTTATCTTGGCCCTCCCGGCCTGCAGGTCCGATTCGTCGGCCACGGCATTGGGCTGGAGTTGGGTGAGTTGCCGTACATCGCCGAAGGCCAATCCTATCCGCTGGAGCCGGGCATGACATTTGCCGTGGAACCCAAAATTGTATTCCCCGGTGAGGGATCGGTAGGGATCGAGAACACGGTGGTAGTCACACGGAATGGATTCGAAATCCTCACGCCATTGGAGCAGGACGTTTTCGAGGTCTAGAGAATTTCCAATGTCCAAGGAACGAAGGGAAGGAGATCCGCCACAAAGGCACTGAGACACAAAGATTTTTTTAACTTCTCATCTTCTCACCTTTTCTTGGTGTCTTTGTGTCTTGGTGGCAGAATTCAAAAATAGGCGGCTGGAGGGAGGCATCGAGGTATGGAGTACATCCTGATTCTCGTCTTGATCTGTGCAGCTGTGATTGCTTACATTTTGATCCGTAAGCGAAAGACCGCGGATCCAGTGGAGCTCTATGTGTGCAACGAATGTGGGAAGAAGCACTGCATTTGCCACAAGACCGATGACGACTCGCCAAAATCCTGAAATTCTAGATAGGTGGGACTTGCACGATCCCTTATCCGCCTTACCTTATGACATGTCTTAAGGGAGGTGCAATCCGATGGATGACAGGTATCACTTTGAGAGATTTTCATCCGACATGGATGCCTTTGACCATAATTTTTCGGATTTTCTGAACCGGAAGTTCGGCGAGGGCTGGAAGTATAAAGATTGCCAGTTCCACATGGAAGAAGGCAGTGGCAAGGCCTTCTGTCTTTTCAAGAAGGCCTGAACACGCTTTTCGTAATAAACGCAAAGAGACCAGGGAGAAAAAGCCCTGGTCTTTTTTTATCTAGGCATTTCTACATTGGAGATTGGTCATTGGTTTTGGACATCCCCTAAGACCGCTTCCAAAGCCTCGATACAGGCCTCATCCCATCTGGTGCCCGCATGCTGTCTCAAGATTCCGAGCGCCGCCTCCGGAGACCTTCCCTTCTGATAGGGACGGTCCGTGGTCATGGCGTCGTAGCTGTCGGCAACGGCCAAGATGCGTGCTCCCAGGGGGATTTCTTCGGCATTGAGCTTGCGGGGATAGCCTTTTCCGTCCAACCGTTCATGATGACAGTGAACAAGTTCCACAGAGAGGCCCAAAAAATCCAGATCCTTGAGGATTTCAGCCCCTGCGCCGGGATGTTTCATGATCTCCTTCACCAGATTATTTGGGTTCTGGCCTTCGTGTGCCTGAAATAGCTCGTCCGGAAAACCGATCTTGCCGATGTCATGCAGTATGCCTCCGAGCCGGATGGATTCCGCCTCTTCTTCATTCAGTCCCATCAAAGCGGCCATACGGCCCGCCAGGTCGCCCACTCTGGCAGCGTGTCCTTCTGTGTACGCATCTCTGGCAGCAAGGGCATGCGCCATTGCGGAGACTGTCTTGATGGTGTTCTCCTTGATTTTCAGGTTTAACGCCTTCAGCTCTTCCACCATCATCTCCAGTTGATACTCCCTGGCCTCGATCTTCACCATCATCAACCCAATGGCCTCTGCAATAGCGCGGGTAGTCTCCGGCTGGTCCTCTTTGGTCAGGGCCATGATGTCGTTCGAGTAATTCCCTTTTGCAATCTCTTCGATGATTCCAAGCAACTGCCGGACCGCATCCATAGCAAATTCTCCTGACATGAAAAACGAAAGAGAGGCCATTTCCAAGGTGGGAAAAGGCCTGCACTCTTCAAAAATCAAAGACGTGCACTTCGGCTTCCTCTCCCTGGGTCAGAGGGCCAAGCAGAATGCCTTTGGGCACATCCCTGATCCGTGCATAGTATGAGGTGTTCTCGTCAAGCTTGTTTTGGACGGCCCATGCCACGAACTCCCGCTCACCCAGGCTCAGCTTCAGCCCTTTCATGGGATATTCCAGAACGGACTTCTGCGGCAGTTTCCCCGCCTCCCCCACTCCGTGCGCATCTATGTCCCCCTGGTGCACACCCAGCAGACTCCCCTGCCATTCTTGTCCCTTTGCCGGGCCGATCTCTATCCAGACACCGTAGCCGGGATTGGCGTGAACATCCAGTCTGTATTCCGGATCCACCCGCTGAGCCGGCGTGTTGGCCCTGGCCACCATCTTGGCGCCGAGAGAAGCGTCATTTGCCAAAACGATCTCCGCGCTTCTGAGCGGAGTCGGAAGGGCTTCGGCCTTCAGCAGTCCCTCCGTGCCGGCCCACAAAATGCGGAACCCATAGCCTTTCCTTGCCTGCAAGGTAAGGGTCAACAGGGCCAAACCAAAACGCACCGACTGGACCTGCATCTCCTTTTCAGACCCCAGGATCACCCACAGACCAGTGTTGGGATCCAGAATGCTCTCGCTCGGGGCCAGCCAGGCCATGTTCTTCAGGTCATCCATCCAGAAATGGCCGTTCGCATCGAGTCCGTACTTCCGGGCAATGCCCATGAGCCCGCCAACCATCTTTTCATCGCGGACGAGTGATGTGATCCATATCTTCTTCATACTAGGTCCCTTCCAAATTCTGCCACCAGGACACAAAGGCACTAAGACATGCATTCATCTTCTTTGTGTCTTCGTGTCTTTGTGGCTAGTCTTCTTTTCCTGGACATTCATTCCTTCTTACCCCAGCGTGAGCACGGTCACCTGACTCGGCACCAGGGAAATCCCGGGGCAGTTGGTGTTGTTTTGCATGGTCATTGTCGTCATCCGGGCTGCCGGGACTCCCTGCTTGAGCACGGTAAAACTTCCCAGCACGTTATGGGTGGGCCCCATGATCATGCCCGAGGCGACCCCCATAGCCACACCGGTCGAATCGCCGACGCTTGTCGCTGTCATGGACATGAGGTTGCACGACGGCATGAAATCGGTAAGCACCGTCATAGCTGTGGTGGGTGGGATGGTGGTCGGCCCCATGGACATGTTCGGGTACGGAATCGGGACCGGCCCAACCGGCGACGGAGTCAAACAAACATCCGGAAAACCAAGATTCATGCCCCCGCCCATAGTGTTCTGAAACATGGCAGCCTCCTATCCTAAATGAATCTGTTCAGCATCCAGCTTGATATGCTGTTCGGCCAGATGTACGGTGTTCCGGGTTTGCACGACCATGGTGCCGTCTACCAGCTGCCGGGCCGATCCGGCCTGCAGTTCATCATGCTCCTCCACGTACCGGAACGCGCTGCCCAGCCGCTGCACCAGTTGCCTGGCGGACTGATCTATTGTCCGGGCGGCCAGGGAGAATGCCTCGCACGCGCTTTTGACGGTGCGGCCGACGAAAGACAGTCGCTCGATCTGCACCTCGCCTTCCTGAGCTTGAACCTGTAAGTATGGCGCGGACATTCCTACTGCGGCACTCGAGGTCAACGAAATCGGCCCGATGGCGGAAAGCGTCAAACTCCCTTCCGTTGCCCGCAGTGTGACCTGCCCGGGGATATCCAGCTCGGTTTCTGTTCCCGAGCGTTCCAGAACCGAGATGATGTGGGTTGAAGCGCCATTGATGCTCAAGAGCACCTCGTCCCCGGCCATAGGTCTGACCAGGCAGCTTACGGCCCGGCGAGCTTCGAGTCGACCGTGGGGCGTGGCCAGGAAGAAGGAACCCCCGAGGTCCTCGGTCACGCTTCCGCAGGTCAGAAAGGGTTCGGTTTCAGGATGAATTCGAGCGAGTTTTTCCATGTCTATTCTCCTTGCTGTAATCGATCAGCCACAAAGGCACCAAGTCACAAAGAAAAACTGGAGAATGGCAATCTGGAATACTTCGTGTCTTCGTGGCTTTGTGGCACGATTCTCCTTTTATGAACTATGGTCTTCGGCTTCGGCCAGTTCCTGGTCCGTTTCTTTGGCCAGGTGGCGGGAAGCCCCCTCCCATTTTGTGTGATCTTCGACAATGCGGTGCAGCTTGGCCCAGTAGAGGTTCGCTCCGGAGATATCCGCGCCGGAAAGATTCGCGTGGGAGAGATTTGCGTGGGTGAGATTACAGCCCCGCAGCACTGCTCCGGTCAGATCCGCCCCGTCGAGTTGGGCAAGCTCCAGGTTGGCCCCGGAGAAGTCCGCTCGCTTGCATTTCGCATTGGTGAAACTGGCCTGTTTCAAGTCCGCCTCCCCCAGGACGGATCCGGTCAGGTCGGCTTCGTAAAAAACGGCTGCATACCCGGATATCCCCTTGAGATTGGCATTGCGAAGTTTTACCTGCATGAAGTTGGTCTGCCTGAGGTCCGCGTGGCTCAAATCGCAACCGTCGAGGGTAGAGCCTCCCAGCTGCGACATGTGGATGCGGCCTCCGGCAAAGTTCTGGCCGCTCAGATCGCAGTCTCGCAGGACGGTCTTATGCAGCAGCGCACCGGAGAGGCTTGCCCCCGCCATGTCTGCCTCGAAGAATACGGACCGGTTGAGATCGGCCCCGGCAAAATCGGCCTTCCGGCAGTCGGCCTTGTAGAACACGGCCCGGAAGCAGTTGGTCTTGATGAACCGCGCACCGGAGAGGTCCGCGTTGTCGAGAACGGCCCGGCTCAAGTCGGCGCCTTCCAGGTTGGCTCCCGGGAGCTTGCCATGGGACAGGACGGCCTTTTCGAGCTTCGCGCCGCTCAGGTCCACCCCGGGAAGCTCCATGTGCCACCAAAGCACCTGGCTGAGATCGCATCCTGCGAAAATCGCGCCGTGAAGATCGCATTCCTGAAACCCGGTGCGCACCACGCTCGCCCCGCGGAAGTCGGTCCCTCTCAGGATGCAGCGCCGGAAGCGGGCTCCAATCAGGTCCAAATGGGTGAGATCCGCCCCGGAAAGATCGACCCCCTCAATTGTTTCGTCGCGGCCGACAGCCTTCATCAGTTCATTTCTTGTCATCCACAAGATCCTTGCGCTTATCGAGGAGTGTTTTTTTCAGGTTTACCCCTTCCAGTTGGGTATCCCCCAGGACCGCATGAAAAAAGTCGGCCCGGTAGCAGTTCGCCCCGCTCAGGTCGGACCGGGTCAGGCGGGACTTGCGAAGACGGGCATCCATGAGATTTGCTTTTTGCAGAGAGCCACCCTCCAGATTTGTCCTGTGGAACATCGATTGCCGCGCATCCACCCCCTCCATGTGAGCCTGGCTAAGATCCGTGTTTCGGGCATATACCCGGGTCATGGGAGAGCCCCTGAAATCGATCTCCGAGAGTTTGGAATCGATGAAACTTGCCTTGGTCAGATCGGAACGGCTGAAGTCGGCTCCGCTGAAATCCGATTCCTGAAGGATGCGCAGGTTGTGCAGATCGGATTGCGCAAAGGTTGCCTTCGTGGCATCGGATCCTACGTACACGGTCATTCGCTGGCACGATCCGGAGAAATCGACCCCTCCGGCCTTGACGTCTTTGAAAAGCGATTTGTCCAGGGTGGTTCGGGTCAGCTTGGCCCCCGACATCTCCGCGTTGATGAAATAGGCGGGTGCTGCCCTGGCTCCGGTGAAATTCGCGCCGGTCAGATTGGCATCCTGGAAGAGGGAGCCCGAAAGGTCGGCCTGTTCCAACCTCGACCGGGAGAAGTCCGCACCCACGAACATGTTGCCGGTCAGCTCCGCCTCTCGCAGGTCCGCGCCGGCGAATTTCCCCTTGCTGCACATGGATTGGCGAATGGTCGCACTCCTCAGGTCGGCTTCGGAAAAGTCCACCCCCTCGGCCAGGACTTTTATCAGCCGCGCTCCGGAGAGATCGGCTCTTGAAAAATTTGCGCCCGATACCATGGCCGCCTCGAGATCGATCCCAGGCAGGGAGAGACCGGAGAGATCCAGACCCTGGAGATTCTTCCCCCGCAAGGATTTCCCTTCTGCGTGGCGGCGGACCACCTCCTCGCGCGTCATGGGCCCGGCGTCATCCGGGTCAACACCTGCCATGGCAAGGATCGCCTTGTGCTCCTCGTTGAAAGGCCCCTTTTCCCGGATGGCCGCGATCTTGGCCATTCCATTTTCGTAAATCTCGGATGACCTCGAAAGTATCTGCTTTGTCCGGGCCTCGAGTTTGTCGATCTCGGCAAGCTGTTCGGCCACCTTGTCCTTTGGAATGGACGGGACCTCGGTGAGGTTCTTTCGAAGCCGGGCAAACTTGTCCGAGTGGTCCATCTGTTTGAAGGGATTGCCGGTTACGGGGGGCCGCGTCTCGAGTTCCATATCCACAAACTTCTCGCCATGGCCCATCTCCTCGAGGGTCTTCCTGACCAGGGCCTTGCCTTCGGCAAAGCGGTCTTTGATGGCGGATATTTTGGGTTGAATGACGGCATCGATGGCCGCCCTGGTATGCCTGTAAAGAGCCCCGGCGTCCACCGTGGGAATGGAGATGCCGGCGGCGTCGGCCCCGTTCTTTTTCGCGCGCGGGGCCATCCCCCAGCCGGCGAAATCCTCCTCGGTCGGAACCTGCCGCAGGGCGCCTAAAACCCAAGCCTCAAGGTCCCGGCCTTTGGCGTGGGCCTCGAAGACGGGAGTCTTCTCCGGCAAGGGGAGCCCTTCGCAGCTCTTAAAGGTCTTTGTCCATGGCGCGAGCTCCGTGCTTCGTTCACTCTCTCCCTTCTCATAGAGTGTGATCAGGAACTGGGCCGCCTCGGCGATCGCCTGCCCCCCCTCTTTGCCCGGGTCGGTGTCGGGCCTTTCAAGGGCGATGACCCCGACGTAGTCGCCTGCATCCTGCCACACGATGGCTGCCTCGAGGGGATCGGCAACCCTCAGGACGCTCTTGCCCGGAGCGAGCCCCAGGACAAGGGGTGGAAGCTTTGACCCGGGGACGATGAAATCGGAGGCGGGATCGGTAAGCTTTCCGGTGCGGATGACCAACCCCACAATGTCGGATCCTTCCCAGCGCGGCATGAGCAGACCCGCAGGAAGCCGGGCAGGAGCATTCGGGGGAAGGGATGCGGGTTCAAGGTCCCATTCTTCAGGCACAAAGGGTTCAGGTTCGGCAAGAAGCCCGAGAAGCGCCATGTCCACGCCGACCGGCCGCAAACCAACCTCTCTGATCGACGCCATGGCCTCTGGCGTGCGCTTGAGTCTGGCCCTGGCCTCCCCGGCCAGCCTTTCAGCGGCATTCTTCCAGGATGGTTTGGGTTCCGGAAACAGCTCTTCCAATTTGGCCGAAAGATCGACCCCCGCCATGGACGCCAGCTTGATCCCCTCAGGGGTGAGGGCTTGCTGTTTCATGGACTGCCGCATGGCATCCGCTTTTTGCCTGGCCATGGCAGTCTTCTGTTCCAGCTCGGCTAATTGCTGCCTGCCCCGTCTCATTTCATCCTGGGCGCCACGTATGGCAGCGAAGTCGATCCTGGCCAGGTGGCCGAACTTTTCTTTGACTTCGCCGAGTCTCTTGGCCGCATCCTCCAGTTGAGTAATGCCTGAGTCCAGCCGGGCCTGTCCGTCACGTACCACGGTAGCTGTCGAAGGCAAAGGGTTCGGACGCTTCCCGGAAATCTGGCCCAGCCCGATATCGAGCTGTTTCGGGATGTCGCGGATCTGCTTCAT
Organism: Deltaproteobacteria bacterium HGW-Deltaproteobacteria-15; assembly: GCA_002840535.1. Lineage (GTDB taxonomy): Bacteria > Desulfobacterota > DSM-4660 > Desulfatiglandales > HGW-15 > HGW-15. The sequence continues at coordinate 10,234 of PHBH01000034.1, read as the reverse complement.
GGCCTCGCGGACCTGCTGCTTGCCCTCCTCTATTTTGCTCATGTCCATGTCGATGGAGCGGTCGAGCTTCTTCTGAAAAAGGGCAAAATGGTCCTCGATGGATTTGGCATCTTCGCCTGCAGGATCGGTGGCGACGTAAAGATGGGTGACGTCGAAGGCTTCATCATCCGCCACATACACCGAGCCGTGGTGGACGAGAATGCCGCGCATGGCATGCGGGAAAAGCCAGAGCGTGTCCGGCCTGAGGATGACCTCCTGGAAGGTCCGGGGGGATGCCTTGTTCCAGGGCTCATCCAGCTGCCAGATGAACGCTCGATGCCCGTATTTCGGAACGCGCGTTTCGATGATCGGCCGCTCGGGATGCATATGGCGGATGGAGACCGGCTCCCCGCCGGCGAAAAAGTCCTTGAGCTGCTGATCCTGGGGGGCCGCCTGAAAAAAGGTCCAGTCCATGTCGTCCGGGAAATAAGGCCAGCGCTCGCGCTGCCATCGCGCATCGTAAGTGCCTGCTTTTCGCTGCCGCTGGGGCCGGTCGATCCCCAGGGGAAGAAATCCGGCAGGCGCCGGCCGATCTTCCGGGGACCCGATGAGATGCTCGGGATCTTCCACGTTGGGTAGATCGCGAACTCCGGTTCCCGATTCGGTCGTGACGGGGACGATGCCCCGGCCCACGGGGTTGTCCGGGAGGTTCGGTCCGCCAAACGCATTCTCCCAGGTTACATCTAGATTCTGGAAGGGCTTCGGATCCGAGATGACGCTCAGATTCCCCTTTTTCTCCCAGGATCGCGGACCGAAAACCGCCAGCCGCTTTGCCGCAGTTCCCACCTGTACAGCGATCTCCAGGGCAGGAACCGGTCTTCCTCCAGGGGCGCAGGCCTTCCCGCGAACGAGGAACTCGGCGTGCTGCTTGGGCATGCTCGCATCCAGGGGCTCGTTCCCGCCGAGCTCTTCAGCTGCAAAACGGTACATGTCCTGCTCCTTCAGGGGCGTCTGAACCGTGTCCAGGCCGAAGAAGGTCAGGACAGTGACCGTCAGTCCATAACGATCCTGGATGCCGTAGCTGGCGAACAGGACACCGTGCTCGAGCTCTTTGACGACTTTCATGTAAGATCCCTCAACCGTGTATGAGGAGACCGGCGCTTTTCATCGCCATGCCCCCTTGTTCCAGCTTGAGCCCGGCATTGTCAAGCTTTGTGCCGGATTGCTTCATGCTGACTCCCGCAGTGACCATATGGTTGCCGCAGGCCTCCATGGCATTGCCTATGGTCTTGATTTTTTGGCCCTGGGCATCAATGGCGGTCGCGTTGGCCTGTATTTTTTGACCTTGCGCTTGGATACTCTGCTCGGCTGCCTGTATTTTTTGGCCGTGGGCGCGGATGGACGACTGAGCGGCCTCTATGGTCGCCACATGAGCACCGATGTCTTGCTCGGCGAGATGTATTCTTTGGCCATGGGCGCGGATATCGCTCTCCGCGGCATCTAACCTGTTTCCAACTACCTTGGACTCGTGAGCGGAGATAGCCTCGTGGCTCCCTTTGATATTCCACTCCGCCGGGCCGAATGTCCCCTTGAGGGCCATCTCGTAAGCCAAAGACACGCCAAATACGGCCTCTGTTTTAAGGCCGGCTATTAATTCGTTTTTGTTAATAAAAACTGCCTCATTACTCGTTCCGACAATCACCGTGACCTCTTCTCCCCCGATGAGTTCGTTCTTCGCAGAGGCCTTCACATGGAGTAAACCTGCCGTTTCCATGGCGATGCCATCCCACTCTGCTTCGGGCGATCCCGGGACCGCGTCTTTCTTTTCGTCTGATTTCTTTTCATCGTACCTTTTATCGAATTTTTCGTTGAAATCCTTGTCATCAGTCGGGTCATTGGGTGCGCCAAAACGAACGAATGTCTTCTTGCCCGGCACATGCATCAGGATCCTCTCACTCCCCTCCTGGTCCTCCATGTGGATCTTGTTCCCGCCCGCGGTCGTGATCTTGGACATGCTTTGATCCGCCGAAGTCACCTGAGACGGCATTTCGGGGTTCGGCACCGCACCCTGAACAATGGGACGGTCCGGGTCACCGTCGATAAAGGTCAGCAGCACCTCGGTCCCCTTGTGCAATGGGAAGTGCATGCCATGGTCTGTTCCGGCGTAAGGTTGCGCCATTCGAAGCCAGGCGGAACCTTTGCCGTCCTTGTTGCCGGAGAGATCGAACGGCAGCAGGATCTTGTACCGGCCGTGCTCGTCCAGCTCCGCATACTTGCCGCTCCCTGCAGCGTCGATCTTTGCATTCATGGTCCCGTAGAACCGCGCCTTCTCCGTCTTCCTCTCCGGCCTGAACTGCACATTTGCCGGGATCGCCACAAAACTGTTCCTGTAATATGGCTGTTCCTCCAACTCGCTTAGTCCCTTTTGAATTCCGGCCAGGAGAAAGCCCGTCTGGCTTCCCTCGTGAGTAAGCTCGAGCGTCAAATAGGTCTGATTGAAACCGGACCTGTAATGATCCTGAAGGTCAAACAGGAATCCGGGGCGCAGATAAGGTATGGTGCTCTCTCCAGAAAATCGCTTCTCCTGACAGAGCAGTTCCTCAGCCCTGATCTTTGCGAGATCATTGCCCTCCTCGGGGGTTCTGAAATGCTCTCCGTAGATATACACCTCTCCCCTTCCCTGGCTCTTTACCTCTGCACTGCCGGATAGGTCCAGGGAAGGCGTCCGGTAATTATAATCCTTGAGCTTGAGACTCTTCGGCAGCATTTTCTGCCGGCAAACGAAGCTCTTGATCACCTCCTCGCGGCGAGACGCATCCATGCCTGAGGGCGGGGAATAGTACATGGTTTTACCCTGCTCCATCTCTTTGTGCGCCATCTTCGAATCCGTGAGAATCGCCTTCTCCGCGCCTTCTCCCTGTTCAAAGTAGTAGTACATGCCCTCCCGCTCCATCCAACGAGACACGAAATCGAGGTGGCTCTCTCGGTACTGGCAGATGTACTCCCACTGGGGGTAATTCCCCTGCAACCGCAGGTCAAAATCAAGAGACGTGAGCCCCCCGTCCTTCAGCACTTCCTGGACGATCTCCGTCACGTTCTTGTCGAGAAACACCTGGTTGTGATGCGTCAGTGACAACCACCACAGCTTCGGCACCAGCACCGCGCGGTAAAACACATACTCATCCACCTGGTGCCGTTGCTCGAACTCCGCCAGGATTCCGTGAAAGGGAATGTCGCCATCCTCCCGGAGAATGGTGAAAGTAGCCGGGTTGCTGAGCACCTGATCGAGATCGATCTCCGTTTCCGTGGAGACCAGCTCGATTTCGAATTCATAGCACCTGGAAAACCCCTCTGCGCCGCGAAATCGGACCACTCCGAAAGTATCCGATGCCAGCCCCCTTGAGACGAAGTCAAATTTTTTCTGAGTCAGAAATGCCATGGATCACCTCCGGTAGCAATTTCCTATATCCAATGTAGAATGTCCAATTTCCAAATGGGAGGTTTCAGGAAACCTTCCCCCGGCTATCCCAGTGTGAGCACCGTCACCTGGCTCGGAGCAACACACATCCCGGGCGTATTGGGCAGCATGGCCATGGCATTCTGGCCTGTCACGCTCGTCAGCCGCTGGGCAGGGGCTCCGTCCACGAATATGGTAAAGCAGCCCACCATATAATCCGTCTGGCCGACGTCATTGTGCGAGACGACGCCGCCCAGAACCCCTGTGCAATCCCCGAAACTGACCAATCCGACGCTCATCATGTTGATGGACGGCATACAGTCCACCAGCACGTTATACGCCGCCGGTGCGGTTGCCGCGGACATATTGGTGTCGGGATAGGGAATGGGTGTGGGAACGGGTCCGGCAGGTGTTGGAATGGGCGTCAGACAGACATCCGGGAAACCCAGATTCATCCCCGCCCCTTGAGACAACATGAACATGAATAGCTCCTTTCAGCACAGGTGGATCTGCTCGGCGTTGATGCTGACCATCTCCTCGGCCATGTGCATGGCGTTTTTCGAATGCATGGTCAGGGTTTCCTCCACGAGGTACCGCGTGGACCCCGTCTGGACTTCCTCGTGTTCGGTCACATAGCGGAAAGTGTTTGTCAACCGCTCAGTGAGCCGATGAAAAATATTCTCCGCTCTTCCCGCCACGATCTTGATCTTCTTCAACCGGGCGGAAAATGAGTGGCCGAGATAGTCGAAGACTTCTACGGTAGCCCTGGCAGTGCCCGCATGCAGGGACACCTTCGGCGCCACCATGGCAAGCTCTCCCGTTGCCGCCAGGGATACGCCGGCCTCCGAGGACAGATCGAAACCACCGTCCTTCACGTGCACGCGGACAGGCCCTGTGAAAAGCAATTCGTTGGCGACAACCGCTTCCGAACCCCTTTTCAGAACGGCAAGAATGTAGCACTGCCCGTCGCGGTCAAGAGAGGTCAGGACCGTGTCCCCCCTGTGTGGTGCGATAAGGCAACTGACGGCGGTCTCGGCGGTGTAATCCCCGCAGTCCGTGTGCACCACGAACCGGCCGGAGTCGGCCTTCAGAACCTGGCCGTATTCCATCACCGGCGAGGTAAAATCCGTCTTCTTCGCTGCGTTCTCCATATAGCCTCCAACTAGGATTGATTCGTCTCCGGCGGCGGCTGCCAGTCCTCCGCCTCGGCGATGTCTTTATCCGTCCCTTTCAGCATGATCTTCAATGCGCCGGTCCAGTTCGTGTGCTCTTCGATCACGCGGTGCAGCTTTGCCGCATACATATTGGCGCCGGTGAAGTTCGCTGCGGTCAGATCGGCATGGGAAAAATCGCCATAATGACAGGCGCAGCGCGCAAAGACCGCGGCGCGCAGATTCGCTTCAGTGAACAGGGCGTTCACCAGCTTGGCCCCCGTGAAATCGGCCTGGGCGCAGTTGGATTCCCCGAAGAAGGAATGGGAGAGATCCGCACCGCTCAGGTCGGCGGATTGGAGAACGGCGCCCTTGAAAAGAGCGTTCTGCCCATGAACCCGGGCCAGATTTGCCCCCGTAAGATCGGCCTCCATGAACGTGGACAGGGAGATGTCCGCGCCCGTGAAGTCCGCCCCTCGCAGGTCGGCCTTTGCCGCATTCACCTGTGAGAATCTTGCCCCCGTGAAATCCTGGCCGGCCAGGATGCAGGCCTGGAAGAAGATCTTGGAGAAATGGGCGCCCTTGAAAAGGGCGCCGCTCAGATCCGAGCCGTTGAACATGACTTTGAGCAGATCGGCTCCCCGGAAATCCGCCTCGATGAGCTTCGTATGCTGGAGAAGGGCCTTTTCGAAGCGGGCCCCCGAGAAATTCGCCCTGGTCAGATCGGCATGCTGCATCATGGTCCAGGAGATGAATGTCCCCGTGAAATCGGCTCCTGCAAGATTGGACCGCGTGAGGACGGTCTCGTGCAGCGTAGCCCCCTGGAAAGAGGCGGAGCTGAAATTCATGCGCATGAGGTTGGCCTTGGTGAGGTCGGTTCCATGGAACATCGCCCCGCTGAAATCGCACTCCCGGAATCCTGTCTTCAAAATGTTGGCCCGGGAAAAATCTGCATTGCGGAAAGAGCAGCCTTCGAACCGCCCCCCCGTAAGATCCGCATCTGCCAGATCGATCCCGTCCAGGACGGCTTCCTCGATGAGGTGATTCTTCCTGATTGCTGCAAGGATTTCCGTTCTGGTCATGATTTTTCCGCACCCTTTGGGAGAAGATCCCTTCTTCGATCCAAAAGAGTGAATTTCAGATTCGTATTGTCCAGCCTGGTTTCTCCCAGCACGATCTTATAGAGATCGACCGCAAAGAGGTTTGCCCCGCGGAGGTCACCGTTCACCAGACGGGATTTGCGCAGGGAGCCCATGAGGAGATTCACGAAGCGCATATCCGCCCCTTCCAGATCGCATTTGGAAAACCGGCACCTCTTGGCCGAAACGGAGTAAAAGCTGCAACCCTTGAGATTGCAGCCCTCAAGCATCGTCCCATCCAGAATGGACCCGCGGAAACTGCTTCCCGACAGATCGGTGTCCCGGAAGCTGCCGCCCGTCAAACGCACGTTTTTGAAATCGGCCCCGGGAAAACTGTTTTGGCCGCTCATGCGCGCCTTGTTCATATCGGCGTACTGAAAGCTGACGGTTCCCCCTTTCAGCTCCATCAGCATGGAAGAGGGGAACGACGCTCGGGAGAAGTCGGCTCGGTCGAGCGTAAGGCGGCGCATCAGGCAGCGCGTGAATCGGGCGCCCTTGAAGTCCGCATCCGCTGCGTCACCGTCGGAGAAGGCGGAAAGTTCTGCCTTCAGGCCGGGGAAGCGAGCCCTGGTGATCGTCGCCTTTTCCAGGGCTGAAAGGTAGAGTGTCGCACCCGAGAAGTCGGCCCCTGTGAGATCCGCCTGCAGAAAGGTGGTCTGGGAAATCTTCGCATCCTGAAAACGGGCGCCGGGCAGCTTTGTCTTGATGAACATGGTGCGGTCCATCTTCGATTCCCGTAAAGATGCCTTTGAAAAATCCCCTTCGATGAACATGACCTGGGAAAGATCGGCTCCATCGAGAGTCGTGCCGGCAAAGTTGGTTTTGACGCACTGCGCCTGGTGCAGATCAATGGACCGGAGATCCAGGCCGGAAAGGTCCACACCAGAAAGATTGGCAAAGGCCAGGGATTCCCCTTCGCCGTGCATGGCGACCACCTCTTCCCGGGTCCTCTTAACCATTCTGTCCGGATCCATCCCGTGCTTCCGGAACTTCGCCTTGGCTCCATCCGGCATCTCACCCGCTTTGGCCCTGGCAGAGGCTTCTGCAATGCTGGCCTTGGCCGATTCGATCCTGGCCATGCCCGCCTCGTACTGCTGCTGGGCCTGTTGCCCCTGCTCCCGGATCCGGTCGGCCTCGGCGATCATCTGATTTTCCATCTTTGGTGTCAGCACGCCGGCAGCCCTGGTCGCCTCCACCTGCTCCATGATTTTCCCGGCCATGGCATCGGCCGGGGCCGCATAGGAGGGCTTCATGGGTTTTTCCATGTTTTGCAGAACAGCCTCCGGATCGAGGCCTGCCTGCAAAGCGGCCTCCCTGATCTTTTCCACGGCCTGCGCTTTTGCCGCTCCCATCCTGGCAGCATGGGGCGCAAGGGCCTGGTCCTGGGCAGCCTTGATCTGTGCGCCCAGCTTGTCGATCAATGCCTTGACATCGACCTTTGGGATCGGGACGGTAAGATCCTCCTCCGTGGGCGGCTTGCCCGGTGCCGGCAATACGGGGGCCACACGGTGCTTCATGACGAATTCCAGCGGCATGGCCTCCATGATCCAATCGCGGATGTTGACGCCCTTTCGCCGGGCGGCAAATACCGTATCCCCCTTGGGAAGCATACGGGGTTGAGCGTTTGGAAATTTCTTTATCCATGCCGGGCCGTCCGGTTCCTCTGCCTTCTCCGGCAGGACAACGATGAACGCCGGCGCCTTTTCAATCCGAGCCGCTGCTTCTTCATCCGCCTTCTGCCCGGGATCGGTCAGAACGATCACGGAGCAGGCATCGCCGATCTCTTTCTCAACGTACCAGGCCTGCAACTCATCGGCGAGACAGATCACGGGGGCCCCATCCTCGATGGACAGAAACAGGGGGGTCTCCACCGAGCCCTCGACCTTTTCTCCACAGCAGGGCTTTTCACCTTCTTCCCACCCGGGAGGCAGGATGAGAATCCTGTCCAGGAGCGCGTCTTTAAAATGGGGAAGCACAAGCCCGGCGGGAATCGAAAGCGGTTTGAGATCTCCGGAATCGTTCCTTTCCGGCTTCAAACCCCAATCCGCCCTCTCCTCACGGATCTCTTCCTTGTTCAGGCCCATCCAGGACTTCCGGATCGCCCGGCCGTCAAGCCCCAGTTTCTTCAATGCGGAAAGCGTCTGTTCGTCCTGTTCCAGGTTCCGGCGGCACTGGACGACAAAGGGGAATCCCTTGTCGTGCCAGGGGCGGACATCCTTTTTCGATTCCAGAAAGGTGTCCGGGTCAATGCCGGCCTTTGCGAGGCGGCCCGGGTCAATCTGTTCCTTCATTCCCTGGATCAGATCCTTTTTCCCCTGGGCCATGAGAGATTGGGCCTCGGCCACCGATTTTTGGACCTGTGCGAGATTCTTGTCGATGTTTGAGGACATCGACTGCAGGGAGCCGCGCATGCGGTCGAACATCTCGAGATCGACCCGAACGATATGGCCGAACTGTGCATGGAGATTGCGTGAATTGGCCTCGAGCCGATCCAGAAGGGCGAGGTTGTCGCGTATCACGCCTTTCCCTTCGGCCGCGGTCTCCGCCGGACTCCTCGGCATGACCGGGGCCTTGCCCAGGGAAGCCTTTAGTGACTGCTCGATGTCAGCGGGAATTTTTTTCAACCGCTTCATGGCATCCCCGATCTGTTTGGCGCCCGCCTCGAAAGGGGCCATGTCCACAGGCACCTTGAGCTCCCTGGCTTTGCGCTCCTCCTCCAAATAGTATTCTATGGTCCTGGGCGTCTCGGCTGATCGCTCTGTTGCGAGAAAAATCCGCACGACATCGGTGTATTCCTCGTCCAGGATCTCCGTTGTGCCCCGGTGCATGACGATCCCCCGCAGGATGGCGGGGAAGAGCCAGACCGTGTCGATCCGGGTGGGCACCTCCTGAAAAAGCTCCTCCTCCTTCTTGAGGGACTCCTTTTTCGTCACAAAACACCGGATGCGAAGCGGCGGCAAACGGGACGCGATCACCGGCACGTCCGGGTTCATGCCGGCGATCTCCAGGGATTCGTCCCCTTTGAAAAACCCGTCGATAAACTGGTCTTCCGCCGCGCAGTTGAAGAACTCGTAATTCATATCGGCCGGGAAATAGGGCCAGTTTTCCCGAAGCCATTTGTCGTCGTATGTCCCTGTTTTTCCCATCCGCTGCGACCAGGTGACGTCCAGTGGGCCGAACCCGGCGGGATCGGGCCGGTCGTTGAGGTCGCCGATCAGCCGGTTGGGATACTCGATGTTGGGAAGCGGAACGTAAGCCTGTCCCGGCGACAACTCCAGGGGATGGATGCCCCTGCCGGCTGGATTCCTGTCGAATCCTTCTCCGCCGAAAGCTCTCTCGTAGACGACGGGCATCTCGGAAAAGGGTCGTGGCGGGGTGATCGTCCTGACCGGCCCGGATGATTCCTTCCAGTAGCGATCCCCGAATACGTCGAGCGCCTTGGTGAGCCCGCCCACCCGCACGGTTACACGGCCGGCCTGCCGCGTCTCCCCCCGGGGGGCAAAACATGAGCCCGTGACCAGGAACTCCCCGCGAGGCTTCGGCATTCCCTGGTCCAGAATCGGACTCTTGCCCAGAAGGCCTGGAACGGTCTTCCACAGATCCTGCTCCGAAAGCGGGTCATCGGGTGCGGTCAGATCGAAATAGACCATCACCGTAACGGCCATGTAGACGCGCTCCCTGATGCCGAAGGATTTGATGAGAAGGGAATGGTGATCTTTTTTGTAGATCTTCATGGTTCCTACATCTTGGCGTTCAGAGCATCCATACAGGCCAGATCAAACATCGCTTTGGAATCCGAGACGCTCGTCTCGATCTCTTCCAAAGTGGCCTGCACGCTGTTCGCTGCCAGTTTGGATCGAACGGCCGCCGCCTTCGCCGATACGGCGACGGCTTTGACCCGGGTGGCTGCAGCTTGAGCGGAGCTCTCTGCGGCTGTTGTCGCAGCGCCGGTGACTTCCTGCATCGCGGTACCCAACTCGTCCTTTGTGGCCAGGGCCTTGGTCTGCTTGGCAATGGCCTTGGTGTATTCCGCGATGATTTCGTTTTTCAATGCAATCATTTTGCTTTCCAGATCGCCGGCCTGAACCTTGTCGCCGACCACCTTGCTGACGGCGGCGAGAACATTGACCTTGTTTCCCTCCGTAATCACGTCCTGGGCATGTGCCCGCTCCCGGATGCCGACCCACTGGAGACTGAAGGGACCGGCCTTGTTTTCTCCGCCGATGGGAAAGTTGAAGCGCGCACCCACGGTGGTGTCCGTGCGGATGACGCCGACGAACTTGGTGTCCATGCCGAGCACTGCATTGCTGCTCTCGCCCAGGATGAGGGTGTTGTGTGCCTGGGCCTTCACACTGAACGGCCCCTCCGTGACGATGGCGATCCCATCCTTGGACAACAGCTTGTCCCAGTCGATCAGAGGATCATTCGGGGCCCCGATTCGGATAAAGCTCTCTTTCGTGGGCGCATGCATCAATATCCGCTCGCTCCCCTCTTCATCCTCCATGTGG
>PHBH01000033.1 GCA_002840535.1 Deltaproteobacteria bacterium HGW-Deltaproteobacteria-15 | reverse complement strand
CCTGTCTCAGTGACAGGGTAATGCTACTGACAAATTCACTCGGCAGTTAATACTGACGTTTTCATTCGGCTATCACAGCGCGCGCTCTGCGCCTTGCGGCAGGGGGATAGTTGCGATATGCTTGCGCCATGGAATTTTGTGATTTGAAATGCAGGTATGCACAATGGCCGAAGGAAGGCGCTTTGGACGGGTCCGGAAGTTGCCGCACCTTTCAGGCCCTTTTCTGCCGGAAAAAGAACCGGTTCGTCCACAAGAATGCGCCTTGCGCAGAGAAGGAAAAGCGGATGGAGCATAGCGCAAAGCGCAAAGGGAAAAGTGCATAGAGCATACTTCCCCCTTCTTTTCGCTATGCGCTTTGCCCTATGCGCTATGCCTTACATTTCCACCCCCTCCAGATACCTGCTGATAGCTCCATCATAACGATGGGTCGACAGGAAGACTTTTCTTGCCAGCCGAAATCGGGTCTTCAGGGAGGTAGCCCCCCCGAGTTCCTCCATTTCTTTCAGGACCAGCGGGTAGTCGGCGGGATCTACGACGACGGTGACATCGCGGAAGTTCTTGGCCGAGGACCGGAGCATGGCCGGGCCCCCTATATCGATATTCTCGACAGCCTCCTCCAAAGAGACGTTTTGCTTTGCCACGGTTTTTTCAAACTGATAGAGGTTCACTACAACAAGGTCGATATCCAGGATTCCATGCGATCTCATCATTCTTACGTGCTCAGGGTTGTCTCTGACGCCCAGAAGCCCTCCGTGCACTTTGGGATGCAGCGTTTTCACGCGGCCGTCCAACATCTCGGGGAACCCCGTGTATTGAGATATTTCGGTCACCTCGACTCCGCCTTCCCTGAGAGACCTTGCAGTTCCGCCTGTGGAGAGGATCTGGATTCCGAATCCTGCAAGAGATTTCGCAAACTCAACCACACCCGTCTTGTCCGTTACACTGATGATTGCCCTCTCAATCTTCTTCATGGGCCCACCTCCGGAGAGATTTGATTTGGCCGGACGCCAAGATGGTTTTATAATCAATCGCACCTCAGATCAAGGAAAGACTGCCGCCATGGGCATGCTCTACCGCGCATATACCGCACTCGGCTCAGGGATTTTGTTCTCCTGTCTCGGCCCCTTATGGGCGTATACGAAAATCAGCGGCAGGCGTCGGAGGGATTTGCGGGAGAGGGCCGGTCTGGTTCCTCGACTGATACCCATGAGTTCAGACTCGCCTCGCATCTGGCTCCATGCCGCCTCGCTCGGCGAAGTCAGGGTGGCGGCAGGGTTGAAACAACACCTTCAGGATTTGCTCCCTGGATGCTCCATCATCGTCTCCACCACGACCGGGCATGGCCGCAATCTTGCCGCGAATCTCTTTCATGATCATCCGGTTTTTTACGCGCCGGTGGACACCCCTTTCTCAGTCAGAAATGGTCTTTCCAGGATAAAACCCGACATCATGGTTTTTCTCGAAACGGAGATCTGGCCGGCGTGGATTACGGAGGCGAGGAGGATGGGAGTGAAGGTGGCCATTGTGAACGGCCGGATCTCCTCGAGATCAATCAAAAGGTATCTGGCTCTCAAACCCTTCTTCCGCGATGTGTTGAAGAATGTGGATGTGTTCAGCATGATCCACCAGGACGACGCCGAGCGGATCATCAGGATGGGCGCCGATCCCCTGAGAGTGCGAATCAACGGGAATGCAAAATATGAGCTCCTCGCTGTCGGAACCGATCCGTCACTCGAGACGGAGGCCAGAAGGCTCCTGAACCTCGACCCGGCGCAAGTGGTCCTGGTGGCCGGTTCCACCCGTCGGGGTGAAGAGGAAATGGTTCTGGACGCCTATGAAAGGATTTCGAACCGTTTCCCTGAGACGGTGCTGATTCTCGCTCCCAGGCACATTGTTCGAACCGGCGACATAGAAGCCATTCTAAGGAGCAGGTCTATCCGGTATCTGTTATGGACCGATCTTTGCGCCGGCGCCCGGCGAGTGGAGCCTGTGGTCGTGCTCAACACGTTTGGAGAGCTCCTCAAGCTTTATAGTGTGGGGACCATCGTTTTCTGCGGTGCCAGTCTGGTACCTCTGGGAGGTCAGAATCCCCTTGAACCCGCTGCATGGGGCAAAGCCGTGTTCTACGGACCCTTCATGGAGGACTTTCTCGACGCAAAGGCTCTTCTGGAGTCCGTCGACGCGGGCATCGAGGTCGCAAACGGTAAAGATTTCGCAGAAAAGGCGGTCGCACTGCTGAGCGACCCCGAAGCGCTGAAGAGCAAGGGAAAGCGTGCTCGACAGGCCCTCATGACCAAGATTGGCGCCGCGGAAAGGCACGCCAGGGTGATTGCGGAGCTCGCGGCAAAGCAGTAAGCGGTAGGCAGTAAGCAGTCACGAAAAAAAACAACGCACGTGATCTCCGCTCACTCCGATAGACATATTACGGAGGGCAGAAAAGAGTTTGGATTTATCTCGCAGAGCCCACAGAGCGAGTTGGTACTCGATCGACGGCAGAACCGAAATGCCACTTATAGCTCTTGCCCCGAAGGGTGAAGTTTGTCCTGTTTTTTTGAAAAAAAACAGGACAAGTTGGCACTCTCCAGAACTCTGTGCCCTCAAGCGAAGCGGGCGAGAGACGCTCTTTCCTGCGTGAAACAAGCAAACAATTATGTGCTCCGCTCAATAATTAAGACTTTGCGATTCCCTCCTTACCCGGGTTTCACATCGTAATTCGATACTCGTGATTCGATATTCTGCGGTTTTCTTCTCCTATTCCTCCCTGTTGAAAACCTGAGGGCGCGATATATTGTTACTCATGGAGACGTGACGATGGCGAACATCAGCGTGAGGCATCCCTTTCGTACCACATTCGGGCTGCTCCTGCTTTTCTTCATCCTGCAAGGTTCGATTGTCTGCTGTGCTGCCGATTCAAAGCCACAACCGAAAGCCGGGAATCAATCCGTAACGACCGGATCCGCTGAAAGTGTGCGGGTCATACACAGCCTGATCAATGAGTACAGGAGTTCACAAGGGCTGAAGCCGCTCGAGCTGAACGCATTTCTCGGCAAAGTCGCCGCGGATCACAGCCGGGACATGTCAAAAGGCAAGGTGGATTTCGGTCACGCGGGCTTTGAACAAAGGACAAAGGCCATCCGGCAGAAGGTGAAGCTGCGGTCCATAGCCGAGAACGTGGGGGCAAACATGGGGCAGGCGGATCCCGAAAAGAAGGCGGTAGAGGGCTGGCTAAAGAGCCCCGGACACCTCAAGAATATCAAAGGCGATTTTGACATGACCGGCATCGGAGTCGCGAAGAGCGGGAAAGGGGTGTCCTACTTCACCCAGATCTTCGTCAAGAAACTCCAGTAAGGCCGAGTCGATTCCCTATCAGGACCGGTTCCCTGGTTGCAGATGAGAGTTCGAAAGCAGCACTCCGTTACCGTTACACCCTTTCGCAGAGCGCTTCATCTGCTCGCCAGGCCTGCAAGGGGACACAAGGGTCGCGGCGGGATTGTCATTCAATCCTACAGGGGGTACGGATCAGAAGAGAAGGTTTTCCTGATGGGCCGGGTCTTCAGGCAGACGGGCGGCGGTGCGGGACTCCGGCGGGGGACGGTGACCAGGGACATTATCGACTTCATCCGGAGAGCGCTGCGATGGGGGGTGGGGCATGCCGTTTTGGAAGCGCAATTCAGAGGCGATGTCCAACGCGTGCGGGCGGATAGAAACGGGTACTTCAGGGTTCGGATGATGCCGGCGTACCGGGCGGCCTCCAGTCGCCTTTGGCACAGCATGGATCTCCGCCTGATTTGGCCTGATTTCCCGGATTCAACTACAAAGGGCGCTGTTTTTATGCCCCCGAGAACAGCCCGATTCGTGGTGATCAGCGACATAGACGATACGGTGATATTCACCGGAGTGGCCAATAAGGTGATGATGATGTGGCGGATGCTCTTCCAGAAGGCCCCGAAAAGGATTGCCTTCCCCGGAGTGGCCGCATTTTACAGAGCCCTGCATCGCGGGGCCTCAGGGGAGGAGATGAACCCCCTTCTCTATGTCTCCCGCGGTCCCTGGGCCATCTACGAGGTACTGGCGGAGTTCTTCAACCTCCATCGCATACCCATAGGACCGATTCTTTTCCTGCGGGAGTGGGGCCTCACCCTTCAGCAACCCTTTCCTCCTTCCTCCAAAGATCACAAGCTCAATCTGATTCGGGGTATGCTGGACATCTACAAAGAGCTTCCTTTTATCCTTATCGGCGACAGCGGCCAACTCGATCCTGAGATCTATGCCCGGATAGTCCGAGAGCACCCGGGCCGGGTCATGGCAATCTACATTCGAAATGTCAGCCGTGACCCGAACCGTCGCAAGGCTATCGAGGGTCTCGCTCGCCGGGTGATCGAGGCGGGAACCAGTCTCGTTCTCGCCTCGGATACCTTTTCAATGGCTTCTCACGCCGCCGATCACGGCATCATCGGGTTCGGCGATCTCCCCGAGATCCTCGGAGAAAGAGTGGAACAGGAGGGAGAAGCCATGCTTCAGCCGACCCATCAAATCAAACCATCCAGACCTGGGGAAACCCTCGAGGCCATCGAAAAAGACGAACTGGAAGAGACGCTTCTCCAGGAAACCGCAGGAAACACACCTCCCAACGTAGTGGTCGAGACGAAGAGGGATTATTGAACATTGATCTTTGAAGTATTCCCCGACAGGGCGCCTGGAATATCCCCCTGCAGGCTTGTCCGGCAGGAGATCACGACCGGTTGGCAATACGACGGATGACATCCAAGTCATACTCGCTGAACGTTCCCACGTAGAACCCCGTCCTGCCACACCCGGCAACCGGCAGCTCGGGCCAGGCGGTTCTGAAACGCCAGAGCAATCTCCTCCGGCGACCTCTCGATGTTCCCACGCACCGCCATATGGACGTGATCCGGCATTATCGAGAGGGCAGCGATCCGGTGGGCTCCGCCATTGCCAATGATGCGTCGCGGAGCCCTCCAAGCCGATCAGGGTCAGTGATCCTGAATCGAGCCGATGACCATTTCAGATGCTCATGGAACCGCTGGGGAGGGGCGCCTTGACTTTCCCGTTTCCGTATTCATATTACGTCCAATCACATGTGGTTGCTTGACGAAACCTGATCAACGGAAAGGAGAAAGACGATGGCTTACACCTGCAAGAATTGTGGTGCGGTAGCGAACGATCCGGGTCATTTGTGCAACCCTTGCGGCGATGAGAGCAAGTGCTCCTTCTGTGGAGCGCCGGCCACCAACCCCAAACACATGTGCAAAGAGAAACTCGGTGCCATGAAATATGTGTGCCAGGGGTGCGGAAGGGTCGCCATGGAGAAAGAGCATCTCTGCAAACCTTCCGCCATCGCATAGAGGCTGAAACCTTTTGCGGCGGCATGGAAGTGCCGCCTTTTTTTCATGGGTGGGTGTGCGGCACGCTCCCCATGTTGACTGTCATTTTTCTCGGAATCACGCACAGGCGGATTGAGGAAACCGATGTCTGGGTGCGCGTGACCGCCTGCCATCGCACGATGGACGGCAAGTGAATGGTCACGCATGAGTATATCTCGGTGCCTTTATACATGGACGGCAGCAACAGAGCGGCGGTTGACCTCAAGCCATAGCATTTCGATGAACCCCTGGCGCTGTTGAGGCATGGTTCGATCACGGGATGAGGCCTGCCTCATCATTTCTTTCTGGTGAGGGTCGTCTCCCCCATCTTTTCTTCTTTACCCTTCTTGTCGATCCCGTACATTTCATACACCAGGGTATTGTCATCCACGATCTTGGTAATGCTGCGCCAGGTCGTGGGTCCTTTGACCGGATCGTCGTACCGGCATTCCTGCGTAATGGTCTTCCCGTCAGCGCTGGCGGTTCCTTCAAAATAATAGATGCCGGTGCTCATGGAATCGATCCAGGTCGAAACGTACTTCCTGGTATGATTGTCGTACCCGATGATGTTGACGCCGGTGAACGCTTCCCCCATCATGTCACCGGTATGCTCCTGCTGCAGGTAACGCCCGCCAAGGATCATTTTCTGTTCGCAGGCGCCTGTGGATTCCATGGGAGGTTGGTCAGGATCCATCGAGTACTTACCCCTGGTGTTCCAACTCCCCACCATGCGCGCCAGCGCCTTGTGGGGAGCGCCCGGAATGGCGAGTTTTGTGTAAACTTCCATCATTGCCTGCATGTCCATCTTGCCTTCCTGTTCCTTTTTTTGGGCCATAACAAACCTCCTTATTCATCGGCAGCCCCTTTCCTGCCGGAGCGGTGATATTCCGTGTCCTTCATAAATGAAGGCATGTGAACAGGAGAATTGAAATAGGGTAAGTGTAGTATTTCGGCAATTTGGGAGTCTGCCAGGCGGCGATCCATCCGCCCACAAGGGGTCTCAATGATTCTTCTCGTAAGCGCTACTCTGGGGATGAGTCCCGAAGTTCAGCCTACGAGGTATAACCTTCACGATTCGTCGTTTGAGTTCCGTCCACAGGCAAAGTGATAATGAAGTTGGAGCCCCTCCCCGGGGAGCTCTTTGCAGTAATAGTGCCGCCGTGGCGCTCAACGATTTTCTTGCAGATGGCGAGTCCGATGCCTATTCCTGGATATTCGTGTTTTCCATGGAGCCGCTGAAAGGCCTGGAATACTTTGTCCAGGTACTTCTCGTCGAACCCGATCCCATTGTCTTCCACGGAGATGAGAGCGGTGCCGCTGTTTTTCTCTCCATAGATCTTGATGACCGTCTTGACCTCCGAGCGGTGATACTTGATAGCATTGGCAAGGAGATTCTGAAAAAGCTGCCGCCACTGGTATGGATCGCCCTTGATGACCGGTAGCGGGCCGATTTCCACATGTGCGCTTATTTTTTTCATGGAAACCTCCAGATCGGTCGCAACTGCTTGGACGATCTCTTCCAGTTCAAGTAGTACAGGATCACGCCCCTGCGTCTCTACGCGTGAGTATCTGAGAAGCGCATCAAGAAGCTCCCTCATCCGGTCTGCCGCTGCCGTCATCCGTGAGATATAGTCAATATTCTGCTCACCGAGGCGTTCAGCACTTTTCTCCCTAAGCAATGACCCGAACGTCTGAATCTTCCGGAGCGGTTCATTCAGGTCGTGGGAGGCGACAAAGGCGAACTCCTGGAGCTCCCGGTTCTTTCGTTCCAGTTCGGCAGTGCGCTCCCGGACACGCAGTTCCAGTTCATCTCGGGATCTAAGCAGCGCCTCCTCGGCCTGATTTCTCTCGGTAACGTCCATGACCGTACCGATGGCGCGGACCAGTTGCCTGCCTTGGCCGTCGCTCATGAAGATCGCGTGGCCCCGAGCGGCCAGCCATCGCTGCACGCCGTCGGGCGTGACAATCCGGTACTCCGTGTCGTAGAGTCCTTCGCCGGCGGGGTCGAGCGCACTGTGCATATCGGCCGACACCCGCTGGCGGTCCTCCCCGTGAACGAAGGTCAGGAACTCCTCGATGGTCATCGCGCGTTGGTCGCCCGTGCCTAAGATCTCGCTGCTGCGCTGGTCGAATTCAATGACGCCAGTGTCCTGGCGATACTCCCAGACGCTCAGCGCTGCGATCTCCAGCGCAGCCGCCAGGCGGTGCTGGCTCTCCTGCAGCGCCTGCTCGGCCTGCCTGCGCTCGGTGATGTCACGCGAGAAGATCGCCAGACCGCCGTCCGAGGTCGGATAGGCCTTGTCCGTAAACCAACCGTTGAGTGGTGGGTAGAAAATTTCGTATTCAACGGGCACGCGCTCGGCCATGGCGTGGTGGAGCAGCCGATGCGGTTCGGTCCCCACCGCCTCGGGATAGAGCTCCCACACGTTGCGGCCCATCAACTCCTCGCGGCGCTTCCCAGTGCGGCGAACCACTTCGTCGTTCACAAACGTGTACCGCCATTGGCTGTCCAGCACGAGTAGCGCATCTGTTATGCTGCCGAGGATACCGTTGATGAACGCCTCGCGAGCGAGCAGGGCCTCCTCCGCCCGCTTGCGTTCGGTAATATCCCTGATCACTAAGACACATGCTTCCCGCTCATCCTTGTCTTTGAAAACCGCACTGGATGTCTCACATTGAAATCTTGTGCCGTCTCTGCGAACGTGCGTCACGTCCCCTCGGTGTCTGCCTGTCTGTGACCGGTCCTGGAGGAGCTTTGATAATCTGGGATCGCTCTTGTCTGCGATCCCGTCTCTGCCCAGGCGACAGATTTCCGCCTCAGTGTACCCGTGCATCCGGCACGCCTCAGGATTTGCCGCAATGATCCGGCCATCAGGAAAGGAGAGGATGATTCCATCCAGGCTGTTTTCGAAAATGGACCGGTGCCGCTCTTCGCTTTCTCGCAATGCCTCCTCTGCCTGCTTGCGCTCGTTTTCTCGCGACTGGATCTCCTCGGACATTTTGGTGAAAGCTCTGCCAAGATCATCCAATTCGACGGTGCCGGACAAACCCACTGGAATAGGCGTTTCCCCCCTGCCTAATGCCAGTGCATGATCCCGCAGCTTTTCGATGGAAGCGGATATTTTTCGCGAGGAGACCAGTGCGATCCCTAGAACCGCAAGTGTAATAAGCAGGAAAGCGGTGGCCTGGGGCAGCAGTGCAGCATGAATGGCCGCCATAGCCGTACTCTCGACTTGGCTTGCGGAACCTACCCACCCACACAAAGGAATAGGGCTGTAACTGACCAGCCGATTCTCGTCGAATTGAGAAACGACGTTCCCTACAATCTCTTTGGATTGGAGAGCTTCTGCGATCCTAGGATTACGGTCGATCCACTTCCGCTGTTCCCAGGTGAAATCCCTCGCAGGATGGCGATAAACAAGCATCCCTTTGCTATCGAGAATAGCGACAGCTGCATCTGTTGATCGCTCGATCCCCAACACCACATTCAGACGTTCCGGCAAAATAGCGGCAACAAGGATGCCAAGCAGCTCACCGCGGCCATCTCTTATCCCGCGGCTTAACGTGAAGGTCGGTAGATTGGATACTCTTGAAAGAAGCAAATCGCTGATCGCCCATTCCTTACCAGAAACGATCTGTCTGAAATAGGCGCGATCGGCCAGATCAATGCCGATGAAGTGGGAGCCTGTCGCCGCAATAACCAATCCTTCGGTATTTATCCAGAACAGTTCCCAGAGGGCATGGTCTTCCGCTTTAACGGCATTCAGAATCGCGTCCTTATCGGCCAGGGACAAGTCCTTTGAAGCTAAAGCAAGTCCAATTGCCAATTCCTGGTGCAAAGTTTCCTTAACGAAGATCCCAAAGGTCTTTGCTACCGCACGGGCCATTTCAAGATTGGTCTGGAGTTCTTGAGCGCGACGGGTCTCGAATCTCTCATGGTAGACGTAAATCTGTATGAGAATTGTGGGTATGATCAGGACGCAAAGGATCAGGATGAGTTTGCCCTGGATACCCTGCGGAAATCTTCTCCTGGGAAGTCTCGGACTGATAGTCATGCCATCGCAACCTTATTCTGTTCTCCGCCGGATACAAAGCGGTCAAATCGATAAACCTGATTGTTTACTCATGACCAGCCGAGCGCCATGAAGCAATAGCGGCGCCAAGATCGAGTCCCTGAATAAAACGACAAAACGACTGCTGCCGGTGCTAGACACACACAGCCCGTGTTTGACGGGAGCCAGGCGTATTTCTGAAGATGTGCGGGCGAGATCGGGTCCGGAGTATCTCGATAGCTTAAAAAAGGCGTTACCTATCTTGATAAAAATAAAGTACCTGAACTAACCTGATGCTATTCAGTTTGTGGTACTACTATAACAAAACAAGTGCTTAAAGGGAAGTCTCGCTCCGAATTCCTGAAGTGCTTCGTGTACGTGAAAAAGAATAAGGCCTCATCTTAGGCTGGGGATCAGGTATCCAATCAATCAAGAACAAAGATGTCGATCCACCGAACCGCTTCGGACAATGGCCATAAAGAGGTTGGTCTTTAGGCCGTATTTACCGCATTTGCATATCGTAGGTAGAATAAGACGCCCACCCCTTGGTCATCGTGGTTTTGAGGCTATAGAGATAAGGCGAAGCCTATCTTTTTCCAAATTGGATTTGAGTTGTGCAATCTGAACCCCCAGGGCGAGACACTGTTCCCCCAGCATGCAGGCCTCAGCATCCGTATTCTCGAGGTAGGTAATCAACTCTCGGCCGCCGCTCATGAGATCCACGACCCAAGCTCTTTTTGTCTCATCCCATTCCACGCCCAACTCGATCCAGCACTGCCCCAATTCGGGGTAAAGGGTTTCAATCTTTGTACAGAGTTCATCTCTAGTCATCACCGCCGGTCCTCCTTGTTACGAGGATTCCATGCTTTCTATTACAGGCCCAAGATAATCATCAACGGTTTCTTGGAAAGCGCATGACGTTTTCTTCAGTGTTGATGCTTGTCTCTCGCAGGCAACAAGTGGCGACCATGGAGTCACGGAGGTTTTAGAGGGACTCTCAGCGCGCCATCTTGAGGGCGCCTCACGTTTGACGGGACGTCACCCTTCAAGGTCTCATGTCTTCTATGAGATTACCGACATGTTTTCGCTATGCGGCGGTTACTTAGATCTGGGTCCAGCTTCGAGGCAAGCTCAGGATTCCTGAGAGATGAAGAAGATCTCCAGCGTGATGAAGCGGGGATTGATATGCAGTTTGCTGCCGTAGAGCTTAGGAAGTTGACCTTTAACGTTAAGCGTTATAGAATGTGCCATGATCAAATCCTTCAAAGACAAAGAAACAGAAAGAGTCTATTCGAGGGAATTGTCACGAAAACTGCCGAATGACATTCAGCAGGTCGCTTTACGCAAGCTACGAATGCTCAACAACGCAAAAACGATCAATGACTTGAGAATACCGCCCGCGAACCGATTGGAGAAGCTTGGCGGCGATCGCGCCGGCCGGTACAGCATTCGGATTAACGATCGATGGCGAGTTTGCTTCATCTGGGAAGCCGAAAACGCCTACGAGGTTGAAATCACGGACTATCATTGAGGGGCATACGATGAAAAAGAAGGAGTTAAACCCGGTTCATCCAGGGGAAGTTCTAGAGGAAGAGTTTCTGAAGCCGCTGAATTTGAGCCAGAACAAGCTGGCAGTGAATATCGGGGTGCCCCCTCGGAGAATTAATGAAATCGTACTGGGAAAAAGGCGAATTACTGCCGATACGGCCCTCCGTCTGGCTCGCTTTTTCGGAATATCTCCGGAGTTCTGGCTGGGACTGCAATCTCAGTACGATCTTGATCTGGCTGCCGAAGAGTTGGGGGATCGCCTGGAAAAAGAAGTAAACAAATTCATAGGGGACTCCGACGAAGTGCGGGCATAGCAACATCCTATCGATTCCACGGTCTCGGAGAAGGCGGTCATAATATTTAGGAAAGGAAGCGGGCGGCTTTCAGGCTACGCTGCGGACGTATATGAAATGGAAGACCTCTTTCGTCTCGACCGCCCCTCTTCGATCCCTCAGCCTCTGCTCGAAGGCTCGGGCCGCACGGTTTTCACACCCCACCTGGGTTCCGCGGTTGCAGAGGTGAGGCTCGCCATCCAAAGAGCGGCCGCGGCGAACATTATCGATGCCGTCCGGGGGAGACCCCCTGGAGATGCCGTTACCGGCATTCCTGAATCGAAATGATTTCAACATATCCCTTTTCTTCACTGAAGAAATCTCAATTGCGGTTCCTGTTTTCCGGCTCATGACGCTTGTTGACATTCCCCACCCATTGGCCTATTCACTGAATCATGCAATTCCGGGCAGAGCTTCGTTAACGTTGACATAGCCTGGTCGCCTTCGTCGCCGCTCTTGTTTCCATGAAGGCTAAGTGCCGTGTCTCACGTATAGCAACATTTCGCGCCTTGAATCCCTCGTGTTCTTCGTGGTTGAATAATTCCATCTTGTGTTCACCACGAAGGACGCGAAGAGCACGAAGGTTGACAGCGCAGGGGAATGAAGAGGAGACGGATATGGATTTCGATCTGAGTAAGGATCAACTGGACATCAAAAAAGCGGCAAGGGAATTTGCGGAAGGCGAATTTCCGGAAGTCGCCGAAATGTGCGATCGTGAGGAAAAATATCCAAAGGAGTTGGTCAGAAAGGCCGCCGAACTCGGTTTTGTCGGTATCAGTCTGCCAGAGGAGTACGGCGGAAGCGGCTACGGCTACCTCGAAAAATGCCTGGTCAATGAAGAGCTCTGGCGGGTTGATCCGGGGCTTGGTTCCGCAGTGACCGCAGCGACCTTCGGTGCGGACATGATCCTTCTTTACGGGAACAATGAGCAGAAGCGGAAATACATCCCGCCCCTGGTAAAGGGGGATGCGGTGATGGGATCGGCCATCACCGAACCGAATGCGGGCAGCGACGTTTCGTCCATCGCATCCGCCGCCGTAAAGGCGGGTAACGAGTTTGTCATCAACGGAACCAAGATGTTCATTACCAATGGCACCGTTGGCAGCTATTTCGCCGTGATCTGCCTGACACAACCGGAGAATCCATCCCGCCACAGGAGGCACAGCGTAATCCTGGTTGAAAGGGACCGCCAGGGATTCGAGGCCACAAAAATCCATAACAAAATGGGGATCCGAGCCTCTGACACCGCTGAACTCTACTTCAGGGATGTCCGGGTTCCCCTGGATCATCTTATCGGCGAGGAGGGGAAAGGGTTCTATCAGTTCATGGAGTTTTTCAATCGCACCCGGATCCATGTGGGGGCGCAGGGGATTGGAATCGCCCAGGGCGCGATGGATCTCGCCATCAAGCATGCCAGAAGCAGGGAGCAATTCGGGAAACCCCTCAGCTCATTTCAGGCCATCCAGTTCAAGATCGCGGAGATGGCCACACGCATCCAGGCTGCGAGAAATCTCGTTCACGAGGCTGCCTGCAGGGCGGACAAGGGAAAGCCGGACCACAAGTTGACCGCCATGGCGAAGTGGTATGCCGGCGAAACGGCCGTTCGCTCGGCGGACGAGGCATTGCAGATCCATGGCGGTTACGGGTTCATCGGAGAATACGCGATCCAGCGTTTCTACAGGGACGCAAAGATCATCGAAATCTACGAGGGCACGAAGGAGATCGAGAAGATTATTATTTCGAGAGCTCTTCTCGGATGAACCCTCATAGAGATCATTTCTCACAGAGTCACGGAGGTCACAGAGAAGAGCACTTCTTTTTCATTGCCGGTGAGGGCCGGCAACGAAAAAACAGCTCACGTACGGCAGCAGGAGTTTCTATTCAGCCCGCCGCGATAGCGGCTGAGGGTTTTCCCTGGATCGCCTTCTCACGATCCAAGGAAAAAACATAACCTCTCTGTGCTCTCCGTGCCTCTAGCGAAGCGGGCGTGAAAAATCTCATGACTTCACCTCGTATGAAGCTGGGTCCGAAGTCTCACATTCGACTATCCGGCCGTTCGGCAGCGGCCGGGCTGTCCTGATTCCTGGAGAGTCTTCATGAACGTCGGTTTTCTGCTTTCCAACAGTGCGGCCAAGCATCCCCTGCAGGAAGCGGTGGTTTCCGATTACAGCCGACTGACATATGCACGATTCGAAGAGCGTTCGGCCCGCCTGTCGGATGCGATGCTGAACGCCGGCCTCAAGAAAGGAGACCGGGTATGCCTTCTCTTCCACAACGGCAGCCCATTTGTGGAGGCCTACTTCGCTGCGGTGCGCGTGGGGCTCGTTGCCACCCCGGTCAATTTTCGATTCGTCGGAGAAGAGATCGCCTACATCCTTAACGACTCAGGGGCATCTGCGCTCTTTCACGGCCCTGAATTCCGGGCCGTTGCGGAAGAAGTCCGTGACCGCTGTCAGGCGCTGCGGTTTGCCGTATGCCCCGGCGGGGGTGCGGGCGTATTGGATTATGAGGATTTCCTTGCCCGGGGAAACCCCCGGCCTCCGGATCCCGGTATAAGCGAATCCGATCAGTGCCAGCTCATGTACACCTCAGGAACCACGGGCAGGCCCAAAGGGGCGGTGATCACTCACGGCAACGTTCTATGGAATCTCATGAACACCATTCTCGGCCGGGAGGATCGGGCAGGGCAGGTCTCGGTCATTGTGGGGCCGCTTTACCACACAGCCGCATTGAACAATCATTTCACCATCCAGGTGGCGCTCGGCGGCAAAAGCGTGTTGATCAGCCGGTTCGATCCGGAGGAGCTCCTTCGGGTGATCCAGCGGGAACAGGTGAACGTCATATCCGGAGCCCCTGCCTTCTATCACCTGCTCATGCAGCACCCCCGTGCCTGGAGCTACGATCGTTCATCCATCACCAAGTGCACGGCAGGAGCGGACAAGCTCTCAAAGGAGACCAAAAGGAAGCTCCTTGAGTTTTTCCCGAACACCTGCGGGGTCTACGATGTGTACGGGTGCACCGAGGCTTCCCCCTGCATTACCATCCTTACTGCCGAACAATCGAAAGACAAACACGGCTCCGTGGGAAAGGCGTTGCCGTTTTTGCAGGCCATGGTGGTGGATGAGCTCGACAATCCGTTACCCGCCGGCCAGGTCGGGGAGCTCGTGTGCAAGGGTCCCAACGTCATGCAGGGATACCACAGACTTCCGGAGGCCACGGCTCAAGCCATCAGGAACGGATGGCTGCACACAGGCGATCTGGCCTTCATGGACGATGAAGGGTTCTTCTACATCGTGGATCGCAAAAAGGACATGATCGTAAGCGGGGGCGAGAACATCTATCCGAGGGAAATCGAGGAAGTCCTGCTCTGCCATCCGGCGATAGCGGATGCAGCGGTGGTGGGGGAGCCGGATGAACTCTGGGGCGAATCGGTCAAAGCGGCCGTTGTTCTCAAGAAGGGAGCCGCCCTTACCGGCCGGGAAGTGATTGAGTACTGCAAAATCCATCTGGCCGGTTACAAGAAGCCGCGGAAGGTCGTGTTCATGGATGACCTCCCCCGGAATGCCTCAGGAAAAGTGCTGAAGCAGCGGTTGCGCGAAGAGCCCGAAGCTGCAGGTGAGTAGAGCGTAAGGCAAGAAGACGCTGCCTTCCTTGAAGACCATCCCCGGACCGGCGCCTATTGCAAACCGCTCTCTTGGACGCTGAGATGCCAACCCATTGCTGATCCCGGGCGGGTCCACGGGACGCGCCCTTGTGAGTACAACCAACATGGACAAAGGAGGGATGTATGAAGAGATTTCGGGAATGCAGTTGGTCGGCATTGGTGTTTGCTTGTCTCCTGGTTCTTGGGTCGGTCCAGATGTCCCAAGCTGCGGACGTACGGTTGGCGATCGGCACAGCCTCTACCGGAGGGACATGGTATCCTCTCGGGGGCGGCGTGGCTTCAATGATCAACAAGTATGTCAAAGGGTACCAGGCCATGGCCCATCCTTCGGGTGCATCCATCGAAAACATCCGCGCCATATTGAAGAAGCAGGATGCATTGTCCCTCTCCATGCCCGACACGGCGTTTCAGGCCTACAAAGGGTTGGAGGCGTTTGCCGGAAAACCGGTAAAGGAGCTTCGAGGGTTGATGTCCACCTACCCCATCGACATCCAGTTTTTCTCCCTGGCAGGGGGCCCGATCAAGACCATCAAGGACCTCAAAGGCAAGAAGGTGGCTGTCGGGGCGCCCGGGAGCGGAACCGAGGCCATGGCGAGGTATGTGCTGAAGGTGTATGGCCTTACCTATGACGACATCGATGAGCAATTCCTCTCGGCGACCGAGAGTGCGGAAGCCATCAAGGACGGCAACATCGATGCGGTCATCACGACATTGGGAACTCCGGCCCCTGCTCTTATGGACCTGGCCACCCAGCGTGACATCCGTTTCCTGGATATCGAACCTGATGTGGCCCAGAAAATCAACAAGGAATTCCCGGCCTATTTCCCTACAACGATTCCCGCGGCAACCTACAAAAATCAGTCCAACCCTCACCACACCCTCGCATGGATGGGCCTCTTCGTGGTTCATCAGGATATGCAGGATCAACTCGCTTACGACATCCTGAAGTCGGTCTTTGAACACAAGGATGAATTGGACAAGATCCACGCCCAGTTCAAGGGCATAACCCTGCAAAATGCCGTGAAAGGAATGCCGATTCCCTGGCATTCCGGGTCCCAGAAGTACTTCAAGGAAAAAGGCGTGATGAAATAGGCTCTAACTTTGTATTAAACCGGCACGCGCTTTCTTGAAACCTTTATTGGGGAGGCTTGAGCACGATCCCGCTGGGTCTTTTGTCTCCACCCTGTTTTGCATCCTGTCATGCCCGCGCAGGCGGGCATCCAGTCCTCACGGAAAGAGAGCTCCAATGAGGCCGGGCAAGAGGAAAAAGCTGAGATGGGCCGGATTGGGGTGCACCGGGACGATCATTGCGGTCGTCCTGGTGCTCCTGACTTCCGAGCAGCATTTAGTGGTGTACAGGTGGGAAACGACCGCTCCATTGTTCAAGGTTCAAGCCCGAAGCGGGACCGAATTCTCCTTGTGGTTTCTACACTCTTACGACAGGGCCTTTTTTCAGGAGCATTACAGAGTGGAGAAAGGAGGCAGGATCGTCCTGACGCGCATGAGCTTCAAGTCATGTCTGAACGGACAGGGTTTTGAAGAAGGCGTTTATCGGACCAAGCCTGACGGTACTGCGGAACTCTGCGGCATCGATAGGCAGATCTCCGAGATCCGCTTCCGGCTGGGGTCTCCTGATCTCGCCAATCATACGCTCATCATCGGCAGCCGGAGGATTCCTTTGCTGAACTATGCCGAGGCGGGGGAGATCATCGGCATCAGGCCTGTTACCGGACCTCGCTGGCAGTCTCTCCTTGAGAATGCCGCCCGATACTTCCCTTCACTCAAGAGGGAGCTTCTTTCCGATCAGCACGCGGCCATGCGTCGGGCTGGTCCAACAGCTCAGGAGTTCACATGACACAGAAGCAGGTTTCCCGCTCAAGCTTTCTGACGGAGCAGGTTGTAGGCATAGCTGCCCTCTCCATGGCCGCATTCCATCTCTACACAGCCCAGTTCGGCGTCTTCTCGGCCATGGTCCAGAGGCCGGTGCATTTGATGTTTGCATGCCTCCTCACGCTCCTGACCCGCCCCGTTTCGGTAAAGTACAAGGGCACGGCCTATCCCCTGCACTGGAGGGCGCTGGACTGGCTCCTTTGCGGGCTGTGCATCTGGGTGATGCTGCACCTGGCATCCACCTACAAGACCCTGGCGATGCGGGGAGGAGAAGCTACGACTGCCGATCTCTGGCTTGGAGCGGCAGCTGTCCTTCTTGTCCTGGAATGCACAAGAAGGTTGATGGGCATGCCTCTCGTCATTATTACCGCCGTTGCAGTCCTATACAACTTCGCAGGACACCTTATCCCGGGGGCCTGGGGCCATGCGCCCCTGGATGCAGAGCAGTTCCTGAGCTATCAGTACCTGACAACAGAGGGGCTGTTCGGCATTCCCCTGGGGGTGAGCGCAAGTTTCATCTTCGTCTTCATCATGTTCGGGGGGTTTCTGGTCGTGTCCGGCACAGGGGAGTTCTTCATGAACTTCGCCAATGCCATTGCCGGGCATTTCCGGGGAGGGCCGGCCAAAGTCGCGGTGATCAGCAGCGCCTTTTTCGGCACCATCAGCGGCTCGGCAGTGGCAAATGTGGTCAGCACCGGCTCTTTCACCATCCCCCTCATGAAAAAAATCGGCTACCGGCCGCAGTTCGCCGGCGCGGTGGAGGCGGTGTCCTCCACAGGCGGGCAGATCATGCCTCCGGTCATGGGCGCCGGGGCCTTCATCATGGCCGACATGCTCGGCGTTCCCTATTTCCAGGTTTGCAAGGCCGCCATTCTTCCCGCGTGCCTTTACTACTTTGCGCTCCTCTACATGGTGCATCTGGAAGCCCTCCGATCGAATCTGAGGGGCATGACTCGCGAGGAGCTGCCTAATTTCGGAAAGGTGATGAAGGAAGGGGGGCACCTGCTCCTGCCGGCGTTCTTTCTGATCGCGATCCTGACCATGGGATATTCGGCCATGAAGTCAGGCTTGTGGGCGGTGGGGGCTGTTTTCGTGGTGAGTTGGTTCAGGAAGAAAACGCGGATGGGTTGGCGTAAGGTGTTGGCGGCGTTGATGCGCGGCGCTCATGCAAGCCTGGAGGTGGCGCTGGCATGCGCGTGCGCCGGTATCGTGATCGGCACCATCACACAAACAGGGTTGGGGCTCCAGTTCTCCACCCTCGTCATAGAGGCTGCGGGCGGAAATCTGGCGCTTTCTCTGGTCTTTGTCATGATCGCGTCCATGATTCTTGGCCTGGGACTGACAACGTCTGCCGCCTACATCCTGACCGTCATTATGGGCGGGCCGGTGCTTATCAATCTTGGCATAGACCCGCTTGCCGCCCACCTGTTCGTCTTCTATTATGCGTGCCTTTCCGTAGTCACCCCGCCCGAGGCCATGGCTGCCTATGCCGCATCGGCAATTGCGGAAAGCAAACCCCTGGCAACGGGCTGGGAGGCGACCCGGCTGGCGGCGATTGCCTATCTGGCCCCTTTCTTCTTTGTCTACAGCCCGGAATTGATTTTGAAAGGACATTGGGCCGACATTCTGCTTGCCGTCTTCACCGCGTGTGTGGGCTGCATCGCATTGGGTTCAGGGCTCATGGGGTACCTTGCCGACCGGCTGGGATGGTCAGCCCGCATCCTGCTGCTTGCCGCCGGACTTGGGCTGATCAAGCCGGGCTTGTACTCGGACATATTCGGCGCCGTTGTTCTGGTCTCCGTCTTTCTCTATCAGCGGGGCAGGAAAAGGATGTCGGCAGCTGTGTCACAGAGCAAATGATGGATACGAGAGAGCGACTGCTGGAATTTTTGAGCGCGGCCGAAGGGACCTGGGTTTCCGGGGATGACCTTGCCGGGAGGGTCGCGATCACGAGATCGGCCGTGTGGAAGCATGTGCGCCGGCTTCGGGAAGAGGGTTGTGCGATCGAATCTTCGCCGCGAAAGGGATACCTGCTCAGAGAACCCCCGGACCGGCTGAATGCCGAGATCATCACGAGCACGCTTCGGACACAGGTTTTCGGGAAGCGGGAGGTTGTCGTTTTCAGCCGGATCGAATCCACCAACACCTCCGCAAAATCCATGGCGCTGGCAGGCGCACCCGAGGGAACCCTTGTTATTGCCGATACCCAGACAAGCGGGAGGGGGCGGAAAGGAAGAACGTGGTATTCCCCTGTTCGGGACGGCCTTTATGCATCGATCATTCTGCGGCCCGACCTTCTGCTCAGCCAGGCCGGCAGAATCCCGATCTTTGCATCTCTCGCCGTTGCAGAGAGTCTTGTTTCCCTCGGGCTTTCCGGCGTGAGCCTCAAATGGCCCAACGACATCCTGGTCCGGGGAAAGAAGATCGCAGGCATACTGACCGAGGTGGGAGCGGAAATGGATGCCGTGGATTACATGATCATCGGCGTGGGAATCAATGTGAACACGCCAAAGTTCCCTGAAAAACTGCAGAGATCGGCCACGTCTTTTTTCCTGGAAACGGGAAAAAGGGTTTTCAGAAACATGGTTCTGACCCGATATCTCACTCTTTTCGAGAAGTACTGCAGGGTTTACAAAAGGGGGGTCACCGGACGTCTCCTGACAAGATGGAAGGATCTTGCGGGGATCATGGGGAGACATGTCGTCGTCGAGAGTGCGGGTCGCACGTCCGGCGGTCTCGTACAGGGTCTGGATGAAGACGGGGCTTTGATCGTGCAGGATCCAAGAGCGGGAAGGATCAGGGTGTTTTCCGGAGACGTGCGGCTGCAGAAACCCTCCTGAAAAAATCGGGGTCCACGGATGTGGACCCCGGACGAGTCACCGGCATGGGTTGACTGTCTACTTCCTGCCCGCCATGTATCGCAGGAGATCGACGACACGGTTCGAATACCCCCACTCGTTATCGTACCAGGATACGATCTTGAAGAACCTCTTCTCGCCCTTCAGATTGTTCTGCAGGGTAGCCTTGGAATCATAGATGGAAGAGCGGTTGTCATGAATGAAATCGGTTGAAACCAGCTCTTCGTTCGTGTATCCCAGATACCCCTTCAAATAGCTGTCCGAGGCCTTCTTGAGCAGCTGGTCTATCTCCTCTATGGAGGTATCTTTTGTGGACCTGAAGGTCAGATCCACAACCGAAACATCGGGCGTCGGCACCCGGAAAGACATGCCCGTGAGTTTGCCTTTGGTTGCAGGGAGAACCTCGCCGACCGCCTTTGCCGCTCCGGTTGAGGAAGGGATGATGTTTACGGCAGCGGCACGTCCTCCTCTCCAGTCTTTCTTGGACGGTCCATCGACAGTCTTCTGGGTTGCCGTATAGGCATGGATGGTCGTCATCAGACCGGTTTCTATCCCGATCCCTTCCTTGAGAAGCACGTGAACCAGCGGAGCCAGACAGTTGGTGGTGCAGGATGCATTGGAAACGACCTGGTGCGCAGCCGGGTCATATTCCTTTTCGTTCACCCCCATGACGATGGTCTTCACCTCTCCCTTTCCGGGGGCGGTGATGATCACTTTCCTGGCGCCGGCCGAAAGATGTCCCTTGGCCTTTTCCGAATCGGTGAAGAGGCCGGTGGCCTCGATCACATACTCAACTCCAAGCGCTTTCCATGGAAGATCGGCAGGGCCCTTTCCGGCGGGGACGCATTTGATCTTGTGGCCATTGACCACCAGAGTATCCGGCTCACCCTTGGCAGGATCGCTCTTCTCGGTGGTGACCGAAGCATTGAATTTTCCATGAACCGAATCATATTTCAACTGATATGCAAAGTATTCAGCGTCCGTTGAGACATCCACCGCAGCCACCACGTCTATTTCTTTTCCAAGAAGCCCTTGATCGCAAATCGCCTGAAAGACCAGCCTTCCAATGCGGCCAAATCCGTTTATCCCGACTTTCACAGCCATGATTATCCCTCCTATGCGAATTTAAGGCTTACTCAATTAACCATAGGAAAGAGCAGTGCCGGTGTCAAGATCCCTTTCGGGAAGATCAACGGAATCGCGAACAGGCGGCAATCAAACGGTGTCATGTTTTTGGCGCCACCTTTGGGCGATCCGATAACCTTCAACCGGAGCAGCCTGAGCGGAGGTGCCTTTTACTTCAGGTGGGCGCCTGGCACAGGAGTTGCTAAGTAAAGAAAGAGCAAGTCACCTACTACCAGACCAGGAGGCGAAGGGATGGGTTTTCGCATCCAAAGAAACCCGCTTTTGTCCATTTCCATGCCGGTCCCAAGTGTTCGAATGAAAATCGATCGGCCGCGCCAGGAAAAACTTCAGATCGCATCACCGGCGGCTTCCGAAGGGACCGGGCAGACGAAAGAGACCGGTCAGGCGAAGAACTTCGAATCCATGCTCAACGTGGAGAGAGGAAAAGGGGAGGGCAGCCGCGCCAGTGAGCGCTGGGTAGAGTATACCATCCAGAAAAACGATACCTTGTGGAACCTGGCGGTCAAACGGTACCACGTCAATGTCGAGGATATCATCAAGGACAACTCCATTAAAGACCCGCGCAGGATTCAGCCGGGCCAGAAGATCCGCATTCGACTACCCTCTTATCCGGAGCGTACGGATGTGATCGCGAGCTGGTACGGCCGTGAGCATCATGGAAAGCCGATGGCCAACGGAGAAAAATACAACATGCATGGGGCCACGATTGCCCATAAGGACCTCCCGCTGGGGACCAGGGTGGAACTGGAGAATCCCGTCACCAGGCAGCGCGTAAAGGCGGTGGTAACGGACCGGGGGCCTTACGTGGAGGGGAGGGATGTGGATCTGTCCTACGGCCTTGCCCAAAAGTTGTCCCTCCTGGAAAAAGGGGTGGGTCCGCTCGTGATGCGGGTTTTGGGGTAAAAGCGGTTATTTAGTTTATCTGGTTTATCTGGTTTGTTTGGTTAACTGAAGGTCCAATGTTGATGGTCTCGTAAGAAGTCGAAAATAGCCTTTTTTCGTCATCCCGGCCCCGCATCAAGTGCGGGATAAACTCCAGCCGGGATCCTGTATTTTCGAGCCCTTGCAGAATATCTGGATTCCGGCCTGCGCCGGAATCACGACTTTTTGCGAGATTGTCAATGTTGATTCTCAATTTGTAAGAAGGAAAATGTGGAGGAGAGCGTTCGTTCTGTGCTCTGCGAAGCAGCCTGTAGAAGCGAGTTCCTGCTCGCGATTCCCTCGTGGACGAAAAGATCGCAACCAGACCAACCCTAAGACTCGATTCCTTCCACAAGAAACAATTTCATCTCCTCATGGACCCCGCGCAATTGTGAGGCGAAAGATTTCCCGACCCGGATTTCATCCGAAAGAGGGGAGAGCACGCTTTCGGATATCACTACTTCCCCGCCGGCCGCCAGGGACTGGATGCGCTGGACGATATTCACGGCCGAGCCGACGATTCCATACTTTGCGCGGTATTCCGTGCCGATGTTGCCGACTACCACTTCACCCGCATTCACTCCTATGCCCATCTGGAATTCCGGAAGACCTTCGGTCCTCATTTCCTTGTTGAACTCTTTCATCGCAGATTGCATGTCCATAGCACATTTCACCGCTGTCCGGAGAGAGGGGAGAAGGGGGCCGCCAAGGGGATCGAAGAATACCAGGATTCCATCGCCGAAGAAATCCACGATGATTCCCTTGTGCCTGTGAACGGATTCCACCATGTGGGCGAAATAGAGGTTTAGAACCTTGATCGTGCCTTCCGGCTTCAAGGACTCGGCCAGAGGGGTAAACCCGCGGATATCGGACATGAGGATGGAAACTGTCCTCTTTTCCCCGCCAAGCTTCCCGACTTCGGGATTTTCCAGTATCTCTTTGGCAACCTCCTGGTCCACATATCGCCCGAAGGTATTGCTGATGAAATCCCTTTCCCTCAGCCCTTCCACCATTTTGTTGAAGCTCCGCGTCAGTTGGCCCATCTCGTCGGAGGTCCTGGGCTGCAGGGGCTCCCCATATTTCCCTTCTGCAATCTTTTCCGCCGCAGCGGATAGCGCGCGGACGGGTTGAACGATCCTTCTTCCCATGTGAAGGATCAGCACGAGGATGAGCAGGATGCAGAACACACCGGCCACAAAGTAGTAGAGCCTGAATCTGATCATCGGCTCAAGAATTTTCTCCCCCGGCGCAAACATGACCATTGTCCAGGGCGCCTGGCTTATTCTGTAAAAACCACCCACCATCCGTGGAGGAAGTCCCGGCCCCATAACCGTGCCGTTTGGTTTTTCCTTCATCGCCTGGAGGATGGATGTTTCGACTTCGTCCCCGGTCTCTGCCAAACGGGTGCGGTGTTCCACATCGAACGTGTGCGCCAGGTAATTGCCGGACTCATCCACCAGGCAAGCCTGATCTCCCTGCGACCATCCCAGCTCCAGAATGTCCTGCATCAGGTAATCGAACCCAAGAGACACCCGCAGCCTTCCGATTACCTCGTCTGATTCGTTCTTGAGTTCAGAAATGAGATCCACGGTCTTCCGTCCGGTCATGGCGTCCACCCGCGGGGGAGTGACCCGTGAAATTGCAGCCCGGTGGAACCTCATCATCCGGCCTCCTCCCGGTCCCATCTTCATTTCCGGCGGTTCAGGCGGATCTTGAAGCCATTGCAGATCGACATCGGCAACTCCCTCCATCCTGACCAGTTGCTCTATGAACCATTCCTGCGCCATGGCTCCACCGCGTCCTTCTGCAGTGTTGTGGAACATCTGGATCCATTGCATGGGGCGGGTGAGCCGCATATCAATATGGTGAGCAGCCCTTTCCAGCTTCAGGATGGCACCCTCTCTCCATTCGCGGAGCAGGATTCCCCTGGCATAGATGAATCCCAAAAAGCCAATGCCAAAAAGGAGCGCTGCAACAGGAAGCAGCAGAAAAACGACCAATTTTTGCTCAAGGCTTTTGATCATTGGCCACTCCCGTCGGTGACAAGGCTGCTCAGCATATCCCCCCTGCCGGGTTCGAGGGAGACCGCCGGACGTTCATTCCACATGACGTGGAACGAATGGGAAGTCCCGGATGCAGAGGTGACTGGATGAATGCTATAAGGGAGTTGGTCGGATTCGGAAGAAATCGCAGAACCCTTCTAGATGGTTTAGTCCCTGTTGATCTTCTTCTTCAGAACCGAGGAGCACTTAAAAGTGATGATTCTTCTCTCCTTGAGAGTCAGGCTCTCGCCGGTGGCTGGATTTCTTCCTCTTCTCTGTTCCTTGTTCCTGGGAGAAAACTTTCCAAAGCCGGAGATGAGCACGTCTTCCCCGTCTTCCAGTTTGTTCTTTACGATCTCCAGAACGGTCTCAACCATGCGGGCCGAAGTTGATCGGGAAAATCCGACTTGATTGTATATGGATTCGATGAGATCTGCCTTTGTGAGGGTCATTCCTATCCTCCTGGTTCATACTAGGACTTTTCGGATTGCCGGTGCATTCAGGATGTATGATTTTTCCATGCCAACCGGCCTGAATAAACTTTTTTAGACCGTGGAAACAAAAAAATCAAGGAATATCTGCGCGTTCAATAGAAATGATCCTCCAGAAGCGATTCAACAGCCTTAATCCACGACGTTGAGTAACGGAAATCCTGTCTTAGCAGGACCAGGATTCTCCTTGAAGCGATTCGGTTCCACCCGGCCACGGAGGCAGACCGATCGATCCAGTGAGAGGGAAATGCGTGGAGCTGTGCAATCATCGACTCCAGAAGATCCAGGGGAAACTCCCTTTCGGGATTGAGGACGAACTGCCACAACATGTGCGGCTCGGCCGCGACCGCCTCGCTCATGATCTTACACACTTCCGACTTCGCTGCAAAGAGGTCATCTCCCCTGAACAGGATCGCCCTTCTTGAAGATGTGCCCGGCAGAAAAGCGGGATCCTTCCTTCGGTCTATGTGAATGACGACCTTTTCTTCAAAAAGATCACTGAGACGATGCCCTGTGAAGCGGGAAGTCATGCAATCCGCAGGGGAGATTTCATGGATCAGCTCTTCTATATCCCGAATCTCATTCCAACTCAAGGAGTCGGTGGAGCGAACACCGTATGGCGGAAGGGAGTCCGCGGCCATTCCCCATCGTTTTCGATTCTTTCTCAGTTCCGTGCCGGGGAGCAGCAGCGTCTGAAGACATTGTATATTTCGGACCGCCAGATCCTTTGCCCATTCAAGGGAACCGGCCACATCCTCAAATCTCTGGCCGGGCAGCCCGTACATCAGGTCAAGGGTGACCTCGATTCCTTCGGAGACCATTCGGGATAGATTCTCCTCCAGGAGGGAGTGATTTGCCGGCCTGTGAATCAAGCGGAGGACCTTCGGATCGCGGCTCTGCACCCCTACCTCGACTTCTTTAAAACCTGCAGACGCCAGGATGTCTATCTGCTCGGGCAACAGGGTTTCCGCCCGCACCTCCGCAAAGAACCTGATGGGTCCGGTTTTGTTCAGCCCGGCAAGTGACCCCAGAATCCGGCTGAAAAAGGGATGCGCATTGAGAGTTGGATCCACGAAACGGATCTCCCGTGCGCCCCGGTCCCTCAGCACGCGAATCCTTTTCGTCAGCTCCTGCGGGGGAAGAAAGGTCATACCCTTTCTCTGATGGGCGTAGCGGCAGTATGTGCACGACATGGGGCATCCTCGGCCCGCCTCCACGTAAGCAGTGCCGTCAGCATCCGGGACCCAGCCTGGATGATGAGGGGGAGGCAGAGACTCTTGCAGCGAGAGCGCAGGGAGAACGCTCTCTCCCCACCGGTAACGATGATCCTTTTTCCAGGCCACACATGCAAGGTCAGTGGTTTCGTGCCTGCGAAGCGCGCGAAGGATGTGGGGGAACACCCCTTCTCCCTCGCCCGACACGACCACATCCGGCACAAGGCTCCTGAACAGAAAGGGGTGATGAATGCAGACCTCCGGACCGCCTGCGACAATCCTGACGGTCGGCTCGGCAACTTTGAACCTCTTGAGGATGTGCAGGGTCCGTTCGATATTCCAGAGGTAAAGGGTGCAGCAGATCACGTCCGGCTGCCAGTCGAGCAGCAGATGGAGGATGTGTCCGTCGTCCAGAAGCTCTTCCTTGCGTTCGAGGAAACGGAATTCCAGACCGCCGGCTTCACCGGTCCGGACCAGTGAGTGAAGCAGGTAGAAACCCGCCAACTCCATATTTTCCGTATGCCTTCCGATCTCGTTGTCCAGACAGGGGAGCTGGAGAAAGAGTATCCGGCGTATCTTCCTTGCGACAGGTATTTTCATGAAATGTGAGGGCGGAAACTCTTGTAGGGGCAACCTCCAGGTTGCGATTCATCTAGTCAATGGCAACCTGTCTGAGGATCGAGTAATTCTCCAGAGCTATGCCTGCGCCGATTGCAACCGTTTCAAGGGGTTTTGCCGTAACCGTCACGGGTACATTGGCATTCGTATGTAACAGGACGTCCATGTTTTTGAGAAGCGCTCCTCCTCCGGTCAACACAATCCCCTGCTCCAGAACATCCGCCGAAAGTTCGGGAGGCATCTGCTCCAAGGCTAATCTGACGGTCTGCGCAACCATACTGACCTCCTCGGAAATCATTTCCGCTACTTCGTTGGAGTTGATCACCATCGACCTTGGAGTGCCTGTTGTCAGGTCGCGCCCTCTTATAACCATCTCCTCCGGCTGTTCCGTCTGAAATGCGCTTCCGATAGTCATCTTGATGTTTTCGGCCGTGCCCGGACCGATCAAAAAATTGTACTTCCGGTTGATATGCTGCATGATCGATTCATCCATTTTATCTCCGCCGACCCTCACAGACTTGCTGTATACGATTCCGCCCAGAGAGATGACGGTCACCTCGATAGTCCCGCCTCCGAGGTTCACCACCATATTGCTCCTGGGCTCCGTGATGGGAAGTCCCGCGCCGATGGCGGCCGCCATGGGCTCCTCGATGAGAAAGACCTCACTCGCACCGGCTGAGGCGCATTCACGGACGGCTCTTTTTTCCACAGGGGTCACCCCGCTGGGAACCGAAATCATGATGCGCGGCCTGAACAAATTTCTCCTTTTATGAACCTGCTGAATGAAGTATCGAAGCATGAACTCCGTTATTTCGAAATTCGCTATGACCCCATCCCGCATGGGGCGGACGGCTTCAATATTCTCGGGGGTCCTGCCGAGCATCATTTTGGCTTCCCGACCCACAGCAAGAATTCTGTTCATCCTTCCGTCCACACTTTTCACCGCTACAACCGAAGGTTCGTTCAGAACGATCCCTCTGCTCTTCACGTATATCAAGGTATTGGACGTACCCAGATCGATTGCCAGACCGTCGGATAGCGTACCCATTAGCGCATTCAGAAACATGAACTTCACTCCCGCCGTAAACGTACTGATGAATCCAGGTGCCCATTCCGAAGATCTCAGAGCTCCGTATGAGCACGAACCTCACTTATCTACAGAAACTCGTCGGCTTAAGCAAACGGAAAACAACGACTTGGTTTTTTATTGGCTTGACATTTGCAAGCTCTTCAGTCAGGTCTGGTGTACCACTTTAGCTTCGGAAACCACAGGGTTGATGGTATTTTCATAGAGCTGAAGGGTCATCTGTGACTGAGATTCAGAGACTCGCCTTTGGGAGGTGGAAGATGAAGATCGGCGTAGGGTATTACAACCATCAGGATGCTTTCCTCTCGGGACAAAATGCGGCCCGGAATGCCGTCGAGCGCGGAGCGATCGAAAGGCCGGATTTCGTATTTGCCTTCTGTGCCGGAAGGTTGGATCACAAGGAATTTTTCAGGGGTTTGCGCTCCGTGGTTGGAGAACATGCGCCCATTATCGGAGGATCGGCCATCGGGATTATCACGGCTGAAGAGCTTGCATACCAGGGATATCCATCGGGAGTCGCGGTGCTGCAGTCCGATTCCCTTCGTTACCAGGTGGTAACGGCAAATGGTTTGAACAAGGATGAATATGCAACAGGAAAAAAGCTGGCCGGGAAGATCGTGGAAGGACTTCATGAAAAGCTTTTTCTCATCTTCTACGATTCCATCAAGATCCCGCCGACTGAAACCACGCCCCCTGTCATGAATGCCTCACCCCCTCTCATCAAAGGAATCGAGTCTGTCATGAAAGGCAAAGCTCCCATTGTCGGGGCGGGGGTCATCGGCGAATATCAATTCAGCCCTACCATGCAGTTCTGCGGCGATCACGTGGCGGATCAGAGTGTCGTTGGGGTCCTTCTTTCCGGCAAATTCGAACCGTATTTCCGGATCATTCACGGATGCACTCCCAAAGACGGCATTTATCACACGATTACGAAGATGGAAGGGCCTGTGCTTTATGAACTGGACGGGAAGCCGATCGTTCAGGTCATTGACGAGATATACGGGAATGCTTCGTGGCAGGCACAGATTCCCGTGAAGAGATTGTCTCTGGGCATCAACCATGGTGAAAAGTATGGCCAGTTCAGGGAAGCCGATTACGTGAACAGGCTGATTGCAGGTGTTTTGCCGGGCAAGGATGGCGTTGTGCTCTTTGAGCCGGACCTCCAGGAAGGCATGGAAGTTCAATTCATGCTGCGGGATGCCGAGACAATCATCGCGTCGGCAAGGACAAACGCGCAGGAGCTTCTTGCGAAGATCAGATCGGACGGACGAAAGCCTGCGTTCGGACTATATATCGATTGCGCAGGCAGAACCGCAGACATGTCCGATACGCTTACGGAAGAGGCTGCGGAGGTGCAGAATACATTCAGGCAAGACAACGTCCCCCTGCTTGGATTCTTCTCTGGAGTGGAAATTGCGCCTTTCCGGGGGCAAAGCAGAGGGCTGGACTGGACAGGGGTTTTGTTGATTCTGGCCGAAGGCTGATCCCAATGAGCAAGCCTGACAAGGAAGAGCTGGAAAGGCTTCTGAAGGAATCTCTCCAGGCGGTAGAGTATTACAAGAGAATTTCCAAGGAAGCGGCAGACAGTCGCTTACGGGAAGCCGAAGCGCTATCCGCGCTCATTTCCAGGCAGAAAGAGACCGAAGAAGCCCTCTTGCGTCGAGATGCCATTCTCGAGGCAGTGAGTTTTGCGGCCGAGCAATTTCTGAGGACCCCCTATTTCGAAGGCATCATGCACAAGGTGCTGGCAAGGTTGGGCGAGGCAACCGGGGTCAGCCGTGTTTACGTGTTTCGAAATTCGCCTGCAAAAGAAGACGCCATACTGACAAGCCAGATTTTCGAATGGGTCGCCCCGGGCATCGTGCCGCAGATCGAAAACCCGGAGCTCCAGAACTTCTCCTTTGTGCGCAGGGGTTTTGCAGCATGGGAGGAGAGGCTCTCCCGGGGGGATATGATTGTCGGCCATTTGGAAGCGTTCTCGCACCAACAACGGGATTTCCTGTCAAGCCAAGGCATTCTTTCCATTCTGATTGTTCCGGTTTTTGTAGGGAAGCGATGGTGGGGATTCATCGGGTTTGACGATTGCAGGATGCGGCGGAAGTGGCAGGGAAGGGAGACAGACGCATTGCGAGCCGCTGCCGATATCCTGGGAGCAGCCGTCCAGCAGAACCTGGATCGTGAGAAAATCGAGGCCGCAAGCCGCGCGAAGAGCGAATTCCTGGCGAATATGAGCCATGAGCTTCGGACCCCTTTGAACCACATCATCGGTTTCACGCAAATGGTCCTCGATGAGAGATTCGGGAAAATCAACCCGAGCCAGGGGGAATACCTCAATGATGTGCTCCAGAGCAGCAATCATCTCCTGTCTTTGATCAACGACGTCCTCGATCTTTCAAAGGTCGAGTCCGGAAAGATGGATATGGTCCTCGAGGATATCGACATCGGGAAATTCCTCGAGAACAGCGTGCTGATGGTAAAAGAAAGGGCGATGAAGCACCGCATCGGACTGTCGGTGAAGGTGGACCGGCTTTGCTGCAGCATTCAAGCCGACGAGCGCAAGCTCAAACAGATCATGTACAATCTGCTTTCGAATGCCGTCAAGTTCACTCCAGACGGAGGAATGGTCGTGCTGTCGGCCGACATCCTGAATACGCCGAGCGCGAAAGGCAACGCCGTTTACCACAGACTCGAGATACTCGGGACACAGCTCCCTTACGCGTTCCTGCGGATATCCGTAGCGGACAATGGGATCGGTATCGATCCGAACGACATGCACCGTATCTTTCAGCCCTTTGAACAGGTCGACGGGTCGTCAGCCCGCAGGTATCAGGGCACAGGGTTGGGTCTTTCCTTGACAAAAAGGCTCGTGGAACTGCATGGGGGAGAGATCTGGGCCGAGAGCGAAGGGGAGGGCAGAGGCGCCACATTCCGGTTCATCCTGCCCATGGAACAGCTGCCGGCTGGCGGGTGAATTCCCCTGAGGATGGTGGAACTGTCATTTCGAACGGAGTGAGAAATCCGACACAAGCGGTGTCCAAGATCTCTCGCGGAGTCTATCCCGCGCGAGCCGCGGGGGTCGAGATGACATCATTTGTGAGACACCACGCTACCCCTTTTTCACCGAGGTCTCGAACTTGAGGCCGTACTTCTCGATTTTGGAATGCAGGGTTGGTCTCGAAAGCCCCAGAAGTCTGGCGGATTGGGATCGGTTCCCTCCGGTCAGGGTCAGTGCCTCGCTGACCAGAATAGCGGCAAAAAGGTCCATGTAGGTATCGAACAGGTTTTCCCGGTTCTCAGAAAGCAACCCTTCTCTTATCCACTGCCTGAGCGGTTGCTCCACTCCTTCGCCCACCAGTTCCGTACCCGATCTCCCGCTGATCGCCCGGGTCACGGTCTCGCTGTTGATGGGGACCCCCCGATTGTAGATAAGAGCCTTCTGTATGGCATTGGCAAGCTCCCTCACATTTCCCTGCCATGGGCAACTGTTCAGCAGAGCCAGGGCATCTCCGGTAATCCCCGGGTTGTCCATGCCCATACCCGACGCGAATTTGGCTGCAAAATACTCTGCAAGGAGAGGGATGTCCCCCGGCCTTTCGCGGAGCGGAGGAAGCCAGAGCGTCACCACCTTAAGGCGATAGTACAGGTCTTCACGGAAACGCCCCTCGGCAAGGGCCGTCTCCAGGTTCCTGTTGGTCGCGGCGATGATCCTCACATCCACAGGGATGGTTTCCCGTCCTCCCAGTCTTTCGATGCTTTTTTCCTCGAGCAAACGGAGGATCTTGGACTGGATGGTGAAAGGCATGTCTCCGATTTCGTCCAGCAGGATCGTCCCTCGATTCGCCTGTTCGATCTTCCCGACCCGGCGATAGGAGGCGCCTGTGAACGCCCCCTTCTCATAACCGAAGAGCTCGCTCTCCAGAAGTGTCTCGGGGATGGCGACGCAGTTGATGACGAGAAATGGGCCGTTCGCTCTGAGACTGTGCTGGTAGATGGCGCGCGCGACCAGTTCTTTTCCCGTTCCGGATTCTCCCCTGACAAGCACGGTCGCATCCGTGGGGGACACGCGGCCGATGGCCTTGTAAAGGTCCTGCATGGGCCTGCTTCTGCCGATAATCGCCTCCCCCGAGTACTTGTCCGGAGTGGAGTCGATATCGACCGGGGATTTCATGAAACGGGCCGCCTCCAGGGCCTGCCCTATCACCGAAAGCATATCCGGGATGTCGAAAGGCTTGAGGATATAATCAAACGCGCCCATTTTGGTGGCCTCAATCGCGGTCTCTGTTGTGCCGTATGCGGTCATGATGATCACGGGCAGCTTCGATTCCATGGAATGAATGGCCTTGAAAGTTTCGAACCCGTTCATTCCGGGAAGGCGCATGTCCAGAATGACCAGATCCGGCGTCCGTTCCTGAATGATGTTGAGGCCGGCTTCCCCGGAAGGAGCGGACAGTATCGCATATCCCTCTTCGGCAAGGAGTCTCTCGAAACTCCTCCGAAGCTGATCGTCGTCGTCAATGATTAGAATCGTGCTCAACGGATCTCTCCTTTATCGGAAGGGTAATCACGAATGTAGTTCCGACGCTTTTCTGGGACGCCAGCTCCAGAGTGCCGCCATGCTCCCGGATGATGCGGGTGGCGATGCTCAGCCCCAGTCCGGTGCCCTCCTCCCTTGTGCTGAAGAAAGGTTCGAATATCCTCTTCCGTATCGGCTCCGGGATGCCAGGACCATTGTCACTCACCCTCACAACGGCGGCACTGCCTGCGGCAGTTTTCCTGACCGCTTCCTCCTGGATGACAATGGCCCCCCCCTGGACCATGGCCTCGCATGCATTCACCAGGAGGTTTACCAATACCTCTTTCAACCGCTCGGGATCGCCGTGAATCCGGGGCAGGAACTCTTTTCGATCCACCCTGCATTCCACGCCTGCGAGCTCAAACCGATGGGAAAGGAGCCGAATAGCGTGGTCTACGATTTCGGAAGGGCTGATTTTCTGCATCCTGAGTCTGGGAGGCCGTGAGAATTCCAGGAAGTTCTGGACAATGGCGTCAATGTGAAGGATCTCCTCCGAAATCACCTGGAAATCCTCCTTCTGGAGATTGCTGAGGTCCAGTGTCCGCTGGAGGGAAAAGAGCCGCATCTTCACGGAGGTCAGTGGATTTCGAATGCTGTGGGCCATGCTGGCCGAGAGTTTGCCCAATGCAACCATCTTTTCGGATTGGACCAGGTGCTCACGGCTCTTTTCCAACTCCGTCTGGGTAAAATCGAACTCCTCCAGAAGTCCTCTGACACTCCGGCTCAGCGCTTTGACCTCGTCATCGGTTCCGGGGCTGGATGAGTCCGGGTCTGTTTCCAGGGCGAGTCGGCGGACCGGTCCGAGGATCTGATTCACGAGAACAAAGGAAAGAAGTACGGCAAGAAAAAGGACGCAGAGAATGGCGGAGACGGCAATCACCCTCAATCTTCCCGCCTGGGAGAGGCTCCGGTCTTTCACCTCGCCGATATTGATGGCGTGGAAGATCTTGTATTCGTCGCAGAGCTGGAGAACCTTGAAGAAATGTTCCCGCACCTGCTTGTGGAGTATGAGCCCGGTCTCCCTGTCTCCTCCCCTGTAGTACTCGATCACCCGGTCCTTGAGGGCGGTATACTCAATGTATTCCGCCTCTATTTTCGCCACGGTCCGGCCTTCGGTCTCGGTCTCTGCGAGTGCGATGGCCTCCTTCAGCCGTTCCTCGAACTTCCGGCGGTACTCCTCCAGATGTTTGAGCCAGGTCGGATCCGAGTCCTGGAAATAGTAGGAGACAAACCCTTTCTGATTCGCGAGAGACGATTGAAGGTCTTCTGCCGTCTGAAAGGCCGCTAAATTCCGATCAATCAATTGAGTCAAAAGCCCTTCCATGCGGTAGGTATACCACACCATGACGAGACCGCCCACCAGGGTGATGAGCACAAGGGCGATCAGAACCGAGTATACCCTGAATCGCAGGCTGAATTGCCTTAACATGTCCATCGATCACTCTGCCGGCTGCCGGCGGCGGGTTGTGTGTTGTCATTGGTCATTTGTCTTCGGTCTTTTCATTCGACGTTGGACGTTCGAAGTTCGATGTTCGACGTCGATCCAACCCCATCTGGATCCTGCAATCCTGTATCCTGGATCCTGC
Organism: Deltaproteobacteria bacterium HGW-Deltaproteobacteria-15; assembly: GCA_002840535.1. GTDB lineage: Bacteria > Desulfobacterota > DSM-4660 > Desulfatiglandales > HGW-15 > HGW-15. The sequence goes on along the minus strand of PHBH01000033.1, from coordinate 44,398 downwards.
AAACAGCGATACAGGATACAAGATCCAAGAAACATAGCGAGGATTCAAACTTCCTGGAACTTCCATCCTGCATCTTCCATCCTGCATCTTCCATCCTGCATCTTCCATCCTGCATCTTGTATCCTGTATCCTGGATCCTTCTTTATGCCGCACCATACTCTCTCAACTTCTTGAGCAGCGTCTTTCTCGTTATGCCAAGCCGCCTTGCCGCCTCGCTCTTGTTGCCGTTGCTCGAATCCAGAACCTTCATGATAGCCGCCTTTTCGATCTCATCCAGGGAAAGATCGCCGTCCATGTTTTCCGCTGCCTGCGGGCAGCTTTCCGTCTTCGGCTCCAGGGGCACCAGAGGCAGGTCTTCTTCTCCCAGATACTCAGACCTGGAGAGGACTATGGATCGCTCAACAGCGTTCATCAGCTCCCTTACATTCCCGGGCCAGTCATGGCGGATGAGCCGATCCATGGCCTGCGGCGTGAATCCCTTTATAGTCTTGTTGTTCTTCTCTGAAAAGGTCTGCAGGAACTGCTGTGCAAGCAAAGGGATATCCTCCTTCCTCTCCCGGAGAGGCGGCAGGGTGAGCCCAACGACATTCAAACGGTAGTAAAGATCCTCCCTGAAGCGGCCGCTTTCCGCCAGTCTCAGCAGGTCTTTGTTGGTTGCCGCCACGATCCGGACATCCACCTTGATAACACCTTCGCCGCCGACGCGGGTGATTTCCATATCCTGGAGGACACGAAGCAATTTGACCTGCATGGCCATGGACGTTTCGCTGATTTCATCCAGGAAGAGTGTGCCCCCATGGGCCTGGACAAATCGCCCTTCCTTTCTCCTGTAGGCCCCTGTGAACGCCCCTTTCTCATGGCCGAAAAGCTCGGATTCGAGAAGGGTCTCGGTAATTGCCGCGCAGTTGATCTTTACAAAGGGACCGTCCTTCCTCGGGCTGTTGAAGTGAATGGCTCCCCCGATCATCTCTTTCCCGGTGCCGGATTCGCCCGTAATCAGAACGGTCGCTTCCGAGGGCGCCACCTGGGCCACGGTCTCCAGGAGCCTTACCATGGCAGGACTCCGGCCGATGATGTTTCGCCTGTCGAACCGGCTCCCGATGCTCTCCCGCAATTGCCGGTTTTCCTCGCGAAGCCGGGTGTGGTCCATGGCGCGTTCAAGGGTGAGGCGGAGCTCGTCAAAATCGAGAGGTTTGGTCAGGTAATCATAGGCCCCGTTTTTCAGCGCATCGAGAGCGGTCTCCACAGAGGCGTATGCTGTCATGATCACCACGGGAATGGCGGGATTGTAGGCCTTGATCTCCATCATGGCCTGGAGTCCAGATACCTTGATCATGCGGATATCCATGAGGATCAGATCAAATGGACGCTGGCGCACTTTTTCAATCGCAGTGGATCCGTCGTCCGCCTCCACGATGGTGTATCCCCATCCGCTCAAGAGCGTTCGCAGCATGGTGCGATGTGTCAGATCGTCGTCCACGACGAGAATGGAGTTGTCTTTTTTCATGCGTTCCTCTCGGATGTTCTTAACTCCCCCCAACCCTTTTACCCAGTGCTCATCCGGAAATGAAGACTGCCGGATTCGAGAGACCAGGTGTCGGGTGTCAGGTGTCAGGTGTCAGGAAACCCTCTTCTTGGTTGTAAAGTTTTTTTGTAGGAGCAAGCTCCTGCTTGCGATCCGACCAAAGCCGAATAATCGCAAGCTGGAGCTTGCTCCTACAAACGGCGAAGTCTCATACGAGATGTCAGGAAAATATTCAGTTTAATGAATTAAGCGGACACCTGACACCTGACACCTGACACCTGACACCTTTACGTTCTAACCAGGAAAATAGAGCGTGACCTTCGTCCCTTTCCCCGGTTCGCTCTCCACCCTTACCTCGCCCTTGTGGGATTCCATGATATTGTGGACGATTGCCAAACCCAGACCCGTTCCGGAAGGGCGGGTTGTGAAATAAGGGTCAAAAATATGGGTAAGGTCTTGCTTTCGAATTCCTGCGCCGGTGTCGCTCACGGAGATCTCGATACCCCCGCGGCCGACAGCGGGTTGCAGATCCACCGTCAATTCGCCTCCCTTTTCCATGGCCTCTATGGAGTTCAGATAGAGGTTCAGCAGAACCTGGTTGACCCTGTCCGGATCCATCGAGACCTCCTGGACCTCCTCCGGCAGATCTGTCCTGATGCGGATTTCCTTTTCAAGGGCCTGCCTCTGGATCATCTTGAGGGAATGACGAATCAGGTCCTGGGGAGAGGCCGGCCTTCTGGCAACCGTCATGGGGCGGGCGAATTCGAGCAACTGGCTGATTACCCGGTTCAGCCGTTCCACCTCCTTGATCATGATCTCGGCAGTCCCTTTATCTTCGGGTACATCGGCGTATCTCTCCTTGAAATAGGTCGCAAAACCCTTTATCGAACTGAGGGGATTGCGTATTTCATGGGCGATTCCGGCAGCGAGTCTTCCCAGGGAAGCCAGTCTCCTGCTGGTCTCGATCTCTCTCTTCAGGTTTTGTACTTCCGTGAGATCGCGAAAAAGGATGATATGCCCCAGGAAGGCGCCTTCCTCGTCCTCCAGAAACGAAATGGACACATCAAGGGGAACAACTCTTCCCTGGCTGTTTGTAACCTCGATTTCCCTGCCTATCATCCATTTTCCTGTTCCGGGATTGTTCAATAAAGCCCAGAGAGGCTTGGGGAGGGCTTCGCCCGCCCTTGCTCCCAAAACGGCGCCGGAGCTGATGCCCAGCGCGGCCTCGGCCGCGTGATTCATGGTGATGACGGTTCCTGCGTTGTCCAGCGTCAGGAGCCCGATGGGCATGCTTTCCACTACCTTCTCCGAAAAAGCCTTGATCCTGGTGAGAGAGGTTCTTGTCGATCGGTAGGCTTGGGCAAGAAATAGGAGGACAATGCCTGCAAACCCTATCAACAGGAGCACCGCGGCAGTCAGAATGCTTTGTCTGATGTCCCTCCGGCCTGCCTGTTCGACGGTATCCATCTCAAGCCCTACAAAGATCACAAACTTCTGTTCCTCCGCCCACCGCTCCTGGGATGGATCCATTGGCCGCGCGTGTTGCGTCCTGCCGAAACGCCGTCCAGGGGTCTGGGTTGGGCTGAACCTGCGGAAAACCTCGAACGCTTCAGTTCCGTCAGGAGTGATAATGCGCCTCCAGCGCGGCTTTTCCAGGCGGGCGAGCTCCTCCAGATCGAGATCCCGGCCATACGTATTCCCGATCTTTTGCCCATCGCTATGCGCGAGAATATTGCCTTCGATGTCCGTAACCAGCAGGTGGACGATATCCGGCTGCTGGGCCGTCTCCACAAGAAGCCTCTGCAGTTGAAATCCGCTTCCACGCATGCCGCCCATCATTCCCATCATCCCGGTCCGGGTACCTGCCTCGAAGGAGCGAATCAGCGCAGCCCCTTTTTCATAAAGCAGGAGGGACATGCTCTCCTTCTGTTTCCTGATGTTCTGGACGGTCCAGAACAGGAAGATGGGTACCAGTACAATGATTGCTCCGAGGACGATCCAGGGAGGGATCGCAAGCCAGGATTTTTTGGGGGTCTTAGTCATTATTTCTCCGAGGCTGCCATCAAGAACGGCAAAATGCAAGAGGAAGTTGTATACTTTTTACCCGATTGGATACCCCTATCCGGGTAATAACTATCCATGTGAACAGAGCTCCAACGAAAGCATTGAACAGGATAAAAGGTTATTCGCCAACAAAATAAATAGTTTATGAGATATTGCCGAAAACGGCATGCTGCTTGCTATCTTTAACAAGCAAAAAGCAGGCAAAACAGAAAGGAGAACGACATGAAAAAGATGCTTACACTGGGTGGAATTGCTGTCATGATTGCCGCCTTGGCGCTTCCCGCATTTGCCCGAGGACCGGGCTGGGGCGGCGGCCCTGGAGGAAGGTGGGGCGGCGGCCAGGGGTACGATTGTCCCAATTATGGCCCGTCGGGTGCGAACCTGACTGACGAACAGCGTAACCAGCTTTCGGAGCTCGAAAAGAAATATTATGACAACACAGCTCAGCTAAGAAATCAGATCTGGGCAAAGAGGGGTGAGTTCCAGACCCTCATGAGTTCTCCCAATCCGGATCCTGAAAAGGCGAGGGCTCTCCAGAAGGAGTTGAGCGACCTCCAGGCGAAAATGAAGCAGGAGAGGCTGAACTATTCCCTGGAGGAGAGAAAGATCAATCCCGATGCCCGTTTTGGGGCCGGCTACGGTCGAGGTTATGGCCAGGGAGGCTACGGTCGAGGAAACGGTTACGGCATGGGTCCCGGTTCCGGGAGGGGCTACGGGAGGCACATGGGCGGCGGCTACGGTCCGGGGAGGTGCTGGAACTAGAGGCTGATGTCGGCAGATCGAATGCGCCCGTCCTGCACCGGGTTTTACAGCAGGGCGGGCGCTGTCATTTCTATGGGACGCAAGATCCAGGATGCAGGATCCAGATGGGGTTGGATCAACGTCGAACATCGAACATCGAACGTCCAACGTCGAATGAAAAGACAGAGGACAAAATGACCAATGACCAAAAAGGATACAGGATACAGGATGCAAGATCCAAGATGATGGCGGGTGTTAAAATGAATCCGGAGGTAACTTGAAATTGCATTCGAGCTGCTTTTCCTGTATAAGCCCTGAAACCTGCTCTATCTGACGAACAAGGGGGATCCCAACAGAATGGCTACAGCCGCAGATCTGAAAAAGGCGGACCTCGCCGGACCCGGAATCGGCGATTATCGCGAGCTGGAAAAGATTCTGCCGAATGATTACAGCTCGCTCCTCAGCCCAAAGGACACGCAAAAGGCTGTCTTTGCAGTCAAGCAATACATAGAAGAAAACCTCTGCCGGGAACTGAATCTCATGATGGTCACTGTCCCGCTGATCGTAGACATCGACAGCGGGGTCAATGACATGCTTGACCGCGACGGCTCACGCACCCCTGTTCAATTCCATATCACCAATGACCACGACAGAAATCCTGTGGATGCCCAAATCGTTCAGGCTGCCACCAAATGGAAGAGAATGGCCCTGAAGCAATTCGGCATGAAAACAGGGGAGGGGTTGTGCACGGATATGCGTGCCGTGCGCAAGGATTACTTCCTGGATCATGATCACAGCGCCTATGTGGACCAGTGGGACTGGGAGAGGTCTGTCACAGCGGAGATGCGCACGCTCGATTTTCTGAAGGATACGGTCCGAAAGATCTGGAAGGTGATTAAGGGGGCGGAGACCTTCATCCAGGACCGGTTCCCTCAACTAAGAACGGACAAGTACCCCGATTTGCCGGATGAGATCACTTTTCTTCATGCAGAAGAGATCCTGGAAATGTTTCCGGATCTGCCCCGCAAGCAGAGGGAGACTCAGATTCTGCAAAAATATCCGGCCGTTTTCATAATCGGGATCGGATGGACTCTCAGCGATGGCTACCCCCACGAGATGCGCGCCGCCGACTACGACGACTGGGTTACGGAGACCGTGTCCGAAGACGGCCGCCCCATGCATGGCCTCAATGGGGATATCCTTGTGTGGAATCCGGTCACGAAGCGCCGCCATGAACTCATGTCCGGCGGCATACGGGTAAACGCGGAGACTCTCCGGAAACAGCTCGAAATGACCGGGCAGCTCGATTGGCTGGACCTTCCCTATCATAAGGCGGTGGCGAACAATGAGATTCCTCTAAGCATAGGAGGAGGCATCGGCCAGGCCCGTACCCAGATGCTCATTCTCAAAAAAGCCCATCTCGGAGAAGTGACTGTCACGGTGTGGCCTAAAGTCCTGAAGGAGATCTGCCGGAAGAAAAATATTCATGTCATTGATTGATCGCTCGATATAGTCGTCCATTCCGTTGTTTCAGCGCACGCCGACTGTCGCGTCCCGCAAATCAGTTGTCATCTCGACCGAGAGCATCCGATCGCAACCGGGAGGCTGCTCCTACAAGCGCCCCCTCCCGGGAATCCTCTGAGAAGATACCGCCGCTCCGAATTCCCTGCAACTTCCCGCCATCAAGAATTCCCCCGTAACTGGAAGAAGAGTAATCGAGAACAGCGTGGTTAAAGGAGGTACGTTCTCTTTTCTTGACACAACCCGTTTTAATCTTACCATACTAACTATCGATCAAAGGAGGTAACCGTACATGGAAGACAAAAAGTTCTCTATTCCAAACATCAGTTGCGGTCACTGCGTCATGAATATCAAAAGGGAGCTGATAGATCTGGAGGGCGTGAAAAAGGTTGAAGGGGATCCCGGGAAAAAGGAGATTACCGTCTCGTGGGAGCCTCCCGCCACCCTCGAAAAGATCAAGGCGACTCTGAAGGAGATGAATTACTCGCCCACAGAGTAGGTAGGAACCTTTCGTTCGAATCGGACCGATCAGACCGATCAGACTGATCCGACCGATCGGATATTAAGCTTGGTCTTATGGCAACAGAGAAAAGCATACAAGTACCAGTGACAGGAATGACATGCGCCAACTGCGCCATGAGCATAGAGAGAGCGCTCAAGAAGGTGCAGGGCGTTCATGATGTCAACGTGAATTTCGGCACCGAGCAGGCAACCGTCTCCTTTGACCCCGACCAGGTGCAGGTTCAGAGCGTGATCCAGAAGGTCAGGGACGCAGGCTATGGAGTGGCGAGCGCTTCCGTGGATATTCCGGTCACCGGGATGACTTGTGCCAACTGTGCTGCAGCTGTTGAAAGGACCCTCAACAAAAAAGTGGCGGGGGTGCAGAGCGTTTCGGTCAACTTCGCCACTGAAAAGGCGCATGTGGAGTATGTCCCCGGCATGGTCACGCTGGAAGACATTGCTGCGGCCATAGAAAAGGCCGGATATGGCGCAGTGATGCCCGCTGAAACCATGGATGTGGAGGACGCGGAGCTGGCGGCGCGCAATGCCGAGATCCGCGCCCAGACGGGGAAGTTTGTTATAGGGGTCATGTTTACGCTTCCCCTTTTCGTCATCAGCATGGGAAGGGATTTCGGGCTCCTCGGGCAGTGGAGCCATGCTGCCTGGGTAAACTGGTTTTTTCTCGCCCTCGCCACACCGGTCCAGTTCTACACCGGATGGGATTTCTATACAGGGGGATGGAAAAGCCTTCGGAACGGAAGCGCCAACATGGATGTGCTTGTCGCCATGGGCTCTTCAGTGGCCTATTTTTATTCGCTGTTCCTGCTTCTCTTCCCGTCCCTGGGCATGCATGTCTATTTTGAAACCTCGGCCGTGATCATTACGCTCATCAAAATGGGCAAGATGCTGGAATCGCGTACCAAGGGGCGTACCGGCATGGCAATCAGGAAGCTGATGGCGCTTCGCCCTAAGACGGCAACCATCATGATGGACGGGCGTGAAAAGGTCGTTCCCCTTTCGAGCGTGGCGGTGGGCGATGAGGTCGTGGTCAGACCGGGCGAAGCCATACCCGTTGACGGCGTGATCCTGGCCGGAGATTCGAGCATCGATGAATCCATGCTGACAGGCGAACCCATACCGGTCGACAAACGCCCGGGCGACAGTGTTGCGGCAGGAACCATAAACGGTGAGGGGTTCATCAGGTTTGAGGCCAGAAAGGTTGGAAAAGACACTGCCCTTGCCCGCATCATCCGAATGGTTCAGGATGCCCAGGGGAGCAAGGCGCCGATCCAGGGCCTCGCCGATCGTGTGGCGGCCATTTTCGTCCCGGGTGTGATCAGCATTGCGTTCATCACCTTTTTCCTGTGGTGGGCAGTCGGAGGCAATTTCGTTCCAGCAATGATTCGCCTGGTTGCGGTCCTCGTGATCGCTTGCCCATGCGCCCTCGGGCTTGCTACCCCGACAGCGATCATGGCGGGTACAGGCAAGGGAGCGGAAAAGGGCGTGCTCTTCAAAAACAGCCAAGCCCTGGAGATGGCCACAAAGCTCGGCACCATTGTGCTCGACAAGACCGGCACCATCACGCAGGGAAAACCGGCTGTAACGGATGTCACTCTGCTGAACCCAGACGTGTTGACCGAGGAGGAATTCCTCAGGCTCACGGCTTCCGCGGAAGCAGGGTCCGAACACCCCATCGGCCGGGCCATTGTGAGGGAAGCGGAAGCAAGAAAGATCCCGCTCTTCAGCACGGACTCCTTCAAGGCGGTCCGAGGGCTGGGCGTCCAGGCCAGGATCAACGGCAAGGAAATCATGGTCGGGAGACCGGCGTGGATAGAGGAGGCGGGGCTTTCCATGGATGGACTGAGAGATCGGATTCAGTCTATGCAGGACATGGGAAAGACGGTCATGGTCGTTGCCATAGATGGAAGGCCCCAAGGAATGATAGCTGTTTCCGATCCTCTCAAGCCGGAATCCGAAGCCGCAGTCCGGAAACTCCATGAGGAGTCCCTGCGGGTTGTAATGCTCACGGGGGATAATGCACAGACGGCAAGGACCATCGCCATGCAGGTGAACATCGACGAGGTGATCCCGGATGTTCGTCCTGAGGAAAAGGCTCAAAAAATCAAAGAACTGCAGGAGAAGGGTGGAAGAGTGGGGATGGTTGGAGACGGCATCAACGACGCCCCCGCGCTTGCACAGGCCGATGTGGGTTTCGCCATCGGTACCGGTACGGACGTGGCTATAGAGACCGGGGATGTGGTGCTGGCGAGCGGGAGCCTCTCAGGCGTTCCAAGGGCAGTCCACCTGAGCAGGGCGACGATGAGGACCATCAAGCAGAACCTCTTCTGGGCTTTTTTCTACAATGTCATTCTCATCCCCATTGCGGCAGGCGTGCTTTACCCCTTCGAGTTTCTCCCATACTTCCTGCGGGACCTCCACCCCATCCTGGCTGCCTTTGCAATGGCTATGAGCAGCATCACGGTAGTATTGAACAGCCTCAGGCTGTCGAAAGCAAAGATATAAGGTCATCTGTCTTTTGTCCGTGGTCCGAAAAATACTGCTCCCACCCTATTTTCGATTTTCGAAAAAAAAGAGATTCTGTTGACTTAGGTCAAGTTCAGCCACACTTTCTTTGGTTATCATCCGAGCAACAGTTAACGTTATCGGTTCCAAAATCACATACATCAGAAAGGAGACACAACATGTTTTGCTACCAATGTGAACAGACAGCCAAGGGAACAGGATGTACAAAGATAGGCGTATGCGGGAAGCAGCCCGATGTGGCGGCCCTGCAGGATCTCCTCATCTACGCATTGAAGGGTCTCTCGCTTGTAGCGGTGGAGGGGCGAAAGGCCGGGGTGAACGACCGGGAGGTGAATGGTTTTACCGCAGAGGCGGCGTTTTCGACCCTGACCAATGTGGATTTCGATCAGGATCGATTCCTTCCCCTTATCAACCGCTGCGTTGAGCTGCGGGAGAGCTTGAAAGGGAAGGTGAAGGCGGCCGGAGGGAAGACCGACTTTCCGGACGGCCCGGCTTCCTTTAAACCCGAGTCGACCCTCCAGGGCATGGTGAGCCAGGGAGAAGCGGTAGGGATCAAATCCGATACGACCATCGATGCCGACATCATGGGGCTCCAGCACACACTTCTTTTCGGCATCAAGGGAGTAGCCGCATATGCCGACCATGCCAGGATTCTTGGCCAGGAAGACGAAAAGGTGTACGCCTTTATCCAGGAGGGGTTGGCTGCAACCTTGAACAAGGACCTCGGTCTGAACGATTGGGTGAATCTGGTGCTCAAGTGCGGGGAGATCAACCTCAGGACCATGGAACTCCTGGATGCGGCTAATACCGGGACCTATGGCCACCCTGTACCCACCAAGGTGCCTCTCGGGGCCAGGAAGGGCAAGGCCATCCTGGTATCCGGCCATGATCTGAAGGATCTGGAAGAGATTCTGAAACAGAGCGAAGGAAAGGGCATCCAGGTGTACACTCACGGAGAGATGCTTCCTACCCATGCCTATCCGGGGCTCAAGAAATACCCCCACTTCTACGGCCATTTCGGAACCGCCTGGCAGAATCAGGCCAAGGAATTCGCCCAGTTCCCCGGGGCCATTCTGATGACCACCAACTGCATCCAGAAGCCGCAGGAAGTATACAAGGACAACATCTTCACTACCGGGCTCGTCGGGTGGCCCGGGGTCACTCACATCGCGAACAAGGATTTCACCCCGGTGATCCAGAAGGCCCTGCAAATGGAGGGCTTCAAAGAGGATGTGAACGGGAAGTCCGTAACCTGCGGGTTCGGCCGGAATACGGTGATGAGCGTTGCGGACAAGGTCATCGATGCGGTCAAGAGCGGGGCAATCAAGCATTTTTTCCTGGTCGCGGGCTGCGACGGGGCAAAACCGGGAAGAAATTATTATACCCAATTCACCGAGCTGGTTCCCAAGGACTGCGTCATCCTGACGCTGGCCTGCGGCAAATTCCGGTTCTTCGACAAGGATTTCGGCGACATCGGCGGCATTCCCCGACTCCTGGATGTGGGGCAGTGCAATGACGCCTACTCGGCCATACAGATTGCCGTGGCCCTTTCCAAGGCTTTCAATGTCGGTGTGAACGAGCTGCCCCTGTCCATGATCCTCTCCTGGTATGAACAGAAGGCGGTGGCGATCCTGCTCACCCTCTTCTATCTGGGCATCAAGAACATCAGGCTGGGGCCGAGCCTGCCCGCGTTCGTGACTCCCAATGTTCTGGATGTGCTGGTCAAGAACTTCAACATCATGCCCATCACCACGCCGGAACAGGATTTGAAGGCGATATTGGGGTAGATGGTTGCAGGTTGTGGGTTGTTGGTTCTGAACAACCAGCGACCCGCAACTGAATGTCCAATGTCCAAGTAAGAAATACGATTCAGTTAAATGAAAAATGATCAATGTCCAATGAACAATGATGAAGGGAGCCGCCATGAAATGCCCGGGACAGGATAGCCGCTATTGGAAACCGGGGGCGATCTTCGATGCCAAGTGCCCCAAATGCGGTTCAGAGGTGGAGTTCTTCAAGGACGACACCACCAGGCGCTGCAAGAACTGCGGACACCGGTTTTTAAATCCGGCCATGGATTTCGGCTGCGCCTCTTACTGCCAGTATGCGGAACAATGTATTGGGAATCTGCCCCCTGAGCTCATCGCGCAGAAACAGGACCTCCTCAAGGACAGGGTGGCAGTTGAGATGAAGCGCTACTTCAGGAACGACTTCCGGAGAATCGCGCATGCCACCCGTGTTGCCCGGTACGCTGAGCAAATAGGCAGGCAGGAAGGCGGGAACCTGGGGATCATATTGACGGCCGCCTACCTTCATGACATCGGAATCAAGGAGGCGGAAAGGAAGTACCATTCCTCTGCCGCCCGATACCAGGAGGAAGAAGGACCGCCCGTGGCGCGGGAGATCCTTTCGTCTCTGGGAGCAAGGGAGGAGATGATCGCGGAGGTCTGCGACATCGTTGCGCATCACCACCATCCCCGGTCCACAGGGGAGAGTATGAATTTCAAGTGCCTCTATGATGCGGACAGGATCGTCAATATGGAAGAAGATCTCAAGGAGCACCCGCTTACCGAAGACAAGCTGACGAGGATACTTGAGAAGTTCTTTCTCACCGGAAGCGGCAGTCAGATTGCAAAGGAGCTGTTTCTCCCGCAGGAAGGAAAAAAATAGCAGAGTGCTGAAAATGAAAATTCAATGCTTGCAGGTTGCTCAAAAATGCCCGGATGCAAGGCGCCCGACGTGCCGAGGAGTGAGGCGTACTACCTGTACGCCGCAACGATGCGGGACCAGGGCAACGCAGCAGATGGGCGTTTTTCAGCAACCTGATAGGGGAATTTTATGAAGATCACCAGAAAAATAATCAGGATAGATGAAGATCTCTGCGACGGGTGCGGGCAGTGTGTGCCGTCCTGTGCCGAAGGCGCCATCGAGGTGCGGGATGGAAAGGCCACGATCATTGCAGAGAAATATTGCGACGGCCTGGGCGCCTGTCTCGGGGAGTGTCCGAAGGGAGCGCTCTCCATAGAGGAAAGAACCGCGGACGATTTCGACGCGGAAGCGGTGGAGGAGCGTCTGGCAGAAATCGAAAAAAACAAGCCTGAAGAAATGGTCATGGCCTGCGGATGCCCATCTACGCACATCCGGACCTTCGCACCATCGGAAAAACCGGATCCGATCGGCAAGTCGGATACCGGTCAGTCCGCTCTTTCCCACTGGCCGGTGCAGATCAGACTCGTGCCGCCAACGGCACCTTTCCTGAAGGGGGCACATCTTCTTGTTACCGCTGATTGCGCCGCGATTGCCACTCCCGATTTTCACGGAAAGTTTTTGAGGGGAAGGGCGGTTCTTGTCGGGTGCCCCAAATTTGACGATGTGAAGTCCTATGTCGAAAAATTCAGGGATATTTTCCGGACAGCGGACATCAAGAGCGTCCTGGTCCTGGACATGGAGGTTCCCTGCTGCTCGGCACTTCCAAGAATTGTCAGGCAGGGAATGGAGGAAGCATCCAGGCAAATCCCTCTGGAGGAGGTAGTGCTTACCCCGAGGGGCGAGATCTGCAAACGGGGAAAACTGGCTGCGTGATACGCAGCAGCAGGTTGCTCAAAAATGCCCAGATGCAAGTTGTGCCCCTTCAATCCCGCTATTCGCGGGGGCGCCCAAAGTCCTGAGGAGTGAGGCGTACCGTCAAGTACGCCGCAGCGACGAAGGATGAGGGCAACGCCGCTCGCAGATCCCGCGCCCTTGCGGGGAAATGGGTGTTTTTCAGCAAGCCTGCTAACTGACCAGCAGGATGGATGCTTCCTTGCAGCCGTGAAGGACCTTCTGAGAAACGCTGCCCAGGAAGAACTCGCCGATACCTGAGAGCCCCCTCCTGCCAAGCACTACGATCTGGTAACCTGAGGTGGCTTCGTCGATGATATCTCTGGCAACCCCCCTGCTCTTTGCCTTCATCTTGATGTTGATGCTCTCTTCTGGAAAACCTGCGCCAAGGAATAAAGCCTTCGCCTTTTCCTGAATGCTTTTCAATGCCGCTCTTCTCTTGTCCTCCAGGTCGCAAAAAGACTTCTGTTCTGTTAGAAAGTAAGGAGTCAGTCCCGGACTGTAGTAATCGCAGATCATGGCCGTATCCAGGAAGACACTGAAGATGGTGATCTGATGTTCCGGGGTGAAATTGCCGGCTACGAATTCCGCCGCCCTCATGGCGTTCTCCGAATCATCCAGGGCAATCAAAATTCTCATTCCCATAATCCTCTCCTTTCCACGAGTCGAGCATGCATAAAACATATATGGCTGCCACCTCGCGTGTCAATGACATCGCGAATTCTCCGGTCAAGAGGAACTGAAAAAGTAAGCAGTAAGCAGTAGGCAGGAGGCAAAAAGTAGGCAGTAAGCAGTTCTTTCTTTTCTTCTTGGCAACTTGCGGGGACTATATTAAAAGAAAGGCGTTTTCCTAACTCTTCCATATTTCACAAAACATGAAGGTCTCCAATGTCCCCTAAACCCACCTACGAAGAACTGGAAAAGCGCATTGCCGACCTGGAGAGAGGGGCCCTCGAACAGGCGAAGGAATCGAAGAGGGTCCAAGAGGTGTATCTCTCCCTCCTCAACTCCTCTGCGGATGCAGTTGTGATCTACGACCTCTATGGAAGAACCGTACACACGAGCCCAGCTTTCACGGACCTGTTCGGCTGGACCCTTCAGGAGCTCAAGGGAGAGCTTATTCCCTTTGTGCCCGAATCGGAGAAGGATGCCACGTCCGAGATAATCAGGGATTTGCTGGCAAGCGGAAAGCCGTGCCGAAATTTTGAAACCAGGCGATACACCAAAGATCGCCGCTTGCTGGATGTGAGTATGGCCGCATCCCTGTATCTGGATGAGGAGGGGAATCCTGCCGGAGTCCTCTCGATTCTGCGTGACGTATCCGAAAAGAAGCTGCTTGAGGCACAGCTCCTTCAGGCCCACAAAATGGAGGCGGTCGGAACACTTGCAGGGGGCATTTCCCACGACTTCAACAACATCCTTCAGATCATCTCAGGTTATGTCCAGATCCTCCTCCTGAACATGAGTTCTTCCGATCCTGACTACTACAAACTTCAGACCATAGAGAAGGCGGCGCAGAAGGGGAGCGATCTCACCAAGCGTCTCCTCATCTTCAGCAGAAAGGTCGAGGCCGAGCTCAGGCCGGTAGATCTGAACCACGCTGTTCTCCAGGTTGTGAGACTGCTCGAACGGACCATACCGAAAATGATTCAGATTGAAACAAATCTTGCGTCCGACCTGAGGGTGATCAATGCAGATCCTCTCCAGCTCGAACAGATCATGATGAACCTGGGCGTCAATGCCAGGGATGCAATGAGGGAAGGCGGGCGCCTCTTCCTGCAAACTTCAAATGTGGCGCTTGACGAAACCTTCTGCAGGACACATGTTGGTTCAAGGGTCGGGGAGTATGTAGAACTGAAGATCACCGATACAGGGCATGGAATCAAACCGGAACTTCAGGAACATATCTTTGAACCCTTTTTCACGACCAAGGGGATTGGAGAAGGCTCGGGTCTGGGTCTGGCCATGGTCTATGGGATCGTGAAGAATCATGGAGGATACATCAATTTCGAGAGCATACCCGGAAAGGGGACATCGTTTCACATCTATTTCCCCATCCTGAGTGTTGAGGCAGAGCTCTTTGTCCCCGACGACCGGAAGAAGGATGAAGTCCTCGGTGGAAAGGGCGAAAGGATTCTTGTCGTAGACGACGAAGTGCTTCTCCTGGAGATGGTCGGCGATTTGCTCACCCGATTCGGGTATGTGCCCATTATGGCAGAGAGCGGCGAGAGGGCCATTGAGATTCTCCAAGGGGAAAAAGGTCTGATTGACCTGGTTATCATGGATCTCAGCATGCCGGGCATGGGGGGATATCGCTGCATGAAGGAAATGCTTGGAATGAAGCCTGATCTGAAGGTGATCATCGCCAGCGGATATTCCGCCAACCGAAATGTGAGAGATACTTTGAAATCAGGGGCTTCCGGATTCATTGCGAAGCCGTATCATTACAATGATATGTTGAGGAAGATCCGGGAATACCTGGATTGGCAGGGACAGGAAAGAAGAGGTAACACCTTGGCTCTATAAAGAGCATGGTCAGGTTATGGGGCTGATTCTCAGCATGGTCCCTTGAAGGCATTGGAGTCATGGCAAGCGATTACTATTTCACGCTGGGTGTTTCAAAGGGCGCTTCTGAGGAGGATATCAAGAAGGCCTATCGGAAACTCGCCAGAAAATGGCACCCCGATATTAACCCGGGGAACAAGGAAGCGGAGACAAAATTCAAGGACATCTCGGCTGCATACGACGTACTCGGGAACAAAGAAAAAAGAAAGCTTTATGACGAATTCGGCGAGGAAGGGCTTCGCTCAGGGTTCGATGCGGAAAAGGCGAGGGAGTACCAGAGATGGGCCGGTTCCCGTGAACAGGCGCACGGAGCCGGGGGGCAGCCTTTCGGTCGTTATCACAGCTATGAGGATATATTCGGGAAGGCTTTCGGCGGGGCGGGCTCCCCGTTCAGTCGGAGCGCGAGGGGCAGCGACCTGGAGTATGAGATGTCTATTGAACTCCTTTCCGCCCTGAGAGGCTTTGAAACGGAAGTCTCGATGCAGAAGGCGGTAGTCTGTTCCGCCTGCAAGGGATCGGGCGTGGAGACCGGAGCGGTCCTCTCGAAATGCCCCACCTGCGGGGGATCAGGCAGAATGAACGTGGCAAGGGGCCCCGTCCAGTTCACCAGAGTCTGCCCCACCTGCAACGGTCATGGTCAGGCCGGCAAACCTTGTCCTCAGTGCGGCGGGAGCGGGCAGACGGCCGGTACAGAGAGGATCAGAGTGACCATACCCAGGGGCGTGAAGGAAGGGTCAAGGGTGCGCGTAGCGGGCAAGGGTGAGCCTGGGCTGAACGGCGGTCCCCCGGGCGATCTTTACCTGGTCATTCGGGTCCTTCCCCACCCTGTCCTCAAGAGGGAAGGGGATGATCTCCTCATGGATGTCCCCATAACCGTTTCAGAAGCCATGGCCGGGGGGAAAATCACCGTGCCCACCGTGGATGGAGCCGTGAACCTCAAGATTCCGCCAGGAAGCCAGAGCGGTCAGGTAATGAAACTGAAGGGCAAAGGGGCAGTGAATACCAGGACAAAGAAGCACGGAGACCTTCTGGTGAAGCTGGTGGTGAAGGTGCCAAAAACCAAGGACAAAGAGACGCTCGAGTCGGTAAAAAGAATGGACATGCTTTACGAGGAGGATGTGAGGAAGAGCATCAGGCTGTGAGGGAAGAAGTAGGCAGTAAGCAGTGAGCAGTAAGCAGCAACGAAACCCCGGATCCCCCGCACTATGGTGCGGGAAATAAACGTGAGCGAAATAAAGAGAGGCGGCATGATGCCGCCTCTTATTTTTGCTTAATGCTCACTGCTTACTGCCTACTGCCTTCCTACTGCTTGCTATTTGCCCGCTTCACTTCGTCGTACAGGGGCAATTGGCTGCCCGTTGTGGACCTGCCGCTGAATTCTTCCCTGTTTTGTCTGAGGGGGAGGGTTACCGTGAACCTTGCGCCATTTCCGGGGGAGCTTGATGCCTCGATGCTACCGCCGTGGCGTTCCACAATCCTGTTGCAGATAGCAAGCCCCATACCGGTTCCCTCGTATTCGTTGCGTCCGTGCAGCCGCTGGAAAGGTGCGAACAACCGCTCCAGGTACTTTTCATCGAAACCGATTCCGTTGTCCTCCACGTAAATTCTACAGGTTTCATTTCCAAGGGTTCCCCTTGGACTCGACCGTGTCCTGCAAGAGACCTTCACGATGGGTTTCCGGTCGCCGTGGAATTTGAGAGCATTGCCGAGGAGGTTTTGAAAAAGCTGGTGCATCTGGTTAGGTTCGGCTTCGATCGTCAACAGGTCCTTCACCCGGATTTCCGCTTCCGTTTGCTTGATGCGCCATTCCAGATCGTTCAGGACGTTTCGTATCACCTTGTTCAGGTCGACACTGGTAAAGGGCTCCGCCTTGGTGGCCACGCGTGAATAGGTGAGGAGACTTTCCATGAGGATCTGCATCCGTTCCGCAGCATTTCTCATACGCTCGAGAAAATCCATGGCCTCATCGTTAAACACCTTCCCGTGCTTTGAAATCAGCAGGTCGCCGAAAGCCTTGATCTTTCGAAGAGGCTCCTGGAGGTCATGGGATGCCACGGCGGCAAACTCCTGAAGCTGGCGGTTGCTCTGTTCGAGTCGGCGCATATACGCGTTGAGCTGCTCTTCCATGCACTTTCTTTCCGTGATGTCCCTCACCAGGAGCACAGTGCCCATGGCTTTTCCTTCGATATCCCGGAACACCGAGCCTGAGAGGAGAGCCGGAACCCCAACATCCTCACCGATCCTGAGGAGAACCTCGATATTGTGGAAATCCTGTATCCGGGAGGGGGTTTGCAGGCGAAAGTCCAAGAGGACGTGAGCCGAACCTCCACAGTAACAAAAGAATCTATTGACCGGCAGTCCAAGTAATTCTTCTTCCTTTCCACATCCAAGCAGGGAGAGTGTCGCCTTGTTTACATCCTGGATGGTGCCTTCGGGGGATACGATGATCACCGGATCGCTCATGGACATGACGATGGCCTCAAAGTACCTGTTGGATTTGTCAGCTCTCATCTTTTCCATGGGCTTTGTCCTCTGCCGGTCAGAATCCATTTCCTGCTCCTGGAATTTCATGCAGCTTGCTGCAGGGAGCTTCAATTGCGAATTTTCCTGATGAGAGTCATCTTCTCGCTCCTGAATCGATTTGCACAAGCCGTAGCCTGGACGCACTCCATCCTCTTTGCTTTTGCTCATCTTTTTTAAAGGCGACCCCATGCAAGTACTACGAGCCCACTATTAAAGGAATGGGGGGAATCCTGTATTTTCACGGACGGAAAAGGTAGGGCTTGGGTCTTCAAACGAGGATAAACGAATAGGGAAATTCCTTACTCGTGGATTCGATCTCTAAGTTGTCTCGCCAGGTCCTCGAGGATGTCGTCAAACTGGGATCGCATCTGAAACATACTTTCCCTCATTCTAAGGATGATCTCGACCCCTTCGAGATTCACACCCATTTCCTCCACCAGAATCTTGGCAAGCCGCAGTGATTCGAGGTCTCTATCGGAATAGAGTCTGGCTGATGAGCCCCTCCTGCGAACCGGCCATAGAATCTCTTCCCTTTCCAGATCCAGCATGAATGTCTCATCGACTTCATAGATCTCCATAACCTCGGTCATCGTCCAGAATTTTTTCTTCATGCTCTTCATCCTTCGCGATCGCTAACAGAGATTGGCCAAGGGTGCTCACTCACTCCTTTTATAGCCTCAAACCCCTGCGCGGCACAGGAACTCCCTTCTACACGCGCATTTCCCAACACGGCCGACCCGTTCCCCTTCTCATGGAACCAGAGTATCAGTTGTCGCCGGTTTTTGCGTCGGGATGCCCATGAGCGCCTTGAGCTCATCCCCGTGGATCTTCTCCTTCTCCAGAAGCAGGTGGACAGCCTTTTCGAGGAACTCTTTCTTTTCCTTCAGGATCTGAAAAGCCACCTTGTATTGCTCATCCATGATCTGCCGCACTTCCTGATCGATCAACTGGGCCGTAGCCTCGCTGTATTCGACCTCATTCCTCATACCCATGGTCACATCCAGGAAGAGCGGCCTTTTTTCCCTGGAAAAATAAACCTGGCCAACCTTGCTGCTCATCCCATACTCGGTCACCATGCTCCTGGCTATGTCGGTGGCCCTGGAAATATCATTGTGCGCTCCGGTAGAAATATCTCCGAAGATCAGCGCCTCGGCAGCCCGGCCGCCGAGCAGAGTGGATACCTTGCTGAGAAGTTCCGTCTTCTTCATCAGGAAGCGATCCTCGGTGGGAACCTGCATCGTGTAGCCGAGAGCCGCGATTCCCCGGGGAATGATAGAGATCTTCTGCACAGGGTCGGTCCCGGGGAGGGAAAGGGCAACGATCGCGTGCCCGAGTTCGTGGTAGGCCACGATCTTTCTCTCCTCCACGTTGATGAGGCGGTTTTTCTTTTCAAGGCCTCCCATCACCCTCTCCACAGCCTCTTCCATCTCTGCCATGCTTACGACGGTCTTGTTCCTTCGCACGGCCAGAAGAGCCGCCTCGTTTACGAGATTGGCAAGGTCGGCGCCAACCATTCCCGGGGTCATGCCGGCGAGCTTCCCCACGTCCACGTCGGCGGCCGCAGTGATATTGCGCAGATGAACCCTCAGGATATCTTCCCGCCCCTTCCTGTCCGGGCGATCCACCAAAACATGGCGGTCGAAACGCCCGGGCCTGAGCAGGGCAGGATCGAGAATCTCAGGCCTGTTGGAGGCGGCCATCAGGATGACGCCGACCTTGGGGTCAAACCCGTCCATTTCCACCAGAAGCTGGTTGAGGGTCTGTTCCCGTTCGTCATGTCCTCCCATACCGCCTATCCCTCTTGCCTTTCCAAGTGCATCCAGTTCATCGATGAAGATGATGCAGGGCGCCTTTTGCTTGGCCTGTTCAAACAGATCCCTCACCCTGGCTGCTCCAAGTCCGACAAACATCTCTACGAATTCCGAGCCGCTGAGGCTGAAAAAGGGAACGTGGCTTTCGCCGGCTACCGCTCTTGCGAGGAGAGTCTTACCGGTTCCCGGAGGGCCGACCAGCAGGATTCCTTTGGGCAACTTGCCGCCAAGCTGGGTGAACTTGGCGGGCTCTTTCAGAAACTCAATGACCTCCACAAGCTCCTGCTCGGCCTCATCCACGCCGGCGGCATCTTTGAAGGTGACCTTGATTTCATTCTCCATGTAGATCTTGGCCTTGTTCTTGCCCAGCGTCATGAACCCCGTCTGGGACCCTGCCATTCTCCTG
The DNA here is from genome assembly GCA_002840535.1 of Deltaproteobacteria bacterium HGW-Deltaproteobacteria-15. GTDB lineage: Bacteria > Desulfobacterota > DSM-4660 > Desulfatiglandales > HGW-15 > HGW-15. The sequence goes on along the minus strand of PHBH01000033.1, from coordinate 24,597 downwards.
ATCAGGAAGTACCAGATGCCGACAAACAGAATGATGGGGAAGATCCACGAGAAGAGATCCCGCAGCACGGTGGACTCCATCTGGCCCTTGAAGGTGACATTGTGCTGTTCGAGCAGTGCGGAAATGTCGGGATCGACCCTTACGGTCTTGAACATCTGGTCCCGGCCGTCGACGTTCATCTTGCCCTGGATCCGATTGGCGGAAATGGCAACCTCCGTAATCTGGTTCTGTTTAAGCAGATTCAGAAACTCGCTGTACGGAATCGTTCGAACGGCAAACGCTGAAGAAAGAACGGACTGAATAAGGAAAACGACCCAGATTCCAAGCAGGATGTACCAGATAGAAAACTTATATTTTTTCTCCATTTTGGATTCCTCTCTCCTCACTCGTTCATGCGACTCCGCGGTTCCCGCGGAACAGAGATCTTCAACTCCAACCAGTCCATCATCTCCTGAATGTTCCTGGTCATGCTCCAACGCCCTTTCTCGAACACACCATAATCGGCGCCCGACATGGCGGAGGCATAGCGGGTCGAGTTGGCGAAGAAAAGCCATTGCTCCACCCATTTCTTCTCAATGGTCTCATTGAAGAGGCTGTCCTTATGCTGCAGACCTCGGGCCGCGCCCTTTTCATAGGCCAGGAGCAGTATCTGAGTGGCTGTCAGCGTCATCGCATTCGTGGTCTTGATGGTATTCTTGAATCTGGCAAAGTGCGCCTCCACCCAATTTTCGCTATGACAGGCCGTGCAGGTGCGGCGCATGTTCTGTTCTCGCTCCTGCTGCCCTTTGCTGTCGATCAGAAAATCGGAAGCGGGTTCTCCGGTGAGCTCGGTCGGGAGCGGGAGCCCTCCCTTGTTCCTGATAAGGCTGGTATCGGGTGAACCGGGATGAGGATGGGCATAGACCAGTCCGAATATTCTCCACGGGAGCCTGTCGTTCATCTGGTGGCTCCTCTCGGCAACCACTTCACCGGACTCTGAAACAACCATGCTCACATGGCATACTGCGCAGGTGGGCGCGGTGAAGTCCTTTCCAACCTTCCACGGCACCGACTCAAAGTCCCAGGACTTCCCTGCGGATCCATAAATATTCCCGTGCTTACTGACCTCATAGATCTTATACGCGGGAACGTCGGGGCCTTTGTGACACTGTGAACAGGTGTGGGGTTTTCTTGCGGTTTCGATGCTGAATTGGTGCCTGGGATGACAGGATGTGCAAGCGCCCATGGTCCCGTCGGGGTTCAGCCTGCCCGGTCCCTGATTGGGCCAACCGGATAGAGTAGGGAAGCTCATTTCTCCATACTCCGTCTCCCTCGCAGTCACCCCCTTCACCGTTACACTTGTCCCGTGGCATGACAGGCAGGAATCGGCGAGGGATTCGGGATCCGGTTCGCTCAATAGGATTTCTCCCTGGTTGAAGATCCGGGTGCCGCTCGTCGCCTTGACCAGATCGAGATAGACAGGGTTGTTCATAAGGTTGCCGTAGGCATGGGACATGAGATTCTTCCCATACTGATCCGACTCCACAGGATGGCAGACCGCGCAATCCCGCGGGCTCACCACTGTATGGATCTGGTAACCATTATGCTCGAAGCTGTCCTTACGACCATCGGAGTTCCTCGTGTGGCACTCCGCACAACCGACAACCACATCCGAAAGTTCGTTCGGGATTTCAGTGAAGCTGACCCTCCGCGCCTTTGCATCTGCGGCTTTGGCCTCAGAAGGCGTGATGCGGGCCATGCGGCTTCTCTCCCAGTCTCCAACGATGCCGGGATGAATGGCGCTGTGACATTCAAGACAGGAAGCGGTGGCGTCGCTTACCTTTCCTCGAGCATGAGAAAGGGAAGGAAGGAAGAGAAGGGCTGAGAGGATCAGTGCGAGAACAGGGGAATTCATGTTCAGTGTCCTTTCAATGTTACCCAAGTGGGGGACGCGACCTTTCTCCGAAGACCACCCCATGCCCTGCTCCAATCTTTCACATTCAGAATTGACAATCTCGTAAAAAGTCGTCATTCCGGCGAAGGCCGGAATCCAGACATCCTGCAAGGCTCAAAAATACTGGATCCCGGCCTCCGCCGGGATGACGAAAAAAGGGTATTTTCGACTTCTTACGGCTTCATTCAAAGTTGGACGTTGAACGTTCGACGTTCGATGTTCATTCTGTTTCACTTTCTATTTTCTCAAGCGCCTCCCGGGCTGCGTCCTTCACCCTTCGTTTCAGGCCGTCAGGTTCCATCGGGTTCTCATACTCGGAGTCATCCTCCAGGAGACCAGACAATGCATGATATGCCTGTTTTTCCCGGAGCCCACCCAACAACTCTGCAGCAAGACCTCTCACAGCGGGATCCGCGGATTCGAGGTAAGGGGGGATTAGAGGATCCCATCTCGTAAACAGTTCAGGACGGGTTCTCCAGACCCTCAGAAGAGCCCAGAGAAGCCCTCTCTGAAGAATCGCATTCTCGAGGTAGTTACCTTCCGGCCGGGTGTAGGATGCAAGGATATGGCCATATTCGCAGGCGAGTTTTTCATGGCGAGCAAGGATTTCTCCCATCGCCTCGGGCGACCCCCACCCGATCGATCCGGACTCATCATTGAGGTTCCACATGAGCCTCCGGACCACGTTGCGACCGCTCTCCATATCGTCCTCTGCAAGTGCTGCGACCGTTTTCCCCATCAGGGAAACGGCCTTACTCTTCATGGACGCATCGCCGTGGTAAAGGAAGGAAAAGAGAGAATTGATCACCTGCATGGGAGTGAACCTGTTCAACTCCGAGTCGGTTTGATCAATACGAGCGGAGAGCAGTCGCTCGAGAATCCTCTTCCTGGAACCGATCCCTGTACCCTTCTTGCCGTGAGGGCTCCCCGTCGCCCCCTCCGGAGAAGTCACTTCTTCAGTGACAGGAGCCTCGCTCCCAGGATTCGTATATGCCGCATCTCTTCTTTTATGATCCAGTCCAGCTTTTCCTTTCCCAATCGCCCGGGAACGAGCTCTTTCATGCCAAGATAGAAGACCACTGAATCCTTTTCCAGGTCAATGGCCGCTTTCATGCCGCTTTTCAATGCTTCTTCCCCTGATAGACTCTCGACCAACGAGAACGCCTTTTTTACCCTGTCATCCAGCACGCTGATGCCGGCCAGAGCTTGAAGGTACTGCGAGCCTTCCTGCTCGGGATCGAATGTGGTCCCTTCGCGCTCCTGATCCGAAAGAGACGATCGCATTGCCGAGAAGGCCTTCTCATGCTCCGTCTCCATGGAGGCGAGATCCTGGAATAACCGGCTTACAGGATCTCCGCCCATCTTTTTCGCAATCCGGCCATAGAAATCGGCACCGTTTCTTTCGATCTGTTCAGCGATCCTGAAGACTTCGTCCGCGTTGAATTCATTCGCCATGGCATTAAAGCTCCTTCCGATTGTGGCCTTGTGTTTTGTCCGATCTATTTTGAAAGCCGCCCAAGAGAATGCGGCCACTCCATGATAAGAATGCGGTTACCCAATGTCAAGTTTCGCAATATCTGGAAAAATATGAGGATTTACTGCGGCGCGGAAGAAATTTCTACGAATACCGGAAGTATGCCGCACAGGTTCCCTCGCTGGAGACCATGCATGGGCCTACAGGCGCTGCGGGGGTGCAGACCTTCGAATAGAGGGGACACTCCGGAGGGATCTTCCTGCCCGTGAGAATCTCGCCGCATGAGCAGCCTGCCGGTTCTTTGGGCTGGGGCAGGGGAAGGCTGAAAAATGTTTCCGCATCGAACGATGAGAATTCCTCTTTGATGCCAAGTCCGCTCATTGGGATGATTCCGAGCCCGCGCCATTGGGTATTTCGTTTTTCGAACACCGCATCCATGGCGTCCTGTGCCTTTTGATTGCCGCCAAAGGAGACCGCCCTGGGGTAGCAGTTGTCGAGTCCTGCAGCTCCTTGTTCAATCCTGGCAGTCAGAGAATGGATGGCGTGCAGGATGTCCACCGGCTCGAATCCGGCGATGGCACAAGGAGTCCGGTACTTCTCAACAAGGGGCTCGTAAGCCTTTTCACCGATGATCACAGAGACATGGCCCGGCAGTATCAGCCCGTCGATTGCCAGTCCTTCAGTTCCCAGCAGAGCCTCAAGAGCGGGAGGAACAAGCTTATGTGCGGAGAAAACCAGGTAATTCCCCAGTCCCTCGTTTCTGGCAGTGAGAATGGAAGCCGCTACCGTAGGCGCCGTGGTTTCAAAACCTACACCTAAGAAAACAACTCTCCGATCGGGGTTTTTCCGTGCGAGGTCCATTGCGTCAAATGTGGAGTAAACCACCCGAACATCCCTGCCGTTTGCCCGTTCCATTTGAAGGGAGGAGTCTGTGCCCGGAACTCTCATGAGGTCGCCGAAGGTGGCGACCGTCACATCTTTCATCCGGCAGATTTCTATGCAGACATCTATTTCACGCTGGGCCGTGACACAGACCGGGCATCCGGGGCCCGAGATGAGGGAGATGGAGTCCGGCAGAAGGGAGCGGATGCCGTACCTGAATATGGACATCGTGTGGGTCCCGCAGACCTCCATGATCCGGATCGCCTTTCTGTTGATCTCCCGGATGCGTGAGGAGATCTTTCGTGCCATCTCCGGATCCCGGTATTCCTCAGAATGTTTCATAATCGAAGTGTGAAGTCGGAATTCGGAAGGCGGAAGGATTCCTTCCCACTTCCCCCTTCCTACTTCCCCCTTTCTTCATCTGCGGCTAGCGCTTCCCGAAGGAGCTTCAGGGTCTCATGGGCGTCCTCCTCGTCAATGGTATGTATGGCGAACCCGGCATGGACGATTACATAGTCACCCACACTGGGGTTCTCAAGGAGGAGAAGACTCGCCTCTCTCCTGATGCCCTCCACGTCGATAACCGCCACGCCGTTGTTGATCTCCACGATTCTGGATGGAATCGCAAGGCACATGCTCAACTCCTTTTTCGATAGGGTACACCAAGACGATCCATCTCGTCCAACACCATGGATATGACCTTGTCCACTTTCTCACGGAGCGTGGGGGTGAGCTCCATTTCGAGGGTATCGATGTCTTCAGGTTCGGCGCCGAGGATCACGGTCTCCGGGCTCCCGTCGATTGCCTCGCACAGGGTGAGGGCCTCCAGGAAGTCTACCTGGTGAAGAGAGTTCTTGGCGCGGATCCGCGAAGGAATCTGTTCCCCTGACAGCCGGTAAAGATCGCCGGGCTTTCCTTTGTTCCTGATTACGTCGATGACAACGAGGTGTTCCGCTTCCGACATGATCCCCAGGAGGTTCATCCCCAGGACACCCCCGTCTATGATGGAGACGTTCTCGGGAAATTCAAACAGCTCCTGCAAATGCCGGATCACGTGAATGCCGAACCCTTCATCTCTGAACAGGAGATTACCGATCCCCAGGATCACGATTTTGCTCATAGCTTTTCCGGAAGCTGAATATAAAGGCGGGTCAACCGGTCCATCTCCCCCCGGAGACCCCGGGAGGAGATGGACTCCGGTCTATACTGCCCTGACCTTGTAAACCTGGTTGGAATCAGGATCGATCACATGGACCCCGCATGCAATGCAGGGATCGAAGGAGTGGACCGTGCGCAGCACTTCCAGGGGCCGCTTCGGATCGGCCACGGGAGTTCCGATAAGGGCCTCCTCGACAGGACCTTTCTTCCCCTTTTCATCCCTGGGGCAGAGGTTCCATGTGGAGGGGACCACATACTGGTAGTTGCTGATCTTCTTGTCCTTGATCTCGACCCAGTGCCCGAGCGCCCCCCTGGCCACGTCGTTCAGGCCGAATCCCCGGATGGTGCCGGACGGCATGTCCCATGGTTGATAGGTCTTGAGATCGCCGTCCTTCAAACGGCCGACCAGTTCCATGATCCACCCTTCCATGGCGTCCCCGATGACGACGGTCTCGAGCCCTCTGGCCGCGGTCCTGCCCAGCGTGGAGAAGAGGGCATCCACAGGAACAGCCAGCTTGGTCAAGGCCGCATCCACAGCCAGCTTGATCTCCGGCTTTCCCTTCGCATAGGCAACAAGCACTCTGGCAAGAGGCCCGACTTCACACGGCTCACCTTCATACCGGGGCGCCTTGAACCAGGAGTATTTGCCCTCAGGCTTGTAATCGCCGTGCTTCGGCCGGGTCTCGCCCTGGTAAGGATGCTTGGGCGTTCCCTCTTCATACCAGGCATGGGCCACATGCTCCGTTACTTTATCCTGCTCAGCCATTTTCACGCCTTTGAGATCTCTTTTCAGGATGACGCCTCTGGGCATGAACAGGCTTTCGGGCTCCTTCTCGCCCTGGGGCAGATCCCCCCAGGCCAGAAAATTGGTCGTGCCCCCGATAGCCCCCCAGTCCTTGTAAAAGGAGGCGACCGCCATGAGATCCGGGATGTAGACGTTTTTCACGAATTCCTGGGTCTCTTTCCAGATATAAAGGAACTGCGCGACACGGTCAGGGGTGAGATCCCCGACAGAGGTGATGCCGCCGACCACCAGGGATTGAAGATGAGGATTTTTCCCGCCGAAGATGGCATGCATTCTTGCGCTCTTGGCCTGAATCCTGAGGGCCTCGATATAGTGGGCCGCTGCCATCAGGTTGGCCTCGGGGGTCAGCTTGTATGCAGGGTGCCCCCAGTAGGCATTATTGAATGGGCCCAGCTGGCCGCTGTCGACAAAGCTTTGCAGTCTCTGCTGTACACCCTTGAAGTAGGCGGTGCCGCCCCAGGGGGCGTTGCTCACGTTGTCCGAAAGAGCCGCGGTCTTCGGGAGATCGGCCTTCAGGGCGCTCACGATATCCACCCAATCGAGGGCATGAAGATGATAAAAATGAACGATGTGGTCCGCCTGAAACTGCGCGCCGTGGAGAAGATTCCTGAGGATGCGGGCATTTTCGGGTATTCTGATCCCGGCGGCGCTTTCAACCGCCCTTACCGAGGAAAGGGCGTGAGTGTATGTGCAGACCCCGCAGGAACGCTGCACAAAATGATGGGCGTCCTTTGGATCCCGGCCCTGTAGAATCATTTCGATTCCCCTGAACATCTGGCCGGAGCTCCATGCATTGACGACCTTACCCCCTGCGACCTCCACCTCGATTCGGAGATGACCTTCTATCCTGGTGATCGGATCGATCGTGATCTTTGTGCCCATAGCTTCTCCTCTCCTATTTATTTGGAAAGCATTCCGGATGTGGACCGCAGGGTCCTCATTTCTCCTTGTAGAAGGGACTCATGTTGTCCCAGAAATTCGGCTCTGCGCAACCGATGCAGGGATGCCCCGCCTGAACGGGCCAGCTTGTACCGCCATGGAATTTGGCAATGGGGCAGTTGTTGTAGGTCTCGGGTCCCTTGCATCCCATTTTGTAGAGGCAATAGCCCATCATTGCTTCCGCCGAGCCGAACTCCGTCACGAACTCATCGTTCTCAAAGTGGGACCTCCTGGGGCACTGATCGTGAATGGTCTTTCCATAGGCAAAGAGCGGACGTCCGACGGGGTCGAGGGCGGGAAGCTTTCCAAGAAGAAGATAGTTGACGACGGTACCGACCAGATTCACGGGGTTTGCAGGGCATCCCGGGATATTCACTGTCTTGATGCCCAGCGCATCGCCGACCCCTTTGTACCCTCCGGGGTTGGGTTTGGCCGCCTGCACGCCGCCGAAACTGCTGCAGGTGCCGAGGCAAACCACCGCCAGGGACTTGGGAATCACATCCTTGGCGATCTCCAGAAAAGTGCGGCCGCCGATTTTCCCGTAAGCGCCGTCAAACCCTGTGGCGATGGCGCCTTCAACGACGCAGATGAACTTCCCCTTGTATTTTTCAACCGCAGCCTTCAGGTTCTCCTCCGCCTGATGCCCCGCTGCGGCCATGATCGTCTCATGGTATTCAATGGAGAGGATATCGAGAACGAGCTCGTCGATCCAGGGGTACATGGATCGAAGGATGCCCTCTGTACAGCCCGTGCATTCGGCAAAGTGAAGCCAGACCACTGGAGGCCGTTGCTTAGGTGCGGCAAATACCTCCGCCACCTTTGGCACAAAAGAGGATGACAGCCCCATGGTCGCCGTAAGAAAGGTGCAGTAGCGCATGAAGTCCCTTCTCGAGACCCCTTTCTCCTCCAGTCGCGCATAGAATCCCTTTTCCATTTTCACCTCCTGAAGCGTTTTGGTTTTATTCCAAAGAGGCCCCGAATCGATGATGAGAAGGTTCGAGAGGGGCGAGCAGGAGAATGGGCCTCACTGTTTCATGGTACGTGGGGCAACCTGGGATCATCTCAGGGTTTGACTGGGATCATTCCTCTCTTGTCGATGATGGCCCTTCCCTTTTCGGAAAGGGCGAAATCGATGAAGGTCTTTGCCGCGCCTTCCGGTTTACCCTTTGTCACAAAATAGAACTCCTGGTAGAAAGGATATCCCCTCTCTTTGGGGCTGAGTCCATTGACCTTCAGGACCTTCACTCCTTCGGTCGTTGCGATCGCGCCGGAGGCAATAAACGAGATAGCGGAAGGAAAACGTCGGACCACGTCGATCACCAACGTGGACTGATAGGCCATGAGGTCATACCGGATATCCTTCTTTTTCATGGCCATTCGTTCGAAGTTCTCAAAGGCGGCCGTGTTCTTGGCAGGGATAACGACGACGATCGGCTCGTCCGGCCCTCCAACGGACTTCCAATTATTCACGTCGCCGCTGAATATCCGGACCAGTTGCTCTTCCATGATCCCGTTCAAGGGGGAAGAGCTGTTAACGATAACGGCAAGCGGATCCCTGCAGAAAGGAGTTTCCAGGTAGCCGCTCTCCTTCAGCGGATAGAAAAGCCCGCGTGCGGTGCTTGCCACATCGCTGTACCCGTACATGAGCCGGTTCACCGATGAAGAGGAGGAGGCGATGAAGAGATCCACGGGAATGCCGGTGGCCTTGGTAAAAACATCCAGCCTTTCCTTCTCAAAGGCCTCGTACACCTGGGCAGAGCAGCTGTATCTGAGCTTCTCTTGCGCATGGAGTGACGAGTCGAACAACACCAACCAGAAGAAAAGAGCGGTTGCCAGAAAAAGGTACTTCCTCATAGCGGTTCCTCCTTGGCTTTTTGGGGTTGTCTATTTTGGGGCGAAGAAATAGGACGTGGTGGCCGCCTCGCTGAGGCGAGCCGCCGCAATGCGCTGGAGATAGGAACAGAGTGCAGCAAGAATTTGTCCCCGGGAGAGGTGACGGAATTCCCCGGATCAGGGGAGCTGCTCCTGTCAGGAATAGGAAAATACCGTGTTCCTGGTGCAGGACGGAGATCCCCCACCCGCCTACGCACTTGAACCAGTTCGAGTGTACTCTAATTTTGTCGGAAATGGTACAGGGTGGTCTTGAAGCGAACGCGGCCTCAAGATGACGGCACTATAAACGCGTTTCGCAGGGAATGCAACAAAAAAGAGGCTCATCGCCCGGTCAGAGCCCTTTTCAAGGGGATGGAACCCCTCCTTATGTCACGGGAAGAGTCGTTCCGCGGGAAGGGGCTGGTATCCACCGGGGATCTTCTCTTCATTCCGGGACGCAGAGACAGGCGTCTCACTCATACATGCCGAGCGCCTCCTTGATCTCGTTTTCCTTGTACCCCACAATGACGCGCTCGCCGATGATGATGGTTGGAAACGAGCAGCGAGGATTCAACTTCTTCACGTCTTCCAGGACTTCGGCCCTGTCTTCTCCGGTGAGTAGATCCACATCAGTGAATTCATACGCGACGGAGCAGTCGTCCAGCAGTTTCTTCGCGGCCTTACAGTGGCCGCACGTGCTCAGAGTGTAAACCTTGATCCTTTTTTCCTCCATGAGTTCCTCCGTATAGTGGTGTCGCGGGTATCCGATGCAACAGTTGGCTCGCAACAATTTCTCCTGGTGCAGTGCGACACTGGTTCAAACCGCCGGTTCCCCCGCATAGGGTAGTTCTTCTTTCGACTTTTTCCAATAGGGATGGATGAGATCTTCGAAAATCACCATTGCTGCTGCCGCGCCTTCCCCGGTGGCAGTCACGATCTGTTTGTAGCCGCCCTCCACATCGCCCCCGGAGTAGACCCCCGGGATGTTGGTCCTGTGTCGGGCGTCCTTTTTGACATATCCTTCCTTTGTCAACTCAACGCCGATTTTCCTTGCGAGCTCAACGGCGGGCGCATATCCAATGGCTATGAACACTCCGTCGGCTTCCATGGTCATCGTCTTTCCGGTCTTGTTGTTGTACAGGACAACTTCGCGCACCCTGTCCTGACCCTTTATCTCCTTGATTTCCGTATTCCACAGTACCGGGATATTGTTGTCGACAACGCTCTTGACGAGGAAATCCTGAGCACGAAAGGTTTCTTTCCTGTGGACAATCGTGATTCCTACCCCCAGGTGATGAAGGTGGAGCGCTTCCGTGATCGCACTGTTTCCCCCGCCAACCATGATGACTCTCTTGCCTTTGAAGAGAGGCCCATCGCAGGTGCTGCAATAGCTCACTCCCCTTCCGGCCAGCCTCTCTTCGCCGGGCACTCCCAGTTTGCGGTAGTTTGCGCCTGTGGCCAGAAGAACCGCTTTGGTGAGGAACTTCCTGCGGGTGGTCAGAACCTCGATGGTCTCTCCAGGTTTGATCTCCATGACTTCTTCGCCCTGGAAGATTTGTGCGTATTCAAGCGCGTGGCTCACCATCAGATCGACCAGCGTCTTGCCCCCGACCTGGGTGAAGCCCGGGTAATTTTCCACCACAGGAGTGGTGGCCACCTGGCCGCCGAGAACCCCTTTTTCCACGACAACCGCCTTCAGCCCGCTCCTGGAGGCGTAGATGCCGGCCGTCAATCCTGCCGGGCCCCCGCCGACGATAACAAGATCGGCCTCCACCTCATCCGCATCCACTTCCGGAATGTAGACGCTTTGCTGCTCCATTTTTTCAAGGGAGGAAATGAACAATTCTTCAGGCTGGGCTCCTCTGGCGATCAGGATGTCATTCGCAAAGGTCTGAGGAACGGACTGGGATTCGTACTGGTCGGCCAGATCAGGGTTTGCCTGGATGTCGATGATCTCCAGCGTGACGACATCGGGTTTTTCCACGGCGGCTCTCAACGCATTTACCGCCTGCTGCGGGCAGTAAGGGCAGGTGGGGCTCACGAACAGCTTGATGTTTCTGGGGGTGTCCATTCGATTCAGCATCCTGATCGACTGTTCGCTCAAACCGCTCTTGCCTGAGCCCATCAACAGAAGGGCCTCCACGAATGTCCTTCCCTCCTCCCCGAGAGGCGCCCCCAGCCATCGAATATTGTACTTATCCGGGCAAAGCACGAGGGTTGGCGCGCGGGTGACGTCGTATTTCCCGGCCAGCTTGTGGTCGAGATCATACAGCCTGAGCTTGATCTTGGAGGAGAGATTCTGAAAAAGCGTGACGACCTGCTCTGCGGCTTTCGTGAAGAGATCCCTTTCTCCCTTTCGCGAGAAAAGGTAAATGGGGATTTCATGAGGAAGTCCTTCCAGGATCTTCGACAATTCCTCCTTCAGTTCCTCAGTGCGTCCGTTCACCTCTTCGCTCTCGTGGGTATGATGCATATCGTCCATAGCGGGCTCCCTTCAAATGTGTAAGGCAATCGCGGCTTCTTTCTCTAATTAATTAGTGAAAAAACTCCCGCGTGACAAGGGGTATCCGGAAATATGCGGAGCGCTGTATTTGCAGTATCTTGCAATTGTTGACTATTTAGGGACAACGGTGGTTCTTTCCTTTTTATCAAACCATGCGGTTCTCATTTGTGCCCCTCTTTCTCTTCATGGTGGAAACAAGAATTTTCCGGAAGGGAGATTTGCCACGAAGGGGCGGGTACGCTATCCGGTCTCAACAGAGCTGCCTGTTCGATCAAACAGGCGCTGCAGCGGCCGCTATTCCCGGCTTCTCCTTGTAATAAGATCCTGAAGGTATTATATTCATTCAAAATCTTTGTAACTCTTCCGCTCTATGAAACAGATCGGTTGACGAACTCTCATTTTCATAGAGCTAAAGTTTTGCAGGTTTTCGAGATCTATCGAGAGTGTCGAAATCAGGAGGTCCTGATCGGTTATGGAAAAGGTCGTTATTGAGGGTGTGGAGCTCAACCTGACGCAGCCCGACGATGTCCCTTTGAAGTGGGTGGGTCAGCCGGAGCTGGTGACTCAGGTGCTGGCTGCCTGGATGGTGATCGGAGACGAAGATCTTCCTCTGAACCCGCGGCTGGTCGGCAAGCCCGGGGTCGGGAAGACCACGCTGGCCTATCATTCCGGCCGCATGATGAAGAGACCGGTCTATCTTTTCCAGGCGACCATGGATACGAGGCCTGAGGATCTCATCGTCACCCCGGTCATATCAGAGATGGGAAAAGTGCGATACATGGCCAGCCCCGTGGTCTCCGCCATGATCAAGGGCGGTGTCGCGGTAATTGACGAAGGCAACAGGATGAGCGAAAAGAGCTGGGCCTCTCTGGCCCCCCTGATGGACAGCCGCCGCTATGTGGAGTCGGTCGTCGCGGGGATCAAGATCAGGGCACACAATGACTTCCGTCTTTGCACCACGATGAATGACGACGCAAGCACCTTCGAGCTTCCTGAATACATCCACTCCAGGCTCCAGCCTCAGATCTTCATCGACTTCCCTGAAAGGGAAGATGAACTGATGATTCTGAAATCCAATCTTCCTTTTGCCGACGACGAGGTCCTGGAATACATAGTGGACTTCCTTCAGGGCGCTCATGAGGCGGACGAGCGCTACTCGGTGCGGGACGGGATCAACATCGCCCGTTACGCGCTCAAGAGACTGGTGGAGAGCGGAGAGAAAATGACTGCAGTCCGCCGCAGGGCCAGGATCAGCCAATACATGAAGGAGTCTGCCGACATGATCCTGGACCCGAATGCAGCCCAGTATTTCCGGGAGTTGTTTGATGGCGAGGAAGAAGAAACAGGTGATTGAATGGCGCAATGTGCGCATTGTGCCGATCCTTCATAACCGGATGGAGTTCGCGGTTGAGGTCAGGAGACAATTCGAGGAGTTCAAGCCCCTTCATGTAGCTGTCGAATATCCCTCCACTCTCAAGGAAGTCATCCTTGCCGGGATCCGTCGCCTTCCCCTGCTTTCGGTCGTCCACTATCAGGAAAACGAAGGCACCTTCATCTATCTCCCCCTTGAACCTACGGACGGACAGGTCGAGGCACTGAGACTGGCCGTAGAGCATGACCTGCCGGTACACATGGTGGATCGGGATACCGAAGGATATCCGATCGACCGCTCGCCCATGCCGGACTCTTATGCCATCACCAAGGTCGGTCATTACCTGTACTGCCATGCCTACCTGCGGGCGGGGGGGGATACCACGCGTTTTCTGGAAGACGACCTCAGGGAAAAGACCATGGCTTTTCATCTTCAGCAGCTGGCAAAGTCGCGCGAGAAAATCCTGTTCGTGTGCGGCATGTTCCATTTCCCCGGCCTTCTGTCCATGCTGGATCAGCCCCAGACCGAGGTGATCGGAAAAAGACACAGGGAAGGGGTGGGGCTCGCACATCTGCACAAGGACTCCAGCCGTGAAATCCTCTCGGAAATGCCTTTTCTTACCTCCCGCTACGAGAGCTTTCGAGAAAAGGGAGGGGAGATCGACCGCATTCATATCAACCAGGATCTGGTCTCTGCGGCCAGGGAGAATCATCTGAAAAACAGCAAGGAGGAGCTCTCCCGAAGCCAGGTGAGGGTGCTCCACAAGTTTGCAAGAAATTATGCCCTGCTCTCCGGAGGGCTTGTACCCAGCTTCTATCAGCTCATTGTGGCTGCCAGGGGGGCTGCAAACGACAACTTTGCGTATGAGTTGTGGGAGAGGGGGAGTGAATACCCGTGGCAAAGCGATGACCCCGGGCTTCCTGTCCTTCGGCTGAGCGGCGAGGATATTTACCTCGACGAGAAACGAATTCGTTTTCACAGGAGGATCAAGTCCTTTAGAAGGAGGCTGGTGCCTGTTCCCGTGAAGCGAAAGCCGAGGGAAAAGGTTCCGGGGGAGTGGAAGAAGGCCTTCAGGGGAGATTTTATCTGCTCCTATCCGCCGGAGGACGTGCTGATAGAAGGGTATGGGAAATACCTGCAAAAACGGGCCATGGAGATCAAGGTGGAGGAGAACGCAAGGATCGTTCCCTTTGAAAGCTCCATGCTCGACGGGATAGACATCCGGCAGACAATCCGCGAGTGGGCCAGGGGAAAAATCTACGTGAAGGAGAGTAGACCTCTTCGCGGAAAGGTAGGCTCCGTGGTGGTGATCTTCGATCCGGATCCCGGAAGCGGGGAAGAAGAGCGCTTTCCCTGGAGGGTCACATGGCTCGGTGAGCATTCACAGGAGTCGGACATGGCCTTTTACAGCACCCCTGCGGGCGAGACAATGGACGGGCCCGGAATATCCAGGTGCCAGTACGGCGGTTTTATGCTCACTTACCCCCCCATGCGTGTTTACGATATCTGGAAGGACCCTTTCTTCGATTTTGCAAGGAGCAAGCCCGAAAGACTGCTCCTGGCCGCGATCGATTACAGTGTGGAAAAGCACGTGGTGTATGTGGCAGCGGACCCTCCTTCAGGATGGTGCATCAGCATGGCTGCAAAGACCGGAAAGAAGATCATCTACCTTCCCATCGGCACATTCTCCCCTGTGACCCTGAAAAAGCTGAAGGAATTTCATGTCCTCGACGGCCATCACGTAAGGCGGTACGCTCGCCAATACATCTAGTGCCGCGTCTCGCAAATTCTGTCAAATGTGGTGCCAATGGAAAATATCGAAGGTGATCAATAGTGACCCACTTGCCAGAGACGCGGAAATCCAAAATTCGAATATCGAAGCACGAAACAAAATTCAAATGACAACATTAGGATCAACAGGTGTTCCCCTCTTCGGGGATGGTGGAAACCCCTACGAGGGATCGGGTTTCACGTTTATCGCGCGCATCTTGCCTTCCGCCGCCCGACACGGATTCTCTTTCTCGAAAGCCTCTATCTGCATCTCCGTTCTCCGGATGGCCGTTTCTATTTTGGAGAGACCCTGAAGGTATCGCCTCTGGATTCGTTCGGCTTCTTCGGGCTGATTCGATGTTTCCGCGGAACGCAGGTTTGCTTCTTTGATTGCCTTCGCCAGGTCCCTCCTGTCGCGCAATCCATGAAGGGACTCCCGGAGGCGCATCAGTTGAGTGCACTGCGGCTCCAGATATTCTTTCTTTTCTTCCTCTTGCATGTCACTTCCGAATTGAGAGTTGTTATAAATTTTAAGTACTTGAAACCATAGTTCAATCCCCTTCTCCCATTTTGTGAATTTTTGATTTCATTCGATGTTGAACGTTCGATGTTCGATGTTGGACGTTCATCTTTTAGTCCGGGGGCGCTTCCTGAACCAGTTCACCATGTACCCATCCATGATGAGATGAACAAAATGATGAACCACGCAGAATGCCAGAGCCAGGCCGTACTGGGGAAAGAGCGTGGTCTGGATCAGGATGGAGAGAGGGAGGGTTTTCTGCCCGCCCATGAACACAACCGATTCTCTTCGGCCGGGGCCCAGCTTAATCGCCTTGGAGACGACCAGCGCCCCCGCAACCAGAAGTGCATGAAAGACGGAGGAGAGCAGCAAAACGACCACGATCTGCGCCCCTCCGCCGATCACAGAAGATCTGGCCTCAGAGAAGGCCATCCAGAGAATGGCAAGAACAAGTCCCTGGTTGATAATGGGAACGGCCTTGCGCAGGGTTCCAAGCAGAGAATCCCTCCGGGGGCGGAGCGCAATGCCAAAAAAGAGAGGTGCAAGCACAAGGGATGCGATTTGGACCATCATTGCCCACCGGTCGATGGGCACGGCCTCCAACTCTTTTCCAATTCCCAGGAGCAGGGAAAGGGAGAAGGGAACGGTCACTACTCCGATTCCATTCGACAGCAGCGTGATGAGAAGGGCATGGGCCATATTGCCTCCCGCTGCGCCGGTCATGACCACACCGCTTGTCAGCGTGGTGGGCATGACTGCCGTCAGGAAAAGGCCTATTCTCAGTCCGGTGGCCAATGGAAGGAGATTCAGCGCCACTGCCGCAATCGGCGCCAGGAGAGTGATCGTTGCGATTGCGGCAAGCGTTCCCCTTACATCTCCAAGACCGGATCTGATCTCCTCCCTGTTTAGAATCAGTCCGGACATGAAGAAGATCAACCCGATCACTCCGTCCGGCCCATGGTGTCCTTTCAGCCACTTTCCGCCGCCTGCGAGCAGCCCGGTTCCGTCCATCAGGGTCAGACCGCCAATGGCCAGAAGCCCCAGGAGGAACCACTGCTCCTTCAAAGTCTTGGAAAATCCTCTCAACTGTTTTCCTTCCCCACGCTCCTGTCCCGAGTTTCCTTGCCTGCTACTGTATACCGCCTGTCTGACCCGGCACAATAGACTTGACGAGGATGATCAATGTTTCGTAATTTGCACAATGTTCACAGATTGATGCTCCCGTGAAAGGCCCGCACGCACCATCCCTTTCCCGGTTCGATAGACTCTGGAAAGGCCTCACCGCCCATCTCCCCTGCCACGGGTTTGCGGGAATATCTGAGCGGCGCATAACAGGGATCTCTTTGACCTTCACAAAACTCAACAGGAGGAGCATATGAAAAAGCGGTTTGCGTTGCTTGCGGTTTTGGCAGTGGCGTTTGTCTGGGGGTTCCCCGGTCCGGTCCCTGCAGCGGATTACAAATCAGAGTACAAGCTCTCCACCGTGCTGGGGAAACCCTTTCCATGGGGAATTGCCGGCGAGCGCTGGGCCGAACTCGTGAAGGAGAAAACAGCCGGCCGCATCAACATCAAGACCTATCCGGGCACGAGTCTGGTGGGCGGCGATCAGACGAAAGAGTTCACGGCAATCCGGCAGGGAACCATTGACATGGCCATTGGCTCCACCATTAACTGGTCCCCGCAGGTGAAGGAACTGAATCTCTTCTCCATGCCCTTCCTCATGCCCGATTACAAGGCGATCGATGCGCTGACCAAGGGCGAAGTGGGAAAGGATCTCTTCAAGATCCTTTCCAGCAAGGATGTGGTTCCCCTTGCATGGGGGGAAAACGGGTTTCGCGAGGTCACCAACTCCAAGCGTCCCATCAAGTCCCCGGAAGATCTCAAGGGACTGAAGATCAGGGTGGTGGGCTCCCCCCTGTTCCTGGAGATCTTCACTGCCCTCGGCGCCAACCCCACACAGATGAGCTGGGCCGATGCGGTGCCGGCTCTTTCCAGCGGAGCGGTGGACGGACAGGAGAACCCGTTCAGCGTCTATGTTTTTGCAAAACTCGATACAGCGGCCAACCAGAAGCACCTCACCATGTGGGGCTATGTGGCAGACCCCCTCATCTTTGTGGTGAGCCAGTCGGTCTGGAAGAGCTGGAAACCGGAGGACCAGAAGGCGGTAAGGGAAGCAGCCGAACAGGCGGGCAAGGAGAACATCCTGGCATCCCGAAAAGGCCTCATCCCCCCGGATGACAGCACTGTCAAGGAAGTCGAAGCAAAAGGGGTGAACGTCGTCAGGCTTACGGACGGACAGAGGCAGGCTTTCAGGAAGGCGACCAAGAGCGTCTATGACAAATGGGCAAAGCAGATCGGGCCTGAGCTTGTAAAGAAGGCCGAGCAGTCCATCGCCAAAAGCAAGTGACCGTCTCATGCAAGAGGAACCGAGAACCTGTCCCGAGCCGCTGAGGCCGAAGACCCGAGTGCCTCTGCGGATCGAGGAGACCCTGGCCGGGATTGCGATCGGGCTGCTGGCCCTCATCACCTTTGCAAACGTGGTGGTTCGGTATCTCACCAATTTCTCCTTTGCCTTTACGGAAGAGTTCTCGATTTTCCTTATGCTTGTCATGGCGCTCATCGGCAGTTCGAGCGTCATGGCCAAGAACGGCCACCTGAGCATCAATTTCTTCGTGGATCGCTTTCGTGCCGGCGTTCGCCGATGGATGAAGATCGGCTCAACCGGCATGGTCGTCGTTGTATTCCTGGCGCTGGCGCTGCTGGGCGGCAGGATGGCCTGGGATGAATATCGGTACGAGGTGACTTCGCCGGGGCTTGGAATTCCCACCTGGATCTACACCGTGTGGCTCCCTGTTCTCTCGCTGGCAGTGACGGGCCGGGCTCTTGGGGTTATCATCCGACTCTGGAGGAATCGCGACTGATGCACCCTGCCTACATCCTGTTCGGCTGCTTTTTCCTTCTCATGTTCGCCGGGGTGCCCATCGCGGCGTCTTTGGGGCTTGCCGGCACCTTCGTCATTGCCATCACCGGACTGGGGATCATGGCCGTGCCGACCAACGTCTATGCCGGCATCGCCAAGTACCCCCTTCTCGCCATACCCATGTTTGTCCTGGCCGGTGCGATATTTGATCGTTCGGGAGTGGCTTCCCGGCTTCTTCGATTCACCACGTCCATTATTGGAACCGGCCGGGGATCTCTGGCAGTCATCACAATCCTCGTGGCCATGATTATCGGAGGGATTTCCGGCTCGGGTCCGGCATGCACCGCGGCAGTGGGGGGTGTGATGCTTGGGGCCATGATGCGCGCGGGGTATGCTCCGGGGTTTGCGGCCAGTGTGACCGCGGCAGCGGGGTCCACGGATATCCTTATTCCTCCTTCCGTAGCATTCATCGTGTACAGCGTTCTCGTGCCGTCTGCAACGGTGCCCGCGCTTTTTGTGGCGGGCATCGTCCCGGGGATTCTCGCCTGCGTGGCGCTCATCGTTCCTGCACTCCTTCTGAGCCTTCGACATAATTTCGGCGCGTCCGAGACTCACAAGACGAGACCGCCGTTCTGGAAATCCTTCAAGGAAGCATTCTGGGCGCTCATGGCCCCGATCCTGATCCTTGGAGGCATGCGCACAGGATGGTTTACGCCGACCGAAGCCGCGGTCATCGCCGTCGTGTATGGGCTCGTGATCGGCGCAGCGGTTTACCGGACCCTCACTCTTCGCGCCATTTTCGAGCTGTTTGTGGAGGCTGCGGAAACCTCTGCGGTCATCCTGATCGTTGTAGGGCTCGCCAGTATCTTTGCGTGGGCATCCAGCACTCTCGGCATCGTGGACCCGATTGCAAAGGGGCTCGTCACAATAGGAGGCAGCGAAGCCGGGGTGCTCCTGATCCTCATGCTCTTCCTGATCATCGTGGGGATGTTCCTCGACGGAATCTCGATCTTTTTGATTTTCACTCCTTTGTTCATTCCCGTTGCGCAGAGCTTTCAGTGGGATCTCGTGTGGTTCGGTGTCCTGATGACCTACAATATCGCCCTGGGGCAGTTCACACCGCCCATGGCCGTGAACCTGATGGTGAGCTGCCGCCTCACCGGAGCGCCCATGGAATCGACGATCCGCTGGGTCATCTGGATGCTTCTATCCATGTTTATAGGACTGTTGATCATCATGGCCTGGCCGCAGGTGGCCATTTGGCTGCCCACGGTGCTCGGCTTCATGTAGTGCGTTGGCTGAATTTTTCTCTCACAGCGCGCGCAGAGGTGACGAAGAGCAGATAGTCTTGTCCTGTTTTTTGGATCAAAAAACAGGACAATCAAGCTCTCTCTGTGACTCTGCGTTCTAGCGAAGCGAGCGAGAGACGCTCTTTTCGTTATCTCTACACGGCAACTCGAATGAAGGGAATTGCGGGATGAAGGATGAGAAATCCGCAATAATCTGCGTTAAGCCTGGGGGTATCAAATGCCGGCGCATGATTTCGATGTGATAGTGGTGGGCGGCGGTGCTGGCGGTGTGGCTGCAGCGGTAAGGGCGGCCCAGCTCGGAGGACGGGTGGCTGTTGTCGAGGACAAGTTCCTGGGCGGTCTTTGCATGAACAGGGGCTGCGTTCCCTTCGGCCAAATGCTGACGGCATCGCACCTGGTCGGCAGCATAGCTCTCGGCAGAGAAATGGGGGTCGAGTGCTCGGGCGTGACCACCAACCTGTCGGCCCTTTTGAAGAGACAAAATGAGCTGGTCGGCTTCATGCGTCAGGGCGTACAGGGTTTGCTCAGCAAGAACAGGATCACCCTTGTCAGGGGGAAGGGGAGGCTCTCGGGTCGCGGAAGGGTGGCGATCGGGGAAGACCTCTTTTCGGCCGGGAAAATCATCCTGGCGACCGGGTCCGAGTGGGTGGATCCGGAGTTTGTTGAGGGAAACCTGCCCGGCGTCATCAACAGCGATTCCCTTCTCACGGCAAAGACATTGCCGAAAAAGTGCTTTCTCTTCGGTAACGGCCCCAGGCTTGTCGAAATCGCGCAGTTTCTTCAACGATTCGGATCCGAGGTCGTGTTTGCCTTTCCGGAGGCGGCGCTCCTCCATGAGGAGAACAAGCCGATCCGCTCCCGGCTTGAAGCGGCGCTCCAGGCACAAGGGATCACTCTCCTTCCACGGACCGAAATCCACCAGGTTCGGATAAAGGAGAACCTGCTTGAAATTCTCCTTCGGAGCAAAGACAGGGAGGAGAGGCTTCTGGTCGACCGTCTGGTGACGGTGAAGAGGAAGGCGTGCCTGGAAGATCTGGGAATAGAATCGGTGGGACTGGATTCTTCGGCCGAGTTTCTGGAGGTCAATGAACGCATGGAGACGCGCATAGAGGGGCTGTATGCCATCGGCGATCTCTGCGCTCCGGAGAACAGGCATTACTCTCATTTTGCCTCTTCGGGCGGCATTGTCGCCGCGCAGAACGCAATGGGCGCAAGAACTGCCTTCAATCACCGCACCGCCGTGAGAGTCGCCTACACACAGCCCCAGGTTGCCTGCGTGGGCATGACGAGCAGGGAGGCCAAGGAGGCCGGTTATGAAGTGGCCGAAGGAAGCGCGCCGCTTTCAATGAATCCCCTGGGGATGATCCTCGCCCAGAGTGAAGGGCTCGTTCAAATCGTGGCGGACAGAAAATACGGGGAGATTCTGGGAGTGAACTTCATCGGCGAAGCAGCCTCCGAGATGGCCGGAATGGGCGTGCTTGCCATTCAGATGGAAGCAACCCTCGAGGAACTGGCAAAGGCCGTCCTGCCCCATCCAACCCTGGGGGAGTCCCTGGTCGAGGCGGCCCGGGACGCATTGGGCCGCGCCATCTACCTGCCGTAGTGCAACGCCCCCGGGATAACCGTCACCTCGACTCCCGTGTCTTGACCGCTCTAGGAAAGGTTTGTGATGGAGACCCTCAACAAGAGAAGTACTGACGACATTAGGGCGCGGTTGACCATTGAGCTGATGAGGCGTGGTCTAAAACCCAAATCCAATATAGCGGTTCATGTCCCTGATGTTTCAAATTTCGGCTTTGTGTGGGGCCAAGCCAGGTGCGACTATTTGGGAAAGCGAACGGTTGATGTCCAGTTCAGTGCTTGTTTGAGCTCCAGTGGGTATTTGCAGGGATTGCGTGTGAGCTCGCAAAAGGACTGGAAATTCCTGCCTGTCCTAAAGGCCAGGGATTTACCTGAGTATTGGCGCAAGGAGATATCCCATGCGACTTCAGGCATCGAAAAGGCCGGAGAGAAAAGCAGGGAGATGGAGGGGGCGCTCCTGGCATGTGGGAGCAATGATCCGATTCTTGACATGCTTCAGACCTACATGAAAAGGACTTACCCCGAGTTCCTTATGTTATCTGCGAACACGGGTAGTACGGAGGGATTGAAATCCCTTAACCGGGGCCACACCGATATTGCATGGTCTCACCTTTTTGATCCTGGGAGCGGCCAGTACAACATCCCATTCCTGCCCACATACCTCCCGGACCTAAAGCCCGTGGTGGTGAATCTTTTCCACCGAGAACTCGGATTGGTCCTTGCTCCCCGAAATCCGCTCCGCGTCCAGGGCTTCGAAGACCTTGTGAAGACACAGGCGCGATTCGTCAACCGTCAGAAGGGATCGGGCACGCGCATCCTTCTCGATCATCACCTCAAACGGCTGAAAATCCCTACTTCCAAAATCGAGGGGTACGATCGGGAAGTATACACCCATTTCGAGGTCGGCCTTTCCATCCTAACCAAAGAGGCAGATGTGGGAGTCGCCACCATTGCGGCATCTAAACTGCTTGGTCTTTCCTTTGTCCCGATTGCCAGGGAGAGTTTCGACATGATCCTCGATCAAAGGATGCTCTTGCACAAAGGGATACAGGCTTTCATCGAAACACTGAACTCCGCCGGGTTCAGACAAAGGGTGGAGCGGATAGGTGCGTACGATTTTAAGGATTCCGGAAAGATCCTCTATTCCGCAAAAGGATAGTCCAGCCCCTCGGACCTGCTAGCCTCTCTCCTGGTAAACTGACTGATTTCGGAGGGCATGCGTCAGATATCGCACGTCTATCGCAGAAAAAGGATTGAGCTCATATTACCGCCGCCGGCAAGTTCCGATTTTGCGATAGTACCTGATAGCAGGATGTGACCCCCTACACCCACTGATAACAAACTGTTGACCAGATCGATGATGATCGGCTAGCTTATAAGTTATTGAAGCTCCTTCCAGTAAGCTGCGGGTGATGCGCTCGCTGTTTCGATTTAATGGGGAACAAGAATGAGAAGAATGAAGGGCGAGAAATACTCCAAGAAAAGCCGGAGTGCCGGGCACAAGATTCCACCCGTTGGGCAAAGGGAACTTGAGTTTCTTCAGGAGTTCAAGGGACGACTGCTCAGAAGGTATTCCGGCAGGATAAGGCAGGTGGCCCTTTTCGGGTCTAGGGCAACTCTAAACGCCCGGGAGGATTCCGACTATGACGTATTCATTAAAGTGGATAGAAAAGACAGGCAGCTGACTGACGGCATTTTCGATTTGGCATACGACATCTATATTGAAAGCGATCTGACCATAGACATCTCGCCCGTGATCATGACAGAGGAATATTTTCAGGATCGCATCTCCAAGGAACGAAAGATCGCCGAGGACATCCAGCGAGAGGGGATTCCCCTTTGAAGGATGAAAACAGACAAAAGAACCGGGACGAAGAGTTGGCACATGCCGACGAATCCCTGAAGGCAGGTGCCCTTCTAATTGAGAACAGGCTTTACCGGGAGGCATTACCGAAGCTCTACTACGCCCTTTTCCATGCGTTGAGAGCGCTGCTCTTTACGGAGGGACTGGAACCAAGGAGTCATGAAGGTGTTAGCCACTTATTCAATCTTCACTTTGTGAGAACGGGTCACTTCTCCGATGAAAGGCATCGCTTTTACAGGAGGCTCATGAAATACCGGCACGAGGCGGAATACGGCATTGGATTCGAGATCACGGAGAAAGACTGCTTGGAATGGCATACCGAGGTAACACGCATGATTGACGAAATAAAAACGTTCCTGCACTCACGCTGAAATTCGATGCTCTACCTGTTCATAAGAACATCCCTGCTCACACCTGTAGACCGAAAAGAATCGGGTTTGCTTCTTCCATAATCCTCTGGAAAAGGCTCTATTCGATGGCAAAAAAGGCGATATAGGCCCATTTTTCGGGTGTCATTTGGCACTCCTTTAGAATCTCATATCCTTGTCGAGGCTACCCCCCCGGCACACAGCTTACAATTGTCTTGGCATTGGGGAAACCGGATTCCCCCGATGCTGGTTTCCATTCACCGGTTGAAACACATTCTTGTACACGTAGTCCGCCATTTTCCTGCCATAGTCGATCCCTTCGGTCTTGTCAAAACTCCAGTGAACACCCAGGTAAATGCGACTCTGGCCGTTCTCCTCCTCGGCCTCGGAGAAGGAGGAAAACCTGCGCAGAATCAGCGGCCTTACCTTGCCGCAATCCCTGTCCAGGGTCATCTCTTTGCATTGGTCCGAGTTGTCTTGGCCTGAAACCCGGCGCTGAATCAGCTGCCGCACCTTGCCGCAGTCCCAGCAGGCCATGTCTTTGCAGTGATCGGGCACAGCATTGCATGTCTCCGGATCATAGTTGTCGTGCGTGATGCCATTCAGCTCGTCGGATATGAACGTGAATGCCACCTTGTCGGTTCTGTAAAATTTTCTCAGGATCTGGAACAGAACCGCTCCGAAGGTGGCGTGGCCGGAGGGATATGCAGGGAAAGGCGTTCGAGATCTTCGGCAAGCAGTTCATCGAAGATCTCTTCCTGCGATGGGTATAGGGCGGCCAGTGTGTCGTGCGCCGCTTTCGCGATGGCGGCATCAACAGAGGCCTTCCCCCTGGAGGGAGAAATGCGGGTATAGCTTTCGTAACCGCCGACAATGGCATTGACTGCATCGAAGATGGCGATGTGAACAATCGCAAAGGCCCGGGCCGTCCGGGGAGGGCCGATTTGCTCTCCGGCCGGCACGATTTGTCCGAGAGGCGCGTGATCGATGGCATTGGCGTTGAGCATGATCTGGTTCCAATAACAGATCCGGCCCGCCGGATCAGGCCCTTCCGGCGGCGAATACCGCATGGACCCACGGTCCGCCGATTACTGCAATTGGCTGAGCCGAGATAGACCCAATAAGCATGGAGACTCGGGAATAGCAGGAGTACCGGAGCCATGAGGAGAAAGGGGAAAGTGTGAAAACGGTGGAAATGCCCCCAATTTCACGATGAGAAACTACCGGGGTGCAGGAAGAGGAATGGCGGCAGGACATTCCAATCTTTGAGATGCGACGCAAGAAAGGGCTAATACCAGTTCTTGTATTTTTCCAGGAAATCCTTGT